>CAZHSC010000007.1:0-67617 GCA_964534995.1 uncultured Bifidobacterium sp.
CCAACCAGGGCGTTAGTTACCGGACTTATTTTTATATCAAACAACAGGGTGGGAATGCGATCATTCAGGAATTAAGATTTATGAAAGAATAAAGGAATTATAATTATAAGGAAGGCTGGAAAAATTTTTTCAGCCTTTTTTTATGAATTAAGGAGTAAAAAACAGGGATAATACGGTTACAATGCCTGTTAAATTCCCATTTTTGCAAATTATGGATGTCTTACAATTTATCAGGCAAGCGTTGGCTGAAGATATTGGCAGCGGGGATCATACTTCCTTATCTACCATTGATGTAAACAAGGCAGGTACTGCACGCTTGCTGGCGAAAGAACCGGGTATACTGGCAGGACTTACACTGGCCCGACAAATTTTCAATGCGGTGGACGACACCCTGGTTTTCAACTGTGAAAAAGCGGATGGAAACACCGTCAGCGCCGGCGAAATCGTTTTTAGCGTACAGGGTTCCGTTCAGAGTATTTTGAAAGCGGAGCGCTTAGTATTGAATTGTCTGCAACGAATGAGTGGTATAGCCACCACCACGCGAAAATACGTGGAGGCGGTAGCCGGCACCCATGCAAAAGTTATGGATACCCGAAAAACCACTCCTCTGCTCCGGGCGCTGGAAAAAGAAGCGGTTAAAATCGGAGGAGGAACGAATCACCGTTTTGGATTGTTTGATATGATTCTTATTAAAGATAATCATGTTGACAGTGCAGGCGGAATAATACCTGCACTGGAGAAAGCGAAAAAATATAACCTGTCCAATCAACTGAATCTCCCCATTGAAATTGAAACAAGGAATCTTTCGGAAGTGAAAGAAGCACTCATACCCGGAATTGCCGACCGGATTATGTTTGATAACTTCAGTCCGGAACTGGTGAGGAAAGCGGTGGAAGTAGTAAATCAAAAAACGGAGACAGAAGCCTCCGGTGGCATCACACTCGGTAATATTCGTGAATATGCGCTTGCAGGAGTTGACTGCATATCGGTAGGTGCGCTCACACACTCGGTAAAAAGTCTCGACCTGAGTCTTAAAATAATGAAATGAGTAAGAACAGGATTCTTGATTTCATTTTAAACAATTGGCCGGTAAAACCATTGATTACAATATCCAGGCACCTGCGCCTGCCCGGGTTTGAAGGATTGCCCTTGTATGAGGTAGGAGATTTTTTCATCAAAAGGCTCAGCGAAAAGGAACTGCAAACAAGGGCAAGGTCACTGGCCTTTAGTTTTTTCCTGGCGCTCTTCCCGGCCATCATTTTCATTTTTACTTTGATTCCCTATATCCCTGTAGCATCCTTTCCGGAAAGGCTGTTGGCACTTTTACAGGATTTACTACCGGCAAATACATTTGAAGCGGCGCAGGAAACGATTGAAGATATTATTCTTCACCAACGGGGAGGTTTGCTTTCCTTCGGATTTCTCTTTGCCCTTTTTGTTTCGGCAGATGGAATTATGGCCCTGATGACCTGGTTCAACAGAAGTTATCATGGCAAGGAACAGCGCTCAGCCTGGAAATTCCGGCTGATGGCCATTGCACTGACCATAACTCTTGCCTTCCTCGTTTTCCTGGCCATCGGACTTATCGTTACCTCCGAATTTATTTATTATTACCTGGAAGAAAAAAATATCCTGGCCAGTTCCGCCCAATTGACATTATTGTCCATCGGCAAATGGATTATTCTGCTGTCCCTGTGTTTCTCCGCTATCTCCCTGCTGTATTACTATGGGCCTTCCAAACACGATAAACTCCGATTTATTTCGGCAGGATCATCACTCGCTACACTTTTGATAGTGCTTACCTCACTTGGCTTTAATTATTTTATTACCAATTTCGGCCAGTATAATAAAGTATATGGATCCATTGGTACCCTGATCGTAATCCTGATTTGGATTTATATCAACTCCTTTGTGCTCCTTGTGGGTTATGAGTTGAATGTCTCCATCAGAAAAGCAAGAAAAATCACTTCTCTTCCCATTCAGTGATATCACCAGGAAGACGCTGAACTTCTTCCCACATACCCATGCTATTCAGTTTCTCAACCACATAGGTTTCGACTCCGGTAAACCACTCCTGGTATTTTGTCCACTTCAGGATATATCCGGTGCCCACTTCCAGTTTCTGTAACAGAACAGACGAACCATTCAAGCCTTCCCTGGTAGCTACATTACAAATATTTTGCGTGATTACTTTGTAATAATACTCCTGATTATCCACGTCCGTATCAAAGTCAGAATATTCATGCGCGGTGTTGGGTACACTGGCAATAAGCTGGTAATTCATCTGGTCCGTTGACCGGTAAATATCGAAACGGTCAACCATTTGAGGAAGTATAGCAGGAGCCGCCCATTCGGTCAGTACAAACTGGTCATCCACCACCGTTGACCGTACAATATCCACAAACTGATCACCGATATCACTGGTAGGTGTAGCCGAAGCTTCATTACTGGAAGAAGTATAGAGAGGATTGCCACAAACCGATGCGGCCACTATCTTGTAGGTGTATTCAACAGGGCATGCAGCAGTACTGTCGATGAAGGAAGTAGTAGTACTATCCACAAATCCCAGCCATTGAAAGAGACCATTCTGGTCCTTCCGGTAAATATCATATCCCAGAACCTGACAACCACCATATAGATTCCATTGTAATGAAACCTGCTGGTGCGCGCTGGCAGCATGCAGTAAAATAGTTTCATGCGCTTCCAGTACTGCCAGGTCCTGACGAAGCCCACACTTATCAACACTTTGTACTTTATAGCTGTATGTACTTGCAGTGGCTGTTACCGAATTATCATTGTAATAAGGGATGTTGCCATTGATTCCTGTATTCGTCTGAAATACCTGTGCGATACTGTCATAAACGCCGGTCATGTTATCGAAACGGTAAACCACATAATAATCGAGGTCATGGGCATTGGATAACTGCCATTCGAGCAACACATCATCCGGTGCATTCACTGTAACATGATACAGACTGGTAATGGGTGGAGGGTTCTGGTCGAACACTTCAATATAGTCTGTTTTCAAAATTGTATCGGAACAACCATTACTGTTCGTAACAATTAATGTAACGCTGTATATACCCGAATTAACATATACAAAACTGGGGTTTTCAAGAGAAGATGTGATCCCGTTTCCAAACTCCCATTCATATACCGGATTTAAAACACCCGAAGATAAATTAGTAAAATTAACAGGTACCGGGCTGCAGCCCTGTGTCAGGTCGGAAGTAAACCGGGCATCCGGCTGAGCATACACATGAATAGTATCCACATAGGCCAGCGTGTCGGAGCAACCCTCTGCAGTATATGCGATCAGTGAAATAATATAATCACCGGGTTGCGTATAGGTATAAACAGGGTTATCTCCCTGTAACCGGGTACCGTCACCCATATCCCAAACAAGGCTGTCTGCCTGTGAAGCGGAACTGTTTATCTGTATTTGCAAAGGCGAACAACCTGTTGTAACATCCACCGTATAGTTGAGTACCGGAGCCGCGCCAACGGCAAGGGGTACCGGATAGGTGAAGATAGTTGAACATCCTATCGAGTCATAGGCAAATAAAGTAACGGTATAGGTTCCGGGATCCTGATAGACATGTACCGGAAACTCAACAGAATCCGTGATACCATCGCCGAAACTCCATTCCCAGGCCACTGCACCCTGTGTGGTGTTGTTAAAAACAATATGGAGAGGGGCACATCCCGATACAGAAGATACAGAAAAAGTAGTAATGGGTCCCTGTACGTATATCAAACTGTCATGGGTCACAGAATCCCTGCATCCAAATTTATTTTCAACCAGCAATTCAACATCAAAATAACCGGGTGTAGTGTATATTAATGACGGAAACTGATTACCTGAAGTTCCGCCATTACCGAAATCCCATAACCATGAAACTGCATTGGTACTCTGATCGGCATAATTTACAAGCAAGGGCGAACAACCTGTGATGCTGTCAGCCACAAAAGCGGCAATGGGTGTATTTACCTCAATCAAGGAATCGATGCTGAGGGTATCCTTGCATCCACCGGCCGAACTCACAATGAGGGTAACTGAATAAAAACCATCCGCCATATAAACGTGCGAAGGATTCGGTACGACGGAAGTCTGCCCATCTCCAAAATGCCATTCCCAGGCACTCACATTTGTACTTGAGTCATTAAAGGCAACTGTAAAGGGAACACAACCTCCATCCTGCCCCACCGAGAAGGAAGCAGAAGTAATTTGGGGAGATGGAAGCGAAACGGACTTCACGCACCCGTTAATATCGGTAACGGTAAGGGTTATAGAATCAGTGGGGTTACTCAGGTAAATATGGACCGGATGCTGCAAATCAGAGGTATCACCATCTCCAAAGTCCCAATGCCATTTTACTGCATCCATACTCAGATCAGTAAAGGATGCTACTGCGGGTACGCAATCCGAGCTGATGTTGTAGTTAAAAGAAGGCACCAGGTCGCTTACATAAACCGCGTCATTCAAAACAAGTGAATCCCGGCAGATATTTTTAAAAGCAATCAGGGTAATGTCATAATAACCGGGAGTTGACCAGGTATGGGTGGGTTCAAACTGATTGGAGCTGGTACCATCTCCAAAGGTCCAGAACCAGGAATTACTGCCCGTTGAAGTATTTGTAAATGCCGCATACAAAGTTGTGCAGTTGGTAAGCGGAGGAGTAAAAGTAAAGCCGGCTACCGGATCAAATACTTCAATAGAATATGCCAGATTGAAAGTAAGCTGACACCCATTAATATCCGTTACTGTTAATGTTACTGCATACAAACCGCTGTCCTGATAAGCGTGCAATGGATTTCGGGTTGAAGAAACAATCCCATCGCCGAAATCCCATAGGTACTGAGCATAATTTACATTGCCGGGATCGAATGCAACAGAATCGCCAGCGCAGGTACGGCGGGTATTTGCGCTTAATGGGCTGGTTGCATTCACGGCAAAAGATTTAGCCACGAAAGAAGGACAATTGTTGGTATCCACCGCATTGAGGCTTACCATATAACTGGCATTTATGTTGGGATAGGTATTAGAAGCGGTGGGTGTGTTAAAAGAATTTCCGTTTCCAAAATCCCAGTCATAGGAAAGAGCCGGTGCAAAAGACTGAACTGTAACGATTACCCCATTGCACAGATTGGTTGTCGAAATGTTGAAATCAGTGATGGGTTCAACAACATACAGTGTATCCGAATAAATAATCGTATCTATTACACCTGCCCCGTAAAATAAATACAGGGTGGTTACAAACGCACCGCTGTCGGTATAAATATGTTCGGGGGAGGCCAGTGATGATGTGGTTCCATCGCCAAAATCCCAAAGCCAGGCAGAGGCATAAGGATCAGGATTGTTAAAACTAACTGTAAACGGGGCGCAATTATAAACTCTGGGTGGTGGTGGTGGTGGTGGACCTCCCAGTCCGCCCCCTCCCGACCCAAATGAGGAGCCAAAAGTAATAGGCGGATATGTATAAGTATAGGAGCAGCTGTCGTTGCCCAGTGTAAGCGTCACCACAAAGGGTCCTGCGGTCTGATAAACATGTAAGGGGTCTTCCAGCGATGATGAATCTCCGTCGCCAAAGCTCCATAACCACCAGGTGGCACCACTGGAATTGGCCTGAAACTGCACATGCAGGGGGGGAACTGTATCGATGGTCGACGCCGAAGCGCTCGCTCCCAGCCCGCTGATCTGCACTGCATTGTTTGCCTGAAGTGTGGTGATGCATCCACCGGGAGTTGTTACGGTGAGCGAAACGTTATACGAACCGGGACCGGGATAGGCATGAACCGGATTTTGAAGGGAAGAACTGCCACCATCACCAAAAGTCCATTGCCATGCTGATGCGTTGAGTGAGGTATCGTTGAAAAAAACCTGATAAGGAGGGCACGGACTTATTGAATAGGTGAAGCCAGGATCTGCTCCGTCAATAATAAACGTCTGAAATACGGGAATATGCTGCTCGCATCCTCCATTCACCATCCAGGTAGTGAGTGATACAACATAAACCCCCGGTTCAGTATACACATGATAAGGATTTGCTAACGTTGAAGTGCTACCATCGCCAAAATCCCATAAGAAGGAACTGGCACCTGAGGCATCAGAAAAATTTACAGGGTGCGGGGCGCAGCCGCTGATGGGTGGAGGCACCTGATAATTGACCACAGTTGGAGCAACCTGAATCAAAGAAGGATATACAAGGGTATCCGAACAGCCTGTTGCATCAGTTACAATCAATGATACACTATAGGTACCGTTGCTTACATACACATGGGAAGGATGCTGTACTGTGGAAGTAGTACCATCGCCGAAATCCCAAAAGAAGCTACTTGCCCCTGATGAATTATTGGTAAAATTTACCGTCAACGGCGGGCAACCGCTGATGAGGTCGGCAGTGAAGGCAGCACTGGGTGCGAATACACGGACCTTATCGCTTAGCGGAAAACCGTGAGTACATCCCGAAGGACTGGTTGCGGTAAGGCTTACCTGATAGATACCCGCGGAAGAATAGGTGTGTGTGGGTACCGGTAAAGCAGAAGTGGTTCCATCTCCAAAGTCCCATAACCAGGTATAATTAGCCGCAGCGTTGTTATTAACAAATTGCACCGTTAATGGAGCGCATCCATTATTATTGGTCATGCCATAGGTAAATACAGGACGGTCAAAAGCATACACCGGACCTGCGCTTACCGTTTGCTGACATCCGCTCGAATAACTCACAGTTAAAGTTATCGGGAATATTCCGGCTGTTGCATAAGTATAATATACACTTGAACCATTTCTTGTAATCCCATTGCCAAGATCCCATTGATAACCGGTTTGCGGATAGTACGCGGTTTGCATAGCCAGGTAATGGGGAATGCAACCACTATCTGCACTCAGTGTCACGACTGGAACCGGGTTCCATTTGATATGCACCAAATCATCCATAAGTACTGTATCGGTACATCCGTTGGAACTGGTCATAACAAGGCCCACATCAAAATAGCCTGTATCAGCATACACATGAGAGGGATTCAATAAGTTTGACTGATTGCCGTCACCAAACATCCAGGTCCATGATACTGCATTTGACATTAATGCATTGAATTGGAAACTAAACCCCGGATTGCAGGTGGAAGTATCATTAACGGTTATGACCGCGGTGGGTGAAGGATAAACATCTACCACTGCCGGCATTACCTTAACATCGCTGCAACCGAACTGCCGGTTATACACTACCAGGGTAACATTAAAAATTCCGGGTATGCTATAAATATGTTGAGGGTGCCATTGATTACTGGTAGTTCCGTCACCAAAATCCCAAATGCAGGAATCGAAGGAAGTGGATAAATTCTGAAATGTAAACACCTGGCTATTCTGGCAACCGGAGCTATTCGAAACAGAAAACTGAGCTACCGGTTTAGGATGCACCGTAAGCGATACAGTGAAAACATCCTGCGATCCTGAAGAACCGGAAGCTGTTAAAGAAACCAAATAGGTACCTGCTACAGTATAGACATTTCCGGGGTGAACCTGTGTGGAGGTATTCCCATTGCCAAAATCCCATTGATAAGAAACAGCGTTTACGGATGTATTGGTAAACTGAACATTAAAAGGAACACAACCCTGCAATGCACTCACCGTAAAGGAAGACTGAACATTCTGCGCATTGCTTACCTGTGATGCCCATAATATGATGCACACCAACAGGAAGATTGTCCGGCTTCTTAAATTGAAACAGCTAACAAACGGAACCTTAACAGAAATCATATAGCCTTCATACGACTGACTCCCTGTAATGTTGCCAAGCATGCTATAATTTATAAATAAAGAATTAACTATTTAACCTTAAAAAGAATATCATTTCATTTGTAAGAAACAATGCATTTTAAACGGATTTCAACATAGCCATTAACGCAATTATTTGATAATGCTAACTTTACAAATACTTGAAATCATATTTTACCTTTGCAGTTCCTTATTAATTGTAAGGTTTCCTTATGAAATTATCCGAAGAAGAATGGGTGGAGGTATATGGAGCCAGAGTACATAACCTGCAAAACGTTGATATTACATTTCCAAGAAACAAACTGGTGGTTCTTACCGGTTTAAGTGGCAGTGGGAAAAGTTCACTGGCTTTTGATACTATTTATGCAGAGGGACAGCGTCGTTATATGGAAACATTTTCGTCGTATGCACGACAGTTTCTGGGGAATATGGAAAGACCGGATGTCGATAAAATAAAAGGTCTGAGTCCGGTAATTTCCATTGAACAAAAAACAACCAATACCAATCCACGTTCTACCGTCGGCACAGTTACAGAGATCTATGATTTCCTGCGTTTGCTGTTTGCGAGGACGGCGGATGCCTATTCCTACCTCAGCGGCGAAAAAATGATACGAATGACGGATGATCAGATCCGTGAGGTAGTGATGAAACAATATGAAAATGAAAATATTTTAATACTGGCACCCGTTGTAAAAGGAAGAAAAGGACATTACCGCGAATTATTCCAGCAAATTGCACAACAGGGCTTTCTCAGGGTAAGAATTGATGGTGAGCTAACAGAAATTAAAAGAGGATTACAGGCCGACAGATATAAAACGCATGACATTGAACTTGTAATTGACAAAGTGCAAATAAATGAGGACAATTCATTCCGCATATTTGAAAGTATTAAAACCGCTTTAAAGCAGGGCAAAGGATCCATGATGGTGCTGAATGAAAAAAGTGGAAAAGTGCGTCACTTAAGTCAACACCTGATGTGTCCTTCCACAGGTATTTCCTACGATGAACCTGCCCCCAATACATTTTCATTCAATTCACCCTATGGTGCCTGCAGCACCTGTAATGGCATGGGTACCATCCCTGAAATTGATATAAAATCAGTTATACCGGATCCTTCAAAAAGTATCAAGCAAGGCGGAATAGCCCCACTGGGTGAATACAAGGACAACTGGATATTTCAACAAGTCCAGTCTATTGGTAAAAACTTTGGATTTACGCTAAGTACACCCATTAAAGATATTCAGGAGGAAGCATTGAATATTATTCTTTACGGCTCAAATGAAATTTTTGCGGTTGACAAAGATTTTACTTCCGGACAGGTAAACAGTCATACCATGAGTTTTGAAGGTATAGCCAGTTTCATTGCTTCGCAAATGGAGGACAATGGCTCATCAGGACGGTTGAAGAAGTGGGCACAGGGATTTATGACATATAAAACATGTCCCGGATGCAAAGGTTCCCGTTTAAAACAAGAATCGCTGTATTTTAAAATTGACGGACAAAACATCGCGGAGTTGGCGGAACTGGATATACTTCAGCTATATGAATGGAGCCTTTCCGTTGAAAAAAAATTAAACAGGAAGCAACTCATCATCGCGAAAGAAATATTAAAGGAAATTTCCAAGCGAATCAAATTTTTGCTTGACGTTGGCCTGGATTATCTTACACTTAACAGGAGTTCGAAGTCGCTTTCAGGAGGAGAATCACAACGCATACGCCTGGCCACGCAAATCGGATCGCAACTGGTAGGTGTCATGTATATCCTGGATGAACCCAGCATTGGTCTACACCAGCGTGACAATACACGCCTGATACAATCCCTGAAGGAACTCAGGGATATCGGAAATTCAGTGATCGTAGTTGAGCATGACAAAGAAACCATACTCGCCGCAGATCACATCATCGATCTTGGCCCCGGTGCTGGCATACATGGCGGCAGAGTGGTTGCATCGGGGGATGCGGATATGATTACCCGTTCAGACAGCCTTACAGGCCGCTATTTATCCGGTAAAATGCAGATCAGGCATGGCAAAAGAAGACCGGGAAGCGGATCATCCATTGTACTCAGCGGAGCGAAGGGAAATAACCTGAAAAATATCACTGTTGAATTTCCACTTGGCAAATTCATATGCGTTAGCGGTGTGTCCGGAAGCGGAAAATCAACACTCATCAATGAAACCCTCTACCCTATTCTCAATCAACACTTTTACCGCTCACAAACCAAGCCCTTGCCTTACAAATCCATTAAAGGTCTGGAACATATTGATAAGGTAATAGAAATTGATCAGAGCCCTATTGGCAGGACTCCCCGATCCAACCCGGCCACCTACTCGGGGGTATTCAGTGATATACGTACCCTCTACTCTCAATTGAATGAAGCAAAAGTAAGAGGTTACCCTCCCGGTTGGTTTTCATTCAATGTTAAAGGAGGGCGTTGCGAAACCTGCCAGGGTGCAGGTATGAGGACCATTGAAATGAACTTCCTGCCTGATGTATATGTGCATTGCGAAAATTGTAATGGAAAACGTTACAACAGGGAAATACTGGAAGTACGGTACCGTGGCAAATCGATCAGTGATGTGTTGAATATGAGCATTGATCATGCAGTAGATTTTTTTGAGAACATGCCGGGAATTCTGCATAAAATCAAAACCCTGAAGGAGGTGGGCCTCGGATACCTTACCCTTGGACAACAAAGCACCACGCTTTCAGGCGGAGAAGCACAACGCGTAAAACTTGCATCTGAACTTTCGAAAAGAGATACCGGCAACACCTTTTATATCTTTGATGAACCTACCACCGGGCTCCATTTTGAAGACGTACGTATCCTGCTGGATGTATTAAATAAACTTGTTGACAAGGGAAATACGGTTCTTGTTATTGAACATAATATGGATGTAATCCGTATGGCAGATTATATCATTGACCTTGGTCCGGAAGGCGGGTCGCGGGGCGGCAATATTCTCTGTACAGGAACCCCTGAAGAAATCATTAAAAATAAATTTTCTGTTACTGCTCAGTATCTTAAAAAAGAAATGCAAAGCTTTAGAACTTTAGCCAGTAACTAACGTAATAAATACATCGAAAAAACGATTATGAATACCGACGAGGCAAAAATAAGAAGAGCATTTTCTGATAAAGACTGGCAGGAAATTAAGGCACAGGACACCTGGCAAATTTTCAAAATAATGGCTGAATTTGTCGAGGGCTTTGAGAAAATGAGCAAGATCGGTCCCTGCGTTTCCATTTTCGGTTCTGCCCGAACGGAAGCCGGCAGCAGGTATTATTCGCTGGCAGAGGAAATCGCCTATAAACTTACATCCGAGGGCTATGGAATTATTACGGGAGGAGGGCCCGGTATTATGGAGGCAGCCAACAAAGGTGCGCAGAAAGCCAATGGAAAATCAGTAGGTCTGAATATTAAGTTGCCATTTGAACAATCACCCAACCCATTTATTGATTCCGATAAAAGCATCACTTTCGATTACTTCTTTGTCAGGAAGCTTATGTTCATCAAATACGCCCAGGGATTTATTGTACTGCCGGGCGGCTTTGGTACTATGGACGAATTATTTGAATCCCTCACTTTGATTCAAACAAGGAAAATCGGAAAATTCCCCATTGTAATTGTGGGTAAAGATTACTGGAGCGGACTGATTGAATGGATCAAACAGGTACTTGTCACCGAAAAATATGTCAACCCTGATGACCTGAAACTTTTTACACTGGTTGATACCGCGGAAGAAGCGGTGAATGTAATTGACAATTTTTACTCCAAATACCTGCTCAAGCCAAATTTCTGATTAACATTTGATTTTTCTGCTTTGCTACTGCCATACACCTTACAGTTTATAGTGTAAGGTTTTCTGCATTTTTTATCGGCTTCAATGCTGTCAACTGCGTTAAGGCTGTAACCATGGCCTGTCATTTTCTGTACAAGCACCGAGCAAAACTCAGTACTATGCAAATTCAACAAAAGAAATGGACGCCTGAAAAAACGTGGGAGACCCTCCGAAGCGACATCAACGACCAGGGTGTTTATCAACTGGTAATTGTTTTTGGAAGCCGCATACTCCTTTCCAGCCCCGGATTTTACGATGAAATCAGAAACCAATATCCGAAGGCGGAGATACTGATGAACTCCACATCCGGTGAAATTATTGACACGCAGGTAAATGATGAGACCATATCTCTGACCGCGATCAGATTTGATAAAACAAGTTTTAACTCCCAATCCATACAAATCACGGACTATCCGAACAGCATGGAGGCAGGAAAGGTAATTGCCCAAAAATTTTCGCACGAGGGCTTATCAAACATTCTGGTTATTTCCGATGGACAGATGGTAAATGGAAGCGACCTGGTAAGCGGATTACAACAATCGCTGCCGCAGCATGTGGTAATTACAGGTGGCCTTGCCGGTGATGGCAGCAGGTTTCAAAAAACACTGGTAGGTCTCAACGAACAACCCAGAGAAGGGAAAATCATTGCAGTTGGATTTTACGGAAATCATCTTAAAGTATCGCATGGAAGCATGGGAGGCTGGGATCCCTTTGGGCCCGAGCGTCTGGTGACAAAATCTGCTGCGAATATACTATATGAACTCGACGGCCAACCCGCTTTAAGCGTATATAAAAAATACCTGGGCGAATATTCCGACGAACTTCCGGGAAGCGCATTGCTCTTTCCCCTCAGTGTTAAGCTCAATGTCAACGAAGAACCTGTGGTACGTACTATCCTGTCCATTGATGAGGATGCACAAAGCCTGACGTTTGCGGGAAATATTCCGGAAGGCTCTTATTCCCGGCTGATGAAAGCCAACTTCGACCGCCTCATTGAAGGCGCTTCCAACGCCGCCATGAACTCATTGCAAAAGTTAGAGCAGCCAGATCTTGCCATTTTAATAAGCTGTGTCGGAAGAAAGCTGGTGCTGAATCAACGCATAGAGGAAGAAGTTGAGGTAGTAAGGGAGATTTTGGGAAAAACAACTGCTATAACCGGCTTTTATTCCTACGGTGAAATATCACCAAACAAAGGGTATATGAATTGTGAATTACACAATCAAACAATGACCATTACCACAATGAGTGAAAAATAAGAATGAATAAGCTCCTGAACAGACAAATAAAAAAGCACCTGGGTGACCTGGCCAATGATCCGAAAGTAAAATCGTTCATTGAGGCGGTGCGGGAAAGCTACGCTCACTATGAGCGTGACCGGGAACTGATCGAAAGGTCCATGGCCGTCAGTTCAGAAGAAATGCGGAATCTGAATTCAAAATTAGTAAAGGAAACCGATGAGCAGAGAAAGGCACTGACCAAACTGATGGAAACACTGCGATTGCTGAAACTGGACATCGGCAGCAATGAAGATGCGCAGTTGGATATACTTTCGATTTTAGAAATCATCAATAAAGAGAGCGCCAACCGCAAAAATGCCGAAGAACAGCTCAAAAAGAACCTCCATAATCTTGAAAAAATAAACAGGGATCTTGATCAGTTCGCATACGTTGTATCACATGACTTAAAGGCGCCCCTGCGCGCCATCGCGAGCTTATCGGAATGGATAGAGGAAGATTCAGAAGGAAAAATATCAGCGGAAACGCAGAAAAACCTACAGTTGCTTCGCGGACGCGTGTTGCGCATGGAAAACCTGATACACGGAATCCTGGCCTACACCAAAGCGGGCAAAATAAAAGGAGAAACCGAGGTAATAGATACGGCTGTTTATGTAAATGAAATCGTTGATTTTTTAAACCCGCCCCCCAATATACAAATAGAACAGGAAGGGGAATGGCCAACTATTGAAACAGATACTATACGGCTCCATCAGGTATTTGGAAACCTGATCAGCAATGCCATCAAATATATAGACAAACCTAAAGGAATTATCAAAATAGGTTGTATCCAGCTGGAAAGCTGTTGTCAGTTTTACATTGAAGACAATGGCCCAGGCATTGAAGAAGAGTATCATCAGAAAATATTTATTCTGTTTCAGACCTTATCCACACGCGATGAAGTTGAAAGCACGGGAATCGGATTATCCATCGTCAAGAAAATCATTGAAGAGCAAGGAGGCAAAATCTGGCTGGACTCCAAACTTGAAACCGGCACCCGCTTCACATTTACCTGGCCCACCACAATTGTATCAGAAAACAAATTAACATCGAATAACAATGGAAGAAAAACTTTTAAACATACTCCTCATTGAGGATGACAGTGTAGATGTTATGAACGTTCAACGTGCGTTCAAAAAAAACAATATTACCAATCCGCTTCATATTGCCTTTAATGGTGTAGAAGCCCTGAATGTACTTCGTGGAACAAACGGAAAACCCAAACTCAACCGTTTGCCACGTATCATACTACTGGATATCAATATGCCCAAAATGAACGGACTGGAATTCCTGCGTGAACTTCGCAGCGACCCTGAATTAAAATCCATCAGTGTTTTTGTGATGACTACCTCCAATGATGACCAGGATAAAATAGAAGCCTATCGATTGAACGTAGCGGGATATATTTTAAAGCCATTGTCATTTGAAAAATTTGTGAATGCGGTTTCTATCCTCAACAGTTACTGGAAACTCTGCGAACAACCCGAAAATATCAATCAATAATCCAAAAACGGAACTACCCGCCCTTTACACAAATAAATTTCACTTTATGATAAACATTCAAATTATTGAAGATCAACAGCCGGATATCGCACTCCTGGTAAATGCAATAAAACAAACGGGGCTTGAAACCTCCATCACTATTTCTACTTCCATTGATGAAGCCATAGCCACTTGCTCCAAAACATCGTTTGACTGCATTTTTCTTGACTATTACTTCCCTGCGAAAAACGGAGCGGACTTTCTGAGGTATTATACCTCAAAAAATTCATCCGGAAACATCATCATGGTAACCAGTCAGGAAGATGTTCATATGGCTGTAGAATGCATGAAAATGGGAGCATCAGATTTTTTAACAAAAACACAGATTACACCTGCCAGCATAGGCAAGAGCTTACGGTATGTGCTAAAGCTTAAAAAAGCCAGAGAAGACGCGGACAGGGCTGAAGCAGCACTGCTGGAAAGCGAATTTAAACTCAAAAATATTATAGCTAAGTCACCGATCATCCTTTTCAATATTGACAAAAACGGAGAAATTACATTGTTTAAAGGAAAGGCATCCTTAAATCTTCCGGTACGACCAGAATCCATTCTGGGCAAAAACCTCAAAGATCTGGGTAATGACCTGCCAATACGCTGGGAAGATTTTAACAAAGCCTGCCATGAAACGGATACCTGCTTCAAGACCGAAGTCAACGGCCATCACTATGATGTAAATTACATCCCCATCAGAAATGAGCAAAAAGAAGTAAACGGTATGATGGGTGTTGCCATCGATATTACCTCTTTCATTAAAAATGAGGAAGAGTTAATGAACACCATTGAAGGAAAAGAGGAATCCGCAAAAATAAAAGAGCAGTTCCTGGCCAATATGAGCCATGAAATAAGGACACCTATTCATGGCATCATCAGTCTAACCCAATTTGTATTAAATACGCCGGTAAACACCGAGCAAAAAAACTATCTGGATCTGATCAGAAAATCAGCCGACACCTTGCTTGTAATCGTAAATGATATCCTGGATTTATCCAAAATAGACAGCGGTAAAATGATCTTTGAAGAGACGCCCTTTTCCATCAAGGATACCATCCAAACTGCTGTGGCATCTTTCATCCCCAAGACAACGGAAAAAAATATTGAACTGAAAACTGATATATGCCCGCATCTACCTGAAATGATAGTCGGCGATCCGGTCAGATTAACCCAGATTATCAACAACCTGCTTGGAAATGCAGTAAAATTCACCGAAAAGGGAAGCGTTACACTGCATATTAATACTCATGAAACCAACAACACGCATACGGTACTCGAATTCAAAATAAAAGATACCGGCATTGGAATACCTCCTCATAAAATCAATTCCATTTTTGAGTCATTTACACAGGCAGGGGATGATATCACCAGAAAATACGGCGGCACCGGACTTGGATTAACCATCACCAAACAACTTATAGAAAGGCAAAACGGCACCATTCAAGTGGATAGCATTGCCAATGAAGGAACCACCTTTACATTCAAAATTCCTTATAAAATTTGTACCGGACTTTGTGATGACCACAAAAAAGTACATAAAACACAAATACATCTGCCCTCTACGTTAAAAGTATTGATTGCGGAAGATCATGATATCAACCGTTTTATTATTGAAAAAATGTTCAAGGAGTGGGGACTTCAACCCACGTTTGCAATAACGGGTATTGAAGCTGTAAAGGCCGCATCAGAAAGTGTATTTGATGTAATCCTGATGGATATAGAAATGCCGGAAATGAACGGATACCGTGCAACTGAGATTATACGATCAGAGTTACCCGCACCCAATAACCAAATTCCCATAATTGCCATGACAGGTCACGCTATGGCTGGTGAAAAGGAAAAATGTCTGGGTATAGGTATGAATGATTATTTATCGAAACCATTCAAACCAGACGAGTTAAAGGAGCGTATTGCCACCCTTTCCGGAAAAAGTGTAACTGAACAGGAAGTCGGCAGCGATGGCGGTGCAGAACGCTCTTCAACTACTACTACTAAAACTGAAGGAACACAACAAAACACTACCGGATCAAAAATTACAAGCCTCGACTTTTTAAAAGAAATCGCGGAAAACAATGAACAATTCTTCGTTGAGTTCATCCAGATGTTTTTGCAGAATACCCCGAATTCCATTTCGGATATCGAAAAAGCCATAGCAGACAACAACTGGGAAGCCATCCGGCAGGCCGCGCATAAAATGAAACCTTCCTTTAATTATGTTGGATTAAAAGATCTGTCCGGCCTATCGGCAAAAATTGAAGAGCTGGCTAAAAAGAAAGAGAGCATGGATATTATCTCCGGTAATATTCAGAAAATCAAAGAAACCTGTACCCTTGCCTTTACCGAACTGGAGCAGGAGATAAAAGCAATAACAAACCATTAAAAAATAACAACATGAATTCAGGAAACATATTCCTCATTGAAGATGATGTAATGATAGCCAGTCTGATCCGTCAGAACCTGTCAAAATTCGACGCATTTGAAACCACCCATTTCACTACGGCCGAAGAATGTATCAGCAATTTGCATCAGCATCCTGATATTATCATTATTGATTACAATCTGCCGGGCATGGATGGATTGACCCTTATGAAACAGGTGAAAGCCGTTAGCCCAAATACACTCATCATTATTTGTTCCGGGCAGGAAGACGTAAATATAGTAGTTGAATGTTACCACAACGGGGCCAATGACTATATTCTAAAGAATGAACAAATGATGGCTAATATTGAAAATTCCGTTCGCAATCTCTCCATGAATGTTACTCTCAGGCGTGAAGTTGAATTCCTGAAAGATCAGATCATCGACAGAAACAAATACTCTAACATCATCGGAAACAGCAATGCGGTACTTCGAGTACTGCGTCTGATACAGAAAGTTGAAAAAAACAACATGATGGTGCTGATAACAGGACAGAGTGGTACCGGTAAAGAACTGGTGGCGAAAGCGCTTCACTACAACTCACAGCGCTCGCGGAAACCATTTGTAATTGTAAACATGGGTGCCATCCCCAATGAATTGGTCGAAAGCGAATTGTTTGGTCATGAAAAAGGAGCATTTACCGATGCACGGGAGCGCAGGATCGGCAAATTTGAAGAGGCTGATGGTGGCACAATTTTTCTGGATGAAATCGGTGAAATGGACCTGGGATTACAGGCAAAAATTTTACGTGTTCTTCAGGAAAAGGAGATCACCCGAATAGGAAGCAATAAAACCATAAAGCTTGACTTCAGACTGATTGCCGCGACGAACAGAAATCTGGCGCAGGAGGTTAAGGAAGGCAGGTTCAGGGAAGATCTATTTTACAGGATCCAGGGCTTTTTAATTCACCTGCCGCCACTGTGCGAAAGAGGGGATGATATTATCCTGCTGGCAAAATCATTTTTACAGGAGTTCTGCCAGCAAAACAGAATTGACCCGATGGTGATTTCAAAAGAAGCTTCCAAATTCATGTTGGAATACATGTGGCCCGGAAACATCCGTGAATTAAAAGCAGTAATTGAAAGGGCCGCCCTTATGGCAGAAAACAATACGATCACAGTAGAGGACCTGACTTTTGTGAAAGCCTGAAATCTGAATTCGAAATATAAAATAAAAGCCGGGAAATACCCGGCTTTTATTTTAACCGATTACAACCAATTCCCAGTTGCATCGTATACATAACAAACGTTAAATCCATGAAAAAACAATCGAAGCCCAACCCACGAAAGCTGAGAATGACGCAACGTGTTACACAGAAAAACACCACCAAATATATCATTGCGGGCAGTTCAATACTTGGATGCATGGTAGCTGCCCTGATTGTAGTAAACCTGTCAAATAATGAAAGCACTTACGCGAACCAAAATTTAAGCGGCGGTGCTGTCAATTACAGGTCTGTAGACATACATCTCGACCATAAGATGCTATTGAATCCCGAGGAAATCAATCAAAACAACAACCAGGAATATAAAGGTAAAGACACTCCACAAAATGTCAGAATACTCTCCAGGGCCACTGATCTTGTTATAAAAAATACAGGAACGGCCAGCGCCGAATAACTTTAAGGACATTAGAAATTATTTCATTATTAAAGCTATACCAATGAAACAATCTCTCGCGTTAATTGCCTTACTTCATATTGGCTTCCTCACCACTTTTGCTGTTACAAAAACCACAACCGGTAACGGCAACTGGAATTCACCCTCCACCTGGTCACCATCCGGTCAACCGTCGGCATCAGATGACGTCATTATAAGTACAGGACATTCGCCGAATGTAAATGTGAGCAACGGGCAGTGCAAATCGCTAACCATTCAGTCCGGAGCTAGCCTGGTTATTGGCAACTCAAAAAAACTGACCATAAACAGTACTACCGGATTAAACGTCAGCGGCACCCTGAATGTAAATTCGGGGAATCTGACTATCGTTAACAATTCCACCAACTTCACTATCAATGCAGGAGGTACTTTCATATGGAAACCCGGCGATAACACCTCCGGCGGTGCGACGATATTCAGTAAATGTATCGAAAATTTTGCAGGCACCTCCAATATCACGATTAACAAATGGTACAATACCAGTGTGGGACTGGGCACTGTGGTTTCATCCAATTTCGGTAACCTTACTATAGATGGAGTTAGCGGAACCTGGCAAATGCAAAACAGCCTTGAAACCAGGGCCGTTGTGGGGACGCTCACTATTACCAATGCGTATGTGGTCCTGGATAATACCGGGGCTATTTCCAATACCAGTCTTGGCGCCATTACACTCACCAACAGCAGTTCCTACCTTGACTTCGTTAACGGAACGCATCCGGGTTCATTTACCGTAAACAGTGGCAATGTGAATATAACAGGCGGTGAACTCGATGGGTTCTATACTTCGGGAACCGGTAACTGCACTTTCAACATCAATGGCGATCTGACCATGACATCCTATGCGACCTTTATAGGGAGTCATAACCATAACGGAAATTTTATTCTGAATATCAGCGGAAATGTGAGTTTATCCAGATCATACCTCAACGGCGTACAAAACGGTTCCGGTAACGCGACCATAGACATAGGGGGAAATCTTACCACCACAAAAAGCGGAAGCACCTACAGTGAAATAAATGGAATCATCGATGGAAATGGTAATGTGAGTATAAATGTTGATGGAAATTTCAGTAACCAGGGATACTTTGACCTGATTTGGAACTCTGGCGTTACGGGCGTGGGCAATGGCAATGGCACCCTTACCATCGGTGGAACATTTAGTCAGTCGGATGGAGATTTCAGAGGAATATGGAATGCTACCACTACCACTTCCGGTTCCTGCAGTATTACCATTGATACCCTGAACTTTTCAGGCGGGATATTCATGACGGCCTACTCATGTGCCTCATCAGCCATCAACCATACACTGACCATTACAGGTAAAGCGGATATTGTTTACAGCGCTTCCGGAAATATATTCAGGGGCAACGGTCTTGCAACGCTCAGCGGTACACAAAACAATTCTTCCTTCACCATGAACTGCAACGGCCCCCTCACAATCAGTGGCAACGGCTCCGCTGAATTTTCGGCCAATGCGGGCTATGGAACCGAAAGTATTAATCTGATGGGTGCTGTAACCATATCGGGTGGTACTATAAATTTTGGACTTACGCAGCACAATTTAAACATTACATCTGCCGGACAATTTACGGTTTCATCCGGAACGGTATATCTGTCAAAGAGCAGTGGTGCATCCAACATAACCATTTCATCAGATGTGGTAGTCAGTGGTGGCACCTTAAATATCAAACACAATACCGGAAAAACAAATTGCACATTCAGTGGTGCAATGACCATCTCCGGTGGAACCGTTTATCTCTACTCGAACACCAGCTTAGCCGCTGATGACAGTACGAACCTCTATGTAAACGGTGACTTTACACAGAGCGGAGGCACCCTCATGTTCTCCAATAACACCGCTAATACCGGTCCAGCCTGCATTTTTATCAATGGAGAAAATTACAACCTCAGCGGAACGGGTTCTATTTCATCATTCGGAGCAGGATCTGCCAGTTACTTCGGAACTATGATTTTCAATAATTCATCTAATACAAATTACAACAGAAGTTCCACCAACCATCATATACAGCAGGTAAAATACATCCTGAATAACCAGGCCCGCGTGAGCGTAACCGGAGGGCCACTTGAAATATCATCAGGAACTTCGACGGGCACCGATTTCCTGAAAATAAGCAATGAAGCAGTGCTTTCCCTTGCCAATAACAGCATTGTCTCTAATGGACTTTCCACATACAGCGGGATAACTGTGATGGATGGAGGCACTTTAAAAACAGGGCACATCAACGGCCTTTATGACGGCACTGATAACGCTGCCATTTGCTCATCCGCAAACATGGATTTTGAACTGGGAGCATCCAGCACCATCTGCTACAATGGTACCGACAATCAAAAAATATCAGGCTATGGTTGTGGCACAGCGAATGCAACAAAGCACAAATACGGAAACTTAATGATAGACTTCAGTGGAACAGCCGACAATGAATACTGCTACCTGGAAAGAAATACCACATTGCGATCATCCCTGGTACTAACACAGGGTGAATTAAAGCTCAATGGCTATACGCTCAGGGCGGAGACAGCTGAAGCCACATCAGGATATGTTAAAAGCGAAGAAAACAATGCCGTAAATGCTTCAAAACTGGAACTGGGATATACGCCATCCAATAAAAATCTAACGTTCCATTTTGGCCGAAGCAGCAACATACTGATTCCCGTAAGTATTTCCATTACCAACAACCCGGGTTCGGGATACATCAGCATATCCACAAGGGCAACAGGATCCGACAACACCCCACTGCCCGGTAATGATAATGTAGCGGCCATTACCAATATAAATCCCGGAGGAGCTGACGTTTCCACAACACATGTTATTGACCGTTGGTGGGAAATCAACGCAGCAGGTGTAACAGCCGACTATACTTTGCGGTATGACGGAAGCGAAAACACAACCACTCCATCCGTTTCTCATGGTTCCTTCAACATTCAATACTGGAATGGCAGCAACTTTACTAAAATCAACAGCAGCGGCACCGGTGTGACAAGTGGCACAGGTTCCATTAGCGCCAGCATGTCTAATATATCGGGTCCTGTCGTCATTTCGTCGGGAAGTGCATCACTTCCAATTAAACTTATTGAATTCAATGCCGCTTTAAAAAACGGGGTTGTTGAACTTACCTGGGCAACTGCCGAAGAAAAGAACAATGACTATTTCAGTATAGAGCGCTCTTCGGATGCAAAAATATTCGAGAAAATTGACGAAGTAGACGGAGCAGGTAACAGCAATGCGGTGCTGCACTATAAAACTACCGATACCCAGCCGCTGGTAGGCACTTCGTATTACCGCCTAAAACAAACCGACTTCGACGGGAAATACTCATACTCACCGGTACGGGTGGTGAATCAGGGAAGCAAGGGGATGAATCCGGAACAGGACATAGAACTGCTTTCATTGAGTCCGAATCCGTTCACCAGTGAATTCACCATGAGCTATCAGCTGCCACAAGGGGGAGAATCAAGGATCACGGTCTTCAACATGAGCGGTCAAATTGTATTTGACCAGACCAAACAGGACGACGCAGGAATTAACAACTTCGTATTTACCAGTGAAAACAATCTCCCTCCCGCCAATTACATCCTCCAACTTGTTAATGGCAATAAAAAAATCAGTAAAAAAATAATCAAGACTTCCAATTAATTGAAAGACATGGGATACAACTTACGGCCTAGAAACAGGCAAAAATTAAGTACATTACAAAGAGGCACCCTGATAATTGGTGGCGCCTCCATGCTGGCCGTGATGGCATACATGACAGTAATTTTCAACGCGGCTGATGTTGAAGATTCAAAGGCACAGTTAAACCTGCTTGCGGAGGATCCGATCAACAACGGAGAAATTGTACTCGGATACAGTTGGGATACCGAATCTACCACAGCAGCGGATGCGGGACCATCAGCCACGGACATCAGTATCCACGCTGAATGTTTGCCGGGAGGAGTGGATAACTCAAGAGGGCTAAGTGCCGGTAATGCACTGAAAGATATAAACATGGTAATCCCTTCAAATGATGCCCTCAATGGAGATGGGCTGGATATTTCCATATACTTCAAACGAAAAGAAGATTCGGGAAATTTCTTCACACGGGGAAAAGACTTCAATTTCGGAATGAAAAACGGTAAGCTGATTATCAAGTACAAACTTACCGCCATCAACGGAAAATCCTATATCATTCACGAAGAGACCCCATACGAAATTCCTGAAGATGATGTATTCAGAAACTACAGATTTATCTATACGCCGGCTACGGGAAAAGGTGAAATTCTGGTTGACAATGTTACCGTCTGGACCAACCAGGCAGCAGAAAACAACCGGCTTACCTGGAAATCAAGTGATGATATTTTAATTGGAGAAGGTGTGAACGGTGAGGGAAATGCTGTGCCCGTAATCGACAACCTGGTAATACGTAAAACGGGGAAATCAAGTCACTCTCCAATGAAACTGCTCAGTTTTACAGCCGAACTTGAAAACAATTACACAATGATCAATTGGTTTACGGCAAGTGAAAATGGTACGGAAGAATATATTATTGAAAGAAGTTCAGATACCAGGAACTACAAAGAAGTTGGGCGTGTAAAGGCGGCAGGAATCTCGCAAAGTTTAAAAGCTTACGCGCTGGTTGACAAAGAACCCTCGGTTGGCATTACCTACTACCGGCTGGCCTTAAGCAATCATACCGCTCATTCCGTTTGGATACCGGTAATTGCCATTCGCCTGAAACCCGAACAACTGGTACAAGCCAAACCCATACCTCCAAATGCCTCTACAACGGCCGGACAATAAAACACCGAACAAATACAGTTTAAAATGCCACTTGAACATAAGTGGCATTTCTTTTTAACGGCTTTGATATACAATACCTTGAACCCTTTCCTGAAACACTCAATGTTTTAATAATTACCTTTGACGCTCACACAAAAAAAATCGCCATGGGATTTATCAAAGAATTTAAGGATTTCGCAATGCGCGGCAATCTCATCGACTTCGCTGTTGGTGTGGTAGTAGGCGGCGCATTTGGAAAAGTGACCTCTGCTTTTGTAGATGGTATTGTCATGCCTGTAATCGGCAAAATAATAGGCGGTCAGGATTTTTCCGATTTAAAATTTAAAATACAGGAAGGGACAAAATCCGTCGTGGACTCCTCGGGCAATGTCATAAGCAAAGAAGTTCCGGAGGTATATATCAAATACGGTGAATTCATCACCACCGTTATAGATTTTATCGCCGTTGCCTTTGCTATGTTTTTAGTAATAAAGGCTATGAATAAATTGAAAAACAAAGAAGCAGAAGCACCGGCTGCTCCTCCTGCACCCAGTAAAGAAGAAAGCCTGCTTACAGAAATTCGTGACTTATTGAAAAAATAATCTAATCAGCCAACACAGCATTTCGAAGCTTATGAAAAAAATATTAATCCTGATTCTGCTGCTCTCCGGTACATTTACATTGAAAGCACAGAATGATACCATCTGGCGTACCGGCGGATTGTTTAATGTAAATTTTAATCAGGTGAGTCTTACAAACTGGGCTGCCGGAGGTCAAAACGCAATTTCACTAAACGCCCTTTCCAACTTATTTGCCAATTACAAAAAAGGCAAAATTGCCTGGGACAACAACCTTGATATGGGCTATGGTATCATCCAGCAAGGCGACGAGAAAATCAGGAAAAATGACGACCGCCTTGAGTTTAATTCAAAACTGGGACTTGATGCCTATAAGGCCAGGATATATTATACCCTGTTATTTAACTTCCGTTCACAGTTTGCACCGGGATATAATTATCCACGAACCGACTCATCGAGATACATCTCCAAATTTGCGGCCCCTGCCTTCACTTTGCTCGCACTTGGTATTGACTTTAAACCCAAAGATTACTTCTCTGTGTTTCTATCGCCGGTAACAGCCAGGGTCATTATAGTCAATGACGATTCATTGTCGGATGCCGGAGCTTTTGGCGTTGACCCGGGTGATAAATACCGCGCGGAAGTGGGTGCATACCTAAACTCCAGGTTTCAGAAAGACATCATGACAAACGTCAATTTCATGATGAAACTCGACCTGTTCAGTAACTACCAGGAAGATCCTCAGAATATTGATGTTAACTGGGAAATGCTACTCTCGCTGAAAGTGAATAAATTTATAACTGCATCACTCGGGGCCCAGTTGATTTATGACGACAACACACAAATCGGGCTTTTCAGGGAAGTAAATGGTGAAAAAATTCCAAAATTAAGGTCGGATGGTACCCAAAAAACAGGACCGAGAACTCAATTCCGGCAGATTTTTGGTATCGGATTCGCCTATAAAATGGAAGGGTTTTCCGTTAAATAAATTTTCTGATTAAGTCACCCTATCACTACGTGGATGGCATAGATATCAGAAAACATAGTATATTTAATAACAGGTTTGTTTGATAAACAAACCTGTTTTATTTTGGCAGCATGGCACTGGTCATCTATAAATCGTCCGCCGGCTCAGGTAAAACCTTTACCCTGGTGAACCGGTTTTTACTAAAAGTACTGGAGAAACCCTGGCTCTTTAACAGGATACTGGCCATTACCTTTACCAACAAAGCATCCGAAGAATTAAAAACCCGGATCATCAAAGAACTGGATATCCTTTCAAAAGGATTACCCAGCAGTCATCTTTCAATTATCCTTAAAGAGTTACCCGGCTTTGAGGAACAGACACTCCGAAAAAATGCAGGAACGGTGCTCCTTAAAATTTTGCATGGCTACTCAACATTTTCAGTTTCCACCATCGACAGTTATTTCCAGAAACTGGCAAGAACCCTGGCCAAAGAACTTCTGTTGCCACTGAAATATGAAATAGAACTGGATACCGAATCCATATGTAAAAATGTGACGGAGATGTTACTGGAAGAGGCAGGGAAGAACAGAGAAATAACCCAATGGCTCGAAGACTTATTACTGCACCGCATTGACAGCGGTAAAAACTGGAATATCAGATCGGAACTACTAAAAATGACCGCTGAAATCCTGAAAAATGATACTACCGGAACAAACATAACGGCTACGGATACAGGCAAACTGGTTCAATTGATTTCCTGGCTCAGGAAAAGTAAAAAAGAAATTGAAAATTTCATGCGCAATGCCGGAAAAAAAGGCATTTGCCTCATTGATGAACATGGGTATAGCATTGATACATTTGCCTACAAAACACGTGGCCCGGCGGCCTACTTTGCCAAAATAGCAGATAAAAAAAGCGGACTCCATGAATTTGAAAATATAAATTCATATACCCTGAGCGCACTGGAAAATGCAGAGGCTTTCCTTTCAAAAAAACAGTTAAAGGAAGAGAGACTTCTTTCTTTTGTCGAATCTGAATTGCATCCTCAGCTGGTGGATGCAGTTTCCTTTTTCAGTGCCCACAAAGCAAAGTACATATCCGTTTCAGAAGCCCTGAAATTAATTTACCAGTCAGGAATTATTGCCGCGCTGGAAAACAAGATGAAGGAATTCAGAGAGCAACACCAGTTGTTTCATCTCTCCGACACTACCCGGATGCTCAGTAAGTCGATTGGCGATCAGGATGCGCCGTTTATTTATGAAAAATCAGGAAATACTTTCTTTCATGTATTCATTGATGAGTTTCAGGATACCGCAACCATACAATGGCATATATTGAAGCCGCTCCTGGTGAACTCATTGTCCACCGGAAATGAGGTGTTGATTGTTGGTGATGCAAAACAATCCATCTACCGTTGGAGAGGGGGAAACATGCAACTGATTCTTGAAGGAATCAGTAAAGAATTAGGCGTATTTGGCATAAAACCCCATATCAGAAATCTGGATACAAACTGGAGAAGTAAAAAAGAAATTGTGGATTTCAACAATAAATTTTTTCCTCATGCCGCTACCTTCATCAGCCAACAATTTAACAGCGGAAGCGAAATTTTTCAATTGGCCTATGCTGAGGCTGAAGTACGGCAGCGCTTCAAGGAAAAAGAAGCGGATGGCGGATATCTGCAATTCAGATTTTTTGAAGGAGAAAAGGGCGGGGAAAAATCAGACGATATACACTGGAAGAAACAGGCGCTGGAAGAAATGTCAGCTCAGATCAATGTTTTACTCAGCAACAACTACACTTATGGCGACATTGCCATACTCGTAAGAAAAGGCACCGATGAAAATGACATCGCCGACTTCCTGCTTGAAGAAGGAAAGCATCCATTTGTTTCCAGTCATTCACTGTTGATTTCAACCCATACAAAAATCAGAATATTGCTGAACTGTATGCGTTTGCTCGTACAGAAAAACGAAGCATTGTTGCATGCTGAAGTGAATCATTTTATGTCAAAACAGCAGGTAAGTCCGGAATCAACGGTTCCTTTTAGCAGAGAAGAAATCACAGGAGTACATTCCTGGACCCAGACACATCTGATAAAAGAGAAGGACACCCTGTGTGCACTGCCCCTGCTTTCCGCTTTGTACCGGCTGCTTGACCTCACCAAAATGAACTATACTGATCCGTTTATACAAAAGTTTTGTGATATTATACAGGAGTACGCGGAGTCTAAAAACAGCAATCTGTCGGGATTTTTGCAGTGGTACGATGAACACGCAGAGACCAGGAAATGGAGCGTTGAATTACCGGACGGTGGAGATGCCATACGGATCATTTCTATTCACCGCTCCAAAGGGCTTGAATTCCCCGTTGTATTTATTCCATTCATGAACTGGGAATATACGCCCTCGATCAAACAGATATTGTGGGTTCAGGGTGTAGAAGATGAATTTAAAAATTACGGAAGGATACCAGTAAATGCCTCCCAGAAGCTGAGCGAATCCTATTTTAAGGAGGATTACCTGAAAGAAGCAATAGAAAGTGCCATCGACAACCTGAACCTGATGTATGTTGCCTTTACAAGGCCCGAAGAAAAATTATTTGTGTACGGGCCGGCAAAATCAAAGGAAAATGATGTGCTATCTGTTTTAATCAAGGTCTTTCATCAAAATGAAGAATGGGCATCAAAGTTCATTGAAAGCGAAGGCAAGGATGTGATCATTGGTGAATTTTTGCCAAAATCAGAACAGTCAGAAGCCGGTAAATCATCAGGAATTTACGAGCCTTCTGCCTTTTCTGCTTCCACCCTCCCCTTAACCAATGACCCTCCATTGATTTTACCGCAAATAACATATTCATTCAGTTCGGATGAAATTACTTTCGGAAATCTGATTCATGAAATTATTTCCGCAATGGATAAAAATGCTGTGCTTGATACTGTCCTGTTAAAGGTGTTGTCAAAAAATGGAAACCGGCCGTATTATAAATGGAAAAGTAAACTATACGGATCTGCTACTGCCATCCTGGATATACTGAAAGCAAAAGGATGGACCGAAGAAGAGTACAGGATAGAAAATGAAATGGAAATATGTGATGAATCGGGTATGATTTACAGACCTGACAAAGTGCTTTTCAAAGGAGATTCCGCCATTGTTATAGATTTTAAAACCGGAAAAGCGGAACATAAACACCGGGAACAGGTAATGGAATACTGCAGGCTGATAAAGTCTTGCGGCTTCCCGGAGATTTCCGGATACTTATTATATACCTCTGACATGGAAATAGTTAATGTTTGCTGATTCGAAACATATGTTACGCGAAGCTAGCTATACTTTAGTTAATTTTGCAGGGATAAATTCGTGAAACGAGTGATTAGAAATTAAAAGAAAACTGTATGTCTAATTCTATATTTAATGTTCCTGCCGCCGTTAATGAACCTGTCCTGAATTACGCACCCGGCAGTCCCGAACGGAAAGCCTTAAAAGCGGCACTGGAAGCAATGAGGAGCGAGTTGATAGAAGTACCTATGTATATAGGAGGAAAAGCAATCCATACCGAAAAAAAAGGTGAATTGCGTCCTCCACATGACCACCGGCATTTATTGGGTACATATTCCATGGGCGATGCCGGGCATGTTACCATGGCCATTGAAGCCGCGCTGTCGGCAAGAAAAAAATGGTCGGAGATGGATTGGGAACAAAGGTCATCGGTTTTTCTGAAAGCCGCTGATTTACTGGCCGGCCCTTATCGCGCTAAAATCAATGCCGCCACCATGCTTGGGCAGAGTAAAAACGTATACCAGGCAGAAATCGACGCTGCCTGTGAAATGATAGACTTCCTGAGGTTTAATGTGGAGTATGCAAGGGAAATTTATACCCAACAACCGATTTCTTCCAAAGGCGTTTACAATCGTGTTGAGCAACGTCCACTGGAGGGCTTTGTGTTTGCACTGACGCCTTTTAACTTTACCGCCATTGCTGGCAATCTCCCTACCTCTGTGGCCATGATGGGCAATACAGTAGTTTGGAAACCATCCTTTGCTCAGATTTACTCTGCAAGGGTGTTGATGGAAGTTTTTATTGAAGCCGGATTACCGGATGGCGTTATCAACCTGATTTATGTTTCGGGCAGCACAGCAGGAGAGGTTATCTTTAACCATCCAGATTTTGCCGGAATTCATTTTACCGGATCTACAGGTGTTTTTCAGGATATCTGGAAAACGATTGGAAACAATATTCATAAATATAAAACCTACCCCCGCATTGTGGGCGAAACAGGCGGCAAAGATTTCATCCTTGCCCACCCAAGTGCCAACGCACAAGAAGTAATTACTGCCCTCAGCAGGGGCGCCTTTGAATATCAGGGACAGAAATGTTCAGCCGCATCTCGCGCCTATCTTCCTGCTTCGTTATGGCCGGAAATCAAGTCGGGTTTGCAGAATGATCTTGGCAGCATGAAAATGGGCCCTACCGAAGATTTTGAAAATTTCATCAATGCCGTGATTGATGAAAAAGCCTTTGACAAAATAACAGGGTATATTGAAAAAGCACGGACAAGTCCGGAAGTGGATATCATCGCAGGCGGTACATTCGATAAAAGTAAAGGATATTTTATCGCACCTACCATCCTTAAAACCAACAACCCTCATTATGTTACCATGTGCGAGGAGCTGTTCGGACCGGTACTAACCATCTATGTATACGAAGACAATACTTTTGAGGAAACATGCGGGTTGGTGGATAAAACAGGTATGTACGCACTTACCGGATCCATTATGGCCAGGGATAGATATGCGATTCAAACCGCAACGAGGTTGTTGGTTAACGCTGCCGGCAACTTTTATATAAATGACAAATGCACAGGTGCAGTAGTCGGACAACAGCCTTTCGGAGGATCACGCGCATCAGGTACCAACGACAAGGCCGGCTCTCTAATCAACCTGCTGAGATGGGTATCTCCGCGTACCATCAAAGAAACCTTTGTTCCGGCTACTGATTATCGATATCCTTTCCTGGAAAAAGAATAAACTGACATTTTAACCGGAGTATGTTGCGACTTATTGTGATCGCAGCAAAATAAACCTTACTCCTTTATTCAGCAGTGATAATCCTGGAATTTAAAAAAATATTCAGGAATTATATTCTGAAAAGACATCGGTGAGCGGGTGGGCATTCATTATTGTTTCCCGCTAAAATCCATACGCTCCGCGCTGTGTGTCAGTTGGAGAAATAAATCCTCCAATTGCCTCCTGGTTGCTACACTATAAATTTGAAAATTCTTTTCGACGAGCCCTTGTATCACAAGCGGAATCTGATTTTCATTCAGATGCATTCGCAAAGCGTTCTCACTCCCGACCAGTGATGAAACTTCATGTCCTGAACTTATAAGATATGTACGAGCTTCATCCGGCCGGTCCACTTTTATCTCCACTACTTTATCACGGTCATTCAGCAGACTTTTCATTTCTCCCTGCACCACCAGTTTCCCTCTGTTTAAAATAGCGATACGGTTAGAAACCAGTTCAAGTTCATGCAAGATGTGGCTGGAAAGAAAAATCGTTTTCCCCTTCTCCCTGCTCAGAAATAAAATAAGTTCACGGATATCAATAATTCCCTGAGGATCGAGACCCGTGGTTGGCTCATCTAGAATGATCAATTCAGGATCATGCAACAATGCCTGTGCAATTCCCAGCCTTTGCTTCATGCCATGTGAAAAACCCGCTACTTTATCATGCGCCCTGCCCCGGAGTCCAACAAAATCAATTATACTGTCAATTTCCTTATCTGCCGGTCGGAAGCCGTTATACCTGGCTAACAACTCAAGATTTTTCCTGGCGCTTAAGAATTTGTAGAAGTCCGGTTTTTCAATGATACAACCGATACGGTTCAGTATTTTTTTCCTGTTGATTTGAATGTCTTCATTGAAGATGCTGATAGAACCACTATCCGGCCTGATCAGCGTCAACAGCATGCGGATGGTCGTACTCTTTCCCGCACCGTTGGGTCCGAGGAATCCGAAAACATCCCCTTTAAATACATCCAGATCGAGGTGATCGACAGCCTTAAAGCCATCAAATGATTTTGAAAGCCCTCTCACAGAGATGACCGGCTCCATGCTATCCAATGATCAATTTATCCAGAGGGTCCGTAGCCGCGTTAAAAAAATTAAGCAGCTTACCATGTTCATCCACCAGATATTTGCAAAAATTCCAGGTTGGGGCCTGCGAATTCCATCCGTTCTTTTGCGGGTTGCTCAGCCATTGGTACAAAGGATGCTGTTTTTCACCAATTGTATGAATTTTTCCGAACAAGGGAAATGTAACACCATAATTGGATTGACAAAATGCCTTAATGGTCATTTCATCGCCGGGTTCCTGTGCACCGAAATCATTACTTGGAAAGGCCAGCACAGCGACCCTGTCACCATAATTTTTATGCAATTCCTGTAACGACTCATACTGAGGTGTGTATCCGCATTCAGAAGCTGTGTTAACAATCAACATTTTTTTTCCCCGGAAGGCTTCAAGGCTTGAAGTTCTTCCCTGGATATCAACCACCGGAATATTGTAAATGCTTTCCGGCGGGTTAACATTTGAGGTATTCGTCATAGTATTTTCAGGAGATAAATATTTAATAATTCTATACACCAGCCCTTTCATCCTACGTGTATTTTTTATGACTTCTAACAATCCGGACTGATTAAAGTTTTGCAAATCCTCAAAAACACCATCCGTCTTGTCCAGCGCCATTTCTCCTTTTGGTGTTCTCCATCGCTAAAATGCCGTTCCTTCCATCACTAAACAACAACTGAATTTTATTTGCGAAGATTGCTTTCATTGCATAGGATACCTTTTAAAGGAATACCGATACCCCAATCGGCAGGAACTTATGACTTGAACTTCCTCAGATAATCCTTCACCGCATCCCGGTGTATCAGGATTCCCATCATTTTAAGTTTAACATAATCCTCATGCATGAAATAAAAACCGAAATTTTTACTCTCCTTGCCACAATTCCTGGATCCGGAGCCAGAATCTTTCACAAGGTACCAATCCTTTCCATCCTTTTCAAGATAACCCACCAGATGCATACCATGATCATCGGTTGTGTTTCCATTTGCAAACCGGATCATCCGGGCGCTTTCATCAATATACTCAGAAGGAATATCAAAACTGGGAACAATTGCAATCTGGTTCCAGGGATCGAAACCCGGTTCAGAAACATCCCCCCCAATCATCGCGGTATGACCTTTCCTTACTGCCTGCCGGATGATATTCATATAATCATCCAGCGGCACATTATAATACGAGCTGTCATGCCACCAGTTGTCGGGCACTTCATATTCTATCTGGGTCCAGTATGGTTTTGACATGATGGAAGTGATATCCACATAATCATCCATATTCAGTTTCAACACATCACTAAGGTACTTACGCGGCGACATTTCCCTGCCGTTTACCTTTACGGTTTCAGGTGGTGTTCCGATATAATGATTCATAATAGATTTTATCGTGGTAATTACGATGTCCTCATTCCAGGCATTGGCGGCTTTAACGCCCTGGAGGTAAGCTTTCATTTCAGCGGCCATTTTTTCATGGTTGTGATACGACTGCCCTTTCAACAATCCGCTGTAAGCTTCCAGTGGCACTGCACCGTACATTTTATACGTCCGAACCACGGCGTTCCCTTCTGAGCCCTCATCAAACAAGGTGGTTCCACGGCTTCTTACGAATCCACGCGCCTTTTCCACGTACTCCCAATAAGTGGTAAACATCTCCGAAATTTTCACCGATTGCCCGGTCAAGCGGTATACTTCGGTTTCAAAATAGGAAGTCGTACTGTACGACCAACAAGTGCTGGTATTGCCCTGCGAAACGGGAGCGTTTTTCCACCAGGTACTGAACTCATCAACCGAAACAGGGTGCCAACCGAACTGTTTGATGTCAACCTTGTACATCGGCCTGACTTTTTTAGGCGCTTTATTTTCTTCAAATTCAACAACACCCTTCATAATATCCGTATCATAAAAACCCGGTTTATAGGGACGCATTTCCAGTTTATCTTTTTTGGAAACCTGGGCTATGAGGCCAAAGCCTGCAAACATAAACAGTGCAATAATCAGGACAACTTTTTTCATCGGCGTGCAATTTTACAATTATTTCAATTATTGATTTATTTGACTTTCTCTTCAAAAGGATAGGTTCTGATAAAGGCTACCGCCGCGGCAATATCCCTGTACAGCATGCGGTCCTTATCCACAAACGGAACCACTTTCCGGAATTCAGACAATAATTCTTCAAGGACACCAGATGTCCGTAATGGCCGCCTGAATTCCATGGCCTGAGAGGCATTCATCAATTCGATTGCTAAAATCTTCTCTGTATTCACCACGACCTTTCTCAGTTTTGTTGCTGCATTCGCTCCCATGCTTACGTGATCCTCCTGACCGTTTGATGATACAATGGAGTCCACTGATGCCGGAGTGCACAATTGCTTATTCTGACTGACAATTGAGGCCGCGGTGTACTGTGGAATCATGAAGCCGGAGTCGAGTCCCGGATTAGCCACCAAAAACGGTGGCAGCTCGCGCAGGCCGGCAATCAACTGATAGGTTCTTCTTTCACTGATATTTCCGATTTCGGCCATAGCGATGGCCAGGAAATCGAGCGGCAATGCGAGTGGCTGGCCATGAAAATTCCCAGCGGAAATAATCATATCCTCAGATGGAAACACAGTAGGATTATCAGTAACGGAATTCATTTCGGTGAAAAATATCTGCGATACATAATTCAGCGTGTCCTTTGAAGCCCCATGCACCTGCGGAATGCAACGAAAAGCGTAAGGATCCTGTACGTGCTTCTTATTACGGCTGATCAATTCGCTCCCGCTCAATAAAAGTCTGAAACGCATGGCCGTTTCAATTTGTCCGGCATGAGGCCTTATTTCATGAATCAGGTGATGAAAGGGTTCCAGGCGACCATCAAAAGCATCCAGTGAAAGGGCACCAATCATATCGGCGGCTTTTTCCAGCCGGTTGGCCTGTAAGACACACCAGATTCCACAGGCACTCATAAACTGTGTTCCGTTTAGCAGGGCCAGTCCTTCCTTTGAGCGGAGTGTTACGGGTTTCAGTCCAAATTTTTTCAGCGTGTCTGATGCGGGTATGATTTCGTCATTTACCCTGACTTCTCCGAGGCCTATTAAAGGCAAAGAGAGATGTGCCAATGGAGCAAGGTCGCCGGATGCACCCAGTGAGCCCTGCTCATATACCAAAGGATGTATTCCATTATTGAAAAAATCAATTAACAACTGCACGGTTTCAAGCTGAACGCCGCTGTTACCGTAGCTCAATCCCTGGATCTTTAAAAACATCATCAGTCTGACAATATCCTCCGGAAGTTCATCACCGGTGCCGCAGGCATGCGACATCACGAGGTTTTCCTGCAGGCGGCCAAGGTCATTTTCAGAAATAGATTTATCATACAAGGCCCCGAAGCCGGTATTAATTCCATAATACGCGGCATTACTGCCGCTCAGTTTTGCATCCAGGTATGATCTGCATTTAACTATTCTCTCTTTGGCATCATCGCTCAGCACCAGTTTTGCGCCCTTGCCGACTACTTTCCTGATATGATCGAATGATATATGATGAGATGAAACCGTATGAACCATGCTTACTTGATTTGTGTATTAAGATATTCGGGTAATTTTTCAACGGGCAGTGTAATCTGAGAACCTTCCTTCATATTTTTAAGCACAACCGTATCTGCGCTTCGTTCATCAGTACCGGCAATAACAACAAAGGGAATTCCACGGTTGTCGGCATAGGAAAGCTGCTTCTTCATTTTAACAGCGTCAGGATACAATTCGGATGCAATACCGGCGTGTCGCAGGCTGTTCAACACCCGGAACAAATAAGGCAGGTCATCTCCGCCAAAATTCACCACCAGCACCTTTGTAGCGGCGGATACCTGATCAGGATACAGACCGAGTTCGTCCAGTACATCACATATCCTGTCAGCACCGAAGGAGATACCCACACCTGACATTCCGGGCAATCCGAAAATTCCGGTCAGATCATCATAGCGCCCTCCACCGCAAATACTGGAAGAAAGAGAAGACCTTTCATCATTAACCTTAACTTCAAAGATAGCCCCTGTATAGTAGTTAAGACCCCTTGCCAGTGTTATATCAAGTTCATAACGCGTATGACTAAACGAATTCATTCCTGCAAACTCAAATAACTGCTCCACTTCCCGGATACCTTCTTGTCCGGTAGCGGAATCTTTCAGTAAAGATTTCAGCAATTCCAGTTTTGCGGCATCATCGCCTTTGAACATCAGCAAAGGACGTAGTCCATCTATTGCACTTCCTGAAATCCCTTTGCCGCGAAGTTCCTCCTCCACTTTTCCGATACCGATTTTATCCAGTTTATCTATCGCGGTTGTAATATCCGTAATCCTTCCGGCCTCCCCGAAAACCCCGGCTATACCACTTAATATTTTACGGTTGTTAACCTTCACCAACACATTCAGGCGCAACTTCGAAAAAACATCATCTATCAATTGCAGCAAATCCACTTCGCATAACAGCGAGGTAGAGCCGATACTATCCGCATCACACTGGAAAAATTCACGGTACCTTCCCTTCTGGGGCCGGTCGGCCCGCCATACCGGTTGTATCTGATATCTCTTAAATGGAAAAGTGATTTCATGCTGATGCATCACTACATAACGCGCAAAAGGAACCGTTAGGTCATAGCGCAGGGCTTTCTCAGAAATTCTTGATGAAAACACATTCTCACCCTTTGATTTTGTTTCAAGAATATCCTTGTCATCCTGAAATGAACTGAAATAATTTCCAGAATTCAATATCTTGAAAATGAGCTTATCTCCTTCTTCCCCGTATTTACCCAGCAATGTACCCAGGCTTTCCATACTCGGGGTTTCAAGCGGTAAATATCCATAAAGACGAAATGCAGAGCGAATGGTATCGAAAACATAATTCCTTTTCAGCATATCCGCCGGAGAGAAGTCACGCGTACCTTTAGGAATGGATGGGCGCATCATTATTTCAGCTTAATATCATTTATTTTACTTTCTGTAAATAACAAAGATTTCGTTACGGAAGTATCCACATATACCGGAACAATGTTCATTTTTACAGGTGATGCAAAGGTACTCCATTCGCCCAAATAAACAGAAATCAGTTGATCACCGGTAGCACCCTCTCCTCAAAAATAATTACAAAGTTTTTTCCTGATTTCAGATCAGAAAACGGGGTATCTGCATGGCATGGCTCCCTGAAATTAACTCTCCAGGGCCAGAAAGACCAGGGGCATCAGGAAATCAGGAGGTGGTGAGTTTTTTATACCTGAATCTTTTCGGCTCCACATTTCCAAGTCTCTTTTTCTTGGCTTCTTCGTATTCACTATATCCACCTTCAAAGAAATACACCTGCGAATCTCCCTCAAAAGCGAGAATGTGCGTACAGACTCGGTCGAGGAACCAACGGTCGTGAGAAATAATAACGGCGCATCCGGCAAAATTTTCAAGGGCCTCCTCGAGTGCTCTCAGCGTATTTATATCAATATCATTGGTAGGCTCGTCAAGCAGCAATACATTGGCGCCTGTTTTCAGTGTCATGGCCAGGTGTACCCTGTTTCTTTCCCCTCCCGACAATACACCAACTTTTTTACCCTGGTCGGCTCCATTGAAGTTAAACTTTGAAATATAACTGCGTGCATTGACACTGCGGTTACCGATTACCATGTTGTCGGAACCACCTGATATTACCTCAAAAACCGTTTTATCGGGCAGCAGATCCTTATGACTCTGATCTACATAGCCGACCACTACCGTTTCACCGATTTTAAAACTACCGCTGTCGGGTTTCTCAACACCCATGATCATTCTGAATAAAGTAGTTTTACCAACTCCGTTAGGGCCTATGATGCCTACTATGCCTGCCTGAGGCAATGAAAAACTAAGGTCATCAATCAGGAGCCTGTCACCAAAACCTTTACTCACATGTTCTGCTTCAATCACCTGGCTGCCCAGGCGGGGGCCCGGCGGAATAAATATTTCCAGTTTTTCCTCTTTATCTTTCGTCTCCTCATTCACCATTTTATCATAGGCCTGTAAACGCGCCTTTGATTTGGCATGACGCGCCTTTGGCGACATCCTCACCCACTCCAGTTCACGCTCAAGGGTCTTCCTGCGTTTGCTCTCCGTTTTTTCTTCCTGCTCCAGCCTTTTCCCTTTCTGCTCCAGCCAGCTGGAATAATTTCCCTGCCAGGGTATGCCTTCTCCGCGGTCCAGTTCAAGTATCCATCCGGCAACATTATCGAGGAAATAACGGTCGTGTGTTACCGCAATTACTGTTCCTTTGTATTGCTGAAGGTGATGTTCCAGCCATTCCACGCTCTCCGCGTCGAGATGGTTGGTAGGTTCGTCGAGCAATAATATTTCAGGCTCCTGCAACAACAAACGGCAAAGGGCCAGCCGGCGGCGCTCTCCTCCCGATAAAATATGCACCGGAGTTTCAGGCTCGGGGCAACGCAAAGCGTCCATCGCTACCTCCACCTTATTGTCCAGTTCCCAGGCCCCGGCGGCGTCAATTTTATCCATTAAATCGGCCTGCTTCTCAATCAGCTTATTCATCGCATCATCGTCAAGAGGCTCTCCCAGTTTATTGTTCACATCTTCATACTCCTTCAGCAAATCAACAATGGGCTGTACACCTTCCATCACGATTTCCCGGGCGGTTTTAGTTTCATCCAACTCGGGCTCCTGCGACAGATAACCCACCCTGTAACCGGGAGAAAACACCACCTCCCCCTGAAAAGACTTTTCCAGTCCGGCGATGATGCGCAAGAGAGTGGATTTTCCGGATCCGTTCAAACCCAGAATGCCAATTTTTGCCCCATAAAAGAAGCTCAGATAAATATTCTTAAGTACTTGTTTTTGAGGAGGATAAACCTTACTCACCCCCACCATTGAAAAGATAATTTTGCGATCGTCAGACATATCTAAGTGCTTGATTAATGTAACTTTATTCCCTCCTGAACTGTTTAGCGGAAAGGCATGCAAATGTACCCCTTTCCATTGACAGTGAAAAGACATAAAATTCAACTCGAAAAAAATAAAACGATGCGTTTACTAATACTACTTCTGCTGACTTTATATCTACAAGATGCTAGCGGACAGGATACCAAGTTGAGTTATCGCTTGAAAACCTTAGCACTTAACCCGGAAAAAAGCAATGAAGAAATTTCCGTATTAATCCGTGGAGATATACACACAATACGTGAAGAAATCAGCAAGTCAGGCGGCGTTGTAAAATTTTGCAGTGGAGATATTTGCGGGGCGCTGTTACCTGCCGGAAAACTCATGGACCTTGCCCGTCATGCCAGGGTGGAGAGAATAGAGGAAGGACGCGTCGCCATAGAAACACTGAATGATAAAATGCTGGTTAACAACCGCATTGACCTAGTACATCAAGGCGCTACACCTCTCACGCAATCGTATACAGGTGAAAATGTAATTGTAGGAATAATCGATACCGGATTGGATTTTACCCATCCCGATTTCAAAGACAGTACAGGTCAAAGCAGGGTATTGTGGATCTGGGATCATTTATTGCCGGATTCAACAAATACACCGCTTCCTTACAATTATGGTCAGGAATTTTCAAAGACCGACATTGATGCGGGAAATGCATCATTGCACGTTGACCAAACCGCGCACGGCACCCATGTAACAGGCATTGCCACTGCCAGCGGAGATACCCTCCCTGCCTTTAAAGGCGCTGCTCCCAAAGCAGATATCATTGCGGTTTCCCTCAATTTCAATTTAGACGATGACAGCTGGCTCAGCAGTATTGCCGATGCCGTAAATTACATTTTTACAAAGGCAGATTCACTGAACAAACCCTGTGTCATTAACATCAGTGCAGGCACTTACTATGGCTCGCACGACGGCAAGGACTTGCAGGCACAGGCTATAGATAATATGATCACGTCTAAAAACGGCAGAATGGTGGTTGCCGCCGCCGGGAATCTTGGAAATTATCCTATTCACCTTAGGCATCAACCCAACAACGACACCACTTTTACCTGGTTCAGGCCCACATGGGGTTATCCACTGTATATAGAATGCTGGGCGGATACCGCGAACTTAAGCGCGGTACAATTCTCTATCGCTGCTGATATGATAAACCCTAATTATGAAAACCGCGGACAGTTACCCTGGACCCATATCACGCCGCATCTCGGAATACTAAGCACGGATACGCTATGGAGTGTGAGTGGAAACAGACTGGCCATTATTGAAACATATGGCCAGCTCATTGGGGACCGTTATAGTATGATTTTTAATATAAACGCAGATTCAGCGTCCTATAATTTCCGGCTGATGGCTTCGGGCAACGGTTCTTATGATGTTTGGAGTACCGAAATGGTTTTTACGGGACTTCCCGGTCCTTCTGTTTTTCCTCCCATAGTCAACTATAAACTACCCGATCTCACACAAAACATATGCAGTTCCTTTCAGTGCAGCGATGTTGTACTTTGCGTGGGACAATATGTTAACCGGAACAACTATTTGGATGTAAACGGCAACCTCCAGAGTTTCCCGACCATTGAAGGTGCACTCGGAGCGAGTTCAAGCCGGGGCCCCACACGTGATGGGAGAATTAAACCAGATATCACATCGACGGGAGAGGTTACCCTGGCTGCACTCAAGCTATCAAGCGCTGCATGGTTCCTGGCCAATCAACCTTACAAACTTGCGCAGGGAGGTATGCATATCAGGGACGGTGGCACATCATCGGCAGCGCCTGCGGTTGCAGGTGCCATTGCGCTTCTCCTGCAAAAAGACAGCACTGTGTCCTGGCAGGAAATCAGAAACAGGGTACTGCTCTGCGCCAGGCGTGACAATTTTACGGGAAACTTCCTTCCGAATAACAACTGGGGTGCGGGAAAACTGGATGCCCTGAATATGATAGGCGGCTGTGCGGCTTTACCCGTTGAAGAGACTATCGCAGGTCAAACAATCATTTATCCCAATCCTGCCAACGACCGTATAACAGTACGCATAACCGAAAATATGCCGGTCAGAGAAATTTCTATTTTCGATTTGCCCGGCCGGAAAATCAGAAGTATTCATCCTGCCATTTCCACCATGGAAATGGAAATTTCACTGGAGGGCCTTAGTCCCGGGATCTATATACTGATCACTGATTTATCAGATAACACCAGGTATGCGGACGCTGTGATCAAAAAATAAAAATTCCAAAAACCCGGACAAGCACGTTCGATAAAGAGTGCTTTTCTTACTTTTACACCGTGATACATACGGTTAAAAGTTACCTGTCACTGGTAAAATTCTCTCATACTGTCTTTGCACTCCCCTTTGCCATTATCGGATTTTCGCTTGCAATACACGATCATCCCGGCAACTTTTCTGTTATGCTGGCAGTAAAAGTATTGTTATGCATGGTGTTTGCCCGGACTGCTGCTATGGCATTTAACCGATGGGCCGACAGGTATATAGATGCAAAAAACCCCAGAACCCGGCTCCGCGAGATTCCATCAGGAATTGTCAGCTCAAAAGCCGCGCTGCTTTTTACAATCGCCAACAGCATTGCACTGATTGTTACCACATGGTTTATCAATCCCCTTTGTTTTTATTTGTCATTTGTAGCGCTTGCGGTAGTACTGGGTTATTCCTATACGAAGCGTTTTACCGCTTTGTGCCACCTCGTACTGGGCCTTGGACTTTCGCTCGCGCCTATCGGAGCCTGGCTGGCAGTAACCGGAACTTTTTCGCTGCTACCCCTGTTGTTTTCCTTATCGGTACTTTGCTGGGTCAGCGGTTTTGACATCATCTATGCGCTGCAGGATGAGCAATTTGATACTTCATTAAAATTACATTCCATACCCGGAATATTCGGACCGGTGAAAGCGCTTGGTATTTCCCGAAAACTGCATGTTGCTTCAGCACTTTTCCTGCTGGCTGCAGGCATCCACGGCCCACTGGGCATCATGTATTATTCGGGATGGCTGTTATTTACCGCCCTCTTGATTTATCAGCATAAACTGGTTAAGCCACATGATATCAGTAAAGTGAATTTGGCCTTTTTCACGACCAACGGAATCGCGAGCGTTACCTTCGCCATTTTTACTATCACGGATATTTTTGTGTGATTATTCATTGCATGATTGTTTTTTTTGCAACACTGGCCTGCTGCATCTATATTGCAACTATGCCATAAAGGGCCTATTTATAAATTACAATGATCCGGCAGGCAATTTTCACAACAACCCATTGTTGCAGTAACAGGGGAATCCAGCGATACTTTCTGCTTCAATATGAAATTGTATGCCGGGCAAGGGTTAAACCAATAGTCTGGTAATGAAACAATAATACAAGTCAAATTCACAGCATGTAAAAGGGCTGTTACGGCGGATTTTTGTAATTTTGTACTATGAGGTAAGTGAATCCGAAAATCCTGCCCAGATAGTATGAAGAATCAACAACAACAAGAATACAGTAAAAAGGAATTGTCTTTTGAAGAATTCAAATCCCTGGTACTTTCTGACTACCGGCTGGTTAATGAGAGCCGGCAGATAAGTTTACTGGGAAGGAAGGAAGTTTTAACCGGCAAGGCAAAATTCGGAATATTCGGTGATGGCAAAGAATTGGCGCAGATTGCCATGGCGAGGGTTTTTAATGATGGTGACTTCAGGTCGGGGTATTACCGGGATCAGACTTTTATGTTCGCATCCGGGTTGTTAAGCGGACAGGAATTTTTTGCCCAATTATACGCGCATCCCGACGTGGAAGCGGATCCATCTTCAGCAGGAAGATGCATGAACGGCCATTACGCCACCAGGTTGCTCCACCCTGACGGCAGTTGGAAAAACCTCACCAGGAGCAAAAATTCATCCGCCGACATTTCGCCAACCGCCGGACAAATGCCCAGGCTGCTGGGGCTGGCTCTGGCATCCAAACTTTACAGAAACAATGCCGCTTTATCCGAACGCATGCAGGGCTTCACCCTCAATGGAAACGAAGTGGCTTTTGGTACGATAGGAGATGCATCCACCTCAGAAGGCTTGTTTTTTGAAACCATCAATGCTGCCGGTGTATTACAGATACCCATGGCCGTTAGTGTCTGGGATGACGGCTACGGCATATCCGTACCCTCCAGGTACCAGACAACCAAACAGAATATCTCCGAAATCCTGAAGGGCTTTGAAAGGACGGAAGAAAGCGAAGGCTATGTGATCCTGACTGCGAAAGCGTGGGATTACCCGGAGTTGATTGAAACCTACGAGAAAGGAATAAAAATATGCCGTGAACAACATGTCCCGGTACTATTCCATATCCGGGAAGTAACCCAGCCGCAGGGCCATTCCACCAGCGGTTCACATGAACGCTACAAAAGCAAAGAGCGCCTGGCATGGGAGGAAGCCTTTGACTGCATAAAGAAATTCAGGGAATGGATTCTCGAAAGCGCCATTGCCACGGATGCGGAACTTGACGATATTGAGAATGCTGCCAGAAAATCCGCCAATGACGCGAAGAAAAGTGCCTGGGAACACCATATCGGCGCCATAAGAAAAGAGGTGAAGGAAGCCTGCTCATTGTTCGGAGCCCTGGCATCCTCCAGTGCGAACAAAGTGTTTATTGAAATTGAATCCGGAAAATTGAATGACATCAGCGAACCGGAACGGCGCGATATCTATATCAGCGTGAAAAAGATATTGCGACTGTTAAAAAGCGAAAACGGTCCGGAGAAAACACAATTGCTGCAGTGGTTCAACCGCTTTACACAGGCAAATATTGAACGCTACGATTCCCACTTATACAGTCAAAGCCGGTGGAATCTAAAAGATGCAAAAGTGACCTCAGTATCGTATGCTGATGATGCAGTACATGTGGACGGCAGGGAAATTCTTCAGGCTAACTGGGATGTTCAACTGGACAGACGTCCGGAACTATTAATTTTCGGTGAGGACGTGGGCAGTATCGGTGGCGTAAATCAAACCTATGCCGGCCTGCAATTAAAATATGGCGAGCACAGGGTGTTTGATACCGGCATCAGAGAGGCGACCATCATCGGACAGGGAATCGGACTTGCCTTGCGGGGATTCAGGCCGGTTGCCGAAATACAATATCTCGATTACCTCGCCTATGCCATTCAGGTGCTTACCGATGACCTTGCCTGTTTACAATACCGGACAAAAGGCGGACAAAAAGCACCATTAATCATTACCACGCGCGGGCACAGACTGGAAGGTATCTGGCATTCGGGTTCGCCTATGCAGTTTATCCTCGGAGCCCTGAGAGGTATTCATATCCTGGTACCACGAAATATGACGGAGGCAGCAGGATTTTATAACACCCTGCTTGAAAGTGATGAACCTGCCCTGGTGATAGAACCCTTAAACGGATATCGCATCAAAGAAAAAATGATGTCGAATCCCGGCGACTTTCGTTTACCCATAGGCAAGGTGGAAATACTTCAGGAAGGAAGTGATGTAACGCTGGTTACCTATGGGTCCTGTGTACGGGTCGCGCAGGAAGCTTCACATGATTTAATGCAGCTTGGCATCAGTGTTGAATTGATAGATGTCCGCAGCCTGCTCCCATTTGATCTGGATCATGATATCGCGAAATCCCTGCATAAAACCAATAAAATAGTATTCCTGGATGAAGATGTGCCGGGTGGAGCTACCGCCTACATGCTGCAACAGGTACTCGAAGTACAGAGGGCTTTCAGATTTCTCGAAATGGATCCGCGTACACTGACCGCTAAAGAGCACAGACCGGCCTATGGATCTGATGGCGACTATTTCTCCAAGCCTTCGGCGGAAGATGTTTTTGATGTGGTGTATGAGATGATGCACCTGAATAACCCGGCCGCCTATCCGGCCATTTACTAACCTTACTGAAGTACCGTAATGTCCTTCCAAAAAGTTACAGAATCAGTTTCAGACTATGATCATCTTGAAAAGATGAGCATTCCTGAAATACTGCATCATATTAATTCCGAAGATAAAAAGGTTGCCCTGGCGGTGGAAATGGCCCTGCCCTCCGTCGAAGCGCTCGTTGCGGCTATTTTACCCCGAATGAAGAAGGGTGGCAGGTTGTTTTACATCGGCGCCGGTACCAGCGGAAGGCTGGGAATAGTGGATGCGTCTGAATGTCCACCCACCTTTGGCATTCCACAGGGTCTTGTTATCGGAATTATCGCAGGCGGCGATCAGGCCATCAGGAAAGCCGTTGAATTTGCCGAGGACAGCACGGAACAAGGATGGCAAGACCTGAATGAATATTTACCCGGCGAAAATGACAGCGTCATCGGTATCGCCGCCTCCGGAACCACACCTTATGTTATAGGCGCTCTACAGGCCTGTAACCGTCATGGCATCCTCACGGGAGCCATATGCTGCAATCCCGGAAGTCCACTGGCTGCCACCGCGCAATATCCCGTAGAAGTAATTTGCGGCCCTGAATTTGTTACCGGCAGCACACGTATGAAAGCGGGTACAGCCCAGAAACTTGTATTGAATATGATTTCTACATCACTGATGATTCAATTGGGTCGTGTTTCAGGAAACAAAATGGTAGATATGCAACTAAGCAACACAAAATTAATTGACAGGGGCACTAAAATGGTGATGGATGCTACAGGCCTCGATGCAATACAGGCAAATAAATTACTAATTGAAAAAGGCAGCGTCAGAAAAGCCATCGAAGCCGCTAAATAAGCGTTTTTTTTAAACATTTTTTCCCTTCTGCCGTATCATGTATGTAACTTCGCGGTAGTAACATATGCAGGATTTAGAACCATATTATTCCTGGCGTCATCTATACATATCCGCCGATGATGAGCTTTCCCCGTTTTACGGAAGGGAATACAGCGAATTTGAATATTCCAATACTATTTATAATTATTATATCCATCCGCAGTGGGATGAATTCGGCTCCAGTACACTTTATATGAAATTGCTATATGCCGATTATGATACAGGCTTTGCCATCATTGAATTTATCGGCGAATGGAATGACGCCATAAATAATGATATTATGGTTTTAAAAAGAGATATTGCCGATCACCTGATCAGACAGGGTATAAATAAATTTATCCTGATTGGTGAAAACGTTTTAAATTTTCATGCATCAGATGATTGCTATTATCAGGAGTGGTTTGATGATATTGAAGACGGCTGGGTAGTTGCCTTGAATTTCAGAGACCACGTGCGTTATGAGTTTAATAAGTACTCGATAGATTATTACTTGATTTATGGAGGGGAACTCGATGATTTAAAATGGAGAATGTATAACCCCAACCAGTTGTTTGAAAGAGTTGATAGCATTGTATGTCACAGGCTTGCCTGAATATCTCTGCTGATCATTCCTGATTTTATATTACAGCTCGCGGATGAATTTCCGGAACATATATAAAAGCATCAGTTGCTATCCGCAAAATAAAGACACCGGTGCATCTGAAATTAACCGCTGTTCACTATTACATACATCCATATTTAATATCTTTACATTTGTGAAGAAGGAATTGTTTTTATCCTCAATTTTATTGCTCTTTGCCTGCCTGTTTTTTCTGAGCGCGGGAGAAAAAGCATCGTTAAAATTATCAAGAGGAAAAGCTTCCTATTACGGCCGGGAATTTGAAGGAAGGATAACCGCCAACGGCGAAAGATTCAGAAATGCGGACTTCACCGCCGCACACCGGACCTTGCCATTTAATACCTATGTGAAAATAACTAACCTTAAAAACAACCTTTCCATTACCGTCAGAATCAACGACAGGGGGCCATTTATTAAAACCAGGATCATCGATATCTCGGAAGCCGCTGCAAGAAGAATTGGCAGCTATAAGCATGGCTTGGCAAGCGTCAGACTGGAAATTATGGATCTACTGCAAAAAAACCGGGAAATTGATAGTATTTTTTCCTGTGATGACGTGTTGGATTGTCTTGGAAACCCTGAAAAGCTATCCGGATACAGTTTATCATTATGGCGGGCAAAGGATATCATCCATATGCTCTATGTCGCCAATGAACTCTATTTACATGAAGATATTGACAAGGTATTAATAGTTGGCACCGGTGTCAATGAGTCCAGAATGTATCATCTGGTGATAACCGGATTTCCGGATAAGCATGCGGCCAGTGAAAGTATTTCCATACTCGAAAAAAAAGGTTTTATGCAAATCAGGTTTTTAAGGTTCAACTGAATCATGACCTTCTGAGATTTTTCAATAATTCAAGCGCCTTCCTGTCAGTAGGAAAAGTAATTTCTTCCGATGACAATTTATCAATGTCCGCCCAACGGAATCTTTCGGTTCCGTTTTCTTCAGGCAACAGGTAGTCCTCTCTGAAACGCTCACACAACTGTAGCGGAGTATCAGGCAACAGGTAATAAATGCCCACTACCTGAATATCACCGTTAAAAGCTGAAGGAGCAAAGAAATCCGTAGTATGTAGATGTACCGGCTTAAAATTTTCCGGCTCATACTGCAACTCTTCCATTAATTCACGGCGCAGACAATCCAGCGGACCTTCGCCAAACTCAAGCCCTCCTCCGGGGAACTTACGCATAAATGTATTATAATGAAATTCCTCGGCAATCAGAATTTCATTGCGGGGTGATAAAAGCATACCATAAACCCTGATAACAAACCTCTTTTTCATAATGAATTACGGAATATCTTACATCCGCGGATACTCTAAAAGTAAAGAATAAAATTCAAAAAAAGCCTCAACACGCCCTATATATTTAGCATAATGGGCGAATCCCAGCCCGAACTTGCCAATTGTTTCAGTTTCCTTACAAAGAAATTACCGGAGAAACGTTGCCATCAGACGAAACGTATACTGTAATTAAATTATAATAATAGTTCTGACCGGAAACAAACGGGTTCTTAAATTGCATATACAAAAATGAAAACACATTATTTATTATTACTTGGCCTGTTTCTGACGGCATCCTGCCAGAAAGAAGATTCACCTGAGACAGGCAGCAGCGGTAATACCAACACAATAAACACAGTGCCATCCGTCTTCACTCAAAAGGTATTACTTGAATATTTCAATGGTGCCGGGCAGCCGCAATGCCCGGATGGTTTTGTTAAGGCTGAAAATATCCAATCTGCCAATCCAGGCAAGGCGATTCCTGTAAACATACAGTACAGTGATGCCATGGAGATTGCACAGTACACTTCGTTGACCAATGCATTCAGCAATGGAAACCCTATGACCTTTCCCTCTGCCATGATCAACAGGATATCATCATTGAATCAGGTAATTCTTAACCGCACACAATGGCAGAGTAATTTCGACCTGGCAAAAAATAAAACCGCGAAATGCGGTATTGCCATTGAAACATTCATTAATGGCAATATGTTAACGGTAAATGCGCACTGCGGATTCAACCAGGCGCTTTCGGGCGACTATACTCTCAGCGTATATCTGCTTGAAAATAACATAAGCGGTACCGGAGCCATGTATGATCAGCGCAATGCCTATAACGCCATCAATGGTCATCCTTATCAGGGTTTAGGAGATCCCATTGCCGGATTCGTTCATCACAATGTCCTCCGGAAAGTACTGAGTGCCCCCACCGGTGATCTCATCAGTCCGTCAGCCCTTGCACCCGGAGGAAAAGAAATTAAAACATATACCTCCTCTGTTTCCGGATATAAAATAAATGACCTGTATGTGATAGCATTCATAACTAAAACAGGAAGTACTGCAACAAATTTTGAAATATTAAATGTTCAAAAAGTAAAAGCGGGAAGCACACAAGGCTGGGATTAACCATTCCGCTCTTTTTTCATTTCACCGGAGGTTCAAGCATTGTAATAAGCAAGATAACATTTCAATAAAAGCAAAAGGGTAAACACATAATGGTGTGTTTACCCTTTTGCTTTCATTTCTTTTCCAAAAAATGAAACCTTGTAAGATTTATTTTTTTTTCATCAATTAAGAAATTTTCAGCGGCTTAATATTGTATTGTAAATATAACGAACCAACTATATTATGAAAAAACTACTAATGTATGCGGCCGCCTCAGGTTTCCTGTTTACGGCATGCCAAAAAGAAGAATCTACGGCTCCGGAATTACCTTCGGGCTCCAAAGCTGCGACCACTGTCAATGTGAGTCCTGTCCCGGCCACATTTATCAAGAAAGTGCTGGTTGAAGAGTTAACCAGCGCCACAAACGGAGATGCGCCTCAGTCAGCTTATGACCTTGCAGGTGTTACCAGGACGAATCCAGACCGCATCATTCCGGTGAGTATGCATATCAATGATATCATGGCCAATGTTCAGTCCAACCGCCTGCTGAGCACCTTTGCCTTCAGCCTCACCAATGTACCCTGTGCATTAATCAGCAGGTTCAGTTACGCAGGCAATTCATGCATCCCATCTTCATTGTACAACAATGCAGTTTCTGCCAATCTGCAAAAACCAGTGGAGTGCGGCATCGCCATCAATTCCAGCATTAGCGGCCGCATTGCACAGGTTGATGTTCATACCGGTTTTGCCAATACCCTCAACAGCACTTACAAGGTACATGCTTATCTGGTGGAAGATAAAATTTCAAATGCCAACCCTGCATTTTACCAGGCTAACTCCTACAATAACACTCCGGGAAGTCCATTCTACAATTTAGGAAATCCGATACGGAACTATACCTATCAAAATGTTGTAAGAAAAGTAATCAGTTCACCGGGTGGAGATAATGTCAACCCCATGGCACAGGTGGCCGGTGGCAGCGATGTAGTCACTTACAAACTGGATATCCCGCAAAAATATAACAGCAACAGCAAATGGTACCTGGTGGCATTTATCACCGACAACACCAGCAATGAAGTGTTGAATGTACAATCCGCCGAATTAGGCACCCTGAAAGACTGGAATTAATCTCAAACTAATAAATCTGCCGAAGGGGGGACTGTAAACTACGGGCCCCCTTTCCATTTACATATCTTGCTTCAGAGTAGTCAGCAACTCCCGGATTTCACTTAACATCATGGCAGTGGCTCCCCAAACCAAGGTATCACCAATGTAAAAACATGGGGCTTCAACTGTAATGCCACTGGCATTGCGAAAAGAACCGGCGCGGAGATTATTGCTATCCAACAACTCATGCAGGAAAGGTGTAATCACTTTTTTCACTTCTGCCTGATTCAGGTTAAATGCCGGAACTTCTGACATTACACCCATAAAAGGATGGACAAAAAACCTGCTTGGAGGAATATAAAGCGGGGTTAGCGCTCCCAATACGTTTATTTTATGCGGGGGAATACCTATTTCTTCAAACGTCTCCCGCAATGAAGTGCCGGCAAGGTCCTCCCCTTCTTCCTTTTTGCCGCCGGGAAATCCTATCTGGTTTGCATGTACATCGGCTCCCCCCGATCTTTCAATCAAAACTATCCTGGGTCCGCCTTTCTCTGTATCCGGTATGATTAAAGCCAACACTGCTGCCAACCTGTAGTCCTGCATTTCGGGCTTCAAATCAGGAGTTGCGAGACGGTGTGGTGGCGACATCTTCCCATGCGAATAACTACCCGGCAGTTTGCCGCTGAGCCTTTGCTTTAAAGAGTCAATAAAATTCACGTAATCTACAGTCCACATATTTAATTACACCTGCAGCGAACTATTTGCCTCCTTTTGCTCACCTATTTGCTGCCTCCACATGGCATAATACAGACCTTTCATTTCTAAAAGTTCATTGTGCTGACCGGCTTCTACGATCCTTCCTTTTTCAAGAACATAAATAATATCGGCATGCATTACGGTTGATAACCTATGAGCAATTAAAATGGTAATATGATTTCTCTCCGACGAAATATTTCTAATGGTTTCGGCTATTTCTTCCTCGGTAAGCGAGTCGAGCGCGGAGGTAGCCTCATCAAACACCAGTAATGCCGGCTTGCGCAACAATGCCCTGGCGATGGACAGACGCTGTTTTTCGCCACCGGAAACTTTTACCCCCCCCTCTCCGATAATTGAATCAAGTCCGTTGCTGGCCCTGGCCAATAATGACTTCAATGATGACTTTTGCAAAACGTCCAGGCATTCTTCATCACTGGCACCGGGAGCCACAAACTGAAGGTTCTCCCGTATACTGCCCGAAAACAACTGCGTATCCTGAGTTACCAGCCCAATCTGCGAACGCAAATCATCAAGATTTACCTGGTCTGCATTATGGTTATTGTAAAGGATTTTTCCCATTTGTGGCAGGTAAAGACCAACGAGCAATTTAACGAGTGTTGTTTTTCCCGAACCACTGGGTCCTACAAAAGCGATGGTATCGCCCGCTTCTACACTGAAAGAAATTGAATTTACTGCAAACGCGGAGGCTGTTTGATGCTTAAAGGATACATCCTGCAATTGAAAGGAACGTATCGGACCAAGTTTTACCGGATTATCGGGGCGGGCTTCAGGTCTGATACTGAGAATCGACTGAAAGTTATGCAATGACACCTCGGCTTCCCTGTAAATATTGATAATATTACCCAACTCCTGAAGCGGACCAAAAATGAAAAATGAATAAATAAACATGGTAAAAAACTGGCCAAGGGTAATTTGCTTTGTAAAAATCAGATAAAGCATCATAAACATGATGGCCGTACGTAATAAATTCACAAGAGTGCCCTGCACAAAACTGAGACTCCTTACATAGCGAACCTTCTTCAGTTCAAGTTTTAATATTTTATCGGTAGTTGCATTAAGACGATTGATTTCCTGATGTGCCAAACCCAGACTTTTCACCAGTTCAATATTCCGGAGTGATTCGGTAGTGGAACCTGCCAGGGATGTTGTTTCGGCTACAATTACTTTCTGAATTTTCTTGACCTTTTTACTCAGCACAGAACTTACAAATCCAAGGATGGGTATAACACCAAAATACACTGGTGCAATTAACCAGTGAACGGTCACCGCATAAACCGAAACAAAAATGATGGCAACCAGAGAGGTAAACAAAATATTAATAAAAGCGCTGATGAGCCTTTCTACATCGGAGCGGACTTTTTGAATTTTCCCCAATGTTTCACCGCTTCGCTGGTCTTCAAATACCTCATACGGTAATTCGAGACTGTGGCGGATTCCATCCGCATAGAGCCTGGCACCTACTCTTTGGGTAATTACGTTGACATAATAATCCTGAAAATTTTTTGCAATACGGCTCACAAAGGCAACCCCTACGGCTGCCAGCAGCAACAGTCCGACCCCCCTGATAAATTCTTCTCTTGTAAGTTTTTCAAACTGAGTAACATAATCATCAATAATATGATTAAAAATATAAGGATCGAGTAATGAAAACACCTGGTTAATGGCAGCAAGTACCAAGGCAAACAGAATCAGTTTCCAATAACCACGCAGATAGCCAATGAGCAGTTTCATTTATGGTGCAAAAATAAGAATTAACAAATCAATGTTACTTAGTTCTGAAAGCATCAATTCAGATTGAAATAATAAATCTTAGCTTTGAACCGTTACCCATACATGACGAATCAGGTGAAAAAACATTTTATACTCGGTCTGGTGTTGCTATTCCCGTTATCAGCCTTTACGCAACACATCATCATTACAAAAAACGGAGAGCGTCTGAACGGTGAACTGCAACGTATTGAAGACAATACAGTCACTTTTTTTCATAAAGGCAGTACCGTCACTTTCCAGCTTGGTCAGATTAAATCTATCGATTTTGAAGGGGACCCCGGAACCGGCAGCAGCCAGGTAAACACCGGGCAGAAAGGGATAAGTTTCGTAATGCCCGGCCGGAAACTCATTAAGCAGCCTAAAGTTGACAATTTAACGATGGAGCGGGGCATCGTGGTGGTGGCCATCACCATTAATAAATACGGAGATGTGGTTAAAGCGGATCCGGGTGTGGAAGGAACCACTACCACCAGCCAATACCTGCTTACCAAAGGGAAGCAAGCGGCAGAAAGTGCCAAATTTGATGGAGGAACCACAATGCCCCTCGAACAGAAAGGCACCATTACGGTTACATTTTAACCGGCAGCATTCAGCCGTTGTGGCTGGTCCACCTTTGCACCAGGACTACTTTTTCACTCCTCCCATATCACTTCGGTAATGGTATAGCCGGCCTGCACTGTACTTCTCCTGCAAAACTCCGGGCGCATAATGATGATATCATTCATCCCTTTCTGATGAAATATTATTTCCTGGTTTAACACCCTGGTAGCATCTTTTTTATGAAAAACGGTAATGTAAGGTATGCTATGTGTACTATCCTGCAAATGATACTGATCTCCTTTTACTTTTACTTCCTGTGTATTATTAAAACAAAGATTGGGTTGATTAATCAATTGTAGCGCCCTGCCGGCCAACGGCACCCCATAACCAATATAGGTATTTCCATAGGGATACAGATGCGACGAACGCAGTATAATATCTTTTAATTCGGATGCCGTTAAAGCAGGGTTGATTTCGAGCAGGCATGCGGCAAATCCACACACTGCAGGGGCCGACAAGGAAGTTCCCTGCGCCGAATAGGCGGCAACATCAGGTTTTAGATAGGAATTGTAATCAGGCCCCGTACCACTGTAGCCGGCCTTTTCATACCTGTTGAGAACAGCTCCCACCGTAATCGCTCCTTCCGCATCGGCAGGTGTGTTTATTACCTTCCATCTTTTTTTATCACCATCGTTGCCGGCCGCCACCACCACCAGCATGTTCTTGTGTACTGAAGCGATGTTAACAGCTTGCGCAATCATGCTGGTACCATTCATATCAGCAGGTGAGTAATTCTGTCCTCTTAATTTTCGTCCCCTGCCATAGCCCAGTGAAGTATTTACAATCCTTACACCCTTTTCTGCCATCCATTCCAAAGCAGCAACATAATAATCTTCTTCCTCCCTGAACTCCCTTCTTCCATCTTCCGTTCTGGCCAGGTAATAGATCGATTCGGATGCCATACCCTGGATATTGGTGGGGAAGGCAGTATATCCGGCAATGGATTTAAGCACTTCCGTACCGTGATAATGAGGCAATAACCTGATGTCACGTATCAGTCGGAAAAACCAGTTCTTATACACCTTCATTGGCTTCTTCCTGCCGGAATAAAAGGTCTCTGTATACGACAGTGTGTCCATATCTTTTACAAAATCCCTCGTGGCAGATATGCGACGGTCACGCCACAAATGGGACAGGCCGGGTGACTTCAGCGAATCGTTGAGATAGAGGAAACCTGCATCCGTTACACCAATCTTTACCCCGAATCCCTTTAAACCACGCCTGAAAAAAGCATTTGCCTGCATCTGTGACAAAGCCTTTGAATAGTTTACCTCAGCAGCTTCCGCGCTGGCAGAAACCTTTAATTTTAACACCGGAGTAATTGTAAAATGGAAATCTGAGCGGGACAATTTTTCTAAATCCTTTCTTCCTGCAAAAACGCTGAATGCATTTAACCAGGAAGAAGTACAACGTACCGTCAGGCCAAGGTCTTTTGCAGTTTCCAATAAGCATATCAAGTCCCCTGGCTTCTCAGGCTGCACCCATACTGCACGTTGTGAAACCGTAGTGCCAGGTAGAAATAAAAGAAACGAGATAATCAGAAGAAAAATACATTTCCGGTAAATCCTGAATGCGCAAAATCTCTCATTTGAGGTAGAATTAAGATTCTGATCATGCAGGTGTCTGATTTTTATAAATGCCAGCGTCACAATACAAAATTAGGCTTTATGACGAAATGTCGCAACAAAGCCAATACTTAGGAATATGTGACAGGTGTTTCCGGCAAAAACTGCCATAATTACCCCATTAAAGGAGTTTAATGGTTTTGGGTTATTCTTTGATATATCGAAAAAAAATAAATTATGAATTTCAATCAATTTACGACCAAATCGCAGGAAGTAATCCAGGAAGCACAGCAAATTGCCTCCACCTCGGGACATCAGGCTATTGAACCCGGTCATCTGCTGATGGCGATGATAATAAGTGATGAACATGTTATTCCCTTTTTGCTGAAAAAACTAAACGTAAACATTGTTCAACTTAAGAAGGAGTTGGAGGTTATAATTTCATCTTATCCCAAAGTCAGTGGAGGGACACCCTATCTGGGCAATGACGCACAGGCGGCCTTACAAAGAGCGATCTCCTTGATAAAAGATTTCAAAGATGAGTTCGTGTCGTTGGAGCATTTGCTGCTGGGTCTTCTTTCCGGAAAAGATCAGGTTGCCAGGCTCCTTAAGCAATCGGGAGTAAATGAGGCCGACCTCAGAATGGCCATAAAGGAAATTCGCAAAGGATCCAGGGTGACTTCAGCAGGTGCTGAAGAAACCTATAATTCGCTGGAAAAATACGCCCGAAACCTGAATCAGCTGGCACGCGAAGGGAAGCTGGATCCTGTAATCGGCCGTGATGAAGAAATCAGGCGCGTGTTGCAAATCCTTTCCCGCAGGACCAAAAACAATCCGGTACTCATTGGTGAACCCGGTGTGGGTAAAACAGCGATAGCCGAAGGACTTGCGCATCGTATTATTAACGGTGACGTACCTGAGAATTTAAAGACCAAAGTAATTTATTCGCTGGACATGGGTGCGCTGATTGCAGGCGCCAAATACAAAGGGGAGTTCGAAGAGCGACTGAAGGCAGTGGTAAAAGAGGTCATCAGCGCGGAGGGGGAAATTATACTTTTTATTGATGAGATACATACCCTTGTTGGCGCCGGTGGTGGCGGGGAGGGAGCAATGGATGCTGCCAATATCCTGAAGCCTGCCCTTGCCAGGGGAGAATTGCGTTCCATTGGTGCCACTACCCTGAATGAATATCAGAAGTATATAGAAAAAGACAAGGCGCTGGAACGCAGGTTTCAAAAGGTTATGGTGGAAGAGCCGGATGTTAAGGATGCCATTTCCATTTTAAGAGGATTGAAAGAACGCTATGAAACACACCACAAGGTGCGCATTAAAGATGAAGCCATCATTGCCGCCGTTGAATTAAGCGACCGGTATATTTCAGACAGATTTCTGCCGGATAAGGCCATCGACCTGATGGATGAAGCAGCGGCCAAATTACGCCTGGAAATGGACAGTGTTCCTGAAGAACTGGATGAAATTCAACGCAGGATCATGCAGCTTGAAATTGAACGCGCCGCCATTAAACGGGAAGGCGATACTAAAAAATTATCAGAGCTCAGCAAAACACTGGCCAACCTGAACGAAGAAAGAAATACCATCAAGGCCCGTTGGGATGCCGAAAAGGAAATTATCAATACCATTACCCAAACCAGGGAAAGCATTGAACATTTAAAGACAGAAGCAGAACAGGCAGAACGTGCCGGCGATTATGGCAAGGTAGCCGAAATCCGTTACGGAAAAATCAAAAATGCCGAGGAAATATTGCAGCAAAGCCAGGCTAAATTACTGGATGCTCAAAAAAGCAAGGCAATGATCAAGGAAGAAGTAGACAGCGAGGATATCGCGGAAGTAGTGAGCCGCTGGACCGGTATTCCGGTAAAAAGAATGCTGCAAAGCGAAAGAGAAAAGCTATTGCACCTGGAAGATGAACTGCACAAGCGGGTAGTTGGACAGGAAGATGCCATCGCGGCTTTGTCGGATGCTGTCAGAAGAAGCAGGGCCGGATTACAGGATGTAAAACGACCGATTGGAAGTTTCATATTCCTGGGCACCACCGGTGTTGGTAAAACTGAACTCGCCAAAGCACTGGCTGAATTCCTCTTCAACGACGAAAACGCCATGACCCGTATTGATATGAGCGAGTACCAGGAAAGGCATAGTGTAAGCCGCCTGATAGGAGCGCCTCCGGGATACGTCGGCTACGATGAAGGCGGTCAACTCACCGAATCAGTAAGACGCAGACCTTACTCGGTTGTATTACTGGATGAAATAGAAAAAGCCCACCCCGATGTTTTCAATATCCTCTTACAGGTACTTGATGATGGCAGACTGACCGATAACAAAGGACGTATCGCTAACTTCAAAAATACCATTATCATCATGACCTCCAATATCGGGGCTCATCTGATTCAGGAGAATATGGAAAAAATGACTGACAAAAATAAAGAGTCAGTGCTTTCAAAAACCAGGCTGGAGGTGTTCGAATTACTGAAAAAAACCATCCGTCCCGAATTCCTGAACAGGATTGATGAAATAATCATGTTTAATCCGCTCACAAGAGATGAAATACATGAAATTGTACAGCTTCAGTTTAATGCTATCGCGAAAATGTTGTTGGCAAACGACATTCACATCAGTATCACAGCGGATGCCATCGACTGGTTGTCGCAATTGGGATATGACCCGCAATTTGGTGCAAGGCCACTGAAAAGGGTGATGCAAAAAAGGGTGCTCAATGAGCTCAGCAAACAAATTCTCTCCGGCACCATTTCTAAAGACAGCTCCATAGAAATTAGTATTGACAAGAATACTAATTTCATATTCAGAAATGTTGCTGAAAAAGTAGAAGTATAACGTATTGAAATGACTTCATGAAAAGAGGCTGAACCTACGGGAATTCAGCCTCTTTTCATTTTAGGAAGTGTACCCGGTAGCATGATGTCTTTGCCCTGATAGTTTTTCCATTAAACCCTGCCATTTGACCGGGCAAGCACGCCACACAAGTGAAAGAGCATTCGGGCTGCCACATTTCCATTCCAGTCATCTTTTCCCGGCGCTACCTCATTCAGGTCAAAACTTATTATTTTCTTTTTGGAAGCAGCAAGAGCGGAAAGGAGATAAGTAATTTCATGAAATTGAAAACCACCCGGCACAGGAGTACCTGTTGAAGGGCAAAGTTTGGGGTCAAGACCATCTATATCAAAACTGATATGTACATAAGAAGGAAGCGCCGCAATGATCGCATCGCATTGCTTCTTCCAGGATAAACCGTTAAACCTCCGGTTTTGTATATCCGAATAAGAAAATACTTTAATCCTTTTACTGTTGCGACCGACAAAACTATTCTCCTCCTCACAAAAGTCGCGTATACCCACCTGAACCAGCTTGACCACCTGTTTCAACTGAAGCGCATTATACATGATGGAGGCATGGGAATAGGAAAACCCCTCATAGGCATTCCGAAGATCCATGTGTGCGTCGATCTGCAGGATCCCAAAGGAGGGATAACGTTGGGCCAGTGCACGAAATAAGCCCAGAGGAGTACTGTGGTCCCCACCTACTAATCCAATTAGCTTTCCCTTATCCAACCATCTTGAGGCCATTTGGAACACCTCCTTCACCATATTCTCTGAACCGGCGTTTACACGTGCAAGTCTTTGAGTAAGGTTTCTGTCCTCATTAATTTTTTTTCCTTTAGCCAGCGCGTTAATAATTTTTGATACATCCTTCTTTAAAGCAACAGAGGTTTGCGCAATGATTTCCGGTACTTCCTCCATAGAAATGCCTGCTTTCCATAAATCCGGAAACTCCGGATGAAACAGATCTACCTGCGCGGAAGCTTCCAGAATATGAGATGGGCCATTTGATGTTCCTGCGCCATAACTTACTGTAGCTTCCCAGGGAACGGGCAGTAAAACAATTTCAGATTCTTCAGAAGTAAAGGGCAACCCAAAAATATTGGCGCTTTCCAGCGCCGGATCATTTGGATTGAATGATAATATTTTCTGCCGGCGTGAAGCGGATGGAGATTTGGTATTTTTTTTCACCTGTTAAATTTTAGCAAAGATAAAAATTCCGAAAAAGGGAAACTGTGATATCCACAGGGACTTTCAAATGGGATCACTTACTTTTCGCAAGAGAGAAAGTAAAGGTAGTTCCTTGTCCGGGGGAACTGTTTACATGTATGGTTTCACAATGCGCTTCCAGTATGTGCTTTACTATAGCAAGGCCAAGGCCCGTACCGCCTTCCTCACGAGACCGGCTTTTATCAACCCTGTAAAAACGTTCAAATAAACGCGGGAGATGTTGCTTTTCAATTCCAATTCCGGTATCTATGATATCTACAATTATTTTCTCTCCCGTATCTGTAAACTTTGCTGTGGTCAGACCATTTCGTACTCCATATTTAACAGAGTTTACCATGAGATTTACAAGCACCTGCCGTATCAAATCCTTATCGGCAAAAACAAAAACCGGCTTTTCATCCGGATGGTCAATCATTAGTTTTATGCCCTTTTCCTTTGCCTGGAATTCGAGGCTGTCCTCTACCTCCTGCACCAGTTCGTTTATGTCAAAAGTCCTTTTTTCCACGATCAACTCACCCGCCTCCAGTTTGGAAATTGACTCAAGGTCATCTACAATACTGATGAGACGGTCAATTCCCTTACTTGCCTTATTGAGATAATGAATGTTGACATGGGCGTCTTCTATTCCTCCGTCAATAAGTGTATGGATATAACCCTGTACTGAAAATATCGGCGTTTTCAATTCATGGGACACATTACTAAGAAATTCTCTCCGGTACGTTTCGACCTGTTTCAGGTGATCAATTTCTTCCCTTGATTCATTACTCCAGTCGATGAGGATCCGGTTTATCTCGCTGGTGATATCCTGGCCATCTTCTTTAAATGGCCTGGTGATTTCCTTGGGATTCCTGAGCAGCAGGATATGCCGGTAGATGCGTTGCAGGTTTTCAAAAATATATTTACCGTACAGAAACCTGAATGTAAAACCGTTGCATAAAAAAGCCAGCAGGAAGATGATCAGATGGACGTACCATTCAACAGGAACATCCAGCAAGCAAAACATTAAAAACTCCGACAAGGATAAAACAACAGCCAATGCCAATGAAGCCATCAAAGCTACCCGCGATGCATTTACGTGTTTCATAATGGAAGCCTAAATTAATAAAAAAACCGACGTATTGATTCGCTATTATGGCAGATAATGATCTGTAGCAGTAAATTCAATGGAACCGGCTCCAAATCCTGAAGGGCAATTGTCAGGTTCCGACCCTTAATAAATATGAATACAAATGCTATGATTCGGAGATGTAGCTACGTCTCAAATATCAAACTTATAGCCGATTCCCTTTATTGTTTTAATGGAATCATCACCCAGTTTCTCACGGATTTTGCGTATATGCACATCGATAGTTCTGTCACCAACCACAATATCATTTCCCCAAACACGCGACAAAATATCTTCACGTGTGAAAACTTTACCCGGTTTAGAGGTCAACAAAGCAAGCAGTTCAAACTCCTTCCTGGGAAAGGAAAGCGCATGATCCGCCTTAAAGACGAGGTAGCTTTCACGGTCAATACGCAGGTCACCGATTTGAATGCTGGGCGCCTGAGGGGCATGGGAACCATTAACTCGTCTCAATAAAGCCTTTATCCGGCTGGTAAGAATTCTTGGTTTGATGGGTTTGGAAATATAGTCATCCGCGCCCACATCAAAACCGGCAATCTGGGAGTACTCCTCATTTCTGGCTGTCAAAAAGGTAACCAGGGTATCATGAAGTTCCGGAATTTCACGTATGTGGCGACAGGCTTCTATACCATCCATAACAGGCATCATAATGTCAAGGATGATCAGTTGCGGACGCACCTTTCTGGCTACCTCTATCGCCTCTTTGCCGTTCTTTGCAAGAAATACCTCGTAGCCTTCCTTCTTTAAATTATACTCCATGAACTCCAGGATATCCGGTTCATCATCCACAAGAAGTATTTTCACTGAATCGTTCGCCATAATCTTATTTACGATGTCAAAGGTCCGTGAAGCATATTACTAAATTGTTAACACTGAATTAAGACAACCCTATATTTTATAAGGCAAATATCCTGAACTTAAACTTGTTTCTAACATTACATTAACAATTATTCAAAATATTTACCCTTTTCCCTTTCCAAAAGGCAGTCTTGCCGTCGTATTTAATATTTAGTTAACACAGGGGTAACCTTATTTTTTCATTTAAGATAGTTCTTTGTTAAGGAATTAATTAAAGATGAAAAAATTAATTATAGTATTGATTACATGCTACTTAATAGCATCCGCAAACAACATTTTACAGGCCCAGCCGGGAAACCTTCGCGGTGTTTTGAACGATAAAATAAATGTCGAAACGCTGATTGGGGCAACAGTTGCCATTGAAGGCACCTCGCTGGGGGCGGTTACAAATTTTGATGGGGAATACCGGATAGATAACATTCCTGCCGGCACCTATTCTGTTAAAATTTCATTTGTAGGATATACAACCGAAACCGTCAGTAATGTAGTTATCAAAAGCAATGAAACTACAGTGTTAAACTTCAAGATGAGCAGCAATTCGCAGGTTCTGAAAGATGCGGAAGTGGTGGCTACACGCATTACAAATACAGAAAACGCGGTATTGGCCGAAATGCGAAAATCGAACCAGGTGGTTAATGGGGTTTCCAGCCAGCAGATATCCAAAACACAGGACAGAAACGCCTCAGAAGTAATTAAGCGACTACCGGGCGTTACAGTAATGGAAGACCGTTTCGTGGTGATTCGCGGCCTGAGCGAAAGATACAATTCGGTGCTCCTCAACGACGCCCTTGCGCCCAGTGCTGAACCGGATAAGAAAGCATTTTCATTTGATATTATTCCGAGCAGCCTGCTCGACCGGGTGCTCATATATAAAACAGGGGCTCCTGAACTCCCGGGAGAATTTGCAGGAGGTGCTGTTAAAATATACACAAAAAATATCCCGGACGAAGATTATATCCAGGCAAGTATTACCCTCGGCGTACGCAGCAATACCACTTTCAAAGACTTCAACAGGGCGTCACTCAGCAATACCGACTGGTTGGGTATGGACAATGGCAGCCGTGATCTGCCTGCTGAATTTCCGGCAACCATTTCCGGATTAACGTCCGCACAACAAGTAGAGTTGGCAAAGAAACTACCCAATACCTGGATCGCAAAGGAGCAGTCGGCACCGATTGATCAGCGTTTGAATCTTGGTTTTGCCAAAAAATTCAATTTGGGAAAAGTCAAAGCCGCCAACATCAGCGGCATTACCTATGGCAACACCTACGAAACACGAAGTGCTGAAAACCTCAACTACAACCAATATGACATTATTAATAATGTGAGCGACACCATTTATAATTTTAATGACCACACTTCCGTAAATAAGGTTTCAGTAGGACTGCTCAGCAATTTCAGTTTCCTTTTGAATCCGGGAAATAAAATTGAATTCCGGAATCTCTTCAACCAAACAGGATCAAACGGAACCACCATTCGTACAGGCTATAATATTGAAGAGGGAAATGAAGTACGCAATTTTGCGTTCAGGTATTATGAAAGGCAATTATATTCCGGACAAATTTCCGGATCCCACGATTTCAACAGCCAAAAAACACATTTCAACTGGACAGGTGGATACAGCAACACGCATACCAACGAACCGGACTACAGAAGGATTCGCACCTTCCGCAGTTTAGTGGATAACCTTCCCGATTATTACATTCAGGTCAACACCACTGCTTCGCAGGCAGACGCCGGCCGTTTCTACTCAACACTTGACGAAAACACCATCATGGTTTCCGGTAATATTGAACATGAATTGATGCAACTTGGCGAATCCAGAAAAGTGAAAATCAGGGCCGGATTCTATACGGAAACAAAGAAGAGAACTTTTAATGCCCGCTGGCTGGCATATACCAAATCAAGAGTAGATAAATTCAATAACGACCTGCTGCTCTTACCGCTCGATCAGGTTTTTGATGACAGTAATTTCAACGACAGTACCGGTTTCAAAATAGATGAAGGCACGAATGGAACTGATCGTTATGAAGCAGATAATTTATTATCCGCACTGTACATAGGAACTACCTGGCCACTGCATGAAAAAATCACCCTTTCAACCGGTGTCCGGTATGAATATAACCGTTTACAGCTGGAAAGTGCCGACAATAATGGGAAGCCGCTTAAGATAGATAACCCAATTAGCAGCATCCTGCCATCGGTAAATATTACTTACAATGTTACACAGAAATCATTACTGCGTTTTGCCTATGCCCGTACATTAAACCGTCCGGAATTTCGTGAAATCGCACCCTTCTCTTATTATGACTTTATCTTCAATAATGTGCTTTTCGGAAACCCATCACTTGAAACGCCCACCATTGACAATATAGATGTGCGCTGGGAGAATTATCCGGCCGCGGGTGAACTGCTGTCAGCCGGCTTGTTCTATAAAAATTTCACAAATCCCATTGAACAATATTTCAAACCGGGAGCAGGATCGGGGGGCACCAGGAATTTTGAATTCAGAAACGCGGCCAGCGCTTACAGTACCGGTGCTGAAATAGAAGTAAGGAAATCACTGGAACCCCTTTTCAAAGCCGGTTTCATGAGCAGACTTTCCGTGAGCGTTAACGCTTCTTATATCTTCAGTCAGGTAAATCTTGGAGAAAATACCGTGGGTCAGGATAAAAAAAGAATTATGATGGGGCAGTCGCCTTATGTAGTAAACACAGGAATATACTATCATCAACCGGAATATAACTTACAATACAACCTGCAATTCAATGTGATTGGGAAACGCCTGTTTGTGGTAGGTACGGAGGGTACTCCCGATGTGTATGAATTACCCAGGAATTTACTTGATTTTTCAGTGACCAAAGGGTTTGGAAAAAATTTCGAAGTCAAAGCAGGCATTCAGGACATTTTTAACCAGGCTACCGTACTTCGTCAGGATTCAAACGATGACGGTGACGTTGACAGCAAAGATGAGATGATCATGAGATATAACAGGGGAACCTATTATACCCTGGGTATTGCTGTAAGATATTGAGTTCATTTAAATGAAGAAATCAATTGTTATGAATTACCGCTTTTTGCGATTTAACCTTTAATTCAAACTGACTTAACAAAGTAAAAATTTACACCTGGTATTCTTGTACCGGGAACCAACAAAAAACAAAAACAAAAGATGAAAAGTAACATTAAATTCAAAAAAGCCGGCATCCTGTTGCTGACAGTAATAATGGTGGCCGCTACAGTATTTACAGGATGTAAAAAAGACGAAGACGAAAACACCGCCACTCCAACCGTAGTCAACTTCACGCTCACCACACTTCCTGACGGAACCATTCAGGTGGAGGGAAGTACTAACCAGAATGTAACTTTTGACAGCAGCAAGACTTACCTGATCAAAGGATTTACCTATGTAGAAGCCGGTGGCATACTCAACATTGTGCCGGGTACAGTTATCAAAGGTGATAAAACCTCAAAAGGATCATTAATTATTAAGCGCGGCGGAAAAATCATTGCGAATGGAACTGCTGCACATCCCATAGTATTTACCTCCGGCCAGCCTGTAGGGTCGAGAAATCCCGGTGACTGGGGTGGACTTATCATTTGCGGAAATGCACCCATCAATCTTGCAGGTGGAGAAGGGCAGATTGAAGGAGGGCCAGATGCCTTGTATGGTGGAAACAATGCCAATGACAATTCAGGTTCCTTAAAGTATGTAAGGATTGAATATGCCGGAATTCCATTTCAACCCAACCAGGAAATTAACGGACTTACTTTAGGCGGTGTCGGAAGCGGTACTACTATTGATTACATCCAGGTTTCCTACTGTGGCGACGATGCCTATGAAATGTTTGGAGGTACCGTGAACCTCAAACACATTATATCCTTTAAAACTGTGGATGACGACCTTGACACTGACAATGGATACAGCGGTAAAATTCAGTTTGGCATTGTACTTCGTGATCCTAATATTGCGGACGTTTCCGGTTCAAACGGGTTTGAATCAGATAATGATGCCAACGGTTCCGGTGCCACACCTCAGACGAAAGCAGTATTCTCCAACATCAGTATTTTCGGGCCAAAGCAGGATACCAGTGCCGTTGTAAACTCCAATTTCAAGCGTGGTGCTCACCTGCGTAGAAATACCTTAACAAGCATTTATAATTCCCTCATTTCAGGGTATCCCGTGGGATTGATTGTTGATGGTACAGCTGCCGAAGGAAGTGCTGGTACTGATAATCTTCAGGTCAGAAATACGATCATTGCTACCTGCAATACACCACTTACTGTTGCGAGCGGTTCAGGTTTTGATATTACCGCATGGTTCAATACATCTTCATACGGAAACAGTATTCAATATGACAACAACGGACTTGCCAGCGCTCCCTATGCTGCCACCCCGAACTTTATCCCTGTAGTGGGTTCCATATTGTTAAGTGGTGCCGATTTCAGTTCATCCAATCTCAGCGGCCTCGATGTAGTTAGCTACCGCGGTGCCTTTGATGCCAGTAACGACTGGACCAGCGGATGGGCCAACTGGGATCCTCAAAACACTGCTTATTAATAATTCCACAGCCGAATCTAAAGAGGTCGTCTCATCAAAGAGGCAACCTCTTTTTTTTTCCGACTTAATATTAAATTAACATTGGCGAAACATGTTCGTAACATTTTCTTAATCTATTTGCAGTGCCCGGAATTCATGGGAACTGTAATTCAAATTACTGATATTAAATTATTTATAATTATAAATTCTTAAAACCATAACCTGTAAAATGAAAAATTTATTCCTGCTCGGCGTAATACTGTTGATTTCGGCCTGTGGAAACAACGAAAAAAACAAGGAGACATCACAAGGCGAAGTCAAAATCAGTGGTTCCATCAGTGTGGATGGTTCCAGTACCGTATATCCGATTACAGAAGCGGTAGCAGAAGAATTCAGAAAAGAGTATCCGGATGTAAAAGTTACCGTTGGACTTTCCGGTACCGGTGGAGGTTTTAAGAAATTTTCAAGGGGAGAAATTGACATCAATGATGCCTCCAGAACCATCAAGGAAGAAGAAATCAACAGCTGCAAGGAAAACAACATTGACTATATCGAACTTGAAGTTGCATATGACGGACTGGTGGTTACCGTAAATCCGCAAAATGACTGGGTGAACGACATTACTGTTGCAGAACTCAAAAAGATATGGGAACCGGAGGCACAGGGAAAAATCAAATACTGGAATCAGGTACGCCCGGAATGGCCCAAAGAAGAAATACATCTTTATGGCGCCGGAGTAGAATCAGGGACATATGATTATTTTACAGAAGCCATTGTTGGAAAAAGTCATTCGAGCAGGGGAGATTATACCGGCAGTGAAGATGATAACGTCCTGGTTCAGGGAGTTGCCGGCGACAAACTTGCATTGGGCTTTTTCGGGCTTGCCTATTATGAGGAGAATAAAACCAAACTTAAACCCATTCCTGTTGACGATCAAAATGATGCAAATGGTAAAGGGGCCATTTTACCCAGTCAGGAAACGGTTTTGAATAAAAGCTACAGTCCATTATCAAGGCCCTTATTTATTTACGTTAATTCCAAGGCCGTTGCTCGTCCGGAAACCATTGCTTTCATCAATTTTTATCTCTCCAGCGCTGCTGAGCTATCCAAAGCGGTGGGATTTGTGCCACTCCGACCAGAAGAATACAAAGCCCAGCAGGATAAGTTCCTTCAGTACCACAGCGCAAAGAAATAACCTTTCTGAAATATTTATGAAGCCCGGCAAACTATCTTTGTCGGGCTTTATTATCCTCCATATGAAAATCCCGGAAAAACTAATCATCAGTTTTCTCGCTTTATGCGCGGGTATGACTGTATTGATCACTGCGGGAATTTTATATACCCTGGGAATTGAAGCCATAAATTTTTTCAGTGAGGTTCCGATCTCGGCTTTCCTCACCGATACGCAGTGGACCCCCCTCTTCACGGATAAGCATTTCGGAATTCTACCACTTTTAACCGGCACCTTGCTGACCTCTTTTATTGCCATCCTTTTTGCCTTACCCATCGGGTTAACCATTGCCATTTTTCTCAATGAATATGCACCTGCCTCTTTTTCCTCCCGTATCAAACCTGTTCTTGAAATTCTGGCAGCCGTACCCACTGTGGTGTATGGATATTTTGCCCTGACGGTTGTAACCCCCTTTCTACAGCAATTCATGCCTTCCTTATCAGGCTTTAACGCGTTAAGTGCCGGATTTGTCATGGGCATCATGATTATCCCCCTTATTTCCTCATTGAGTCAGGATGCATTATTTGCAGTCCCCAAATCCATGCGGGAGGCATCATACGGTCTTGGCGCCACCCGATTACAAACCTCCTTCAAGGTTTTGGTTCCGGCTGCTTCTTCAGGCATTATCATATCTGTGATACTTGCCATTTCCAGGGCTGTTGGCGAAACCATGATTGTTGCCATCGCGGCGGGAATGCAGCCCAATTTGACACTCAACCCCACAGTACCCATTCAAACCATTACGACTTATATCGTACAAATAAGCATGGGAGATGTTCCTCATGATTCGCTGGAATACAGGACTATTTTCGCAGCAGGGATTACGCTGTTTGTATTAACATTTACGCTTAACAACTTAAGCTACTGGTTTAAGAAAAGATTCCATCAGAAGTATGAATAAGATACGCGTTAACAGATTTAAAGATAATGCTTTCAGGGCATTCGGAATCTTCTGTACTTTTTTCGGGTTATTTATGCTTGCCATTTTTATTGGAGATGTCCTTCTTAAAGGATTTAAAAGAATTGACTGGAATTTTATTACCAATCTCCCCTCCCGTTTCCCGGAAAAAGCAGGGATTTTTACCGCACTGATGGGCACATGCTGGATTTTATTCCTCACTGCGCTCATTGCAATTCCGTTGGGTGTGTTTGCCGGATTGTATCTGGAAGAATATGGCAAGCGAAACCGTTTTGCTGCCATTCTGGAAGTAAATATTACCAACCTTGCCGGCATTCCATCGATCATCTATGGCCTCCTCGGCCTGGAATTGTTTGCAAGGGTATTAGGCCTGGGTCAAAGTATTCTGACCGGTGCACTTACTTTATCTTTGCTCATACTTCCTATCATAATCGTAGCCACCCGCGAATCTGTAAGAGCGGTGCCAAGAAGCCTTCGTGAAGCATCTCTGGCGCTGGGTGCAACAAAATGGCAAACTATATGGCACCAGGTATTGCCTGCCTCTGCCGGGGGAATTCTTACCGGTGTTATTTTAGCCCTATCAAGAGCTGTTGGTGAGGCTGCGCCGTTAATTGTAGTTGGAGCATTGGCCTATGTGCCCTTTGCACCCTCCACACCCATGGATGAATTTTCGGTATTGCCGATTCAGATTTACAATTGGGTTTCACGACCCCAACAAGGATTTGTAATAAATGCGGCTGCCGCGATCATAATTCTTCTGATGGTCACATTCCTTATGAATGGAATTGCCATATATTTCAGGAATAAATGGCAGAAATTAGTAAAATGGTAACCACTGATATCACCCGGAATGCAGGTAAGTAAAAAACTGGAAGCAAAAAATGTAAATGTATTTTACGATCAGACGCACGTGATCAAAAACGTGAGCCTGTCAATTAACTCCAATTCGGTTGCCGCATTTATCGGTCCTTCCGGCTGCGGCAAATCCACTTTTCTGCGTCTATACAACCGCATGAACGACCTGATAGAAGGTTTTAGGAAGGAGGGCGACATTCTGATTGACGGAAAAGATATTTACCGGAATGACATGCGCGTGGAAGACCTGCGTAAGAAAGTGGGTATGGTATTCCAGAAACCCAATCCTTTTCCAAAAAGCATTTATGAAAATGTCATTTATGGCTTGCGCATCCGGGGATTGAACAATAAAAACTTCCTGGATGAAACAGTGGAAAGGTCTCTACGGCAATCCGCCCTGTGGGATGAAGTAAAGGACAATCTCAAAAAATCCGCACTTGCCCTCTCCGGAGGACAGCAACAACGCTTGTGTATCGCCCGTGCTATTGCCACCGAACCTTCCGTACTGCTAATGGACGAACCCGCCTCAGCGCTCG
>CAZHSC010000008.1:0-13870 GCA_964534995.1 uncultured Bifidobacterium sp.
CGTTTTGGGCCATCTCCATCAATCTTTCACGAGCTGTGCAGGTAGTTTGATTGGCTCCGTTTACTTGTTCATAAATGGTATTGGGTGTGGCAACATTGGGATCTACAGAAGACGGTGTTTGATTTTTAAAATAACAGAAATTATGCGTTCCATTGCACGAAGTAAGCACGTTCCCGACAACACTGTTCAACTCCTGCCGGTTTCCCGCGCGGAAAAAATAATTGCCCGCTGCATCTTCGGCATCGAAGCCAAATTGCCCCTGATCGGGTAAATCGCCGCCTACATACCAGGCCGCGCTGTATTCACCGGCCGGCTGATTTACATTGTTAAAAGTATTGCATCGTATTTGCAAAGCTTCGTTATTACCGCCGGTATGTATGCCGCGCCAGCATTCGTTGAATTGGTTGCCGAAGGCATTCGCATCAATCACACCGCCGTTAGGACCGCTGTTCACTACATAAACACCGTAGGTATGATGATTAAAAATATTATCGGTAACGCGGAAGCCGCTTGCCTGATCCAATACTACTCCGCAAAAGTTAGCGGCTTGTGTGCCGTAGGTAGAATTAAAAACGTTACCTGAAATCTCGTCCTCAAAACCATTTACCATTTGAATATAGGTGTAATTGTTTCTGAATACATTGCTGCTGATATTGGTTTGTGCCGCATGTTCCAGCCGGAACTTGTAAATGTTTCGCCGGGGTTGATGGTGGTAGTTACACCCGGAGAGCTACTAAGGTTCACAATATCTCCACCGAATAGCCAGCGATTGCTTTGAGCTGATAATTGCAAGTTAGCCATAGTCAGATACAGGAAAATTACCTGAAATTTAAGGAGCCTTAACAGGACCAGAGGAGATCCCTCCTCTATCGCAGGTTTTGCTGTTTTCTCAGTCGCCGAGCAGGGCGTTGAAATCTTTGATTTTGCTGAGGGGGGGGGGGTAATTTCATTGGAATTGGTTTTAAAATATCAGAAACAATTTTCAATGAATCAAATGTAAATATCATTCATTAGAAAAACAATGACAAATTGCAATAAACTCTTCAATAAAACAGTACCCGCATTTTACATTCACTTCCTTGCAGCCGACTGAAATTCCCTTGTCGGGTTAAAAACTCAACTATCACTTGCAATAAGCAGCCAAAAAAATCCGCAATACAAAATTGCATTGCGGATTAAAAATAGTAATCAACTACATCTTTACAAAGCGTACCGTGGTACTTTCCCCACTGCTTCCCGATACCTGTACCAGGTAAACACCTTTTATCAGATCCTCTGCGTCAAACTGCAACGCGTTGTTACCGCTTGTTAGCTGCTCTGTAAATTCCTCCACCAATTTACCGGTAGCGTCAAATATCCTGACCATGATCCGCTCCTCCTTCGCTGCTTCAACGGCAAGTGTAAAGGGGCCTGATGAAACAGGATTGGGGTATGCTTTTATCTGTAAGCCACCCGAAGAGTAAGCTCCATCTTCCTGGCTGGCCAACCGGGTATTGGAACCCGAAGCGACATTGGTGGCCCAGCAAATCTTATCATTTAACACCGTGCTGTTTTGCGCGGTGAGACTGTCTTTCGTATAGGTCTTAATGGTGGAAGCGGTATGTGAGGTATACTGTATACTCAGGGTTTGCGCCTGGGGATTGTCGGCCAGTTCAGCGCAACCGGCAACCCCGTTGAAATAGGTTTTGGTAAGCAGGCACAGGCTGCGGGTAGGTGCACCGGCCGACAATATTTTCACATAATTTCCGAATGCCGCGATACCGTTGCCGGCAGCGCCCGGGCTGCTGACATAATCAATCGCGTTGAATTGCTCTTTACCTACTCCGTAATAAAGACGGCTGGCAAGTGGTACACCATTGGCATCCGTCTTAAAAATAATTCCATCGGTTGTATTGCCGGTATAATGATTGGCACCACAAATAAAATACTCTTTCTTGGTGGGCTCAATACGGGTTACCACATCATAACCATACTGGCTGCTGACAGGGTAATTGGGTGTAGGCCCGTTTGAATACAAGGCTTTGGCCACTACGGTTACCGGGGCGGCGCCGGAGGTGTTTACCACATATAGCAACACTCTTTTATTGAGACCCTGAAGGGTGGTGCTCCCGGTAATGACATATTGCTGGGCTACGCCGGTTTCGCGGATAGACTGAAAGTCAAAATCGGTGGCATTGCCCGCGCTGATAAAATGGAGCCACTGCAGGGTTCCTGCTGCCGCGAATTTTGCTATAAAAGCCCGCTGACAGGGAGCACCGCCTGCCACACTTTTCACATTGCCCACCACCACCACTGTATTTGACAAGGAGTCATCGATCACTGCCGTAGCTTCGGCATTTCCTGTCTGGCCGCTCAGACAGGGCAATGAAAAGGTTCGAACCCATGAAATGGTACTGAGGGTGTTGTTATGTTTCATAACAAAAGCCCGGCTTACACCCTGCAGGCTGCTGTATCCGCAGGTATAAAAGTTAGAAGCTGTTTTGAAAGAACGACGGGTACATAATGCCTCATCAAAACCTCCGTTCAGGTCAATTTTAAACAGGTTAGAGGGAACGCCGGAGGCTGACGCTTTCATCAGCAGGATATCCGCCCCACCGGGAACCGGAGAAGAAAGGGAGCCGGTGGTAGTACCCGACATCATGAAATAACTGTTTCCTTCGCTGATGGCATTCATCCGTGCCGCGATTTCAATACCATTTTTAAAGATGAAGTACTTACGGTTATTCTGTACACTGCCACCAAGTCGGGCACGTACAAAGCGCGCCCGCTCAAAATTTGCCTGTTGCGTGGAAACGGTACGCCCCGTGGCCGCGAACACGGGCTCGCCGCTGGTAAGCACCAGGTTGGTGATCAGCCCATCCGTGAAGTTTTCATTGCTGAGGGAGTCTGAATAATACACCCTGTGTCCGTACTGCGCCTGTACGGCCATTGCCGGGATCAGCATCATCCAAAATAATATTATTTTTTTCATGGTTGTTTTGGTTTGGTTGAAAAAGGTCCTGTGAAAGTAATAAGAAAATTATAATCGGGTTCAAGGGAATAAAAAAATCCCGCCGCAGGGAATGATGCGGCGGGATTCATTTCAGGATTCATTTATTTTTTCAGGAACCGGATGCTCTTTGTAATTCCTGAAGGAGTGGTCACCTGCAAGAGATAAATACCTTCATTCAGGTCGGCGGTTTCGAGCAGCATTTCATTGGTACCTTCTTCCAGTGCCAGGCTGTAATCGTCCACCACGCGTCCCATTACATCCATTACCTGCAGGTAGGCGGTTTCTGCGAAGGTTGTACTGATCTGAACACTTGCCTGAGCGGAGCTAACGGGATTAGGAAATACGGCGAGCGTGAACAGTGATGCATCAGATATTTCATTACCATCTGTTCCGCTACGTAAATTAGAACCTCCCGCTACAGTAGTGGCCCAGCAGATGGAACGGGTAAGCGCATTACCATACTGGTACTGGAGGCTGTCTTTGGTAAAGGTAGTGGCGATGGTGGGAGTGAAGGCTGTAGAAGAAACATTTAAAGTGATGGAGGTGGGATTATCGGCAATTTCATGGCATCCCGTTACCAGGTTAAAATAGCTTTTTACCAGCCAACTTCTGCTTGCCGGTGCTATACCTGCCAGGAAGGTTTTATCCATACGTCCGAAAGCGGCAATACCATCACCGGGTGTTCCTGTCTGGGTGGTTTGATCAATGGCATACAAAGCTTCATTCCCGTCATGATAATACAATTGCAGCGCAAGCGGAACACCGGCAGCATTGGCTTTCAACAGAAAGCCGTCACTCGTACCAAAGGTATAATTGGTAACACCGGAAATATAATATTCAGCGAGGGTTCCGCTGCCCCGCATTACCACATCATAACCGATTTGTGAGGCTACCGGGAAATTGGGTGTGGGCCCCGGCGACAAAAGGGCTCTTCCAAAAACAAATGCCGGCGCGGCACCGTTGGTATTTACACGCATCAGGAGTACTCTTTCACCGGTACCGGGAAGGACAATACTTCCGGTAATGATATATTCACCCGAAAAATCGGTAGCACGTACACTCTGAAAGTTCAGGCTATTGGTGTTACCGGTTCCTACAATGCGTACCCACTGTAAGGCGCCACCTGAACTGAACTTGGCAATAAAGGCGCTCTGACAGGCTACGGGCGCCACGTTCAACCTGATGTTTCCCACCACAATGACACTGCCTGTAACAGGATCGTCAATGACCGATGTAGCTTCCGCGTTACCAATGGTTGAGGAAGCGCAAGGGAGATTAAACTTCCGGACCCATGACACCGTGCTGAGGGTGCTGTTGTGCTTCATAACAAAAGCACTGGATACATTGGGGGTAGCGCTGAACCCGCAGGTGTAATAGTAATTTGTTTTGAATCCTGAGCGGCGTGTGCAGAGAGCTTCATCGCTTGAGCCCCCCAGGTCAACTTTCCAGAGACTGTTGGGAATCCCCGTAGCGCTGGTTTTCATCACCATGATATCGCTGGTTCCGGGAACCGAAGCAGCCACCCCGGTCACTGCGCCTGACATCACAAAGGCATTATCGGATTCACACAGGGAATTAAGACGTGAAGGAAGTTCAGCGCCGTTTTTGAAAACATAATACATCCGGTTGTGCTGCACCGGTCCGTCAAATCGCACACGGGTAAAACGTGAACGGTCGAAGGAACCCGCAGCAATGGATCTTGCCTTGCCGCAGGCAACGTAAATGGGCTTTGATTGCGCCAAAATGGTGTTAGTAATAAGTCCGTCATTGAACCACTCGTTGGTGAGCGAATCAACGAAATACGTACGGTGGCCGTATTGTGCCTGCAAGGTATGGCAGGCTGCAAACAGCAACAGGGACAGTGTAAATTTTTTCATGGTATCTGGTGTTGAAGTTGAGTTTCAGATTGAGAGAAAAATGAACAGTGAAAATTATGATTTTCTGTTTACAAATGCAATAGCCGCGTAGAAAAAATAATTCATCTGATCCATATCATCTTTCAGGCCATACGACTACCTTTGCAAAAAACAAATACCGCGTATGGAATTGTCAATGAAAGACATCCTTTCGGTTACCATGATTCTTTTCGCGGTAATTGATATTATCGGTTCCTTGCCGGTGATCATTGAAACCCGGAAAAGGGTAGGCTTCATACACGCGGAAAAGGCAACCATCGCATCTCTGGTGATCATGGTGCTCTTTCTATACCTGGGGGAGAGCATACTGCAGTTGATTGGTATTGACGTTTCCTCTTTTGCCATTGCCGGCTCGCTGGTCATTTTTTTCCTGGCCCTGGAGATGATTTTAGGGATCAGGCTGTATCGCGACGAAGTACCGGAAACGGCATCCATAGTACCCATCGCCTTCCCATTGATTGCCGGAACGGGCACCATGACCACTTTGATATCGTTGCATTCTCAATATTCCACGCAGACCATCCTGATTGGCATCCTTCTGAATATGATTATTGTGTATATCGTACTTAGGCTGGTAGAACCCCTCGAGCGTTTACTGGGCAAGGCAGGCATCAGCATCATCCGTAAAGTATTCGGTATTGTGCTCATGGCGATAGCCATTAAACTTTTCAGAACCAATGCGGGTATCTGATACTCACAAAAAGGAATCAGAGATTAATCATGAGGCGCCTGATAAATAGTTTCCGTTTTGCGATAAAAGGCCTTCGCTGGTACCTGAATTCAGGAGGCAATGTCACGATTCATATTGTGGCCGGCATCCTTGCCGTGATATCCGGATGTTGGTTGGGCCTCTCCTCCACGCAGTGGTGCATACTGGTACTCGTAATGGCCGGGGTGCATGTGGCCGAGGCTTTCAATACTGCCATTGAACATATCGTCAATTTTATTTCACCGCAACACCATCATCTTGCTGAAAAGATAAAGGATATCTCCGCAGCGGCCGTATTGATCAGTGCTGTAGCCGCATTGATTACCGGCGCTTTTTTATTTATCCCTTTATTGACGGAAAAATTTCACTGAACCGTCACCGCGCAACCAACAGTTTATTTACCGCGATTAATTCTCCTCTGTAATAAGTCCGGAGCAGGTAAACTCCTGTTGACCATCCCTCCACATTCAGCAGGTCGCCGGTACCGCTTCCCGAAAAGGACGTTATACTGCGCCCCTGCATATCTGCTACTTCATAGGCTACTTCTCCGGCCATAAATTCGCCGTAAACATGAATGCCGGCCTGAGAACGTACAGGTTGAGGAAGTATCTCTACGGTGTATCCGGTTACTTCTTCTTCACCCAGCCGGCAGTTGACGGTGACAGATATCCCATTGGAGGTTTTGGTACATCCGTTGGCTGTTTCCTTTACCGTATACGTGCCCTGCTGGCCGGCCACATAGGACGGGGAGGTGGCTCCGCTGATATTGTTGCCATTCCTTCTCCATTGATAACTGACTCCGTTATAGGTATTGGCAGTAAGCGTAACACTTTGTCCGGCACAAAAAGTAACAGGTCCCCCTGCTGTAATCACGGCGGCAGGATTATTAATCACAGTACATACCACCGAATCTTTCGCGGTAACGCCACAGTTGCTTGTTACCACGACCGAATACGTTCCGGCCTGCGAAACGCTGTAGCTGCGCAAGGTGGCACCGGCAATATTCACATTGTTCTTTTTCCACTGAAAGGTATAACCGGCCAAGCTGTCGGCTGTAAGCACCTGTGTGCTGCCCTGGCAAAAACTCACGGATCCAGCAGGACTGAGGTTTACCAGTGGAGTTCCATTTATTGTAACTGCTTTGGTTTGGGAAAATACAGCACATCCCGCCGCATCTGTCAGCATCACGAAATAACTGCCGGTCGTGCTTGCCGTATAGGATGATGTGCCCGCGCCGGCAATGGCGATACCGTTTTTATACCACTGATAACTGTACGGACCTGTATTAGTGGTAAACGTCACGCTTCCACCGGTGCACAGGTTCAGCGGCCCTCCCGGAATAATGTCGGCATAATAATAATTCACGGTTAGTTTAGGATGATGACTGACCACGCTGTTATCGGAGGAGGCGATACTCAGCCAACTCAACTGCTTGTATTCATCCAGCTGCAGGTAAAATCCAAAGCGCTCAGCGGGTACATAAGACCAGTGTTTGAGCTGATTTGTCACATTGGCGCTGAGAAAAGATTTTGACTGAATGACAGAGCAGGGTACTGCTGTGGTCAGGAAATCGCTGGAGTCAATACCTGAATTCCAGACAACGGTATTTTCCTGCCAGGGCTGCAAGCACCGTTTTATCAGAAGGGAATTGGGAGGATAATTTAATGTTTTGGAAGCCACGGTGTCAATCCATATTTTGAGTGTGGCGCTTACCACCGGGCTGTTGGGCGGCAGAGAGGAAAGATCAAAATCAAGAAATCCCCGCTCGGCAGTCCGGAAATACTTATACCAGTTCGACACCTCCATCGTTGAGGCGGTGCCAAAATTTGTACCGAATTGCCCGAAGGCGCTGGTTACATACGCGTCTTTGCCGTCGGAAGCAGGTTGTAATACCAGTTTTTTAACGGGAAGGGTACCGGCGTTATTGATGATATTTATTTTCACTACCGAAGACGTTTTCGTGCATCCCAAAACGTTAGATACTACACATTTATAATTACCACTGCTCACCGGCGTAAGCTGGGGAAGGATGCCGCCGGAAAGCGTATCTCCGTTTTTGAACCACTGAAACGTGGTGATATTACTTCCTGAGGCACTGAGCGTAGTGGCCGCACCTTTACAAATATTCAATGTGCCATTGGGTGAAACATTCACCGTGGCAGTGGCATAGAAGGTAACAGGCTTGATGAAACTTGAATTGCAGGTCAGTCCGGTGGTGAGTACCGAATAATTCCCGGTTGATTTCACCCAAATGCTTTGTGTGTTCGCGCCATTGATCACCGCGCCGTTTCTTTTCCACAGGTAAGATGATGCCGCAGTACAGGTGAGAAGTACGGAATCACCGTTACAGGCTTTATCCGTTGCAGATGTAATAAAAGCACCGGGATTAACAGTTATGGTAATGGCATTGGAAGAAAGATAACAATTAGAGTTGCCAAAGCCTTTAATCACCGCTGTATATACGCCGGCCTGTGTTGCTTTAATACTTGTTTTGTTGGCGGAACCGGAAATAAGGGTTCCATTTAAAGTCCAGTGTTGTATGGCCTGTGTGGTGCTGGCCTGCAATATTACCGTATCGCCAGTACAAAACGTAGTAGCGCCCTGTGCACTGATAACTGGAGCTGAGGGTTGCCATACATAAAACGGACCTGTTGTAATGGTATCTCCGCAGGTGAGGCGAACCTTATATTCATACCATGCCGAATCGGTTAAGGGCCCGCTCAGATAAAAAGAACTGATACCGGTGGCCACCCCGTTTTTGTACCACATTGACCAGCGCTGCGATGTCCAGGGGATGGTGGAAAAGGGATCAAAGCATGGGGGAACCGACAAGCCATAACAATTTCCGGGGTAACTGTTGCCCGTGTAAACAGGGATTGGGAGGTTTCCCACACTGGATAAAATATGCACCGTGCTTGCATACACGTAGTTGCCTTGCGGGTCCACCTCAATGGCGCGAATCGCCCCGCCCGGACAAGCTGACATGGGAACTCCATTCATGTTCAATACCGTTCCGAAGCCGAGCGTAATTTCCATTTCTGTGCCCGTTGCCGCATAATTGCTGTAGTCGGCATATTGCCACATAATATCATTTCCCGGAGCCGGTGGCGATGAGGTATAGGTGATGGCCGTGTTCGAGCAAAAATCGCTGTTGTTGGGCGATACGGTAATCGATTGCGCATTGGAAAGAACGGGCAATGCCAGGAAGATCAGCCCCAATAAACGGAGGAAAATTTTCATCATAATCAAATTGGATGTTGACAATGGTTTTATCAAGATTACAATGGCAATGCTACCACTGTTTCATGAAATAAAAATAAATAACCGGAATAGAATCCACAAGTAAAACAAAAGCTTTTTGGTAAAGCGCTACTTCAGGTAGGCTAATTTACGTGATCACCTGTTCCTGCATGGTCAGGAGCGCGCCGTTCTTCAGCCGCAAAAGGATCTGCATCACCGTCACCACATCCTTTTGGCAGTAGGTGACAATCCTTTGCATATTTTTTTCTCTCCAGTAAACAGCTCCCACCTGCGATCCTTCAATATCGTCTTTAGGACTTGGAATCCCCAAAATATACGCGATCAGGTTGAGGGGTGTATAGCTTTTATAATCGCCGAATTTCCAAAGTTCCATGGTGTCCAGATGAGGAATTTCCCAGGGCTTCTTTCCATAAAGATCGAGTTGCGGCGGGAGATCAATACCATGCACCACCATTCTCCGGCACAGATATGGAAAATCGAATTCCCTGGCGTTGTGCCCGCATAAAATCATAGGATTTCTTCCCTGCATCCTCCTGTTTTCATGCACCTGAGCCAGTAAGGCGGCGAAAGCCAGTAGCAATTCTTTTTCATCATCTCCGTAAAAAGACTTCAGCCTGAACTGCCTCTTTCCTTCCCTCCCGGTCAGGAACCCCGTTGTGATACAAATGATTTTTCCGAATTCCGCATAGATGCCTGCACGTTCATAGATAGCGCCCTCATCAAGTCCTTCTTCATTCTTAAGGTTAGCGGCTTTGCGCGCCCATAATTTCCGCAACTCCTCCGGCACCTCGTCATAGGATGGAAACTGAGGTACCGTTTCGATGTCAAGGCAAAGCACATCTTCCAGGTTGATATTGTTCAGCATGCTATTTTCAAACAAAGATATTCACGTGATCAAAATGAAAGCAAAGCAAACGGATATAAATGTTTAAACTTTTATTCACCAAGCGGAAGTTGTATGCAAACAACCCTCCGCTGCCACCGGGTAGTTCGTTGGACACGGGACAGGCGTATAAAATTGTATAATTTTATCGCATGAGAAAATACAGTTTGCTCTTTTTAATTATCTGCCTTCCGATATTAATACCCGCGCAAACCATCAAAGGCAGGGTATTGCAGCAACAAACCAGAGAACCCCTAGCTTTTGTTACCATTGTTGAAGAAGGAAGTCAAAATGGAACCTACAGCGATATCGACGGTTACTTCACCATCTCCTTAAAAAGCGAATCCTCCCGGCTGATTTTTTCCAGTCTCGGTTATACTACTGTTTCCATTCAGGCGGATGGAAGTACCCCCCTCACCGTTTACCTGCAGGCGCAGGCCATACAAATCAGAGAAGTGGTGATCCTCCCGGGAGAAAATCCGGCGGAGATCATCATGCGCAGGGTACTGGCCAACAAAGACCGTAACAACCCTGAAAAAGCGATTGCCTTTACCTACGACAGCTATAACAAACTTGTATTTGCCGGCGTAAAGGACTCTGTCAAAATCGACCCGGTAAAAACCGGAAATTCCCTGGACAGCACGAATAACGGTAAACGTGATTTTTTTGAAGACAAACACCTCTTCCTGCTGGAAAGCGCGTCGAGAAGAAAGCATCTTCCACCGGGCAAAGATGAGGAAGTGATCCTGGCAACAAGGGTATCCGGCTTAAAGAACCCGCAATTCGCCTTGCTGGGGACGCAGCTGCAATCCTTTTCTCTATATGGTGAGCATGTGCGTATCCTTGACATTTCCTATCTGAGCCCGCTCAGCAAGGAAGCTATCAGCAAATACCTCTTTGTTCTTGAGGACAGCTCCTTCATGCAGAACAATACCATTTATACCATCAGTTTCAGGCCGAGGAAAAACAAAAATTTCGTGGGCATGAAAGGTACCCTTTTCATCAGTTCAGACGGGTGGGCATTGCAACAGGTGCTGGCGGAACCTGCTGACAGCAGCACATCAATAGGGATCCGTATTCAACAGCAATATTCAAAGAAGCAGGGTGTGTGGTTCCCCGAACAATTAAATTCCTTTCTGAACATCCCGGGCATGAAGGTGAACGATGTTTCCGTAAAAGGTATATCAAAATCCTATATCAGAAATGTAATTGTAAATCCTGTACTGCGCAAGAGGGATTTCGGACCTGTGGTTTTAAAAATGTCACCCAAAGCCACCCAGGTACCGGACTCACTCTGGAACACCTACCGTGAACACGAACTGGATGAAAAGGAAGCGCGTACTTATGCATTCATGGACAGTGTTGGCAAAGCAGAGAATTTTGACAGGAAGTTGAAAATCTTTAGCATCGCGGGTACAGGAAAAATACCTTTAGGCCCTGTTACCTTTGACGTTAACCGACTGATAAGGGTGAATAGTTACGAAGGCCTGAGGCTGGGCGCGGGAATACACAGCAATGATTTTCTCTCTGAAAAATTCAGCGCAGGCGGATATTATGCCTATGGTTTTAAAGACAAGGCGCATAAATACGGCGGCGACCTGCTGGTGCACCTGTACAGGAAGCGGTCGGCCTGGATGCAGGTGATCTATGAAGACGATGTGATGGAAAGCGGGGGCCGGCAACTGGATCCGAAACCCGTTCAGTTTCTGAACACAGGTTATTATCCGTTTTTCATCAGCAGGATGGATGCGGTTATTAAAAAAGAAATGGTAGTCAACGGAAGACTGATCGGAAACCTCAGTGCAAATATTTTTATCAATGAACAGGAAATTACACCCTATCCGCTTTTCGGCTTTCTTATTCCCCGCACCAGCGAGGCATCTATTGTCATCAGGTCCTTTACCATGCAGGAAGCCGGCATCGTGGCACGATGGGCTCCCGGAGAAAAACTCGCCCTTGCCGGTGAAAGGGAAGTGAGCCTGGGCAGCAAGTGGCCCCTTGTTTATTTCAGGTATACCCGGGGACAGATTGATGAAATGGATAAGCCCAATGCCTTTGACCGTTACGATATACAAATGGATAAAACTTTTAAAACCCCGCTGTATGGTGACTTAACCCTCCGCCTGGCGGGAGGCCATTTACCTGCTACCGTTCCCTCCACGCTTTATTATAACGCAAAAGGAACCAACATCATTGATTACAACAGAAACAGGTACCTGGGCATCGCCACTCCTTTTACCTTTGAAACCATGCGGACCAATGAATTTATGCATTCTACTTTCCTGAACGTGCATATGAGACATCAGTTCAAGGACCTCCTCTTTACCTCCAAAAATTTTAAGCCTCAAATCACTTTCATTCAAAATATGCAATGGGGTGTTTTAAAGTCACCCGAACGACAACTACCGGCGGCAGCTGTTGCGGAGAAAGGATTTTTTGAAAGCGGCATCAGCATTGACAGGCTGGTTCATAGTGGATTTTCAAACCTCGGTCTTGCATTTTTTTACCGCTACGGTGCTTACGCCTTTGCCAGCCCAACAGACAATTTTGTGGTAAAACTCAGCGCCTCCTTCGGATTCTGAAAATAATGCGGGGATCAGCATGTCCGGAAAAAAATAACGGGACTCTTTACAACCGGAAAGCGATAAGCGTAAACATCATTTATGGAACTGGTCATCGTATCATGACACCCCGTTTTCCAATTAATGGTATTTGCGTAAAATAAGATGCACTGATGGACTCAGGTAAAAAAATATACTTCTTATCAAAAATTTCTCCGTTGATATAAAAACTCAACCAATATTCATTGTTCAGGCCGAACACTTTTTCCTGGATGGGTTCAATCAGCATATAACTCATCGGGTTGATATCTCCCAGATAATGACGCAGGGTGGATGTTTTAACGTCTTCCCCGTTAAATACGCCATAGCCTTTGCTGGCCACAATAACATTTTCAATTGGAAAATTTTTCAGATTCAGCAGGTATACCTCCCATAAAGGGCCTTCATTTCCCTCTTCCGCCTGCCTGGGTACCACGGCAATAGCGATGTCTTCAACGGCTACACGCCGGATATCTCTCAACATAATATACTACTCCTGTAATAATACGAATCCTGAAAATTATTGTTGCAAAGATAAGGCCAAAAAGGACCTTTCTTTCACTCCGGAACGGTTTCGGGTTAGGGTTATAATGTCAGCAACTTGTATGCCTGTATATTCTGTATGTAATGGGTCATCTGTCACAAAGCGGGCGCTAAGGTTTATCATGGCCTTTACGGAGCCTGAGTTCAACAGGCTACGGATGGAGGAAGGTGCTGTTCCGCCGGTAAACGCGGTCCTATGAAAATCAATTCGCCTTTGCCATCTTCAATGCCCCCCTTACATAGACAGGAAGATCCAGCAGCGATCCGTCGGTAGCCTGGTTGCGGTGGTGACCCAGGCGCACCATGATCAGGTTTTCGGACGGGACTACTACGATATACTGCCCGAGGATTCCGCGGCAATAAAATATTTTATGACCGTCCACTTCGGATATCCACCACTGATAGCCATATTCCCTGTTGGGTTTCCCTTTGTCGAGCAATGGAGCCGGCACAATGCTTTCCTGCACAAATGAGGTATCCACGATCTGCTTCCCGTACATATTGCCCAGGTGCAGATACAAAGCCCCTATCCTTGCAAAATCACGGGCATTGGAGTAGATACAGCAGGAAGCCTTTTCCATACCCCCTTCCCTGTCAATGGTCCACTCGGCAGGATGCTCAGCTCCCAGGGGTTTCCATAGTTTTTCAGCGCAGTATTCGCTCAGGTTTTTTCCCGTGGCACGCATCAGCACCATGGCCAGCAATTGTGTGGCCCCACCCTGGTAATAGTATTCCTTACCGGGAGTACCAATTACCTCCAGCCGGTCCATCAGCCCTTTCAAATCCTTTCCGTAATACGCTTCCGTTGTTACGCTGAACAAACTTGCATAGGCTTCATCCCAACTCAAAGCCGCCGACATGGTAATCAGGTTCCGTAAAGAGAGTTTCCCCTTGCTGTTCCCTTTGTACTCCGGAATAAATTCTTCCACCGTCTGGTCAAGGTTTTTAATAACACCCTCTTTCAAT
>CAZHSC010000008.1:13880-66439 GCA_964534995.1 uncultured Bifidobacterium sp.
CAATACCGGTAAGCACCCCAATAACACTTTTCGACATGGAAAAAGAATTGGAAAGTGAAGAATCACTATATCCGTCCCAATAGGCTTCATATAAAACGGAATCGCGGTGAATGACCAGGTAAGCCACACTGCGTTCACGGGAGAGTTCATTTTGCAGAGCGGTATCGGGTATAAGTTTATTATATCTGGCGGCGGTTGGCCAGGGCCGGACTGCTCCATTCGGAACCTGACGCTGCGTAAAAATATCCCTGTCATCAATATCCACAAAATTATAGACGAGCGCCTTATAAACCCATAATTTACCGCTTGCAAGCAGCCAGACATTGAAAACAAGCATAGCGATGAATAAAAGTCTCCCTGATATTTTCAGTATTTTCCTTAGCATCTTCCGTATGATTTTAACGAAGGTAGAAAAAACAAGTATCCTGAACACTCATGATGTATCCATGATAAGGGATGAACAACGGGTGGGCGGGACAGGTTCACAGCAGTTCTTCCCTCCTTCCCGGGAGGATATCAAATCCAAACAAGTCCTGCATGTGCCGGAGTACTTTTGATTTTACCTCCTCTATATCCAATTCGCATCCCAGCTCCTTTTGTAGCGAAGTTACTCCCTTATCACTGATGCCGCAGGGAACAATTTTACTGAAATAGGATAAATCATTATTCACATTAAAAGCGAAACCATGCATGGTTACCCAGCGGCTGCAACGGACTCCGAAGGCGCAGATTTTTCTCGCCTTTACAGGATTTTCATTGTCCAGCCATACGCCGGTGAGTCCGGAAATGCGCCCTGCCTGCAATCCATAGTCAGCGCAAGTGAGGATAATGGCTTCCTCGAGCAGGCGAAGGTATTTATGGATGTCATTGAAGAAATAATCCAGGTCGAAAATCGGGTAACCCACCAGTTGTCCCGGTCCATGATAGGTAATATCACCTCCGCGGTTAATTTTATAATAGGTTGCACCCATGCTCTTCAACAATTTTTCATCGGCCAGCAAATGCGCCTCGGCGCCGCTCTTTCCTAGGGTGAAGACATGCGGATGCTCACAAAAAAGCAGAAAATGACGAGCGGGAAACTGCCGGCCGGAAGGCAGGGTTCTGTTCTCCAGCTTCTGACGTACGGTTTCGGCAAGCAGGGATTCCTGCAAGTCCCAGGCGTTTTTAAAATCTATCAGACCCAGGTCGTGGAAATGGACGGATTGCATTATATTTCAGGATGCAAAGATATTGCAATTGCGCTATTTTTTTCTATTTCCGTCGTATCCTGATCATCCGGAAAAGCGGTTTTCAATTTGATCAAAGGTCAATTATGATTTTTTAAATAAACAAGCACAAAAAGAGGGTGGCAGAAAGGACAAAACAATACGATTTATTATGAGCTTTGGAAATGTGAATTCTGTACACCGTTTTCATTGTCTTCACTTGTGCATTAATTACTTTTCCACCCAATCACCATGTTCCCTGATCAAATGAATGAGCGCCTCCACCGCACCTTCCGCATCTATATTTTTCTTCACGACTTCCTTCCCTTTGTACAGTGTTATCTTACCGGGTCCCGAACCTACGTATCCGTAATCGGCGTCGGCCATTTCACCCGGGCCATTTACGATACAACCCATGATACCTATTTTAAGGCCTTTGAGATGGCCCGTACGAGAACGGATTTTTGCCGTTGTTTCCTGCAGGTCGAAGAGCGTCCGGCCACAACTGGGGCAGGAAATATATTCGGTTTTTGAAATGCGGGTACGTGCGGCCTGTAAAATTCCAAATGCCAGGCTGTTCAATTTTTGAGGGGATACCTCACCGTTAGCTGTGATCATCACTCCATCGCCGTAGCCATCGAGCAGCAGCCCGCCCAGGTCGGTGGAGGCATACAACTGAAGTTCCTCTTCTTTCATGTCCCGGTAATCACGACGTACAATAACAGGTACATTGCAGTTCCTCATTTGCAGAGCGATAAAAGCCCTGCGCAGGGAGGGCATCGCATGGGTTGCGGTTGTTGACAGTAAGATTACGCAGGTTGAATCCAGCTTTTCAACAGGGAAGGAAGCATCGCTGATCCTTCCGGCGTCAACGGCTACAAAATTCAAGAGGGCGGATCTCTTTTCCGCTACCAGATAGTCATCTGCCTGAAACAAGGGAAAGCGTTGCTCCACCACCTGCAGACGGTTCCATGCCGAAGCATCGTAAATGATCCCCAGCGTCCCGGGTACTTCAAAATCGATAGTACGGTCACCGGTATAAATAAAATCACAGGCCTGGTCGCTGAGATTCCATTTGTCAGTAGGAACTGAATACTGATATCCTACGGCAAAGAAGGAGGCGGCAGATAATTTATCCAAGCGGCTGTAGTCAGCGATGACACGCGGCACCTGATGATGGCCGATGTTGAGCACGGATGTGGTATGGCGGCGTTCGTATTCAAAAGGATTAAAGGAGCTGGGTGTTGATCCATCGAATACCGCCTTACCCGCTGTATTTATTTTCAGGGTAGGCAATGCAGGCAGCAGCGACCCGCCATCCCGGTGACGATACCTGTTCACCAGCGCTTTGGCTACGGGCATTTCAAATTCCGGATCTTCGGTAAGGGACACCCTCACGGTATCGCCTATACCATCTTCGAGCAGGGTACCTATGCCAGCCGCCGATTTCACCCTGCCATCCTCCCCTTCTCCCGCCTCGGTCACCCCCAGGTGTAAGGGGTAATTCATGCCTTCCTGCCACATCCGGTAAATGAGAGTGCGGTACGCCTGCACCATCACCTGCGGATTACTCGATTTCATGCTCAGGACAATGCTGTGATAATTCTCCGCTTCGGCAATCCTCAGAAATTCCAGCGCCGATTCCACCATCCCGTGAGCCGTATCACCATAGCGGCTCATGATCCTGTCGCTGAGAGAACCATGGTTGGTACCGATGCGCATAGCTGTGCCGTACTCTTTACAGATTTTCAGCAGTGGGATGAAACGTTCGCGGATACGGTCAAGTTCTTCGTTGTACGCGGCATCGTCATATTCAATAAATTCAAACTTCTTCTTGTCAGCAAAATTGCCGGGATTGATACGCACTTTCTCTACAATGCGGGCCGCTACTTCGGCGGCGTTGGGTGTAAAATGAATATCCGCCACCAGGGGAGTATGGTAACCCCTTGCCCTGAGCTCCTTTTTTATATTCTCCAGGTTTTTGGCCTCATGGATACTGGGCGCCGTAATCCGCACATACTCACAGCCGGCTTCAATCATACGGATCGATTGCTCCACCGTGGCCTTTGTATCCATCGTATCGGTGGTGGTCATGCTTTGCACACGAATCGGATGTGTGCCGCCCAGGGGCACATCCCCGATCTTTACCTCCCGCGTAAGCAGGCGCTGATAACCGGTGAGGCTGTTACAATAGAGACCGTGTAAATATTGTGGATCCATGGCCTGCAAAGATAGGTTGAAGTTTGTGTAACAAAGAAGGGGAAATAATGTTCGGGTCCAATGGAATTATTTTAAAATGTATATATTCGTTATTAAATTCCATGATGATGCGTCCACTTATACCCCTGTTGCTGCTGGTTTCCATTGCCGGCATATTAAAAGCCCAACCGTGTATTAACAACACCCATTCACTGAATTTTAATTCGGCATCGGTCAGTTTTAACACGGATGTAAATTTAGCCCCGGATACTGCCATTACGGTAGAAGCATGGATCAGGGCTACCAGTTGGGCCTTCAATGTATTTGACGGAACTATTTTATGCAAGCACAGCTGGAGCCTTGGCGAACAGGGTTATGTACTGAGAGCGGGGAACAATGGGCAGCTTGATTTTACGGTTTGCGGAAAAGATGCTTTCGGCACTTCCATCAGCTGGGTTTCGGCTACCAGTCCTACGGCCGTCATGTCGCTCAATACCTGGTATCATGTTGCGGGTACCTACGATGGTGATTCCGTACGGGTATTTATCAACGGCGTTCAGATGGGAGCCACCGCCTTGCCCGACGGTATGATTGCCGGAACCGCTTACCCCATCGCCATTGGTATGCTATCGGATCAGGCACAGTTTCAAACGCGGTACTGGACCGGTCAGATGGATGAAATAAGGGTATGGTCAAGGGCTTTGGACAGCGCTGAAATCATAGCCAAATACGATCACCACCTTGACGCTTCACAGGAAACAGGCCTGCAGGGATACTGGAGATGCAATGAAGGCAGCGGCACTATCCTTACTGACCAGACAATCAATGCCAACCAGGGTACCACCAACGCCACCACCTGGAGTACGCTCGTTCCCTTTAATCAGACGGCTGCCACTCCGGTAATTATTCCCAACGGCTTTAACCTGACCTCCAGCATTACAGCGGTCAGTTATCAGTGGAACCTGAATGGCAGTCCTATTCCCGGCGCTATTGGACAGAGTTGGACGGCAGTTGCCAATGGCGCTTATACGGTAACCATAACCGACACGGCGGGATGTTCCGCAACTTCGGGGCCCTATATCATTGCGGGCGTAGGGGTCATGGAAATTAATGCCATGAATATTTCTGTAATGAATGAAGCGGAACAGCTAACCATCCACCTCAAAAGCGGAGAGCGTATCAGGAATATTGAAATTGTCAATGTCGCCGGACAACGTATTGATTTCAACGCCTGTCATTCAGATATTGTAAGCTGGAATAAAAACAAGTTGCAGGCAGGCATATACCAGTTAATAGTAGTTTCGGAAAGCGGACAGAAAGGATTATTCAGGTTCGTGGAGCTATAAGATAAATTCATTTTTACCCTCAATAATCGTTACCATGAAATTCAATTTTTATTTTGCATTATTTCTCTCCATCCTTATTGTTTATAGCTGCAATAAAGACGAAAACGATAATTTATCAGGTGGAAGCGGCGACATGATCACCACCAGTTTAACGGGACGGGTGGTGGATGCCACCGGTGCAGCCCTTACCGGCGCAACGGTGACTTCGGGTGGAAAGAGCTGCCTCACTGATGTTTGGGGTATCTATTATCTTGAAAATGTAAGTCTCAATAAAAAAAGAGACGTGATTCGTGTCAGTGCTCCCGGAAAATGGGATCAGATTTGCGGCTTTATTCCCACTTCCTCAAGCCTGAACTATGTAAACGCGGGCATGAATAGCCTTGGTGCACCCTTTAGCGTCAATGGAGTTACCGGAGGGCAGGTCAATCTTTCCGGAAATGTTTCGATTTCCTTTCCTGCCAATGCCTTCATCAGCAGTTCCGGTTCGGCATATACCGGAACGGTCGCTGTAACTGCTATGAGTCTTTCGCCTGATGTGGCCAATTTTGACCTCCTGGCACCCGGAGGAGATTTTATCGGAGACAGAGCAAATGGAGATGAGGTCATCCTGCTTTCATATGGAATGGTCAGCGTTGTGCTGACGGATAACACCGGCAATGAAATCAAACTGGCTGCAGGTAAAAAAGCAGTGATCTCCTTTCCCATCGTTTCCTCTCATCAATCCGCCGCACCGGCGAGTATTCCTTTGTGGTACCTGGATGAACAAACGGGACGCTGGAAAGAGGAAGGCCTGGCTGTGAAATCGGGCAACACATACACCGGTGAAGTGAGCCATTTTACAATCTGGAATTTCGATGACTTCAGGCCGGCATTCACCATAAACGGACAGGTAACGGATAGTTGCGGGAACCCACTTGCCAACGCATTTGTTGCCGTTCATTCGCAGTCTCCAAATGCGGGAGGACATGGCTGTACGGATATCAATGGATATTTTTCCGGATATGCACCCGCCAATGAACCATTATATGTCTTTGTCAGTACTGGATATTATGGCAGTGTTCCGCTTGCAACATTACCGGCACAACTACCCGGCACGGTTTATACAGCAAGCTCCCCTTATTTCACTTCCAATCCTAATCCTGCATTAGCAACCTGTAAAGTTAAATACACCGGCAGGGTATTAAATTGTAATCTCCAACCCAAAATTGCCCCGGTGATATTCTTAGACTCGCTCAACAATTATTACGGACATACCTGGTCCAATGCAAACGGGAATTTCACATTCCAGGCCATGCGGGGGTTTGTGAAAATCATTTCCTATTCCGGTTTGTATTACACATCCCTGGACACCTCAGTGTTTTCATCACCCTTGGTGAATATAGGAGACCTGGTACTATGTGATCCCATCAACATGAACAATAATTTCCAGCTCACTTTTGTCAGTTCTTTAGGCACCTTACCCCTGTCGTTTCTGGTGAGCTCCTGCAATGTCAACGAGGCTGCCGGAGAAATTTCGATACAATACGTGGATTCTGCAAACAGCGGCGTGAACTCCACTTTCTTAATCAATACCCCGTCCTATGCACCAGCCGCTTACCCCTGGAATGTTTCCGGTACTTCGATTTCCGGCTCGGTTCAATACCTCGGACAGAATTATACGATCAGCTCATCCGATACGGGTATGACCACCTTGCAAAACACACCGGCCGCAGGGGGGCAGATTATGGGAAATTTCAGCGGCAACGTAACCCTGTCCAGGCCGGGAGGATTCAATATTAACGGAGTATTATCCGGCAACTTCAATATATACCGGAGCAATTAAAAAAATTGCCTGGCTCAGAGCGCGGGATATATATCCATCCGTAAAGACAGGAGGGATTTCCCCGTCTTATTCCATCTCCATAGTAAAATAATCATTCATCGGATCAAACACGTAATCGATCCAGCCATTGCCGTGTTTGTCGGCTTCTTCCTGGCTGGGGAAACCGGTATGCACCAATACCACATCCGTTCCGGCAGCATGGGGTATGAACCGCATATGCACCTGTGAAGGGGCGCTTTGCTTTGACCATTCCGAGGGTTTCCAGGTATATCCCAGTTCCTTTCCGGGAACAAAATGGGTCACTTCTCCCTTTATCCAACCGTCAAACATCTCAAAATGACCACCGGGTTCAGGTACCACTACCGACAAGCCTCCACCCCAGGCGGCAATAATGCCGGGGTCAGTCAGCGCCTCAAAAACATCTTCCGGTGAGGCATATACGACAAATGTGGTTTTAAATGTATAACCGGACATTTTAATTTATATTTAATCCTTTCAATCAATTTTTCTTTGTATAAACTACCCAGCCGCCCATAGCGGGCCTTGCAGGCAAATCAAAAAACCCTGCCCTACCTGATGAAAGCAATCCGCCTGGTAAACTGCTGATCATTTACGGTAATCCGTAACAGATAGACACCTTCCATGCCTGAACCCTCCAGCTCCTGCTGCACATCACCGGCCCTGGTGCCGAGATCCAAGTACTTTTGCAGGCGCCCGTTTACATCCAGTATTTCCAATTGAACAGAAGAGGGTTTCTCAACATGTAGCGTCACTTTCATTCTCGCATGCGCAGGATTCGGATACGCTTCAAATTCATACTGCCGGGCCAGGACTTCATTGATACCAGTAGCGGATGACACATTGATATCATCCAGATAAATATTATTCCCGTTCACATTGGTGAATTCAAACTTCACTCTCACAGAGGGCTTATTGGAGGCATTCGGCAAATTGACTACCTGGGTATTCCATTGCGTGGAAGAGGGTACAAAATTTCCATTGGTATTGGGAGCGGTACGCAGAGCGGCACCTTTAAACGAATAGCGCATTTGCCAGGAGGAGCCGCAATTGGTAGAAACGAAGACGCGCAGCATACTGCTGTCGCTGTTGTTTTTGGAGGCAAAGGCATATTTAAAACTCACCTGGGCGCCATTCACACCCGTCAGGTTGAGTGTAGGGGTAATAACGGCATCTATATTGCCGGAAGGATTTCCACTTTGATTGGTCAGGCGCAGAGATTTTGTTCCAGTTGCTCCAGCCAGTGAACTCAGCGACCAGGCATTGCTGGTGCCGGTATTCTCCACCGACCACTCGCCACCGGGGAAGGTTATGGTTTCAAAACTCTCGGCATAAGGGGCAGGGTTGGTTCCGGGATAGGGGAACACCTCCACAATACCATTGCGAGTAATCATATCATTGCCCGCAGCGTTGGAAACGGTAAGCGTCACATCATAAACGCCGGGAAGCGCAAAGCTCACGGCAGGCGTAGCCGAAGTATCCGTAGCAGGTGTGCCGCCGGGGAACTGCCAGGTACGTGATGTTACCTCACCGCCCCAGGAAGCGTCTTTAAAATAAACCGTTCCACCCTGGCAGATATAATATTTCTGAACATTAAAGTCGGCAATGGGGGCGCAGGTCTGAACCACACGACCGGATTCTGTACCGGTACTGAGTAAATTGGAAATTTGCCAGAGGTTGTTCCGGCTGCCGACCGGAGAATTGAGGGCGGCATGCATGGCCATCTTCTGTCCTTCGGTAAACATATAATGGCAGGAGGCGTAATCCATGTAATTCTGAACATTGTCGATAGCCCCACAGGTTGACTGTGCCGTATTGCATGAAAAATCATCCGTCCCAATGGTATTCGGCGTATCAGCGATGCCATCATCGGTATTACAGTTGGAAGCAAGGCCCGGGGAATTGGTAGAACCCCATGTATGCGGAAGATCCAGCCAGTGCCCGATTTCGTGGGTCAGCGACCTCTCCGTGTAATTAGAACCGCTGCTGGTACCGATACCTCCCACATAATCATGACGTATCACCACGCCATCGATGGCGGCAGAAATTCCGGGATAATAGGCATAACCGGCGGCTCCGCTTTCAATATTTTTTACTACCCATACATTAAAATATTTATTGGAGGGCCAACCAATCAGGGCCTTCACATTATCTCCCGCGGAGGCTGTAAGCGGCGAATAGGTCCGGGTAATACCGTCAGTGCAGTTTCCGGCAGGATCAATATTGGCGAGCACCAGTTCAATCTGGCAGTCCGCAAAGATGGGTTGAAACAAAGGGATCACCATACCGGTATCACTGTTTAGTTTCTGGAAGCTCTTGTTGATGATATCCATGGCATCCAGTATCTGCTCCTTGCTGATATTTTCCGATCCATAGGTATGTATCACGTGAAAAACCACCGGTATTCTGTACAGGACAACACCATCGGGTGTCAGCGAACGATGTGAGCTGATGAAGTCATTTCTGAATTTCCGCAGTTCGGCGTTTCTTTCCGCCGCCGCGGGATCCGCCTTCAGGGCGTCCATCCATTTGAAATCGGTATCACAGGTTCGATAGGGTGTTTGCTGCGCAACGGACAATCCGGCAAGCAACAGCAGGGAGACTGACAATATCAGAAATTTTTTCATTGGGGCACTGGTGCTTTTGAACAAACGACGCCCGAAAAGTATCCGGGCGTCGTTCATGGAATATTGGTGTTGAATTATTTAATGACTACTTTTTTTGTTACCGCGTTGTCTCCAAAAGTGAGGCGAACAAAATACACCCCTTTGGCGAGTTCATTGCTCATGGTATACTGATGTTCACCAGCCGGCAACTCATCGGAGAAAGTGCTCATCACACGACCCTGAACATCCATAACATCAATAACTACCTTGCCTGTGTAGGTCATATTAAAGTCAACATAGGTAAAGGAAGTGGAAGGGTTCGGATATACCACAACATTTGCGTTGTCGGCATTCACTTCATTCACTCCAACCGTTCCTGAAAGATTAATATTATCGATGTAAAGGTTATTACCGGTATCGTGGCTGAACTCAAAACGGAAGCGGACGTTGGGCTTGGTAGAAACAGAAGTAGGTGACAGATTCACGGTTTCGGTTCTCCATTGGGCTGAAGTCGGGAAGAAATCATTGTTGATAGCGGTTGCCGTTGTGGCGAGCGCAGCGCCCGTTTTTGCATAACGCGGCATCCAGGTCTGGCCACAGTTAGTAGAAAAATATACAGTGAGCTTATCGGTATTTGTTCCTGTAAGGGTTGGATAAGCGAATGCCATATCAAAAGTCATGGATGTAGCGGTAACATTGGAAAGATTAAAGGCATTGGTAATAAACTCATCGGGGCCCTTGTCATTTCCTGAAAAATTATACAGGTTGATGGAATACTGACCCGTTGCGGCCGCGATGTTGTTTACTTCCCAGGCACTGCCGCCATTGGTATTAATCATATACCAGTCATTGGCGGAGGGAAACACACCGCCTTCAAATCCTTCGAAGAAAGGTACGGATGTAACAACATTATTTGGGCTGACTATTACAATACCGGTTTCTACTTTGGTGTCGGTGCCTGACGCGTTGGTTACTGTAAGGCTAACATCATATACACCGGGTGTATTGTACACCACTACAGGATTGCGTGAAGTATCATTAGCCGGGGTACCGCCCGGGAAATTCCATACGCGTGAAGCCACTTCACCACGCCAGGAAATGTCAACAAACTGTGTTGACCCCCCCTCGCAAATCAAGCGCGGACGGGGAACGAAATCCGCTTTCGGAGGACAGAGCACTGCGGGAGTTCCGTCGGTGCCGGTCAGCGCCAGGTTATTGCTTGTCCAAAGGTTGTTACGGCCGCTGGTGGCGCTGGCAAGGGCAGCATTCATCCTGGCTGCCTGCCCGGTGGAAAACATGTTCTGACAGTCACCGTTGGTATAGTCCATGTAATTGACATACATATCTCCGTTGGGTGAATTACCTGCGCAGTTGCTCAGGTGCGGCCAGGTTGGGCAAATGGAGAGGTTGGCCTCGAAGTGAGGAGGGGTATCTGAAACAAAATCATTACCACAGGTAGCATCTCCCCAGATATGACGAAGATTCAACCAGTGACCAATTTCATGCGTGGCCGTTCTGCCGGCGTTATTGCTGTTGGCGGCGGTGCCGATGTTTCCCATAAAATCATGCTTTATAACCACGCCATCGGTAGTGGGAAGACCTGTGCCTGGAAACTGGGCGAAACCAATCACCTGACCCGGTGATCCGCCGGTATTGGCAATACTGGCCACTACCCAAATGTTGAGGTACTGATTACTGGGCCAGTAACTAAGGGCTTTTACATTGTTACGGGCATTGACAGTCAGGGGAGAATATACCCTAACAATGCCGTCGGTACAGTTGCCGTTGGGATCTAACTGGGCCATGCGGAACTCAACTTCCGTATTACCTATCAGTGGCTTGAAAACTGCAGGCGTATTCGCTGTATCGGGATTAGAGGCGGTGAAGTCTGCGTTTAATATATTAATCTGATCCAGGATCTGGGCCTTTGAAATATTTTCAGCGCCACCGAAATGGATGACATGTACCACAACGGGAATCACTTTTATCACCGCTGCACCGTTTTCAGTTACTTCCTGCGCTTCCATATGCTCAATATACTGACGGGTCCATTCTTCCATCATTTCCCTGTTACGCAACAGTTGCGGATCGCGGGCCGCTTCTTCCTGAAATAATATTTCCGTCAGACATTTCTCCTGAGCGAACAGTGATCCGCCCGTAGCAATAAATAGCAACATAGCTACTGCTATAATTTTTTTCATAGTAAACTTTTTCATGTATTGTTTTGGTACTACTAAGATACTCATTAAAAGGAGGGATTTTCAGTTACAACAGATACAATCCCCCACTTCAACGGGAAGGCGAATGTACAAAATGACTGAATACTAAAGAGATAAAACTTAAAAAATATAGCCCTTCCCGGAGATTTTCTTCCCGAAGGGCTATAAATTCTTTAATTATTACAATTTAATGACTGATCAGGACGCGTTTTTAAGCTCCTGCAACTTGGTTTTCAGCTTATTGATTTCATCCTTTGCCTGCTGTATCTTTTCCTCATACTCCTGGCGCAATGCGGCTGCATTTTTAGAATTGGCAAAAAAGCCGAGGTTATTCTCCCATAATTGCACCTCACCACTGAGTTTATTAACTTTGTTTAACAGGTTGCGCTGTTCATCACTGCCGGCATTTTCATGATGTTGCGGGCGGAAGTTACTGCGCTCCCTTCTTTCTCCCCCTTCCGGACGATCCTGGCGCTGGCGATAAGATTGTTTGTATTCCGGTTTTGCTTTTAAGGCGTCAAAATGCACCTGAATCGCCGCACGAAAGCGTTGCTGTATATCATCTTTCTGCTTTAAAGGTACCAGTCCGATTTCAGTGAACTTCCGTTGAAAGCCTTTAAGTTGCTCAATGGCTTCATTGGGATCGGCAGGAAGGGTAAATGCTTCCACTGCTTTAATCAATTCATTCTTTTGTTCCAGGTTCACTCCCTGCGCCTGGTCCTGATCGGAGAAGTGAGATGTTTTACGATTGAAAAATTCGTCACAGGCTGCTTTAAAGCGATGCCAGACCTTTTCATTTTGCGCACCGGCAGGCCCAAGTTTTTTCCATTCCTGCTGAAGGCGGATCAATTCATTGGCTGTATTTTTCCAGTCATTGCTTTCCTTCAGGCTTTCCGCCTGAATACAGAGTTCGGTTTTAGCCTGCAGATTGGTAGCGTACTCTTGTTTTTTTCCTTTATAAAACTCGTCTTTATTTTTAAAAAACTGGTCGCAGGAAGCTTTGAATTTATGCCAGATATTATCATTGTGTTCTTTGCCGGCGGGGCCTATTTTCCTCCACTCTGTTTGTAACTCCAGCAGCCGCTTCAGGCCATCCTGCCATTGCTGATGTTTTTCAAATTTCTCTTTCAGGAACTCCTCCACCCGCGTGATGAGATTATTTTTCACCTGCAGGTTATCGTCAAAAAACTTCTTTTGTGAATCGAGATACGAACGCTTGTTCTCAAATATTTTATCCACCGCCGCTTTAAAGCGCAACCATATTTCCGTTCTTTTTTCACGGGGGACAGCGCCTATTTCCCTCCATTTATGCTGCAAGGTCTGAATTTCCTGTAATGCCTTGTTCAGAGAAGGTTCCAGTAATAATTCTTCCGCACGCTCGCACAGATGCATCTTCATTTCGAGATTTTTCTTCATCTCCAGGTCCTGCAATTCACGGTTCAGGCGGATGAATTCATAAAACCTGTCGCTATACAACTTATAGGTCATCCATAAGTCGTTTACATTTTGCGGGGGTACGGGACCGATACCCCTCCACTTCGCCTGAAGGTCATGAAATTCATTGAAAGCTTTTGACATATCCTCTTCTTTCTGGAGGATATTTTTCATCTGCTGCAGAATTTCATTTTTCTGCCTCAGGTTTTCAGACCTTAATTTCTCCTGACCCAGTACAAATTCAGAACGTCGTTTTTGAAAGTGCTTAAAGGCTTCCGAAAAACTTTCTTCCAATGGATCTTTGTATTCAAAATCCTCCTTTACGCTGCCGTTCTCTAAAAAGGCCGCCAAAGCGACTTCTTTCTCCTGGTTATATATCGCATAAAACGCGTCGCGGGCGGCATGTGCCCTGTTCTTGATATGATTGATGTCACTCTCTTTACTGAAGCCTTCCATTTTAGCCACCAGTTCTTCTTTTGACATGTGACCAAAGTTCTCAACCGGTTCCGCTTCCACTTCTTCATGATGTTCAGCGATTACTTCGAGATGAGCCACTTCTTCTTCGAGGTGCTTCTCCGCGTCATCATGCTCCGTAGGTTTTTCCGGGCTTCCGGTACTTACATCGCTTTCTTCCGCTTTCGTGGTTTCCTGCAGGTGATCAACACTTTCTGTTTGCAATTCAGCTTTTTCAGCGGGCACCGCAGCTGCATTTTCAGCGGATGCTTCCGGATTCAAGGGGCGTTCTTCCGGATTTGTAGGCATATTTTCCATAATTAGTGAGTTCTGTTCGCTGCTTGGCGAACCTATAGGTCCTTACTGTTTGTTAGTATAGTTTAGTACATCCTTATTCGCATGACAAAAAAAGCCCCCTGTTTATTGAGAGCTCGTACAAATGTACTTCAAAAAAAAGCCGGATGCAATATTTTTAATGTAAAGGATTCATTATTTTTGGCAGCCGGGTAGTTATTAGCCTTATTATAAAAGCTTTTAACGATGATTTTCGGGGTGTAGCGCAGTTGGCTAGCGCGCCACGTTCGGGACGTGGAGGCCGGAGGTTCGAGTCCTCTCACCCCGACCAATGAAATATACAGCCCTTTTTCCATGGGCCGTGAATTACGATTATGCTTCAAGTGCCGGATTTACCGTTTTTTTAGCGCTGCAGAAATACGGACCTTGTCCAATTCCGTAAAAACTATTTTTTAATCAGCTTTTCCGTGCTTAATTCATTGCCGTCCTTGTCAGTAATCACCACCATATAAAGTCCGGGCGCGAGCAATCCGGTCCGGAAACTGATTTCATTTTCACCGGCAACCAGCGCTCCACGGAATAACTCATGCACCTTTTTACCGGAGTCATCGTATATGGTAATGGTTATACGTCCTGCTACGGGGTTGTTAAACCGGATGGCCGACAGGTCTTCCGAAGGGTTCGGGTACAGTTCCGCCCCCCCGTTTTCCGCGTTATTTTCAATTCCGGCCGCGGTAGTTACGCTGAGTTCAGCGATCCAGGTACGGGTGATTCCGTTAAACAGGGTGTATGACCCGTTCACCCAGACAAAGCCGGGTTGGTTATAACGTGTCTGGCAACCGGTATAATCCCCCCAGCGTTCGTCGCCTATCAGCATATTGCAGGCCCCGCCGCCGTTTCTGATTACCGTATGCGCTGAAAATGAAGATCCGTCCCAGGAAGCAGCGGCCGTACCGGGGAACAAGGAAGGGGAAGCGAACAAAAATCCGAAGACCGACCGGTCGTCGCCGGCACCATATCCCGCATAAGCTATGTTCGGATAGGCGATATCGGTATTAGGCACATTGTAGATATCCGCAGTAATTACAGGAGCGGAGGAGACCTGATTTATGATTCCATGATAGATGCCATCGTAGCCGCTAAGCGTATCCAGAACCGTCATGACAAACTGTATCTTATCATCCTGCAAAAACGCCCCCATCACCCTGGCATCATTTACCAGCATCTTCTCGGTGGAACCAAGCTGATCGGCGTTTACTGGCATGCGGTATTGCAACGGACTCACCAGTGCCTGAATGCTCACCTGCTGCGAGGCGCTGCCAATTGTATCGCTCACATGTACCATGAAAATGGTATCATTTCCCGGTGAGAAATTACGGTTCGACAGAAAGTAAGCCCCCGGTCCGTAATTGACCAGCCCGCCTTTTACCGGACATAAATTTCGTATCTGCGATCCGTTATACTGTATATTGGTATGTAGCTGCGTGGTAAGGCTTTGACCCTGGTACCCGTTCAGCTTATTGATTTGCCAGATGATGGTCTGGTCGAAACCGGTTTGCCAGCTTGAGTCATTGTACAGCAGATTAACGGTAATAAACAATTCCCTGTCACTTACACTGAACATGGGGAAATCCGTCCAGAGGCTGTTGTTTAAAGGGTCACCGGGCAGGGTATAGAAATTCCATAAGCCTACAGGGATATTTGTCTGTGAAAAACCAAGTATGATATTGCTGGTAGTATCACTGAATCCATTGAGGAAAGCAAGGATAAACCTGTCACTGCCCGGATCATAAAGTATCTTGGGGTCAAACTCTTCCTGTGTCAGCCCCAGTGCAGCCACCAGAGAGTGCAGTGTAACTGAACTGTACACCTGGTTGGTAACAGTATTCTTGCCGTAAATCATGGTATTGTTCACGCTCGAAACAAAGCCGTCGTTCGAAACAGCAATATCATTGTCGTTGGGCACATAGAGGTTAAAGCCGTTACCGATAAAATTATTCAGCATAGCCGGAGCCGTAGCGCTGGCTTTCGCCGCCTGCGCATGACCGGATCTGCGTGAGCGGTACTTCCTATCCAGTTCACGCCTGATATCACTTACACAGGCCCTCTCGGCACCGGGATGGGGTTTTGGCAACTGCTGGTTTTTAAGGAGGGGAGTCCACGGATCACTGCCCGGACCCAGGTGAAAGACCGCTTTGAGCGGAAACTGTTTGATGCGCGATGAGGCAGGCTGCTGCGCCGATGCCATGCTGGCGATCAGTAAGAGGAACAGCAAGGGCAGTTGTTTTTTCATGTGGTATGGGTAAGCGATTAGTAAAATTAAAAAATTTACCAATTGATGATACCCTGCGGTGAAAATGCCTTCGGCAAAATAAATGACGAACAAGGCTCAGGCTGAATTTTCCTAAAAAAATTCTTCTTTCAATGATAAATCAGAGCAGGCAGGCCAGTTGCTTCTTCAGACTCACTTTCTCGTCGACAATGGCGGGCAGGCTGTCCACCGAAACGCGTTCCTGCTTCATGGTATCCCTGTCGCGAAGGGTCACCATGTTGTCTTCCAGTGTCTGGTGATCAATGGTGATGCAAACCGGAGTACCGATGGCATCCATCCTGCGGTAGCGCTTACCGATGGAATCTTTCTCTTCAAACAGACAGAGGTGATCCAGCTTCAGGCGTTGCATGATATCCCTGGCCTTTTCAGGAAGTCCGTCTTTTTTCACGAGCGGCAAAATAGCCACTTTATAGGGAGCCAGAAAAGAGGGGATACGCAACACGACGCGTGTGGTACCATCCTCCAGCTCTTCCTCGGCATATGCCTGCGACAGGGTGGCCAGAAACAGGCGGTCGAGGCCGATAGAAGTTTCCACTACATAGGGGATATAACGTTCATTATCCTCCGGGTCAAAATACTGTTGCTTTTTCCCACTGAAGTGTTCGTGGTTGCGCAGGTCAAAATCGGTGCGGGAGTGGATTCCTTCCAGTTCTTTAAAGCCGAAGGGGAATTCAAATTCAATATCGCAGGCCGCGTTGGCATAATGCGCCAGCTTGATATGGTCGTGAAAACGGTATTTACTTTCCGGAAAACCAAGGCTGCGGTGCCAGGCGATGCGCGTCATCTTCCATTTTTCATACCACTCGAGTTCGGTACCCGGCTTTACAAAATACTGCATCTCCATCTGTTCAAACTCGCGCATACGGAAGATAAACTGGCGGGCAACGATTTCATTACGGAAAGCCTTTCCGGTTTGGGCGATGCCAAAAGGAATTTTCATCCTTCCCGTTTTCTGAACATTCAGGAAATTCACAAAAATACCCTGTGCTGTTTCCGGACGCAGATAGATGGTGCTCGACTCCTCACTCACCGACCCCAGTTGCGTACTGAACATCAGGTTAAACTGTCTTACATCCGTCCAGTTCCGTGTACCGCTTACCGGACAGGTAATTTCCAGATCCAGGATCAGCTGTTTCACCTCTTCCAGGTTATTCGCTTCCAGCGCAGATTTGAAACGCGCGTTGATTTCGTCTATTTTCTTCTGATTTTCCAGCACACGGGGGTTCGTGGAAAGGAACATGGCTTCATCAAAATTCTCAAAGCGGCCCCTGGCCTTCTCCACTTCCTTACGGATTTTCGCCTCAATTTTAGCTACGTGTTCTTCAATCAGCACATCGGCACGGTATCTTTTTTTGGAATCTTTATTGTCAATGAGCGGGTCGTTAAACGCGTCAACGTGCCCGGATGCCTTCCAGGTGGTAGGGTGCATGAAAATGGCGGCATCAATACCCACAATATTTTCGTTCAGTTGCACCATCGCCTTCCACCAATACTCGCGCAGGTTCTTCTTCAATTCCGCTCCCATTTGCCCGTAATCGTAAACGGCGCTCAATCCGTCATAGATTTCACTGGACTGAAAAATAAAACCATATTCCTTAGCATGACTGATGATGTTTTTAAACAGCTCTTCACCGCTGAGCTTCTTGATGGTAACGGTTGACATACCTGCAAAAATAATACATTATCGCATCAGGACAGTCTGCCAACATCCACCCCGCACCAATCAGGAAAGGAAAAAAGGTACAAAGTCCGTAGCCCCGGATTTCCACCGGTAGCAAAGCAATCCCGAAAATCATAAAAATCAGATTCATCCGTAATACCGGAACAAACCACCGGTTATGAGTACGGCAATTTCGCACCTTTGCAGCATGTCTTCCCTCTACCTTGATTATAACAGCACCACACCGGTTGATGACAATGTACTGGAGGCCATGCTACCCTATTTCAGTGAAAAGTTTGGCAATGCAGCCAGTGCCACACATGCTTTTGGATGGACAGCGGCGGCAGTTACCGAGAGGGCGCGCCTTCAGGTGGCGGAAATGATCGGGGCGGAGCCCTCCGAAATCATCTTTACATCGGGTGCTACCGAATCATTAAATCTGGCGATTCGCGGAGTCATGGAAGCGCACAGGCAGAAGGGGAAACATCTGATTGTTTGCGCTACCGAACACAAAGCGGTACTGGACACGGTAAAGGACCTTGCTTCAAAAGATAATGATATTGCGTTTACCCTCCTGCAGGTAGACCGTGAAGGCAGGGTGGATCCCGGTGAACTGGAGCGCGCTATCAGGAAAGATACGGTGCTGGCCGCGGTGATGATGGCCAACAATGAAACCGGAGTTCTGCAGGACAGCGGGCTTATTGGTGAAATATGCAGGGAGAACAAGGTGATTCACCTGAGCGATACCACCCAGGCGATCGGAAAGGTAAGGGTGGACGTTCAGGAACACAAGCTGGACTTATGCACCCTGTCGGCACATAAATTATACGGCCCCAAGGGCGTCGGGGCATTATACATCCGGCGCAAGCATCCACGTGTAAAGCTTGTAGCGGAAATAACAGGCGGCGGACACGAAAACGGGCTCCGCTCGGGCACCCTGAACGTACCTGGAATTGTGGGCCTGGGTGAAGCCTGCCGGCTGGCATCCGGACGACTGTGGGACTATGGCATCCACGTATCGCGATTACGCACCCTGCTCGAGCAGCAACTGACCCGGGATCAGCGGGGATACATAAACGGAAGCATACGGCACCGGCTGCCCAACACCAGCAATATCTGTTTTCAGGGGATCAGGAGCGCTGCCTTCATTAAAGCTTTGCCAGACATCGCCCTCAGCACCGGGTCGGCTTGCACCTCCGCCCTTGCCGGCCCCAGCCATGTACTGAAAGCCATGGGACTGAGCGATGATGAAACAGCAGGCAGTATCCGCTTCAGCATCGGGAAAGACACTACGGAAGAACAGATTCAACAGGCAATATTTCGTATAGGCATGGTGTTAGACTCTCTGTCCGGGAACAAGTCCTGAATACATTTCTTCATCCGCCCTGTCAGATTTCATCAGCAAACGGGTCTTCTTTACGGAGCCGCAGCGTCGAAAAACATCGCTGCAAACATCTGTTTATAAATCAGCCGGCATGGTTGATAAAAATCAGGCTGGCAAAGCCCGGTATTCACTACTTTTGCTATTCATTATTCTTTACAGATAAAGCATGTTTCCTTCTTCATATACAGGGCAAATTCTTCAGCGTTATCCTACTCTATATACTGCTACGGAGCAGGAGAAAACACAGGGATTAAAAGACCTTGTACATGAACTGGCCATTGCATTTGAAATGCCGGCTGAGTTTCAGGCCACGGTATTCATGCATTTTCCTGTTCAACTGATCATCGACTACATACGCAAAACGCATCGCCTGTATCTGTTTAAAAAGCTTCCGGAAATGGAACAAAGTATTGACCTGCTTTTACATGATTACACCTGCAACCATCCGCTGCTTGCTATACTCAATGAATTTTATTCCTCCTACAAGGTTTCGCTCAGCCTGCATATTTGTGAAGAAGAACAGCATTTGCTACCCTATATTGACTTTCTGCTTCAGGCCGAAAAAAACGGACTCAATGCCTATGAATTTTTCAGACAGAGTCAACGCTATTCACTGGCCGAATTTGAGCACGACCATGAAAATGATACCGGCCACGACCTGAAACAGATACGGGAGACGATTTTGTTATATGAACCACCGCTAACCAACGCTACCCCCTACCGTATCCTCCTGCAGCAACTGCATAATTTTGAGAGGGACTTAACGGTTCACGGCCTGATGGAAGACCAGGTATTGCTGCCCCGGCTTAAAGTGACTGAAAACCATCTTCAGCAGCAATATGAAAATATTTTCAGGAATAATTGATTTTCCTTCACTGTAAAAAGGTTTTTCTGCCGGACACACGGACTCTGCCCTCTCAGGAAAAAAGAACCGGCTGCTGATAACATGCAATACACTTATTACAGGTACAACAGCCGGTAACTGGCAGATGCTTTTTATTAAAAGTCTTCGTTGAATTTCAGTTCCTGGTCAGCGCGGTCAACACCCACGCCGGCTTTCTTGTATTCCGAAACGCGTTTTTCAAAGAAATTGGTTTTCCCTTCCAGTGAAATTGATTCCATAAAATCAAAAGGATTCTCACTGTTATATACCTTGGGATAACCCAGGGAGTTCAGCAGACGGTCCGCTACAAACTCAATATACTGACACATCATTTTAGCATTCATGCCGATGAGGTTAACGGGCAGGGCATCGGTCACAAATTCCTGTTCAATGGCCACCGCATCGGTAATAATGGATGTTACTTCGGCTTCGGTGAGTTTGTGGTTAAGCATGCTGTAAAGGAGGCAGGCAAAATCACAATGCAAACCTTCATCCCGTGAAATGAATTCATTTGAAGTTGCAAGGCCGGGCATCAGTCCGCGCTTTTTAAGCCAGAAGATAGAACAAAAAGAACCGCTGAAGAAAATACCTTCCACAGCAGCGAAGGCCACCAGACGGTGTACGAAAGAACCATTTTCGATGTAACGCAGGGCCCATTCCGCCTTTCTTTTTACACAGGGTACCGTTTCAATGGCGTTAAACAAGCGGCTCTTCTCTGCGGGATCTTTCACATAGGTATCAATCAGCAGAGAGTACATTTCAGAGTGGATATTCTCAATCATGATCTGAAAGCCATAAAAGCAGCGTGCTTCCGGAAGCTGAACGGCATTCATCATATTTACCGCGAGGTTTTCATTAACGATACCATCGCTGGCAGCGAAAAAGGCAAGCACATGGGTGATAAAATGACGTTCACCATCGTTCAGCCTCTCCCAGTCTTTCAGGTCAACGGAAAGATCCACCTCCTCCGCCGTCCAGAAACTGTTTTCAGCCTGTTTGTACATACTCCATATTTTGTCGTATTTAATCGGGAATAATACAAAGCGCTCTTTGTTTTCCTGTAAGAGAGGCTCATTGCTGATATAATTGTTTGCCATTTAATTTGATTTATTTAAGGTATATGCTGACTATAAATTCTAAAGTACAAAAGAAACGAAAACATTGCCGGCAGACAAAAATAGCTCCTTGATATTGTTAACAGAAACCACCGTCTTTTGAACAATAAAAAAAGATGTCAACATAACGGTAGTTGCGATTGCAAGGGGGAAAAAATTTCTGACAGTGTACATTCTTTGCGGTGATCTGGTTCCGGCAGCGCTTTCATTACCGGGAAGCGGATGGAGGAAAGGAATGCAATAAAAAAGGGAATTGCCGGAGCATTCCCTTTTAATTTTTATTATGTGCACAATGGTCTCAGCCCAGGTAAGCTTTGAGCAGTTTGTTGCGGGAATTTTGGCGCAAGGTCTTAATTGCTTTCTCTTTAATCTGACGCACACGTTCGCTGGTAAGGTCAAACTTTTCACCAATTTCTTCCAGCGACAATCCATGCTGGATGCCAATTCCGTAAAACATTTTAATTACATCCTGCTCGCGTTCGCTCAGGGTAGCGAGGGAACGGTTAATTTCTTTCTGAAGTGATTCATTAATCAGGGCTGAATCGGCACCGGGGCTGTCCCCGTTTTCAAGTACATCGAGTAAGGTGGAGTCTTCTCCCTGAACAAGCGGCGCATCCATAGAAACATGCTTACCTGGCATCTTCATGGTATTTGCCACTTTATCCATGGGCAGGTCAAGCACGGCGCTCAACTCCTCCGGACTGGGTTCGCGTTCATACTTCTGCTCCAGTTCTGAAAAAGCTTTCTTCACTTTATTGGCGGCACCCAACTGATTGAGCGGCAGGCGAACAATACGGGCTTGTTCTGCCAGAGCCTGCATGATGCTTTGACGAATCCACCAAACAGCGTAGGAAATAAATTTGAAACCCCGGGTTTCGTCGAATTTTTTAGCTGCTTTGATCAGGCCCAGGTTGCCCTCATTGATAAGGTCGGGGAGGCTAAGGCCTTGTGTTTGATACTGTTTCGCTACAGAAACCACAAAACGGAGGTTGGCACGAACCAACTTTTCCAGGGCTCGTTGGTCGCCCTGCCGGATTTTTTGAGCCAGGACCACTTCTTCCTGGGCTGTGATAAGTTCTTCTTTTCCTATTTCCTGTAAATACTTTTCAAAAGAGGCGCTTTCGCGGTTGGTAATGGATTTGGTGATTTTTAGCTGACGCATTTCTTTCTGATTATTAATACTTTACGCACAAAAAAACTCCGGTGAGCTTGCTCCAAACAGAGGCGCAAGTTACACAATATATTGTCCTTGTCAATACCTTTTATTCATGTTAAGGTAAAATAACTAACGGCCTTATGTTAATCTACGCAGTTTCAAGGAAAAAGCAAAACGGAAAATAGCAGGAGTTAGTATGTATGATTTTGAAGAAATCAAAATCACCCGGGGAAATAAACTTTCCAATGTTGAAAACCCCTTGAATAAAGGCGCATTGCTGAAAATGTTGAACTTATCTTAGCATCAGTACAATTTACTACGTGAACGCTATGAAATTCAAGAAAGATCAGCAAAAGGAATTAAAAAAAATTGAGCAATGCCTCCAGCAATTGGAGGTACTTTCCGATCAATCCGGTTTCATACTTGATGATTTATTGGAAATGAAAAGTTTTCCGGACATCTCTGAACAGAACAGGGCAGTAGCCTTTAAGCAAGCTGCCAGCCGACAGCAGGTTTTTGAAATTTCCCGTCGTCAGCAACAGAAAAAAGAACAGGAAAAGATAGCGGTGAGGGCCGGAGCAAAGCGATAATCAGCTTTTTCATATTTTTCACTATTTTACGGGGCTCAAATTCATTCTCAGTTTCTATGACGAGGGGCTCCTCAACGACCTGCACTTCCGGTTATTTAAATTTATGCAACAGCAGGTCACTTCTTTTTATGCTGACCCTGTTGCTGGTTTCTTTTCGAAGTATAAGTGCGCAGGAAAACGATTTTTTACAGTTCCTGTACGAGAGTCCGTCCGTACATGAATTTTTAAACCCACAACTATCAAACCGGCTTCTTCCATTTGCCGGCAACGAAAATGTAAATAAGAAACGGCTGGATCAGGCCATTCGGGCTAATAATGACAGAGCTATTATTATAAGCGCAGGAAACCTGGGCCTCCTTTGCCTGAAAAAAGAAGATCCGGGCAGCGCATTGTCTTACTTCACTCAGTCACTGGAAGCAGCCAGAAGATCCAACAATCAAAAAGCGGCCGGCATCGCACTCATACAATGTGGCTTGGCCGAGCAACAACTGAAGAATTACCCAAAAGCCCTTTCGCATTACCAGGAAGCACTGCAAATAACTTCAGGCGAAAAGCTTCCTAAAATAAGCGCCTGGGTGCTGGCGCAAAGCGGACAATGCCATGCCTCCCTGAAGGAACCGGACAAAGCGGAACAGTATTTCAGGAGGGCAGCGAACGCCTATTCAGCCCTGAAAATGAATACCCAGGCCGCGTTTTGTTATAACAGCCTGGGCGAAATGCAGCTCCGCCATAATGATTTTAAAATTGCCGGAGAATCTTTTAACAGCGGGTTAAAAATTATCGAACAATCCAAAGAACCTGTCTTGAAAGCCCTGTTGTACCGCAACCTGGGACTGATTGATTTTAAAAGGGGCCGTTTTGAACCTGCGCTGGAAAATTTTTACAAAAGCCTTCAGCAGGACAATCAGCTCATCGTTCATAAACTCGTGAAGGATGCCTACATCCAGTTATTTACCTATTACAGTTTCAGCAATAATTTCACGAAAGCAGATTTTTACCATGACCGTTACCGAAGCCTCAAAGATTCGCTGAGCAATGCCAAAAAAAATGCACCGGTGAGCAAAAGCGCTCTGAAAGCGGAACTGGAAGAAAAAGACCGTGTGATTGATTTGTTACAAAAGCAATATCAGGAACAAGAGGCATTTAGCAATGCGAAACAGCTCGAGTTGAGTCAGATTATCACCAAAACTGATATTGCATTACAGGAGAAAGACCAGGCGCTGGAAGAAAAAACAGCGGAAGTGGAACAGCTTACCAGGGAAAAAGCCATTCGCGAAAGAGACCTGGCTCTGAAAGAACTGATGATCAATAAACAGAAAAACTTCAGGAATCTGCTGATCCTTTTTTCCGCCAGCGCCTTCCTCTTTATACTGCTGCTGTACAACCGCTATACTTTTAAAAAGAAATCGAACGTTAAACTGCAACAATCCAATACCGAACTGGAAGACACCCTGAAAAGGCTCCATGCCACACAGGATCAACTGGTGCAGAGCGAAAAAATGGCCTCATTGGGACAGCTAACGGCAGGCATTGCCCATGAAATTCAGAACCCCCTGAATTTCGTTAATAATTTCTCGGAAGGCGCCCTTGAAATTATTGATGAATTTGTCAATGCTTCCGACCCGGATGAACAACGTGAGCTTGCAGGAGAACTTAAAAACAGCCTGGCCAAAATCCATGAACACGGCAGGCGGGCCGAAAAAATTGTGAAAAGCATGCTGCAGCACAGCAGGCAAGGCTCCGACGAAAAAGAAGCGGCGGATATCAACGCCTTACTTCATGATGCCGTAAACCTTGCCTATCATGGCATGCGGGCCACACACAAAGACTTTCAGTGCGCGATAGAAGAGCGCCTCCAAAAAGAACTTCCCAAAACGCTGGTGGTACAACAGGATATCAACCGCGTATTCCTGAATATTGCCAATAACGCCTTTTACGCTATGCGGGAGAAGGCAATCAAGGACAAGTCGGTGAAAAGCGTATTGCATATCTCCACACAAAAAAAGGAAAATGGCATTGAAGTAAGGATCAGGGATAACGGTCCGGGAATACCGAAAAAAGTAGCAGCCAGGATCTTTGAACCTTTCTTTACCACCAAACCCAGCGGGCAGGGTACCGGCCTCGGACTGAGCATGAGTTTTGATATTATTCAGAAACAACACCAGGGAAAACTGGAACTCGACAGCCGTGAAAACGAGTATACGGAATTTATCATCACACTGCCCCTCACTTCGTAATACATTTCATCCATGCCATTGAAAGTACTGATTGTTGACGATGAAAAAGATGTTGAAATGCTCTTCCGTCAACGCTTTCGCAAAGCATTAAAAGAAAATCTCCTGGAACTTGAATTCGCATTTTCGGGCGAGGATGCTTTGCAGGTGCTCAGCCTTCCCGGGCGTCCTGAATTTGCCCTGATACTTTCCGACATCAATATGCCGGGCATGTCGGGTTTTGAATTGCTGGAAAAAATAAAAAGCAGGTTTCCGGACCTTAAAGTCATAATGATATCGGCATACGGTGACGATGAACATCAGCAGAAAGCCAAGGCGCTGGGCGCAGATGACTTTATCTCAAAACCTGTCAATTTCAGGGAACTTGAAGTCCGTCTGAATATATTTCCCGGAGATCGATGAGAAAAGCTGAAAGACCATGTACCGTTTCATAACACACCGCCTTAGCGCCGGGTTGTTTGTGCTGCTGTTTCAGGTAACGGCCACCTGCGCTCAAAAAGGAGTACAACTGCTCAATACCAGCCTCAGTAAACCCCATGAGGCGGTCATGTATACAGGTGTTTTTAACCATATCGTTGTGAAAGGGGATGTACCCGGTAAACACCTGTTGCTGGAAAGAAGCGGCGGGCCTCTCGAAATGAGAGCCGGCACCGCCATCAGGACCAAATTATTTTACAAGGAACCCGGAACAGATACCCTCCGGCTATATGCGGGCGACAGTCTTATTATTGAAAAAATTTATACCATCCGCACCTTAGGACCGGCTGCGGCCTCCCTGAAAAATAACCGCGACAGCCTGGTAAGTACCGAAGCAATACTGGAAGCCAACGAACTGGAAGTTTACTTTGTGAATTCCCTGTATAAACCCATTCCGGCTAACCGGGGTTGTACTGTGGAAATATACAATGCCCAACAGAAAAAAGTTATTAGCCTGCGACTGGCGGATAAGATCTTTACGGATGAATTCCGAAAGGAGCTAATGAAAGCCGGAAGCGGCTTCCGGATTGTGTTCAGCAATATCAACTGCCTCCTGAACCAGAAAACCATACCGGACATTAAGCCTTTGTCCCTGTATATAAAATGAAAGCACATGTACCGGATACGAGTAAAACGCGGATTGACAAAACCAATATTAATATTTACATTAGCCTGATGCATCACCCTGTTTACAAGGAACGAAGGCATCATTGAAAATAAATTAATTACACTTACCCATAAAACCATTCTCATGCCATCATCCATGCATATTCTTTTTGTTGACGACGAGCCGGATCTGGAAGTCCTGGTAAGGCAGCGATTCCGCAAACATGTAAAAGAGGGGAATTTTCAGCTGAGTTTTGCTAACAACGGGGCGGAGGCGCTCCGCAAACTCAGCGAAGACCAAAGCATAGGCATTGTGGTAACCGACATCAATATGCCGGTGATGGATGGCCTTACTTTTCTGAATGAACTCAAGTCCATTCAACGGCCCACCCGGGCTATTGTAGCCTCGGCCTACGGCGACATGGGCAATATACGAACCGCCATGAATCGCGGCGCCTATGATTTCGTTACCAAACCCATTGACTTCGGCGACCTGGAAACGACGCTGCAGAAAACCATCAGCGACCTGCAGCAGTTAATAGAAGGAATGGAGGCCAAAGAAAACCTCAACCAGGCCATGGAAGAAAGGGAAATCGCCTTGCAAAGTGCCGCCTTCAAACAGCAATTTCTTGCCAACATGAGCCATGAGATCAGGACCCCTTTAAACGCAGTGGTTGGAATGACCAATCTGCTCCTGGATAAAGGCCCGCGTGAAGATCAGTTGCGCTACCTCAATGCCATGCGGCAGGCAAGCAGGAACCTGCTCAACATCATCAACGACATTCTTGACATTTCAAAAATTGAAGCCGGAAAAATATTACTCGAGGAAATCGATTTCGACCTTGCCGAAACTGTCGACGGCGTTTATCAGACGCTGCACCTTCGCGCGGAAGAGAAAAAACTAAAGCTGGTATATGCCATTGCTGATGATGTGCCAAAATGGATCAAAGGGGATCCCACGCGCTTAACCCAAATACTGATTAACCTTACCGGTAACGCGATCAAGTTTACGCCGGAAGAGGGAACCGTTACCATCCGTGTCACGAAAGAAAGCGGAACAGATCCTGTCTGGATAAAGTTTGAAGTAGAAGACACGGGCATTGGAATCGCCGCTGACCAGATTCATAAAATCTTCGAAAGTTTTTCGCAGGAAAACAGTGAGACCACCCGGAAATTCGGAGGTACCGGACTTGGATTAACCATCAGCAAACAACTGGTGGAACTGCAGGGCGGTTCTTTGCAGGTGAAGAGCACCAAAGGGGTAGGTACCATCTTCTGGTTTATGATACCTTACGCCATTGGCCAGGCTGTGGAAAAAAAGGACATGCATGACACGGAAACAAAACTCCGCCCCATTACGGTATTGCTGGCTGAGGACCAGCCGATGAACCAGATGGTGGCCATTGACACGTTGGAAAGCATGTTTGAAGGCATCACTATTGATGTGGCCAATAACGGACAGGAAGCGGTGGATAAAGCAACGCAGCAGAAGTATGACCTTATATTCATGGATGTTCATATGCCTGTGAAAGACGGCTATACCGCTACCAAAGAAATCAGGATGGAAGGCAGCCTGAATTCAAAAACACCCATACTGGCCCTTACCGCAAATGCCGTGCGGGAAGAAATCGATAAATGCCTTGAATCCGGTATGAACAGACACCTCGCCAAACCCTTCGAGCCGGAAAAACTGAAGCAAACAGTGATTGAACTGGCAGGATAATGCAAGCGCAATCTATCCAATACCATGGCTTCCTGCCGGAAATAACTATTGATAAACGGCAAAGAAAGCCCTGACACCCCATCTGGTTTTATGATATCTCAAAATAATATACTTTTACGGCATGGACCAAAGTTCCCCAATTACCGACCTCAGCTACCTGCGCAGCCTCACAGGAGGGGCAAACGATAAGATGATAAAATATATCCGTATGTTTTTGACGGGGGCCCCAACCAGCATTCAGCAAATGGAATTATACACCATGAGCAAGGACTGGTCAGGACTCCGACAAACCGCCCACGCGCTGAAACCGCAGTTGGGTTATTTTGGCGCCAAGGGACCGGAAGAACTGGTGAAAACCATTGAAAAGATCGCGGGGGATCAGTCAAATCTTGAACGCCTTCCGGAACAGATTGAAAATTTTAAAAAACAATATGAAATTATCAGCATTGAACTTGAACAGGCGCTGAAAGATTTAGGCAATTAATATTCGTTATGGCAGAGAAAACGCTAATTTACATCGTCGACGATGAACCGATGCAACGGGAATTGCTGAAGGACCACCTCGAAAAAATGTCGTCCTATGAACTGCATGCTTTTCCAACAGGTGAAGAATGCCTGGCCGCTTCTCAGGTGAGAATTCCTTCCATTGTTTTTCTCGACTATAACCTGAACTCACAGGTGAGGGACGCGATGGATGGAATTGATATTTTAAAGGAGCTTAAAAAGATCAGCCCGGAGATAGAAGTGGTGATGATATCCGGCCAGGACCAGATTGAAGTAGCCGTAAACACCATGAAATATGGCGCTTTTGATTATATTGTAAAAGGTGAAGGCGCCTTTTTAAGGGCTGAAAAAACAGTGTTTAATATTTACCGGTACCATAAAATGGCGGGCGATGCCAGCCGTTATAAAAAACTTATGGTATTTTTTGGCATAGGCATGCTCGTTATGATTGCCGTGGTCATTTACCTTCAGACGCAGGGGCATATCAAGTCCAGCCCCGGCTGGTATTAAACCGCAGCGCATAATTGCCGCACCCATCAGATCTCCTTTATCGGGACTGCCGGCACATGGCAAGCACCCTTCCGGGCGGCGGAATACAGCATATAAGCTATAAAAATTTATACTCCGGCACCCTTTGTGTTTTCCTTCTATGCAGACCCTCAGGCATGAAGCCCTACATAGATAAACGCACCTGCCAGGTAACCCATGAGGGCGTAAAAACTAATTTTTTTAAGGTACCAGATAAATGATATTTTTTCCATACCCATCACCGCCACCCCCGCTGCAGAACCAATGATAAGGACACTTCCTCCGGTTCCCGCGCAGTAAGCCATATATTCCCATAAAAAATTATCCATCGGATACGTAGCAAGGTCATACATTCCCATACTGGCCGCTACCAGCGGTACGTTGTCCACGATGGCAGACAACAACCCAATGCCGGTCACGATGGCCGTGAGGCTTCCCACCTTTTCATCCATCAGAGTGGCCAGGTGTTGCAGTATGTGCGTGCCTTCCAGCGCTCCGATGGCAAGTAAGATGCCCAGGAAGAACAGCACACTTTGTGTGTCGATGCGTTGCAGGGCCCTGCTCACCGAATAGTATTCCTTTTTGTCGTCCTCTTTACCACGATGGATAAATTCAATGATGGCCCACATGGCGCCAAGGCCGAAGAGGATGCCCATAAACGGCGGCAGGTGCGTCACCGTTTTGAAGACCGGCACAAATAACAGCGCAGCTACGCCAACAAAGAAAACTGTGTTGCGCTCCTGGCGGGTGGTGGCGGTAACTTTTTCTTCCGCAACGGAACCCTGTTCCAGTTTGCCTTTCATTCTTTTTCCGGCAACCATTAATGGTATAAGGAGGCATACCACGGAGGGCAGGAAAACGGTACGGATAATATTTCCCGCGCTCACCTGCCCGCCTATCCAAAGCATGGTAGTAGTTACATCACCAATGGGTGACCATGCGCCTCCCGCGTTGGCAGCGATCACAATCATGCCCGCAAACATCATCCGGTCTTCCTGATCAGGCAGGAGCTTACGCACCAGCGACACCATGACAATGGAGGTGGTGAGGTTATCCAATACCGCCGACAGAAAAAAGGCGAGCCAGCATACAATCCACAAGAGGCGCGATTTGTCACGTGTACGGATTACCGAAGTAATAAGGCTGAACCCGTCATGGGCATCGATCAGCTCTACGATGGTCATGGCGGCCAGTAGAAAGAAAAGGATACCCGCCGCTCCGCTCAGGTGATGTTCCAGCGCCGCTTCCACCGTATGGCTTTCGCCCGGGCTCATCAGGATCCAGGCCGTCCATACCAGCACCCCGGTAAGCAGGGCGGATGCCGATTTATTGATTTTCAAAGGGTGTTCCCCGATTATCATCAGGTACCCAATTATAAAGATGCTTATAATGACTGTTTCCATTTCTGCTCTGTGGCAAAGTAAGCGGAAATTGCCGAAGTATGAATATTAATACGCCCCGATTTTTTTGAATCATGATTAAATTGTAGGTTTGTTGTTCAACCTGAAACATCTTATGGCCAAATCAATCTTTACCACCAAGTCCATGGTACGCCTCATGAGCGAATCCAAGGGGGAATATGACGGTGAACACACCTTAAAACGCACTCTTGGAAAATCAAACCTGATTATGCTGGGCATTGGGGCCATTATCGGAGCCGGAATCTTTGTGCTTACCGGTGCCGCCGCTTCGCAGCATGCAGGACCTGCCGTTGTCATCTCCTTTGTTATTGCAGGCGTGGCCTGCGCCTTTGCCGGACTTTGTTATTCGGAGTTTGCATCCATGATCCCTATCGCGGGTTCCGCTTATACGTATGCCTATGCCACGCTCGGTGAATTTATCGCCTGGATTATCGGCTGGGACCTGATCCTTGAATATCTATTCGGGGCCAGTACAGTTGCCGTGGGCTGGTCGGGATATGTGGTAAGTTTCATGAAAGATTTCGGCATTGTCATCCCCGAAAGCCTGTCAAGTGCGCCGATATCCTATGATGCCGCCAATCATACCTATGCGGCTACGGGGGCATTTTTGAACCTTCCCGCTATGGCCATTGTTGGCATCATGACCTGGCTGCTGGTGGTTGGGATTAAAGAGTCAGCAAACTTTAACAACATCATTGTTGTGGTAAAGGTTATGGTTATTATGTTGTTTATCTTTTTGGGATGGAAATATATTAATCCTGCCAACTGGACCCCGTTCATCCCCGAAAATACCGGCAACTTCGGTGAATTCGGCTGGAGCGGAGTGGTAAGGGCGGCAGGTATTATTTTCTTCGCATATATCGGCTTTGACGCTGTTTCAACCGCCGCGCAGGAAGCGAAAAATCCGCAAAAAGACATGCCCTGGGGAATTTTAGGGTCGCTGGTAATATGTACCATCATTTATATTCTGGTAGGGTTAGTGATGACCGGCATTGTTCCCTATTTGGAACTGAACGACCCGGCGCCGATAGCGGTGGCCATCAATGCAACCGGTGACGGACTCGCCTGGTTAAGGCCACTGATTAAAATCGGGGCTATCGCCGGACTCAGTTCTGTAATTCTTGTGATGCTTATGGGGCAGCCACGTATATTTTACTCCATGTCAAAAGATGGTTTATTGCCGGCCTCCTTCAGTAAAGTACATCCCAAATACAAAACTCCTCATATCACTACGATTATAACCGGGGGGGTAGCCATGATTGTAGCGGGACTGTTTCCCATTGGATTACTGGGTGAACTGGTGTCCATCGGAACATTGCTTGCGTTTGTAATTGTGTGCGGAGGCGTTTTAATATTACGCTATAAGCAACCGGATCTGAATCGTCCGTTTAAAACACCATTATTCCCGGCTGTTCCGGTATTGGGAATCCTGTCTTCCCTGTCGTTAATGTACTTCCTTCCCATTGATACCTGGATACGACTGATCGTATGGATGGGTCTGGGCATCGCCATTTATTTTGGTTACAGCAGGCGGCACAGTAAAATCAGTAACCCCTGATGGATAAAAAAGACCTCCCTGCGGGTCCGGAGGACCATTTTAACAGGGCCCTGGGCTTTCGGGATGCAACCATGATTGTTGCCGGATCCATGATCGGATCGGGGATATTCATTGTCAGTGCCGACATGAGCCGTACGGTTGGCAGTACGGGATGGCTGTTGTTTTTATGGATACTTAGTGGTGTCATTACCGTTATGGCCGCATTGAGTTATGGAGAATTAGCCGGTATGATGCCCAAAGCCGGCGGACAGTTTGTATATATTGAAAGAGCCTGGGGCAAAGTCACCTCTTTCCTGTATGGATGGACCGTATTTACTGTCATCCAAACGGGTGTCATCGCAGCGGTGGCCGTTGCGTTTGCCAAGTACACCGGTGTTTTTGTTCCTGTAATTTCTGCTGGAAATATTCTTATTGAAACAGGGCCGGTAAAAATTTCCTCCGCACAATTACTGGCCATTGTATGTATTTTGTTCCTTACCTGGATCAACAGCAGGGGCATTAAACATGGCAAATGGATTCAGTTGATCTTTACTTCCGCGAAGCTCCTCGCTCTTATTTTTCTGATTACGGTGGGTATATACGTCGCTATGAATTACGACTGGTACGCACAGAACTTCCGTTCGGTATGGTCGGCCAGCAGTACGGCAAAAGCGGAAAGCGGCTGGATCACCACGCAACTGGGTGGCATGGCCCTGGTGCTGGCACTCGGAACCGCCATTATCGGTTCTCTGTTCAGCAGTGATGCCTGGAACAATGTTACCTTTATTGCCGGAGAGATCAGAAACCCGAAAAAGAACATTCCCCTGAGTCTGGTAACAGGCACCGCGATTGTAACGGTTTTGTATTTACTGACCAATATTGCTTATCTGGGATTACTGCCGCTGCATGGTAACCCCGATGCAGTGGATGTGGCGGGGCAAGGCATACAATTTGCCGATAATGACAGGGTGGGTACCGCCGCGGCTTCTATGATATTTGGTGAGAGCGCCGTGTATCTGATGGCCCTCCTCATAATGGTTTCAACTTTTGGCTGTAACAATGGTATTATATTGTCCGGAGCCCGCGTTTATTATGCAATGGCCAAAGACGGACTTTTTTTCAGGAAAGCAGGAACACTGAACAGCAATGAAGTGCCCGGTTTTGCCCTGTGGATACAAGCAACTTGGGCCTGCCTGCTTTGCCTGAGCGGTACTTATGGTGACCTTCTGGACTATACCACTTTTGCAAGTCTTTTATTCTATATTGTCACCATTGCCGGGATCTTTATTTTAAGGAAGAATGAACCCCATGCCGAAAGGCCTTATAAAGTAATCGCCTATCCTCTGCTGCCACTGGCTTATATCCTGGTTGCTTTGATGATATGCGGAATATTGTTGTATACAAAACCACAAAATACCTGGAGCGGTTTGTTCATTGTGGCACTGGGTCTGCCGGTATATTATTTATTTATCCGGAAAAAGTAAGTGCCTTTACCTGTTTATTAATTTTTCCGTGATCCTCCTCCGGAACAGGATTCTTTACAGGCAATGCCCGGGTCAGATGTATTCAGATGAAAGCCGATCAATTCCGTGTTGAAAATATAACATCCAGTGGCAGCGGAATTCATTTTTAAAAAACCGGACGTATTGTGTTAATACGATATTTCCCTTTCATGCTGCGTAAGAAGATATTACTATCTTACAAGAAGAGCCAGTGCATCACTTTAAAAGTGAACACCGGCTCTTCTTACGGCATCAGTTAAACTGCTTTCTATAAATTAAAACGAAGCACGCCGAAAACATTTCTTCCCGGCGCGTTGATACCACTTGCAAAAACGCGGTACTGGGTATCAAAGATATTGTCGACGCCCGCCTGGACAGTGATGCACTTGTTCAAGCGGTATGATGCGCGCATATTCACCGTAAACCATGCAGGCATCCCGTCGGGGGTAGCATATTGCAGGTTGTCTTCTCCGCTGCCGCTGTAATCTTTCAGTCGCTTCCAGCCATTGTAATTTACATAGAAATCACTGTGGAAATGGTACCAGGTATAGGATATTCCCATCCGCATTACAAAAGGCGGAATATGGTCCAGCGGCACATCGGTACTGTCGGTCTTTACCCTGCCGTAGGTATAACTGGCATTGAGGCTGAACAGCAGGTCCTCCACAAGTTTTGTCCTTAGCCCCGAAGCGAAGCCGTAAATAAAGGCCCTGTCCTTATTCTGACTGGCGAGTACGCGGCTCATCACCCCGTCATATTCAATGGAATCGGAACCTTTGTAAGCATATTCATCCGTTACGATGGCGTCGAAGAAACTGGTATAATAGAGTGTATTTTCCCAGGTGGTTTTGCCATTGTATATTTTGGTAATGCCTATTTCACCGGTAATGGTTTTTTCCGGCTTCAGGTCTTCGTTAGGTACAATGAGCGAACCCGGCGTGGTTTCAAAAACTTTCGCCAGGTCGTCAACGTTAGGAACCCTGAAGCCTGAACTCAGCAGCAATGAGAGCTTCAGGTCATCGTTGGGAATATGTATCAGGCCCAGGCTTCCTGAATACACCACGTTTTGCTGACTGACTTCCCTGAAGGGAAATCTGAAGAAGGTGGTGTCTTCAAAGTTCGATTTCAGGGAACTCACTCCCAACCGTACCCCATCATTGAGGGTAAGGTGCTGATTAATTTTCCAGGTATGCGACAAATACACCGCGGCGTTGTTCATGATATTGTCACCATCAGGGTAACGTGTATCGAGCGGGGCCCTTGCTCCCGTTTCTATATTTTCCTCTTCGGCGGTGGAGACCAGCCTGTTGAATTGTGCATCCGCTCCCAGATGAAGGACATGATCCCTGCTGAGACGTTTACAGTCGATACTCAGGCCGGCCACCCCCACTTCCTCCACTCTGTGCTGTAATGCGCTTTTACCAAAACGGCGCTGATGCCGGCTTTCTTCCACCAGCTGGTAATTTATCCCCGCATGCATCTGCTGAAAGAAAAAATTTGAATTCTTAATGTTCAGGTCCCAGGCAAGCAATAAGCGTTCACCCGGGCCGTAATACCATTCGGCAAAACGCAGCCCTTCTCCTTCGGGGTCCGTTAAGCGGTCGTAACGGGGGATGTTGCCGGTATTGCTGTACTGTATGTTCAGTCCATGTGTTATAAACTCGTTGGGAGCATAGGCGAACTTCTGTATGAGGTCGTATTGATGATAAGCGCTCTGCACCTGCAGATAGCGATCCGCATTCTTCACCAGTGAATCCACACCATTGACACGTTCCGCATAATAGGGCCTAACGCTGTACGTGCCTCCGTAAAAGGGATTCTGATTTTCTCCGCCCCTGAGATCACCGAAGGATGACCAGGTCAGGGAAGTAAAGGAAGCCAGCTTCTTTCCTCCTGTATTTACATCCACATGCCCGGTAAATTCACTGTTAACACTTCCGAAGCGCGAAAAGGCATTTACTTTCAGTCGCCTTTTTTCGCCGGTGGCAGCAAATTCGGGACGCTGCGTAAACATATGGATCACCCCACCCAACGCATCGCTGCCATACATGGTTGAGGAGGGACCAAAAAGCACCTCCACCCTTTCAAGGCTGTTGTTATCGAGCGAGAGAATATTTTGAAGGTGCCCGCTGCGGTAAATGAGATTGTTCAGCCGCACCCCGTCTATCATCAGGAGGATACGGCTGGCTTCAAAGCCCCTGAGCACCGGTGAGCCGCCTCCCATCTGGCTGCGCTGCACAAAAATACCGGCGGTATTAGAGAGGAGATCAGCGGTGGATTGTGCCTGGGCGAGACTGATATCCCTGGCTGTCATCAGCTGCACCTGCTGTGAAATTGTTTTACGCGTTTCGGCAGATTTGTTGGCTGATATAATAACTTCATTCAGTGAATTCATCGTGGTATCCGTTGTCACCGCCTGGCCGGGTGATGAAAAAGAATACAACAATGCCGTCACAAGCAATACCTGTTGTTTCATTATTTTTCAGTTAAGGGTAATGGAAATACCTGCGTACCGCGCCATCCTGCATTCATAAATTGCATAAGCCGTGTTCAGCGCCCGGTATTTACCTGAATTATTTTATTAAACAGAAATAAATAAAAACTCAGGCGGCAGGGGTGCAACAACGGCATATCCCGAAAAAGGCTGCCCATCATAAATGACAAACAGCGTTTCATGGATCGTGGCTGTAAAAGGCCCCGGCAGTATATATACGGAGCCCTGGTAAATCACGGAACTCAGTTTGCCAAAAAGCTGCAGGCTGTTTCCTTCATGCCCCTGTGCGTGGCGAAGCAGGTTTCTGATTTCCTTTAATACACTTTCTTCCTCTTCATCATGTATCACCATCAACTCCACCGTGTCCCCCCGCATTTTTAAAGAGCTGATATCATACATTTTCCCCTCCCACATTACTTCATGTCTTTTGATCCTGCTTTTGTCAAAATCATCTTTTGATAAAACCAGTATTTCCGGTTTTGGATCAGGGTCCGACAGTTCACGAAGCATATATTGCTGTATAAAATATTGCTGCATGGCATATAATGTCAACAATCCACCCGACTGAAGGCAGATGATCAGCAACAATACCCGGGAAATTTTTTTAGACCATGCAATTTTACTCATCACGGCAAATGGAATTGAATTATACAGGCCGGGAATGATGTTCCTCACCGGATGCTACGAATGTACGAAACCACCCGTTATTCATGCCCCCTGAAAATCAGGGCACCGGCTTTTCTGTGCCATTGGCGCCACGAGCGGAAAAATTCAAATCAGGCCCAGCTCTTTGCACACTTTTTCAGCGGCTATCTGCTCGGCTTTTTTCTTGACATAATCGCTGGCGCCGGCCTTTTCCTCCCCGTCGATACAGAGCCGGATGGTGATGAGGCGCGTTTTAGCATCTTCACTCACCGTTTCAAAAACAATACTGTGTTTTTCACGCTGGCCCCAGTTTAAAATGAGACTTTTGAAATTCTTCTCCGTAGCTACTATTTCTTCCAGGTCCACATGGGGGCGAATGATATGGTTCAGGATATACCGCTGTGTCATGTGATATCCTTTGTCGAGGTAGATGGCGCCGATATAGGCTTCAAACGCATCCCCGTACATACTCCTGTAACTGCCGGGACCGGCATTTTTTTTCAGCATTTCGTCGATACCGATTTTCATGGCCAGCTGCTTCAGGTGCTCGCGGCTCACTATTCTGCTACGCATCTCCGTTAGAAATCCCTCGTCTTTGTAGGGGTACTTTTTAAACAGCATATCGGCCACTACGGTTCCCAGCACAGCGTCACCGAGATATTCAAGGCGTTCATTGCTGAGGCGGTTGCCCCCCGCTGTTTCAAGCGCCAGAGAGCGGTGGCTGAACGCGAGTTTGTATAAAGACAGGTTACCGGGATAAAATCCCAGGAGGTTGCGAAGGGAGCGGATAAATGCCTTCTCCTCCGTATCGGCTTTGAGAAAATACCGTATCAGGGTACGTACCGCCAAAGTACAGACTTAATATTTTTTAATGATAACAGAGGCGTTGTGACCTCCAAAACCGAAAGTATTGCTGAGTGCAGCATTTACCGTACGCTTTTGCGAAGTATTGAAAGTAAAATTCAGTTTTTCATCAAAGGCCGGGTCATCGGTAAAATGGTTGATCGTGGGGGGCACTTCATTGTTCACCACGGTAAGAATGGTGGCAATCGCTTCAATGGCTCCTGCCGCGCCCAGCAGATGGCCGGTCATGGATTTTGTAGAACTGATATTGAGTTTATAGGCATCCTCCCCGAAAAGTTTGCAGATGGCTTTCACTTCGCTGGGATCTCCCACGGGCGTTGAGGTGCCATGTACATTGATATAATCTATATCAGCGCTGGTCATACCAGCGTCTTTGAGTGCGTTGCGCATCACGTTGAAAGCACCGAGTCCTTCGGGATGGGTGGCGGTAAGATGATAGGCGTCGGCGCTCATGCCGCCACCGGCCACTTCCGCGTAAATTTTCGCTCCCCTGGCTTTTGCATGCTCCAACTCTTCGAGGATAATGCATCCGGCTCCTTCGCCCAGCACAAAACCGTCACGGTCGAGATCGAAGGGACGGGAGGCGGTTGCGGGATCATCGTTTCTTTCGGAGAGGGCATGCATGGCGCCGAAACCACCGATGCCCGCTTCATTCACGGCCGCTTCACTGCCCCCGCTCAAAATAACATCTGCCATTCCCAGGCGGATGTAATTAAAAGCGTCGATAATGGCATTTGTGGAAGAAGCACAGGCGGAAACCGTACAGAAGTTGGGACCGCGGAAACCATAGCGCATGGATATATGCCCTGCGGCGATATCGGCAATCATCTTGGGAATAAAGAATGGGTTGAAGCGCGGAGTACCATCCCCACGGGCATAGCCCATCACTTCATCCAGGAAAGTCCTTAAACCTCCGATCCCTGAACCCCAGATCACACCGGTACGATCCGGGTCCGGTTTCTTTTCAAGGAGGTCCGCGTCCAACACCGCCTCTTCACAGGCAGCAATGGCCAGTTGGGAAAAACGGTCCAGTTTACGGGCTTCCTTACGATCCAGATATTTGCCCGGATCGAAATCTTTCACTTCACAGGCAAACCGCGTTTTAAACCTGGATGCGTCAAACAGGGTAACAGGACCTGCACCGCTCTTACCGGACAATAAACCCTGCCAATAATCTGCAACGTTGTTCCCAAGCGGGGTAATGGCCCCCATCCCTGTAATGACTACGCGTTTCAGTTGCATGCGCGCCTGTTAAAAGAAATAAAATTATTTAACGTTGGCCGAAATATAATCCACGGCCTGACCAACGGTTGAAATTTTCTCAGCCTGGTCGTCAGGAATAGCAATGTTAAACTCCTTTTCGAATTCCATGATCAGTTCAACTGTATCAAGAGAATCTGCACCCAGGTCATTGGTGAAGCTGGATTCGTTAGTGATTTCGCTTTCGTCGACGCCTAATTTGTCAACTATGATGGCTTTTACACGTGATGCAATGTCAGACATTGTTCTGTAGAATTAGTTTAGACAGGGGGCAAAAGTAATAAATTATGATAATGCGGGCATAATTGTTTTAAAATACTGACTATCAATTACAAATACTGTAAATGAAGCGCCCGGGTCTCACGATATGTAGTATTTTACAAGGGTTTGGGCATTAGTGAATGGAGCCAGTCGCTGATTTCAAAACTGCCTTCTTGCTGGGTCTTCATTGGTTACGGGGATACAAGGTAAAAAAGAAGAGCCGGCAAATTCCGGCTCTGTATTATTTCTCAGGGCTTCACATGGCCCCAGTTCTCACCGCTTTTAATGCGGTACAACTGCATTTCACTGATTTTAAAATGATCCGCAATTTGCTTCATGGTTTTCACACGTTTTTTATCGTTGATCATTTGTTTGATCTTTTTTACAATCACATCCGTAAGCTTATGGCCTTTTTTACGGTTGATAGAGCGGTAAGCCAATACAGCAGGACTCTTTTGCTGGTGCTTTTCCATTTCCTCTTTGGTAGCCCAGCGCAGGTTTTTAACGTGATTATCTTCCTTATTATAATTCAGGTGAATTACATATTCGTATTTCTGACTCCTCTTAGGCAGGAAAGCCTCTGCCACCAATCTATGAATGAACAAGGTCATGTTTTTCCCTTCAGGCTTCAATTTTAAAGTAGGATATCCACCCATAAGGGTTCCTTTAAGCAGATTCCCTTCCTGAATGCTGGTGGAATAACTGACCAGGCGTCCGTGATCGGAAACAGCGTACTCACAGCGAAAAATGCCTTTGCTGAAATTGATCACTTTCCATTTTTCATTTTTTAGAGGCTTTACCATTTGATATGATTTTGGTTAGGACTAAATTATAAAAATTTAGTATATGGCTTACGTTAGTGAACATTATTGTTGGTCCGGCATGTAATATTTTCATATATAATTGATTTACTGCAATATACGTTGAAGCCCCCCGGCTGCTTTTAAAGATACCCCTCCCCAGGGTAAAACAAGTGCCCATTGATCGCTTTTTTTTCACTTTCTCTCCTGAAAAACAGGCAAAATATATTTCTTAACTCTCTAATTATCAGGTAATTTACAAGCCAGGAAGCAGGCCGTCCGGCAACCCGTTCCGTCCACGATCCCTTGCATGACGCTGCCTTCATATATTCCTGAAATCTCATCTTGCCGTACCCGGCTTCCTTTTTACCGGAAAGCTTCATAAAATCAAATAGAAATACGGCCTATCCGGAAGAAACAGTCAAGGGCAGGAAATGCATTCGTAAAGAATATTTCTCATTTCACCATGTGTATTATGGCATTGGTCAAAGGGCCGGATAAAAAGATTAGCGGGACGATATCTTGCCATCAATACGAAAAGCCATGAAGAAACATCAACATAATCACAAACGGATACTGATTGCCGTATTGATACTCTTGTCAGTGATCTTTATGATTGCAGGCCCCAGGGCTAAAGCCGGCAGCCATGAGTCATCAGTTGCCGCCAGCGCCCTGCAACACAACGTACACATTGTAACCATTATCAAATCAATCATCATAAGCTGAGTATGAAAAAACTACACCGTCGGATTTTGGAATTGGCCACAAGCTTCATTGCTTTGCACCATCATGGAGCAAATCGCCATTCTGGCATCAGGAAAGGGAAGCAATGCCGACAGGCTATGCATTCATTTCAAACATCACCCATCCGTACGCATACGCCTCATAGCATGCGACCGCGAAATGGCTGGGGTTTACGACATAGCCCGGGCGCACAAGGTCCCGGCCATCCATCTCAGTCCTGAGATCCGGAATCATCCGGATGTGTTTTTGCAACTGCTGAAAGACCACGGAATTACATTCATTGTTCTGGCAGGATACCTGCGACTCATTCCGGCGGCTATCGTTCAGGCATATCCGAACAAAATCATTAACCTGCACCCGGCCCTGCTTCCGAAATTTGGCGGAAAAGGCATGCATGGTATGCACGTACACGAAGCGGTTCATGCGGCCCGCGAAACGGAAACCGGCATCACGATTCACTATGTAAATGAGCACTACGACGAGGGCGCTGTCATTGCGCAGTTTAAAGTGGCCATAGATGACAAGGACTCACCGCAGAGCATAGCCGCAAAAATTGCGAAACTGGAAGCGGAATATTTTCCGGAGATAGTGGAGAACACCATTCTTTCCGCCGGCTGAGGTCCTGCCATCTGCGCCCTGCAACGGTAAATGTTTGTCCTGTAAAAATTGCGGATTGAATTCTCTGTGCTGCGGATATGCATGCAGCCAACCGCTTTATGCTTACTTCTTCCCGCAATAAAAAATCAACCGGGCTGCAGTGATGTCAGCTGAAGTTCCTTCATGCGTTCCCGCACCGTTTCCATGATTGCCTGCGTATCAAAATTGCACTCGCGGTACAGTTCTTTTTGCTCGCCGTGCTCTATCCATTTATCGGGGATGCCGAGGCGGGTGATCTGGGCCGCGTAGTGATTATCAATCATGAATTCAGCTACAGCACTGCCAAATCCACCCTGAATACATCCATCCTCTACCGTGATGATACTTTTGAATTCGCCGAAAATTTCATGGAGCAAAGTCACATCCAGGGGCTTCACAAAACGCATATCAAAATGCGCGGGATAGAGACCTTCTTCCGCGAGTTTATCACAAACTTCCACGGCAAAATTACCGGGGTGGCCGATGGTCAGAATGGCCACTTTTTCTCCTCCGCGGATCTTCCTGCCTTTGCCAACGGGAATGGCTTCAAAGGGCTTCCTCCAGTCGGTCATGACCCCGTTGCCCCTCGGGTAACGGATGGAGAAGGGCCCCATGCCGGGATGGGAGGCGGTATACATCAGGTTCCGCAATTCCTGTTCGTTCATCGGCGCGGAAACAATCATGTTGGGAATACAGCGGAAGAAGGCAAGGTCGAAAGCGCCATGATGTGTGGGGCCATCGGCACCGGCAATTCCTCCCCGGTCCAGGCAAAAAACAACATGGAGGTTTTGCAGGGCCACATCATGCACCACCTGATCGTAGGCACGCTGCATAAAGCTTGAATAGATGTTACAAAAGGGGATCATGCCCTGGGTAGCCATCCCTGCGGAAAAGGTTACCGCATGCTGCTCTGCGATGCCCACATCAAATGCCCGCTCAGGGATAGCCTTCATCATAATATTGAGCGAACATCCCGAAGGCATGGCAGGTGTAATGCCCACAATTTTATTGTTCATCTCTGCCAGCTCCACGATGGTATGTCCGAAAACATCCTGGTATTTGGGAGGCTGAGGTTTTTCTATTACGGGTTTAACAATTTCGCCGGTAATCTTATCGAATAGGCCGGGTGCGTGCCACTTGGTCTGGTCTTTCTCAGCCAGCTCATAGCCTTTCCCTTTCACGGTGAGGCAATGCAGGATTTTAGGGCCGGGGATGTTCTTAAGGTCGTTCAGCACCTTTACCAAATGGTTTACATCATGGCCGTCGATAGGTCCAAAATACCGGAATTTCAAGGATTCAAAGAGATTGCTTTGCTTCAGCAGGGCACTCTTCATGGCATTCTCCACCTTTTGCGCGATCGCCTGGGCATTGGGCCCGAATTTGGAAATCAGACCCAGCATTTTCCATACCTCATCCTTCATTTTATTATAGGTACGGCTCACGGTAATGTCGGTAAGGTATTCCTTCAGCGCGCCCACATTGGGGTCGATGCTCATGCAGTTATCATTGAGTACCACCAGGAGGTTGGAATCCTCCACACCCCCGTGGTTAAGTCCTTCAAATGCCAGTCCGGCGGTCATGGCGCCATCGCCGATAACGGCAATATGCTGCCGCTTTTTGTCGCCCTTTAAGCGTGAAGCCACCGACATGCCCAGGGCCGCGGAGATAGATGTGGAGCTATGCCCTACACCGAAAGTATCGTATTCACTCTCCGAACGCTTGGGGAAACCACTGATCCCTTTGTAAATCCTGTTGGTATGAAATACATCCCTTCTGCCTGTAAGGATTTTATGGCCATAAGCCTGGTGTCCAACATCCCAAACTACCTGATCATGCGGGGTGTTAAAAATATAATGCAAGGCCACCGTTAACTCCACCACACCCAGGCTGGCCCCAAAATGCCCGCCATTAACCGAAACGATATCAATAATATATTGACGCAGTTCTCGACAAACCTGTTCTAACTGTTCTTCAGATAAATTCCTGAGATCGGAGGGGATAACTATTTTTTCGAGTAAGGGTCCGGCTTGAACTTGCTGCATGGGCATCGGCTGATGGGTTACAAAGTTAATGATTTGTGAGGGAACGAGGCTTAGTCCCTTTTATGGTGGCGTTTGAAAAGTTTAACAAATGATCAGCTGAAAAGTTAGCGGGATATGCCGAAAGCGTGCAGCGAAGACTGCAAGTAAATCTTTCCATGATAAAACTTCGGGCTGCCTTGATTCCCTTCTTAAAAACGCTTTCCTTTGCAGGGCTGAAAAAGGGTCCGGCTTGGTTTAACCATGACATTCATAATCAGCAACATAAATTATGAAACACAACACTGTCAAAGAACTGCTTGAGGCCGCTTCCATCGGGAAGACCGCTGTTGCAAAAGGATGGGTACGCACCAGGCGCGGAAATAAAAATGTTTCTTTTATCGCCCTCAACGATGGCAGCATTATACATAACCTGCAATTGGTGGTGAATCCGAATGATTTCAGTGAAGAACTGCTCAAGCGCATCAGCACCGGAGCCTGTATTTGCGCCCGTGGGATAATGGTTGCCTCGCAAGGTTCAGGACAGACTACCGAAATGCAGGTAACGGAACTGGAAGTTTACGGGGAAGCAGACCCAGAAGCCTATCCCCTGCAAAAGAAAGGACATACTTTAGAATTCCTGAGAGAAATCGCGCATTTGCGTCCACGCACCAATACTTTCGGAGCGGTACTGCGCATCCGTCATCACCTGGCCTATGCCATACACAAATACTTCAATGACCGGGGCTTTTTCTACCTCCACTCGCCCATCATCACCGGTTCAGACGCAGAAGGGGCCGGAGAGATGTTTCATGTGACCAATTTCGATTTAAAAAATCCTCCGCGTACACAGGAAGGAGAAATTGATTACAGCCAGGACTTCTTCGGAAAGGAAACCAATCTTACTGTTTCCGGACAGTTGGAAGGTGAATTGGGAGCGCTGGCACTTGGAAAAGTGTACACCTTCGGTCCCACTTTCAGAGCCGAAAACTCCAATACTCCAAGGCACCTCGCCGAATTCTGGATGATAGAACCGGAGATGGCTTTTTATGAAATTGAAGACAACATGGATCTTGCGGAGGACATGTTGAAATACCTGGTGAAATACGCGCTGGAGCATTGCCAGGATGACATCGCTTTCCTGAATAACATGTACGACAAGGAACTATTGGGAAGATTACAGTCAGTGGTGGAGAAACCCTTCACGCGGCTGACCTATACAGAAGCCATTACCATACTTGAACCCAACAGTAAAAAATTTGAATTCAAAGTGGAATGGGGCACCGACTTACAGAAGGAACATGAAAATTACCTGGTAGAACATTTCAAAGGTCCCGTTATTCTCACCAATTACCCAAAACACATAAAGGCTTTTTACATGAAGCAGAACGATGACGGAAAAACAGTGAGGGCCATGGATGTATTATTTCCCTGGATCGGTGAAATCATCGGCGGCTCGCAACGCGAAGAAAACTACGACAAGTTGTTGGCGCGGGTGAGGGAGATGGGCATTCATGAGGAGAGCTTATGGTGGTACCTTGAAACAAGAAAATTCGGAACCTGTCCGCATGCCGGCTTTGGCCTGGGCTTTGAGCGGCTGGTACTTTTTGTAACAGGCATGAATAACATACGGGATGTAATTCCTTTTCCGCGAACCCCGAAGAACGCGGAATTTTAATTGATAATTAGAATTAATTTTCCCGCGGAGGCGCGGCTATTTTCTCGCAGAGACGCAGGGCTCGCTGAGTTCTTTGAACATTTTTTTATTTTACTCTTGCATAGACGCAGGGCTCGCTGAGTTCTTTGAATATTTTTTTATTTTCTTCTCGCATTTACGCAGGGCTCGCTGAGTCTTTTGAACATTTTTTTTATTTTCAAATCAGCACAGGAAAGTTTCGCGTTGCGGTTTCTCGTGCAGGTTGCGCCTCCGCCATAAATCCTCTCTTCGCTTTCCTCTCTGTGTCCTTTGCGCCTCTGCTGGAAACAAACTGCGTCTTTGCGCCTCTGCGAGAAAACCCTCCGTAGGTTTCTTCTCTGCGTCTTACTGCAAAATTTATCCTGTTTGCTACAGGTGGGGCTCAGGGTGATCTCCTCAAATACTTTCGGAGCTTCCCTTCGCCAAATCCACTCTCCGCAGCACAGTATATACCGGAGGTGCTGAGGGCCGGTTTTATTTTTTAGGGAACAATTCCCTGTATCAATTCGCCTCTTGAAGAATTTCTTTCAGTCCAATTGAAAACCCTCTGCGACCTTGTGCCTCCCGGGCGGGTTAGCTTCGCTTTCCACCCGGGATCTTCACTTCGTTACGATCTGCGTCTTTGCGCCTCTGCGAGAAAACCCTCCGTAGGTTTCTTCTCTGCGTCTTTGCGCCTCTGCGAGAAAAACAAAAGCGTTTCCGCAGCTCTGCGTGAAACCCTCTACGGCGGTGTTCTTCCCTGAGGTTTTCACTGTGGCAATTGTAATTACCCATTCTTGTGTAAATCGGATAATATGAGTTTTTTCAGGGAAATTATATTAGAGCCGGGGAACGTGATGGGGCTGTCTGCCCCACGCCCCGACTCCCTTTTTCTCTTGATAGAAAAAGGAAGCAAAAAGATCAAGGCCTGCACCACCTCCTTTTCGCTTCCAGCGAAATTTATCCTGTTTGCTACAGGTGGGGCTCAGGGTGATCTCCTCAAATACTTTCGGAGCTTCCCTTCGCCTCTTCCGCCTTCCACTACGCTACAAATTTTTATCCTGAAGCGTGCTATGCACTGCTTCAGGGATACCGGAGGTGCTGAGGGCCGGTTTTATTTTTTAGGGAACAATTCCCTGTATCAATTCGCCTCTTGAAGAATTTCTTTCAGTCCAATTGAAAACCCTCTGCGACCTTGTGCCTCCCGGGCGGGTTAGCTTCGCTTTCCACCCGGGATCTTCACTTCGTTACGATCTGCGACTCAGCGGCTCTGCGTGAAAAAACTCCGCGCCTCCGCGAGAAAACCCTCCAGAAGTATTATTAACTATTCAGGCGCTGAACAGGTGTTTCCTTAAATACTAATTTCCTACTTAGGATCACCTGCCATCTCAGAATTAAGGACTTTAGCTTAAAAAAATCCGATTCAAGAATAATCTTTTACATAAACTCCATACACTTTTACCCAAATCAGCCGTTTTTAAGACAAGCTTTATTTATTTTCGAAGTCAGAAATTATGCAACGATTAGGATTACATCAAAAGCTGCTGCAAAAGCTTTCTCCGCAACAGATTCAACTCATGAAATTGTTGCAGGTGCCTACGGCCGCGCTTGAGCAAAGAATAAAGGAAGAACTGGAAATCAACCCCGCTCTGGAAGAAGGGAGCCCGGATGATATTGCTGAGGAAGAAATTCAGCAGGAGGAAGGGGAAGGGTCGGATGAATTTAACACCGAAGAGGATGAAGGAGAAGAGAAGGAGGAGCGTGTGGAAAGCGCGGATGACGCGGAAGCCGGCGCCCTGGAGGAAGCCATCCGCAATGAAGATGTGGACATCGCGGATTACATCGGCGACGATGATGTGCCCTATTATAAACTGAATGCCAACAATACCTCCGCCGATGATGAAAGACCTGAAACACCGATAACGGTCAGCGTTTCCTACCAGGACAACCTGCTCGCTTCCCTCGGCATGCTGCCTTTCGACGACCATCATTACATGCTGGCGCAACACCTTATCGGCAGCCTCGATGACGACGGTTACCTTCGCCGCGACCTTGACTCCGTGGTGGACGACCTCGCTTTTACACAGAATATTCAAACCAATCACCAGGAGCTGGAGGAAACCCTGAAGCTCATCCAAACACTGGACCCTCCCGGTATCGCTGCCCGCGACCTGCGCGAATGCCTTATGCTGCAACTGCAGCGGAAACACCTCGATCAGGCACCGCATGATGTTGCTTACCTCATTTTGAAAGATTACATGGAGGAGTTTTCAAAGAAGCATTATGATAAAATACAAAAAGGCATGGCGCTGGATGATGATGAACTCAAGGAGGCCATCCATGAAATTCTCTCGCTGAACCCCCGTCCCGGAGGCGGCAGCGCGGAAGATTCACGTACCAGCCAGCAGATCATACCTGACTTTATTCTCACGGTCAGCGACAACCAGCTTGACCTCACGCTGAACTCCAAAAACGACCCCGACCTGCGTGTCAGCCGCTCCTTCCAGGAAATGCTTTCCACCTATTCCAAAGACAAAAAAAACAAAGACCTGCGGGAGGCCGTCACCTTTATTAAATCCAAAATCGACGCGGCGAAATGGTTCATTGATGCCATCAAGCAGCGGCAGCATACCCTGCTCAGCACCATGACCGCGATCATGAATTACCAGAAAGCGTATTTTCTGCAGGGCGATGAAACGGAGTTGAAACCCATGATCCTGAAAGATATTGCGGATATGGTGGGCCTCGACATCAGTACGGTATCGCGCGTGGCCAACAGTAAATATGTGGAAACGCCCTATGGCACTTTCCTGCTGAAGTCCTTTTTCTCGGAAGGCCTGCAAACCGACACCGGAGAGGAAGCCTCCAGCCGTGAAATCAAAAAAATTCTGACGGATCATATCAGCGCCGAAGATAAAAAGCACCCCCTGCCCGATGAAAAACTGGCGGAGATTTTAAATAAAGCGGGATACAATATTGCGAGACGTACTGTTGCCAAGTATAGAGAGCAATTGAATATACCGGTGGCGAGGTTACGAAAAGAAGTTTAATTTGTCAATTTGAAAATGGGTTGATTTGATGATGAGCCAATTTGATGATTTGAAGATTTGACAATTTGAAGATGTGCTGATGTGCCGATTTGATGTTTTAACCTGCCATTCCCTTCATCATTATCACATCAAAAACCCATTCATCCAAACATCTTCAAATTTTCAAACCTGTCTACCGTCAGGGAGATTGATCAATTTTCAAATCAAAATACTGCCCGAAGCACAGTAATTATTCCCATCGAAAATCATGAACAGAGCAACACAATTTATATCCATCCTTTTCCATCCGCTGCTGATGCCTTTATACGCCACCTGGCTCCTGCTCCATAGCGGCAACTATTTACAGTATGCGGTACACCCCAGGTTACAGCAGTTTTTATACATCGTGGTGTTCATCAGCACCTGGCTCCTGCCCGCTTCCATCACCTGGATCATGTGGCAAAAAGGATGGATCAGCAGTATGCAGATGGAAGAACGAAAAGAAAGACATCTCCCCTATTTGCTTACGCTGAGTTGTTACATCGCCTGCATTTACCTGCTCTTCCAGCTTCCTGTGCCGCGCATGTTTGTTCTTACCGTGATGGGCGCCAGCCTTGCCATCCTGGTTTCCTTCCTCATCAATCTGCGGTGGAAAATCAGCATCCACATGATCGGAATCGGTGGCATGATGGGCTTGTTTTACGGGTATGGCCGGTATTTTCATCTGCAAAGTATGTGGAGCCTGGTACTGATCGCGCTCCTTGCCGGCATCATTGGCAGCGCAAGGCTGTACCGGCAGGCACACAGCCCGGCACAGGTGTATGCAGGATTCATCACAGGCTTCGTGGTGGAGTTTGGGTTTGTGTTTTTTATTACGAATTATTTGATTGGAGGATGATTTAAGTTTCCTTAAGGAAAACTATTCAGGCATGATAGAGTATAAACGACGATTCGGGATGCAATATTACCCCTTTCGGCAATTTTACGGTTATGGAAAAAAATACCGTACTATTCAGCCTTAACCACTCTTTGCCAAAAGATTTTCTTTCCTGAATACATCTTTAGGACGTATACCCCGGGAAATAAATTCTCCGCGCGTATCATGGCATTATTTTCGGCATCAAATCTTCCTTCACCCACTTTTTGAAACAGCATATCATATATTTCATAATTCGTATTCGCTGAAAAAACACCTTTAATCGGTCTCACTTTAAATTGATCCTTAAAAGGGTTGGGGGCCACTACTAGAAGTTCTGTCGCTTCATTTTCTATGATCCCCACTGAAAGTGTATCACAGGGACTTCCAATTATCGGTCCTAAGGTGTAATCAGGATTATTAGGTAACCCCAGATAGGTTCGACACCCGGGGAGGTACAAACTGAAAGGCTGATAATCACAAGACAGCCCGCCACTGTCGGGGTAATTGATGACACTGAGGTGGGTGTTGTATATATTCCATGCAGTATCCGGATAGGGATAATTAAAACTCGTTCCATTGTTCCAGGCGATAGATCGGTAAATACGATTATCAGGTGCTCTGCGAATGGTACTAGCAGGGGCAAGCGGAACATCTATAGAATCTAACAACACTTTGTTTTGCCAGGGTTGAGCGTTTTGCAAATCAAATTGAAACAAGTAGCTGGTCCAATCCGCAGTTGCTATATAAAGGTACCGCCCACTGTTGCTAAATTCAACACTCCAAAATCGCTCTTTCAAATCCATGGAACCAATATTGTTTCTAATATACCGGTGATTACTTAATAATCCGGTACAACGATCAAAGTCAAATAACTCGATAACACTCCGAATACTTATTCCTGCTAAAACAGTTCCACCGGGATTCATCGCAAATCGATAAAAGCCGGACTCAATAAAAGCTCCCAATGGTTGACCAGCGGTAATTGTTATACCATTTGGAGTTACAAGTAGTGTTTGTATCGTATCACTTTGAAAATCGGAATGCTTATAAATTAACCACCAGTCACGACCATTCCCATGTTTTATTGCCAACAAGCCATCATTTATGGGATTAGGATATAGTAATATGTTTTTTTGAGTTACAGCTCCCAACCCACCATTCTGACTTAAATCCACCTTTGAATAACGCAAACCCGGATTAGTTGTGGAGGTAACTCCTGCTGTAAATACATAAAACTCATTTGCATTTCCCGGATCAGGAAGGATCACCATTTCATGATACCAACCTGAAGTTTTAATATTTAAACCATTTTGCATTACCTGATGATTTTTATTATATACTACGCCCATAATAGGTAAGTTAGGATTCAGGAAAGAAACCGGTTCGGGAGAACTTGTATAAAATAACAAACTATTGTTTGCATCTGAAATGGAGGCACAGGTACCACGTGCATTTACCGAGGTGTTATAATTTGAGTCAATGCCAGTGCTATTAAATTTTATACCACAACTATCTCCAAACGTCCAATTCCAGTTGGTGAACTGGGCATGCGAAGAATAGCATGTGAACAACATGAAACAAATTACATGCTTGATCACTTTCATTTTGTAAGGATCCATTTTCCGGTTTTATTACAATTACCTGCTGTGATTCGATAAAAACCAAATTGGGAATATCTTGACCAATCAACGATGGATTCCTTCCGCAAAACTAATTTCGCCAATTGTACTCCGGATATTGTAAACAACTCCAGGAAGGCCTCTTCCCCGGTGTTTAATAAAAGAAATTCGCCTTCGACATTCGCTGCAAGTTCACAATTGTTATATGCTTTTTCTTCTCCACTTATCCTCAAACCCAATACCTCATCATCTACCTCCTCCTCCAACAATCCCCTTACTAAGAAAACGGCACTTGTCCCTAACCAGGCAGGTGTATATGCTATGGCATCCAATTGCAATGTGTCGTATGCTGCTTCCTCCTCATCTGACATTTGATTAGCGAGGGCATGAACATATAAATCGCGCTTTAATTCATATTCAGGAAGTCTGAATGATGTAAGCTGTTGCAAGTCTTCCAAAATAAGCAACCGATCATAATTGGGGTCGGTCAGGTTGGCGTATGTTCTCGACTCAGATCCTTCCATCTGCTGGTACCATAAATTATAATCCGGAATTTGAAGTAATGAATCGTTTACAGACAAACATGCGGTCCAGCGCCGGCGTTCTTCTGCCAACAACGAATCATTTGCACTGTATGTAGAATCGTTCAAAACAAAATCAAGTACTTCCTCCCAATCATCATCCAATTGCTGATTGTAACAGGGGCCATTTCCGGAAGTACTTTTTGCAGTTAAATTAAAACAACCATTCGGCAAGGGTATTTGTGTTGAACTTCCCGCTGTTACAGGGCTGTAGAAATAATCTTTTGGTGTATTAATATAACCTGATAATTTATTTGTAGCTGTTGAATTCGTTCGAGGATAATTTTTCCACACGTTAGACACCGGAAACCCAATACCTCCCTGCGTAGTAAAATCTACATTACTAAATTGCCAGGCGTCAAAACAGCCATCATATGTATTGCAATAAATTTTCGTTAATAACATATTATCCACACATCGGATGGGGCGACCGGATTGCTTTATTACATTTGAAATAACTTTAGAATTGGTCACACTCTTTAAAATCAAGCCTCTTACATCCTGTGCAATCGTTGCACCGGCAGGAACCGCGGCTGCCTCAATACTATTGTATTCTACTAAGTTGGTATTTATTTGCACATCATCACTATAATCCAACCAGATGCCCGCATGCAATTTTCCCTGCATCAATGTCCAGAATTTATTATACACTACTTCATTTCCTGTTATCAAAGCACTTGCTATTCCATTGCCATATATACCAAAACGAAGGTTCTCAAAATAATTATTGTAAATATTTGCTCCGCTATATCCAATAGGTGTATTGACTATATAAATGCCCGTTTCTTCAAAAAACTTAGAAGCTAAAGAGGGCACAGCTACAGGTAATGAAAAATGATTGTTGAAAATGGACAAGCATAGATTGTTTATACAGTCCGTAATTCTTACACCCTGTGCAGTGAAATTATATATTTCATTTCCCTTTACAAGGATTTTCCCTCTTCTTATTTTACTCAGTTGTATCGGTGTCACCACTTCATTAACAAATTCGTTATTTACTATGTAGGCATCTGATGCCCCATTCACTTTAATTCCTGTTCGGCAATTCTCAAAAAAACAACGATCATTGATTGTAGCGCTTAAATCATCCCCTACGAAGCATTTTACAATTGTTGCTACTAAGGTATTAGTCGGATACAATGCTTCCATTTTAATAGCAATCCCTTCCGGATTCGTAAATCCCGGATCAGGTTGAATATCAAAAAATCGTGAATTTAAAATATTCACATAGGAGTTATTGCCTTTGATTCCCACATCCAGATTTACAAAATAATTCTCCGATTGACCAATCGTTGTAGGGCCAATGCGCGGCATATGGGCTTGTGACATATCGTTTACTACTATGCCAGCTTTACTGTGCAAACCTGCGAGTGGTGCATTTAAAGTGGCGGGCAAATATGGAGCTGACGGATTAAAAGATACGGGTGTTAAACAGGATGGATCAACACATGTAAAACTTACACGCTCAAATACCGGGCTGGTTGTGGCTCCGTTCAGAAAGGTTCCATTTATTACAGGACCATTGAGACGCACCCCTACATCATTCTTATTAAATATGGACTGATTCACGTCAAGAAATGAATTATTACTGCATTCAACTCCTGTCAATGCATCCTCGATTTTTGTGTCTCCTGAAATTTTAAGAAAGCCCCCTTCTTCTACTACAATACCCTTCCACATTGGCGTGGTTTCTGAACAAGCATGGAGCCAGTGTATGTCGTCAAACCGAAGTGCACCAATTTGCATTTAATTTAAGGTGATACTTT
>CAZHSC010000009.1:0-29043 GCA_964534995.1 uncultured Bifidobacterium sp.
CCACCACATTCACATAAATGAAGTCGGGGTTACACAAGGTAGTATCGTTGTCGGCGATAACAGGGCTGGGTTGTGCCGCGAAATTGATCAGCACTGAATCCGCTTTGGTACATCCGGTGAGGGGGTTCGTTACCACTACAGTATAATATCCTGAAGTAGTGGGAACCGCCTGGATGCTTGCGGCAGTAGAAGAGCCGATGATGTTCTGACCGGTCCACTGGATAGTAGCTGCCAGCGGCATCTCAAATTTCCATCCTTCGTTGGTTGCAGTCCATGGCGATGTTGAATTCCTTCCGGAAACCACCACACTTTGGGTGCCGGTAGCGTTTTCAATAGCCATGGTGGTAGCATCACCTGTAGCGGTAGTTACCGATGTTATGTGATATTCAATGGTATTCAGTGTTTCGTTCAGCACGATCTGACCTGTAGTCGGTGCGCCGGAACCACCAAAGCGGGGTACGTTGGTGAACCTGATTACAAATTTCCTGAATGGCGCCACTCCGTTGGTGAAGTAATCAATAGTACCGGAAGCGGAGAGCAGGAAGTCTTCATGCGACAAGGCGAGGTAATTATTCGGCGTAGCTACATTGGGCAGGAACTGTCCGCTGCAGCAGAAGGCTGAACCCAGGCTGGCTCCAAAGGTGACAAAGCCATTGGTAGATACATTAAACTGGGTAGGCGTTGCGCCATAATAATTAAAGGCGAAGCCGGCAGGTAATGCTATTCCTTCCCAGGTACCGTCATCCAGACTGGCAATAGTTTGGGGTACCACCGCAACACCTGCATCCACCAGTACTGTCACAGGGCCGGTAGGTGTTACCGGGCTGAACGGTATAGAAGTGAGGTTATAGTTGGTGGGTATCGGAGAAGTAACGATTATGCTCAACTCAGCCGTATCGCCGCTGCACAGGTTGGGGGTGGTAGTAGATACCGAGAATACAGGGGCCGGATTCACCGTGATCACCGCTGTATCGGAAGTAACACAACCATCCACGTTTCCGGAAGCGGTTACCACATAAGAAGTAGTTACAAGCGGGGTGGCCTGAACAGAAGTACCACTGGTGGTATTCAATCCGGCTGCAGGAGCCCAGTCGAAATTGGTATAGTCAAGGAGTCCGCCGGTTACATCAATCTGAACGGTACTACCTTCACAGATAGTAGCTGCAGTAGGTGTAACGGTTACGGCAGGAGCTGGATTCACCACAGCAACTACAGGGTAACGGGCGCTCACGCAGTTGGGAACCGCATAGATGAAGGATCCGTTCCAGATACGGGTGCTTGTTGGCACGCCTCCGAAGAGACCGGAACCGAAGGTACCGCCTGTACCATAACCTTCCAGAATCGCAATATTCGCGTCAGAAGCAAACACGGCACCTAAGCTTGAACCATTGGTATATGTTATGCCACCACCCGGCAGGAAGACAAAGAAGGAGGTGACACCATTGCTTAATGGAAGATTAAGCCCGGTAACATATCCCTGAGCAGCGGCTACGGGACCGTTGAAGATTTGTGTCCAGCCCGCACTTGAGCCTTCAAATCCAACGTGGGTACCGCTTCTGTACCATACTTCACAAATGGCGCCTGCTGTATTATTATTGATCCGCATACCGGTTAAAGTTACCGGACTGCTTACCACCACATCAAAGAAGTTTCCGCTGGATCCGTTGCCGCCGGCGAAGGTAGTAGTGAGGGTATCACCACCTGAACCCACCAGTGTATCCACAAGGGCGGCTACCCAGAAGGTATCCGTTTGTGTTACGAAAGTAGAATAGCTGCCTCCGTTGGCAAGGTATGAACCTGAAGTACTGTCGGCATACCAGCGCATGAAGTAGCCGGGGTTGGATGTAGCGTTGAGTGTTACATTGCCCTGTCCGCAAACGGTATCATTTTCGGTAGAAAGAATCTGCGGGTTATTCACCTTCACATACTTCACATTGGAATACGATGAATCGGTACAGAAGGCCTTCAGACGGATATACACATCGGAAGAAAGGGTAGCGGTTACGAGCGTATCATTGGTTTGACCGATAATATCAAAGAAGTTGATGTTATCGGATGATGTCTGCCATTGCAATGAACCATCCACATAAGTAGCGGCGAAGGAAACGCTGCCGGCGATACAAATGGAAGTATCCAATCCGATGAACTCAATGGAAGGAGCCACCGGTGTGGGGTTTACATAGAAGTTGGCAGTATCGGTAGCGGTACAACCGTTGCTTGGGTCGGTAACGGTCAGTACATACTGACGCGTGCCTGTTCCCAGCGACTGGGTAAAGATCGGGTTGGAAACGTTTGTAGCGCTCAACTCAGTAGCCGGCGACCAGCTGTAGTTCACAGTACCTCCCTGGAAGCGCATATTCGGGCGGAATTCAGAGAGTGTACCTGCTGCTGTTCCGCAAGCGGCGGCATTGAGGGCGTTGGTAGAGAAGCAACCCGGGGTTTGCGTAGTATAGACGATATCAAAGAAAGACGTAGTCGGGTTTGTGAAACATGTCTGGATCACGATATCATGCACACCATCCCAGAAATAAGGAGTGGTAAATACGATATCATTCCATCCCTGGTTGGCCGCATTGGGAGCGGTAGTGGAATAGTTGCCGCTATACACGGTACTTCCACCCGGGAAGGTCAGATAAGTAGTAGTCGGGAAGCATCCGAATCCGAGTGGTAAAGTGTCAATATTAATGGTAAAGCCATTATAGGGTTGATTTGACAATTTACCCGCCAGCTGGAAGCCCAGGCTGTTGAGGAAGGATGGGCCAAATACTCCGGCGGCGTTCAGTTCAGCAGCACTAACGAGTACCTGCATACGTTGCGCCAGGTTAGCACCATTGAAGGGCCAGCCGGCGGTTTGACCGGGGTTCACGGTAGTACCAACCACTTTGTAACTGGATGAACCACCTGAACCATTGAACTGGTAGGGGGTTGAAGTACAAATGGTGTCAGGAACGATACCTACGCTGGCATAAGGAGCGGTATTCACGGTAATGGTAATGCTGGCGGTATTCTGACAGCCACCGGGTATACCGTCATCGGCAGTAACTGTATAGGTAATTGTGGTATCCACATTGTTGGCAGTAACAACAGGTCCGCTGGCAGAACTCAGGTCGGTAGCCGGTGACCAGTTATAATTCACGTAAGGAGGATTCGTAGCATCCAGTGAAACGGTACCGCTGTTACAGAAGGTAGTAGCTCCTGACGGAATAATACTCAAAGCCGGAGCAGGCGTTACTGTATAGTTTGCAATACCTGCGCTGCCATAACATCCGTGTGATACCTGCCAGTTATAGAAGAAACCGAAGGTATTTGAACCGAAGTAAGACGCAGCAGGAGGCATGTTACCGTAGGCGAGGATTGTCATCTCACCGGCCAGTGTCCACGGAGAAGTTGCGGTTACTACGGTATTTTGATGTACCGCCAGATTAGGATTCACTGCAGGACGCATTGCATAAGGAATGGTACTGTAGGGAACAAAAATATCCAGGATTATTGTCTCGTAGTTAGGAGCAGTAATGCTGGTTACACCACTTCTTGAGCCGATAACATTACCCAGTGAGTCGATGATAGCGATGGTATAGGGTGAACCTACAGGACCATTCGGATAGATGTCCACGCTGTGTATCACCGTACCTCCGGTATTATTTACCCTGAACCACATACCCTGGGCAGTAGTTGGGAAATAACCTGCCGGTGCTGAAGGGTTGGTGATGGGGTTATAACCTACCGCGGTTGTGTCAAGGTTGGACGGGAACTCACGTACATAGAATGAACCTGAAGTACTAACGCTTTGTGTATAGGAGTTGCCTACTGCAAGGATATTTCCGGCTACTGTATCGGTCCAGAAGAGCTGGTTGCCGCTTCCGGTAGCGCTTACAGTAACATCACCACCACCGCAACGGGTATCCGGTGTGGTGGCAGGAGCCGCAGGAACAGGAGTTACATTGATCACTACTGTATCTGTGTTGGTACAGCCGGTAGCATTATCCGTAACTGTAACCACGTAGGTAGTACTTACTGTGGGTGAAGCAACAGGATTAGGAATATTGGTAGCGCTCAAGCCCGTTGCCGGTGACCAACTGTAAGAATAAGAGGGCAGCAAACGGGTAAGAATCATTTGCGGACGCTGTGACAAGGTTGAGGTTGTTGCAAATCCACAAACTCCGGCCGCATCCTGGTTCAGCCAACGGCTGGAAATGAAGGAAGTATTGTCCATATTTCCGGCAGAGTTGGTGGTGTAGCTACTGTTATTGAAACAGGTTTCAATAGCGAGGTTGGATACACCATCCCAGTTGAACGGAGTAGAGAAGTTATGGGTATTCACTCCTGTGGTAGAAGTGTAATTCACAGGTCCATAAACTACATTGGTTATTGATTGCTCTGCCGACAAATCGGTAGCCGCCACATTGGCCATTTTAATAGTATAACCCGTTAATACCTGTCCGGCAGGTGTAGCAATGGTATAAGATAAACCGTTAATCGGGCCTGCAGAGAAACCTGCCGCCGTTAATTCAGTGGCAAGAATCAGGTTCTGCATGCGGTATCCCCAATAGAAGGCACCGTAAGCGGATGGATATCCGGTGGTGGTACCTTGCACATCATTTTCACCTATTGTAACGGTGGAAGGAACATCCAACTGCACAGAACCTCCTTCGCAGAAACTGGCGGAATCGATGTTCGCGCTAACAGTGGGTAAATCAAATACCGTTACGGTAACTGTATCCGAGTTGGAACAGAAACCATCGGTACCGGTTACCACATACTCATACACGCCGGCCACCGAAGGTGAAGCGGTGACCACGGGTCCTATTGTACTGTTCAGGTTACCACCTGCGTTAGATGACCAGGTAAGGATAGGATAATTGCCAATAATTTCAGACAAGGTAATGCTGTTTGATCCGGCGCAGAGTGATGAGTCGGAAGCCTGAGCCGTAATGGAAGGCGGAGGCAACACGGTGGCTGATGCAGGGGTACGCGGACTCAGACAGGAACCATCAAAGGCGGACACATAGAAGGAAGTGGAAGCACTGATGGTTGACAGATAAGTCAGTGAAGGATCTGCCTGAAGGATGTTGCCACCGGTAGGCGCATCAAACCAGTAATAAGCGGTAGCACCGGGTACAGGGGTGATTGTATTGGAAGGTACACCTACGCCACACTGAGTACTTGGAGATACAGAAGGAGCAGGAAGTACAGGCAATACATTGATGATTACTGTATCGTTGGTGAAACATCCGGTTACGGGATCTGTAACGGTCACTACATAGGTAGTTGAAGTAGTAGGCGTAGCAACAGGATTTGAGATATTGGTTGCGCTCAATCCTGTGGCTGGCGACCAGCTAAAGGTAACGCCGCTTGGCAGCGAGGTTCCGTTGATAATCATCTGCGGACGCTGATTGGCAGTGCTTGCTATAGCTGAGGTACATACGGTAGCGGCATCCTGGTTCAGCCAACGGCAGGAAATATAAGCTGTATTGCTCATGTTACCCACTGAATTCAGGGTATAGCCGGCGTTGTTGAAGCAGGTTTCAATAACTACATTGGAAGTACCATCCCAGTTAAAGGGTGTAGTGAATGTATGTGTATTCACACCTACCACAGCATTATAATTGGTGGGACCAAATACTACGGTACCCACGGACTGTTGTGTGCTCAGATCGGTAGCGGCGGTATGTGCCATACTGATGGTGTAACCGGTCAGGGTTGCAGGGTCAGCTGTTGTGATATTAAATCCAAGGCTGCTGATGGGGCCCGCGGTAAAGCCGGCGGCGGCCAGTTCAGAAGCACGTATCAATATCTGCTGACGATGGCCCCAGTAGAAGGTACCATAAGCAGCGGGATAAGATGATGTTGTATTGGAAGCGTCATTACTACCGATGGTAGCCAGCAAGCTTCCGCTTACTTCCAACTGTACGCTTTCGCCTTCGCAGATGGTAGTCTGGTCGATGTTGGCGGCAGCGTTCGGATTGGGTGACACATACACATTCAGTGTGTCGGTAGTGACACAATTTGCACCGGCATCCGTAGCGATAACTATGAAAGTATAATTACCGGCAACCGTTGGGGTGGAAATCACCTGAGCACCGGTATTGGTGTTGAGGGTTCCTACTCCACTACCCGACCATACATAAGTATAATTGGGATTTACAGACACCGCGTCGAGGGTAGCAGAAGTACCTAAGCAAATAGTATCATTGGGAGTAATCTGGATATCTACTGCATCAGGCTGAATGACGGTTTCAGTAACCGCCACTCTCGGACCGTCACAAACGCCGTCGAAGGCCGCCACGTAGAAGGTGGTAGTTACGGCTACGTTTTGCAGCAGGTTGGTATCAATGGTATTCTGAATAGGTGTACCACCGGTGGGAGTAGTATACCAACGGTAAGCGGTAGCGCCGGGTACAGAATAGATATCGCACAATGCCAACTGATTTCCGCAGTGGAAAGAATCCACGCCTACAGGTGCTGGCAATGTAGTGAACCAATTCACCACAACGGTGTCAGAAGCGGAGCAGATGCCATCCGTGATGGTTACAATATAATCGGTAGGTGCTGAAACAGGCGTAACTGTTTCAATGCTGGCTGTACCACCTGATGACCATGAAATGGAGGCCACATTGATGGTACCCAAACCGGCATTGAATGCGCCCCAGTTGGTGAGGTTAGAAGCTCCGGCAACGGTCCAGTCGGCAGCGGTATTGCTGTCGTTGGTGGCTGTACGGCGGATACCTGCAGTACCTGAAGAAGAAGCTACGTTACCAGACCACATGGCAGCGGTAACGGCAGGTGTACCTGTACCCACAGGGTTGAAAGGAGTACCGCCATTAATGGCCACAACGTCTGAAATGTTACCACCCAGATCGCTGATGATAAGTCCCTGAGAAGTTCCGGAACCTGTAGAAGAAAGGGTAGAGTTTACATAAACACCCGGTATGGCGGCACCGCCACCACCGCGTGAAATCGTAAAGGTACCACCAGCAGCAACCACATTGCCTGCCGGAATAATAAATACGCCAGGTGTAGTTCCTGTCAATTCAAGTCTCCATCCGCTGATATCCACAGGCTGGTTGCCGATATTGGTTAATTCAATATAGTCAAATCCGCTGATGCCGGGAGCCAGAGGACCCGCACCTGTTCCTGTTTCAAATCCTGAAACCTCGGAGAAAACAATGGAATTCAGGTATGGGGAAGCAACAGTCAGGTTGGTGCTTGATCCGGGACAGATCGTTTGATCCACACCTGCTGACAAGCCGGAAGCCAGGTATTCGTCTTTGTAAGACTGTGAAGCGCTGGTAATAGCATTCAAATTCACGCTGGCATCTATTGCCGTAACGCTGAATGAAACAAGGGCGTTGCCGCTGGCAGGGATTTGGGCTTCCCAGTTATCTCCGGAAGTATTCACCATCGGAATCGCTGTTTGGGCTACGCCATTCAGCGTCCAGTTAAGGGTAACCGAAGTGATTCCGCTGGCATCCGTTACCACCGCCAGTACATCGTGCGCGATAGCTGTACACTGGGGTGTGTTTGGTGTATAAGTAACACTTGAGATTGTTGGATTTAAATAATCACCGGAAGGCAGATAGTTGCCCGCGTCGGCACCGATATCTACCGGGCTGAATGCGGCGCGTACATCTCCGTCAAAGTCATCCGTAACTGCTGCCACCAACTGACCGGCCTGTTCGGCAGGTACGAGCGCCGGGGGCGCCTGCAGGTGCAGGTCGGGAGTCACCGCGGCCGGAGCAATGTAATTCGGATTTTCGGAAATTGAGTTCAGGTCAAGGCCTGTCAATGTTCTCCAGTCTGTCATACTGGTAGCGATGGTCGCGTTGCGGAGACCGGTACGGCCACCGTTCGCGAAATCGGCGAAGAGTATGTTTTTAGACGAAATCACATTGATGTTTGAATCCAGGCCAATGGCATATTCATAAGCCCCGCCGATAGCGGTTACACGGGCATTGTAGAATATGTTATTGATGATTTCATCGCTGCCGGTAGACGGACGGGAAGTACGGCGGAAAGCCCAGGTACTTCCGGAAGCCAGACCGGAGGCGGTAGATGCATTACCTCCAATGTAAACAGAGTTATGATAAATCCTGTTGATGTTTGTATTGGATTTTAGAATACCCTGATACACCTGCGATTTGGTATTGCCATCGCCCAGGCTGATCATGTTATTCTGCACCGTGGCGAGGCCACCCCACAAAGCGATACCATTGTAGGTTACCTTGGCGGTGTCGCTGGCAGTGAGCGTAAGATCCCCGAGGTCATAAATATTGTTTTTCTGAATCAGGTAGTTAAAGCCGGAAGTTGTAGAACCGGTAAAGCTGATACCATTCACATTAACCAGGGAAGAGTCAGAATTTATTTTCAGGTTATGCACGGTATTGGAAGCAATATTCACTTCTGTTCCTGCAACCGGTGCTGTGGTGCTGACATGGCTGATACCTGCCATGAGGGCAGCAGTGGTAGTACCTGTATTTTTAGCATTGGTATAGAGGGTATGAACATTATTGCCGGTAATGGTATTGATACCGGTGGTTGTGTGAATACCATATACCACACCGGCCGAGCTGCGTGTAGGTACATACAGGTTCTGAATGTTGTTGTTGCTGATGGTCATCCGGGTAGAGCCGGTATTGAGAATACCGATTACCGAGAAGTTAGCGGTAGATGTTGTTAATGCATTCAGCGCATTACCGCTGCGCATGCTGGCGGCTATTCCGGTTCCTCCGATGGTATTTCCGGAGATAATACGGTAAGATGAAGCAGTAGCAAGTGTAGTAGCACCCTGATTGAAGATACCACAAACGGTAGCGCCGACTGTAGCAGAATTAGCAAAAGCTGCGGTTATACCCTGAAAACTGAGGCCGCCTATGTTATTACCTGTAACAGTAATGGCGGTAGCGGAAGCCGCACCCTGGGCAATACCAATCACGTTGGCTGTAGTAACAGATCCACCGGTAACAGTACCACGAACCAGGATATTGTCGGTTGCAGTCATGGAACCGATGGTATTACCGGTAATATTGGCTCCACCGGCATTGAGCCAGATACCGCAGAAAGGAGCTCCGGAACCGGTTCCTGAACTTGATGTGGCCAGGCTGATATCAGAAATCTGGTTACCGCTGATGGTGCTCACGGGGCTGAGAGCCACGTTAAGGTCCATACCAAAGAAACGGTTGGCAATGGCTGTTGTAGCCCATGCCATGGTATAGGTGCCGGTACCGGCAGCGGATGCATAACCAATAATATTGTTTGAAATATTGAAAGTACCAGAAGTATTGTTCACTACGAGAGCACGGTGAAGGTTAGCGGTAGTGAGGTAATTACGCTGGGCTTCCTGGTAAAAGCGGTTGCCGGTGATGCTCCAGTTGTTGTTACCGGCCTGCACACTGACACCAATGGTGGCAAGAGAAGCTGCGTAGAAATTGTAGATGCGCGAATTTGAAATGGTATTGTTGTCATTGGGGCTGGCAGCATTTCCGCTGGCTAAAAAGCAGATAACCGGGAAAGAAACCCCTGCCTCATGAATATCGCACTGGTCGAACAGGTTGTTGTCATTACCGTTTCCACCTGTTACTGTAGTTCCGCCCATAAATACTACTGCATTGGCAGTGGTATTGGTAGAGCCGCGGAAATGCAGATAGCTAAAGGTGTTGTTGGAAGACTCCTGAAGAATGCGCATGGCATTTCCGGTCAGGGTTGTATTTTGAATGGTTAGTTCAGAAACTGAACCCAAGCCACCCGGACGGCCGTCGATGGTGAGGTATTCTGTTAATGAGTCCACCACGGTGGCCCATGCGTTGGTGCTGGTGATACTGAGGGCCGTGGCACCTGCTTCAGGGCGGATGGTAACGGTTTTAGAAGGTAAAGTACCCAAAGCACCGGTCCAGATCGGGAAGGTTTCACCGGCACTGGTATAAGCCGCCTGAAGTTCCAGGATGGCAGAGCAGCTTAATCCGTTGGTACGGATATCGGCCAAAGCAGCGGTAAGGGTGGCATAGGTACCTGTGGGACCAACGGTAACAGTTCCGCAAACGGTACCGGCAGCTGTGGCCTGGTTTCCGTTCAATGCGGGATCACTTTTCTGACCTTCGCTAAGGCTGCGTACATTCCAGTAATAAGTCTGGCTGGCAGACAAACCGGCTGCTGCATAAGTAATGGTATTGGCGGGCAAAAAGGCTACAGCAGTATAATTAATACCATCCAGTGACCTTTCTACCATATAACCGATTTCACCGGTAGCGTCTGTCCAGTCCAGTGTCATACTGTTAATAGTGATTGCTGAGAAAGTCAAACCGGTAGGTGACGCAGGGGCTGCGGGAGGTGTAAATGAATATATCTGCCCAGAGGCCGGACGCGTGTTTATACTATTTGTTTCAGTAGCAGAGCTAACAACAGGAGAAGCCGTAAAGGAATCCAGCGACAGGAAGTTACCTGCGCCTGTTAAAGGGCCTGTAATTCCGCAGGAAGCGGAAGGGGTACCTGACAGCGGATTGGCGGTTTGTTCATATATAAACTCTATTTTACCATCCGCTTCATACAGTTTCGCCTGCATAGAGATGGTAGCCGCAGCGGATCCCAATGGGTATCTCCAGTTCAGCCATTCAAAAGTGAATACCCTGTTACCGGGAATTCCGGTGGTGATGTAGGTAGCTGTACCTACCGATCCGGAGAGATCATCCCAAAGCGGAGCGATGATCGGCCTTCCCGCGCCTGTGGTAAGGTCATTGGTCAAACTGGAATTGCCTGCGCTGAAAGTGAGTATTCCGTTTGAACTGGCATACACATTGGTATAAACCTGCCCCATATAGAGGAAGTTAAAGCCAATGGGCAAGGCACCGGAGGCGGCATCGTCAGCCAGAATCGTTGGAACAGAAGTTCCACCTGATACCGGCGTAAACGTACCGCTGGATGCGGCGAAGGAATAGTTCGTAATGCTCTGGGCATACGTACTATGCTTCGCTCCAAGAACTGTCAGCAGAATAACCCCTGCCAACATCAACCACCAACGGTTTAATCCCGTCAATGGCCTTCTTTGAAGACTGTAGTTGTTTGTCATAGTATTTATTTTGATTAGATTAATTTTTCTTGTGGAGAAAGACGGAAAAAAGAATTTTCCGCGCATACTTTGTAAAGTGCGCAGGAATAATGGCAGAAACAGTTGCAGATAGAATTTTTTCATCATGATTTTACTGACCGGTTCCGAAATTTATTTTATCCGATTACTCCCGGAAGCCCGGTATCATTTCGCGAGAATGATAACAAGCCATCAAATAATTTCAGAAATTTTCCTTTTCAGGATTGTTTACGCAATTTAGGATTATCCCCTACATCTTGCAAGTTTTTTGTAAAATTTCACCCATTAAAAGGAATAGTTGACAAATTTGTAGCTGAAAATCAATCCATAAAAGAATAAACAAAAAGACATGAAGACTGTTTATACCCTATTATTACTGACAGGTTCCAACATTTTTATGAACCTGGCCTGGTATGGTCATTTAAAATTCACCCATTCCGGCTCTTTCAAACACGCCGGCCTCTGGTCCGTCATCCTCCTCAGCTGGGGCCTGGCATTTTTCGAATATTGCCTGCAGGTGCCAGCCAACCGTATTGGTTACCAGCTCAATGGGGGGCCTTTCAGCCTGATGGAACTCAAAATCATTCAGGAAATCATTACCCTGATCGTTTTTACCGTGCTGGCGCTGGTATTTTTTAAAAACGAAGTGTTGAGATGGAACCATGTGGCCGCCTTCTGCTGCCTGGTGATGGCGGTGTTTTTTACTTTTTACAAAAAGGCATAAACCGTGAATGAAAATTACTACCGGTTATGCAGGTACGAAATTGAAGTAAACGCATGTTGCCGGTCCTTGAAAAAACCGCATGAAAAATTTTTCAGGCCGGTTGCTGCTGCCGTTCGAAATTCCAGTTTTTCGCTGCAAGTTCGCTGATGATAGAGCGGATGCCCTGCTCCAGTCCGATTTTATGTTTCCAGCCCAGACCATGCAATGTGGAAACATCCAGCAGTTTGCGGGGTGTTCCGTCGGGTTTCTCCGTATTGAAAGTAAGCTTACCGGGAAACCCGATCAGCGCTTTCACGGTTTCCGCCAGCTCACGGATGCTGATGTCTTCTCCGCATCCGATGTTTACATGCTGTTCTCCGCTGTAATGGTTCATCAGGAAAACGCAGGCGTCGGCCAGGTCATCCACATGCAAAAATTCGCGCCTGGGTGTACCGGTACCCCATATTTCCACTTCAGCGGCGTGATTCGCTTTCGCCTCGTAAAATTTACGTATGAGCGCAGGCAACACGTGCGAATTGTTTAAATCGTAATTGTCATTGGGGCCGTATAAATTGGTAGGCATGGCGGAGATCATGTCTGCGCCATACTGTCTGCGGTAAGACTCGCAGAGCTTCAGTCCGGCAATTTTTGCAATGGCATAAGGTTCGTTGGTAGGTTCCAGGTAGCCGCTGAGCAGGTACTCTTCTTTAATAGGCTGGGGACACATCTTGGGATAAATACAGGAAGAACCCAGGAACAATAACTTCTTCACCCTTTGCTTCCAGGCGGCATGTACCACATTGCTTTGAATCATAAGGTTTTCATAGATGAATTCGCCGCGGTATAAATTATTAGCGACAATCCCCCCTACTTTGGCCGCGGCCAGGAAAACATAATCCGGCTTCTCTTCCGCGAAAAAAGCATCCACCATCGCCTGGTTGCGTAAATCCAGTTCGCCGGAATTTTTCACAAGCAGGTTGTCAAATCCTTTTTGCCGCAGATTTCTCACAATAGCCGAACCCACCATACCCCGGTGACCGGCCACAAATATTTTTGATGTTTTTTCCATATCAATAAGCAAACAGCTAATTCACTAATTTGCTAATTCACTAATTTGCTGATTATCGGATTCACTCGTGGTAATTCATCACGGTATGTCCGCCTTCTTTAAGGTATTTATCTCTTTTGAAAAGGTTCAGGTCGGAAGCCACCATTTCCTTCACAATCATTGGAAGATCATATTTCGGGTGCCAGTTGAGTTGGGTTTTGGCCTTGGTGGGATCGCCGATCAGCAAATCCACTTCCGCCGGGCGGTAATAGCGTTTGTCAATGTTCACCACTTCCTGTCCGGTTTTGAGTGTGTATTCGGGCATGGAGCAGGATTTCACCCGGGCCACTTCATTTTCATCTTTTCCCGACCATTCCAGTTCAACGCCCACTTCGCGGAAGGACATCGTAATGAAATCCCTTACTGAAGTGGTGATGCCGGTGGCGATCACATAATCTTCAGGGGTATCCTGTTGCAACATGAGATACATGGCCTCCACGTAATCTTTGGCATGACCCCAGTCGCGCTTTGCATCCAGGTTTCCCATAAACACCTTTTCCTGAAGGCCGAGTGCGATCCTGGCCACCGCCCTGGTAATTTTACGGGTTACAAAAGTTTCACCCCGGAGCGGCGATTCATGGTTAAACAAAATGCCGTTGACGGCATACATATTATAGGACTCCCGGTAATTCACAAAAATCCAGTAGGCGTAGAGTTTAGCTACCGCGTAAGGTGAACGGGGATAAAAAGGGGTGCTTTCGCGCTGGGGTATTTCCTGCACGAGGCCGTATAACTCGGAGGTTGAGGCCTGATATATCCTGCAACGGTGGGTCATGTTCAGCATACGTACCGCTTCCAGGATCCGCAGTGCCCCGATCCCATCGGCATTGGCCGTATATTCGGGAGAGCTGAAACTGACATGCACGTGCGACATAGCGCCCAGGTTATAAATTTCATCGGGCTGTACTTCGCTGATGATCCGGATGATATTCACGGAATCGGTAAGGTCGCCATAGTGCAGTTTAAACCGGACCCCTTTCTCATGCGGATCTTCGTATAGATGATCCACACGCTGTGTATTAAAAAGTGAACTGCGGCGTTTAATACCATGTACTTCATATCCCTTTTCCAGTAAAAGTTCAGCCAGGTAGGCGCCATCTTGCCCGGTAATACCGGTAATGAGTGCTTTTTTCATATTCATCTGTACCGCGAAGCGGATTTGATTTCAAACATTTGTATGTTATCGAACTGCAAAACAAGGCTTTAAAGGGAATATAAGCCCTGTTTGCCCGGCACACTGTTCCAAAGACGGAAAAGTAAATAATTATTCCGGCCTTTTTCCCTGTTACGGAGGAAGATGCTCTCAAGTTTCAAACATTGCCTGTCGTTTTCATGCATTTTCATCACCCGGGAAAGGTATATTTCAACGGAATTTACACATTCTTCATTTTAAGTGTCCGCCTTACATCCCATGTTCCGAATGAATAACACTACTTTTGTGCGGGAAAAATAAATATTTATTTTTTTACGTTTATCTGCGTTTCGTGTGAACAATAATCAAAATCCTGCGTAAAAAAACAGGATTGTCAGGAATAAATACCCATACCTATGGAAAAGAAAATGATCGGAAACAATAATCTGATCGACCAGAAAGACCTTAAGCGAACCATTTCCACGATTGCCAAAAACTGGTACTGGTTTGTTTTATTCATTGGTCTGAGCCTTGCCGGCGCGGTGCTGTATCTTTACAAAGCCAATAAATTTTACGGCGCCACCACCGAAATTCTGATCAAAGCGCAGAAAGACCCTTTGAAGGCGGCCCTGCTTGAATCAATGCCTTCCAAGCCTTCCGACCAGGAGCTGACCAATGAAATCCTGATACTTTCCTCTACCAAGATGGTAGATGAAACCATCAAGAAACTCGGACTCGACATTTCCTATTATATCGAAGGGCGCATCAAGACCGGCGAAGTATACAAGGGCACTCCCTTTGAAGTACAGGGGAAATTACTCGACAACAATTTTTTCGAAGAGCCCATCAGCCTCCGCATCATCAACCAGAAGCGTTTCAGCTGGGAGGTAAACACCGAAGATTTTTCCAAGAAGGGGGAAGCGAATTTCGGTGACCCTGTGGTTACTTCTAAATTCTCCTTCCTGGTAACACCGGATTCCAATGTTTTTAAAAACAATCCGAAGATCAATGAAATCAAATATCAGTTCCGCTTCCACGATCACAAGGAACTGGTGAACACCTACAAAAAGCGTTTGGCAATAGAACCGATTCCCGATGCCTCGGCCATCAGCATCTCACTGGAGGATGAAGTGCTGGAGAAAGCGGTAGATTTTCTGAATACGCTGGTAAGCATTTACATCGAAAACAGTATTTCGGTAAATAAATCCGTCAACGAAAATACACTGCAGTTTATCGACGGACAGCTGTCGCTGGTAGAAAACCAACTGAACGGTGTGGAGAGCAACCTGGAGCAATTCCAGAAAGAGAAAACCACCTTTAACCTGGGCGGTGAGCAGAGCGTACTCTTTCAGCGCTCAGTTGATTTTGAAACGGAAAGGGCGAGGATGAGCATACAGCTCAAATCCATTGACATGCTGTATGAATACCTCAACTCCAATGAATCGGACCTGGCCATATCGCCTGCGGTACTGGCGGAGCAAAACGACCCCGCATTATCAGCAGCCTTCAGTGAACTCTTCGCCTTACAGCAGAAAAGAACCAACCTGCTTTTCAGCAATACCCCCAGCAGTCCGCTGGTAAAACAAGCCGATGAACAGATCTCCGTGATCAAGCAAAACATCATGGGGCTGGTGCTCAACATCCGCAAAAAACTTACCACCAACATCAACAGTGTCAACAGCCAGCTGAGCGAATACCAGGCTACCATGCGGCAGATGCCTACCACGCAAAGGGGCATTGTCAACATCAGCCGGAATGTAGAAATCTACGCCAAGATCTATGAATTCCTGCTGGAGACCCGGGCGCAGACCGTCATTGCCAAGGCGGCCATTGTCGCCGATAAAATCATAATTGAACCCGCCTATTTCAACGGATCCATACGCCCCTTAAGCATACAAACCATGGCCGGCGGACTGGGCCTCGGTCTGGCTTTGTCCTTCATGGTTATTTTCATCAAGGGCATGTTCTATAATTACATCAACACCAAGGATGAGTTGAAAGACATCACCGATCTTTCCATTATCGGGGTCATCGGTAAAAGCAAGGAAGCGGGCGATGAATACCTGGTGGTGGATAAATTTCCGCAATCGCAGATCGCCGAAGCTTTCCGTGTGATACGGACCAACCTGAGTTATTTCGCACCTAAGGTAAAAAGCAAGATATTGCTCGTTACTTCCTCCGTGGCGGGGGAAGGAAAAACGTTTTGCGCGGTGAACATTGCCACCACCCTCGCGAAAGCGAAGAAAAAGGTAGTACTCCTCGACCTTGACCTGCACAAGCCGAAACAGGCCAATGCTTTCAACCTGCACAATGACGTAGGCGTTACCTCCTATGTGGTGGGCAAAGCGAACCTGAACCAGATCATCAAAGACACTTCCATCGAGAACCTGCAGATCATCCTTACCGGGCCCCGTACGCCCAATGCTTCCGAGCTGATCGTTGATCCGATGATGGACAAGCTCATTGAAGAACTGAAAAATATTTATGAGTATATCATCATAGATACCCCGCCGGTAGGGCTCTTATCAGATGCCCTGGTATTCATGAAACATGCCGACCTGAACATGTATGTATTGAAAGCGGGCTATTCAAAACGCGACTTTGTAGATATCGCACATCAGATCACCGAGAAAAATGACATCAAGCACATCAGCTTTATATTAAATAATGTGAATGCAAAAAATATTCCCGCGGGATACGGTGGCGGATATTACGCCTGATAATGCATCACCCTTTTATCATAACCAATGAACGAAGTGAAAGAAGAAAATCTGCCGAAGGAAAATCAAGGTTCGGAAACCGGCGCGAAAGACGCGTTAAAGATTGCCTTCAACAGCCTTCGTTTGCATCTGGATGCCGCGCAGCACCGCAAGACCATCTTGCTGGTGATGCTCACTTTTATTTCGGCGATATTCGACGTATTCGGACTTGCTTCCATCTTACCCCTTATCAAGCTGGCCACCACACCGAGCGCGATACATACCAATCCCTATCTCAGTTACGTATTCGAAAATCTGCATTTCAACAGCGATAAATCCTTTTTACTGTTCATCATCCTCGCTGTGCTGGTCTTCTTCATCGGAAAAAGTATCTTCGGAATTTTTGTCAATTACCTGCAGACAAATTTCGGCGCCAAGCTCGCTTACAACATCACACGCAGGCAATTCAACAAACACTTCAACCTCGACTTTCACAGGTTCACCGGTTTAAAAAGCAGTGTTATTGTACACCACATCCTCAACAACCCCCTGTCCTACGTAACCTGGGTGGTGATGCCGTTTATTCTGCTTATTTCAGAGAGCTTCATCGTATTGCTGATCGTGGCGGGTATCGCCTGGTACGACATCAAACTGTTTTTATTTATCGCCGCCGTAATCGGCCCTTCCACATGGCTCGTTTATCATTTACTGCAGAACAGGGTCACTTATATCGGTTCGGAGATGAACAGGCTCCTGCCCTTGTCCATGGGTTCACTTACACAAACGATAACGGGCTACGTTGACATTAAGCTTGCCAACAAGGAAGCTTATTACCGCGATGTATTCCTGAAATCACAAAAGCGCTACCATGACCTCAACATGGCCAGCTATCTCCCCAACCTGATTCCGCTTCGCGCCAATGAGCTGGTAGCCCTCTTGGGCGTGGTCCTGATATTTGTTTATGCCATTTTACTGACCGACAACAGTGATGATGCCATCATCATGGTGAGTTTATTCGCCGCCGCCGCGTACCGACTGATGCCATCGCTTAACCGCATCGTCACTTCGCTGATGTCCATACGGAAAAACATGATGGCCTTAAAAAACCTGTCTATTTACCCCGAACTGAATTACGAAGTGGATGCCGCGCAAGCCGCCGAACCACTGCCCTTTCGCGACAGTATAGAAATCAAAGACCTCAGCTTCCGCTTCCCGAATACCGATCAGGATATTTTGAAGAACATCAACATGACCATTAAAAAAGGAGAAAAAATCGGCATTGTTGGCGCATCCGGATCCGGCAAGACCACGCTGATGAATATCCTGCTTCGTTTTTACGAGGAGCAGAGGGGCCATATTTATGTGGACGGGGTCCCGATACGTCATGAAAACACCCCCAACTGGCGAAGCATGATGGGATATGTAAAGCAGGATATTTTTCTGCTGGACGCGAGCATCAAAGACAATATCACCTTCGGAGATGAGGATGTGGATGAAAAGCGGCTGGAGCAGGCCATACGCCTTGCGTCGCTGGGGCAACTGGTAAAATCGCTGCCCGAAGGTGAAAACACCATCATTGGTGAAAGGGGTTCGCGGATATCGGGCGGCCAAAGGCAGCGGATCAGTATCGCCAGGAGTTTATACCGCAACGCCAGCATCCTGATTTTTGATGAAGCCACCTCCGCGCTTGACAATCAAACCGAGCAGGAAGTGAGCGATGCCATCGATTCATTGTCGCATGCTGACAAAACCATTTTTATCATCGCGCACCGCATCACCACGCTTAAAAACTGCGACAGGATATATGAACTGAGCGAAGGCAAAATCAGCGGGGTTTACAATTACAGGGAGTTGCTTGAAAAGGTTTTATAAATACCGTAAATTTTTCTGCAAAATCTTCTTTTCAGCCTATAACTCCTGACAGGGATTTTCGTATAAGAAGGCATCAAAACCCATAAGTGAAACAAAGTAAGCGTGAACCTGTAAAAGGCGTAGCCGGTCAGCTTCTCTGCTAGGGCTGAATCAACATGTAGCCCGTACCTGCGGCGTTATTCAGCAGGATAACCAAAGCGAGCCCTGAGCAAGGACAAAGCGCGAATAAAAATCAACTGTTGAAAAATAAACTTCACCCTGCAGAGGATACTTGCCAAATGGCCCGTGATTTGCAGGTGGGAACGCTTCTCACGGAAGCCTGCATTTATACAAAAACATGAGCATGAACAACCGAATTCTCATCGTAGTGGGCACCAGGCCCAACTTCATCAAGATCACCCGTTTTAAGAAAGTGAATGAAGCCATGGGCCAACCTTTCGACATACGCATAGTACATACAGGCCAGCATTATGACGATAAGATGGCCGCGGTTTTTTTCCAGCAGTTTGAACTGGAGCCCGACTTCTTTTTAAACATTCCGGCGGTCTCCGCCAACACCCAGATGGCAGAAACCATGATAAGGCTTGAAAAAGTGATCCATGATTTCAACCCCAGCATGGTGATGGTGGTGGGCGACGTAAACTCCACTTTCGCGGCCGCGTTTACCGCTTACAAAACGGGTTGCAAAGTAGCGCACATTGAAAGCGGCTTACGCAGTAATGACCGCAGCATGCCCGAAGAAATCAACCGCATTCTGACGGATGAAATCAGCGATTACTTCTTTGTAACGGAACAAAGCGGTAATGACAACCTGTTGCGGGAAGGTAAAAAGAAAGAGCAGATCTTCTTTGTGGGCAACACCATGATTGACACTTTGGTGGGCTTTGAGCATAAAATCCGTGAATGCAACGTTCTTGATGAGTATAAACTGAGTCCCGGCGAATATGTGCTGATGACGATGCACCGGCCCGCCACCGTTGACCACGAAGAAGGATTGAAAAAACTCATTGACATTATCGAATACATCACCGGTACTTACAAGCTGGTATTTCCCATTCACCCGCGCACCCTGGCGCGCATTGAACACTTCGGACTAACGGCAAGGGTAAGGAGTAACCAGCGTCTTATCCTTACTGATCCGCTGGATTATTTCGCGTTCCAGCGCCTTACCGCCGACTGCCGCTTTGTTATTACCGACAGCGGCGGCATTCAGGAGGAAACCACCTTCCGCAGTGTTCCCTGTCTTACCCTGCGCCCGAATACCGAAAGGCCGTCAACGGTAAGCATCGGTACCAACGAACTGGTACCCTTTGACATTAAAACCGTACAGGGGAAAATCAATGAAATTACCGGAGGGAATTATAAAAAAGGGGCTATACCTCCCCTTTGGGACGGATTTGCCACGGAGAGGATCCTCGAGCATTGTAAAAAATTAATGGACATTAAAAGCGCCGTACATCACTGATGAACATCTATAGTTTTACGGATCATAATTATCCCAAACCCCCTGCCCATTTATTCGGGCACGAATGGCCCGTGCAATTCAGTGAAGCCTTCTCCTACTTTTATAAACATTACTACCATCATATGGTACTTTTTATACACGACCCTGAAAGTTCAGGCTGGATGCCCATCGCCACACATTCCGCAAAATTCATCAGGTTCGGGCAGATCCTTCACGCCCCGATGCACGCGGCGGAAGAACTGGATGCAGAACTGCAAAAAATTTTCTTTGAGAAATTACTTATGTTCTTAAAATCAAAGAGGATCATACACCGCTTGCTTCAACCCCATCCCTCCGGCATATCGCTTGCTGTTCCGGGCCAATGTAAATCGGTACCTTTTGGCACCTACATCACCCGGCTTTCGGGAGGTGTTACCGCCGATGACCTGCTCAACAACTTCGACCCCAAGTATAAAAAAGCCATTCAGCACAGCATAAAAAACGATGCCCGTATCGCATTCGGGCCGGAGTGCTACGATGACTTCTACGCGCTCTATGAAAAAACCTGCCGCCGCAGCGGTATACACATGGATCCGCCACAGTATTTTAAACAGATGCGCAAAATTCTTGGCGACAAGGGCACTGAAACAGGAGTGGTTTACGACACCGAGAAAGCGATCGGGGGAATTTTCATCATGCACAGCCAGTACGCGGCATTATGCACGCATGCGGGCTCGGATGGCCCCTCTCCCCTGTATGGAGGCATGAAACATCTTCATTTTGAAATGATGAAAAGACTGCAGGCAAAAGGGGTGAATCAGTATGACCTGGTGGGCGTACGCATCGGCTGTCATGATCCGGCATTAGAAGGAATATTCCGGTTCAAGAAAGGATTTGGAGGAGTCTTGAAAGAAGGACATCTGTGGAAAACCGATCTGCAGCCCAGTCCGCTGCGGATTTATGACTGGATTCAGAAATTAAGACACATCAACCTCCAGGGTGATATCATTGACAAAGAAACCATCATTCAGATTCCCACGTGAAAGCAAAGATTTTTTTCGGCATTACCAACAACATAGTTGTCAACAACGTGCTGATCCGTCTCGGGCTGGATGGTTTCTTCACATCCAGGTTCGGAATGTACAAGCGCATTAGGCTGGATGAAAATTTATCCCTGCGTGAAATGGCCGGCTTTCATGAGAATAAAGGCATCAAGGAACAGCTGGACGCCATGCATGAAAAACTGAAAGATACCGTACACCAGCATCTTTCGCCGGGTGACAGGATACTGGATATTGGCTGCGGGCCCGGCACTTACCTGAAAGACTTTGAAAACGACTACCGGGTAACGGGTATTGACCTGAACCCGCAGATGATCAAAAAAGCGGCGGGACATATCAAAAACGCGGAGTTGATTCAACAAGATTTTTTGAAGAATGACTTCCACCATAAATTCAATTTCATTTACAGTATTTCGGTACTTGAGTTTATACCACCCGGGCAACTGAGAACATTCTTCAGGAAAGTATATCATTTACTTGAAAAAGACGGTGTCATTCTGTTCATGTATCCACACGCCCTGAAGCTGAAGGACATCTTCTATCCTAATCTGTATTACATAGAATATTCGCCACGCAGGGTGGAGGCGGCCATATCCGACCTGTTCGACATCATCAGTCACCGTCATGCCTTTGACGACCGCGAAGTTGACCTCTACGATACCAGGCCTTACCAAAATGGCGAACGGCTGTTTACCAACGGCTACCTGCTGATAGCAAAAAAGAAAATGAAGGCGAATATTTAATTTTGCCACACTATGAAGAATCGCAACCTACTGATCACTTTTGACTACGAATTATTCCTGGGCTCGCGAAGCGGCCAGCCCGATGGATGTGTATTGCGGCCAACGAAGTTGCTGAGTGAAGTAATGAGCAGACACAAGGCAAGGGGCGTGTTCTTTGTAGACACTACCTATCTCCTTACATTGAGGGAATTGTCGGCCGGCCATCCCGCCTGCAAAAATGATTATGCCAACATCGCCCGGCAACTGGTTACGCTGGTGGACAAGGGACACTATGTATTCCCTCATATGCACCCACACTGGCTCGATGCCATCTATATTCCCGAAAAACATGAATTCAATTTACTAAATACCGGCAAATACCGTTTCAACAGCCTCAGTACCGCAGAAAGGGACAAAGTTTTTGACGGATCCATGGAGATCCTGCAGGAAATACTCCTCCCGCAACATCCTTCCTATAAAATCAACGCCTTCAGGGCCGGAGGATGGTGCATACAGCCGTTTAGCGACTTCGCTCCCTATTTTGATAAGCACGGAATTATTTACGACATGAGTGTAATGAGTGGTTTATACCAGTTTTCAACGGCACAGCAGTTCGACTTCAGTACAGCGCCGCGAAAAAACGTGTACCGCTTCAGTGACGATGTTTGCGTTGAAGATCAAAACGGAAAATATATTCAGATATGCGGATCCATTATAGACCTGCCGGCACATTTTGATTTCTTCCACAAAATACACCGGAAAGTAATCAACCGTACCGGTCAGGGAAAGGAATATGGATCGGGACAGGGTCAGGTACCCGCGGCTGTCACCACCATGAAGCCTGCCGGTACCACGGGTTATGATATCAATGCCAGGGGCCGCGAATTCGCTTCACTGGAAAAAGCAGGTATCGTGAAACTGCCGGTATATACCCGGCATCTGAACGCCAGCCATTACCTCCACTTAATATCGCATCCAAAAGCCATCAACCCGCACCAGGTATATGTACTGGACAAACTGCTGGAATCCGTAAACCGTGATGGCAACGTAGAAACTGATTATATGAAAATCGCCGAGTGTTATTTACATCTCAACTAACCTGAAAGCTCATGATCACCATTTCAGTAATCATACCCACTTACAATGTAGCCGAGTACATAGAAGAAGGACTGCTCAGCGTCCTCCACCAGACCTATCCGGCCACTGAAATCATTTGTGTGGATGATGGCTCTTCGGACACTACCGTGGAAATTATCAAAAAAATACAGGCAGCTTTTCCGAACAGGATTTCCCTGTATCAGAATGAAACCAACCGGGGCGCTACCTATACCCGCAATAAAGGTCTTGCCATTGCCACCGGCGACTATCTTCAGTTTTTCGATGCCGATGATCTGCTGTATAAAGACAAATTTGAAAAACAGGTACAACTCATTCAGGAAAAAAAACCTCAACCGGATATCATTGTGAGTGATTTTTACAGGAGAAGTGTTGACGGACGTGAAGAGCTGTATCATTTTCCGGAACAGGATGCCTGGTGCGCCGCCCTGGAAACCTCGCTGGGCGTAACCAGTGGCAACCTCTACAAAAGATCGGCTGTACTGGCAGTTAAAGGCTGGACGGAAGACCTCAAGAGCAGCCAGGAATATGATTTAATGTTCCGCATGCTTGCCAATGGCGCCACCGTTACCTTTGATCACAACCCTATCGCCTGCATCCGCGAACGCGTATCCGGGTCTATTTCAAAAACCAATCCCCGCGACCGGTGGAAAAGGTATATTGATCTGCGCATAAAAATGTTCAATCACTTAAAAGCAAATAAAATGGTGAACGATCTGCGACACCAGTTTTTCATCAACATCATGTTTGACGCCATCCGCATCCTCTACAAGTACGATAAGAAAACCGCACTGAAGCTGCACAGGGAATACATAACGAGTAACGGACATCCCAGGCCCAGCCTGATCACCTCCCGGCGATACCTGTCCATCTACAATGTATTCGGGTTCAAAATCGCGGAATATGCCAGCAAGCTGATGAACCCAAAAACCGAAGTGAGCCATTAATCCCCCTACTGCTTCTTTTTAACCATGGTATTTTACCTTACATATGCCGAACCGCCTTCCGGAGTATATTCCAGCCAGGTAACCGATGTGATCAGTTTTGTAAACCGCGAACTGCACGCCGACCTGCGCCTGGTGGCTTTCATTTCGCTGCATGAATACAAAAGCAGGAAAGCACATATCCTGAAAGAACTGCCCGGCTCCATTGTATTGCCCATGCTGCCCAAAGCCACATTCTGGAGATGGAACACCATTGTACTGTGGTTGCTATGCATGATTTACCGGCCTACCGCCATCATAGCGCGCAATGTCATTGCGGCAAACATGGCACTCAGGGTCCGAAACTCAAGCCCGGTAAAGAAAGTATGTTTTGACGGGCGGGGAGCCATCGCCGCAGAGTGGTATGAATATGATGTACAGGTGGTGGACAGCTGGAAAAAGGAAATAAGCGACCTGGAAGGCAGGGCGGTCAACGAAGCTGACTACCGGATTGCCGTTACCGAAAAACTCGTGGACTACTGGCATGAGCGGTACGGATATTCGGAAGGCAAGCATGTGGTTATTCCCTGCACACTCAACAGTGACTTTTCGCCCGCGGTAATCAGTGATGAGGAAAAATCAAAAGCCCGGGAGAAACTGGGTATCGGAAGCGGCGATGTAGTATTGATTTATTCCGGCTCCACTTCCGGATGGCAATCCTTTTCACTGGTATATCAATACCTGCAGCCCTTTCTTAAAAAGGCCGTATCGAATAAAATCATATTCCTTTCGAAACCCGAAGAAAACATTAAAAAACTGGAAATGGAATTTCCGGGGCAGATCCTGCAGAAATGGGTCGGACACCGTGAGGTTCCCGGGGTACTGGCGGCAGGCGACATGGGGATCCTGATCAGGGAACAGAGCACCACCAACCGCGTGGCGGCCCCTACAAAATTCGCGGAATATCTGTCGGCAGGGCTTCCGGTTATCATTTCAGAAAACATAGGGGACTACAGTGAATTTGTAAAAACCAGGAACTGCGGCATCATTGCTAACGGTCATGCATTACCCCCTATCGGCACCTCTGCCATGCATACCCGCGCCGAAATGGTAAGCCTCGTGGATTTACATTTCACTAAGAAGGCGCAGCTGGAACATTACAGGGAACTTATTCAAAACATCCGTTAATTTACTTCATTCAAATATACCTTACTAAGAGCAATTTAAAAAATGAAAACACTGGTTACGGGGGGGGCAGGCTTTATCGGCAGCGCGGTTATTGACAAATTACAGCGTGAAGGACATGAAATATTCGTGATTGATAACCTGTCTTTCGGAAAAAGGGAATTTATACATATCCCGGACAGCCACTTCTTTCTCAATGACATTCTCGACGAGGATAGCATAGATAAAATTTTCAACAAAGTGCGTCCCGACATTGTCATCCACCTTGCCGCTGTGCATTTTATCCCTTACTGCAACCAGCACCCCTTTGAGTCATCGGACATCAACATACGGGGCACGATACACATCCTCAATGCAGCCAGGAAGTACAACACCTCCAAGGTATTCTTCGCCTCTACCGCTGCCGTATATCCGATATACGATAACGCGGTTTCCGAAAGGCATCAGACGGGTCCCATGGACATTTACGGGTTAAGCAAGCTGGCGGGTGAACATCTGTGCAATGAATTTCACCTGATGACCGGTATACCCACCATCATCTGCAGGTTTTTCAACGCATTCGGGCCCAATGAAACCAATCCACACCTGATTCCTGAAATACAAAAGCAGGTGAACAGCGGCCTGCGGAAGATCAAACTGGGCAACCTCACCCCTAAAAGGGATTTCATACACACCTCCGATATGGCCAATGCTGTACACGCGTTGCTCCATAAAATTGACAAGGGTATTGATACCTTTAACCTGGGCCGCGGCATTGAATACTCGGTAGTAGATATTGTGGAGGCCTTCAGCCGCGAGTCGGGTGAAAAGATAGAAATTGAAGTGGATCCGGCGAGGGTCCGAAAAGTGGAGCGCATGCACCTGCTCGCCGACGTCAGCAAACTGAAGTCCATCGGTTGGAATCCATTCATCGGCATTGATGAAGGCATCAGAACCCTTATCGAAAAATGAACTCCGGCCGTCGTCAGTTGATCTTCGTTACCGATGGTATATTTCCTCACGCGATAGGGGGTATGCAGCGGCATTCCGCCTGCCTGATTGAGGCGCTTGCCCAATCGGGACAGCTTGACATGACCGTCATTCACCCTCATGACCGGCAAATATTTGCCGCTCTTCCCGGGGTGAAGGAAATACAGATTCCTTTTGACTTCAACGGCTTTTACATACGGCGCTGCTATGAATATTCGAAAGAAACACACAAAGTGATCAGCGATCATCCCGGCGCTCTCGTCTATGCACAGGGTTTCAGTGTGCTGCACGGCATCCATAAAACCGGAAAGCGCGTCATCATCAACCAGCATGGCCTGGAGCCCTTTCAGAGCCTCACCTTAGCGGAGCGCTATAAAACCCTGCCGATGCGGATGATGGAGCGTTACCAGTTCAGGCATGCAGCCAAAGTGGTTTCACTGGGCGGGAAGTTAACCGGTATTCTCCATAAAAATGTTCCGGATCCCCATCGTAAAGTTGTGGTCTTGCCCAATGCCGTAAATCCCGGCAGCAAGCCCGCGCGCAACTTCGACAAAGAACGCCTGCAGTTGCTTTTTGTGGGAAGGTTCGCTTTTAACAAAGGAATCAACCTGCTGATGGAGGCGGTAAAACAACTCAACAACGAAGGATATAAAAACCGCTTACAATTTAACCTGGTGGGCAAAGGGCCGCTGTACGAACAATACACCAGGGAATATAATTTTGACAATGTCAACTTCATTGGCTTTGCCGATGACGATCGCCTGACGGAGTTATACCGGGAAAACGACCTCTTTGTATTTCCCACCAGGTTTGAAGGAATGCCTACGGTGGTGCTGGAAGCGATGGCGGCGGCGATGCCGGTCATCGTGAGCGACACCGGGGCAACGGCCGAACTTGTAAATTCCGACAACGGATTCCTGATAGAAACGGGCAATATCCGGTCACTGAAGTGGGCCATCCAGAAATTTTACCAGAGCAGCCCGCAGGAAAGACTGACGCAGTCTGAAAATTCCTATAAAAAGGTCAATGAAAAATTTACCTGGCAAAAGGTAGCGCAGCAGCATCTGGACTTATTCAATACTTTTGCGCTGTAGTACGATGCATCAGTACCTGAAAGAAAATTACCAGTTCATCGCCATCAGTTTATTCTGGGTGATTTGCGGCTTATTATTAAAGGAAACCGCGCTGATCCTGGTACCGGCCTGTATCATACTATACAAGTACAAGGGCCAGTACTCGGAGATTGTGCTCACCATTTTTCTGATCAATTACCTGAGCGACAACCGTCACTACGAACTCCTTTTCGCGGCGCAGGCCAAAGGATACATCATCATGATTGCCGGCCTGCTGTATTACATCAACATGAAAAATTTTCCTGTCCGGTCAAAAATTTACCTGCCCTTCATCCCATTTTTCATTGTCGCCTTTATGTTGTTTCCCCGGAATCCCGATCCGGCCATCTCCTTCCAGAAGACCCTCTCCTACTTCCTGCTGATTGCCGCCATACCCAATTATTTTCTCCGTCAAATTGAAGTGGAAAAAGCAGTATTCCTGCGAAAAATCATCTGGCTGGTTACCATACTGTACCTCCTGGGCCTGGTTACCATATTTGTTTTACCGCGCGACTGGGCTTATTGGGCCGACCGCTATCAGGGTCTGATGGGCAATCCCAACGGTATCGGCGTGATGAGCACGGTATTGTTTTTACTGATTCATGTATCCCAGTATCATTATCCCGATATCTTCTCCCGCCGGGAAAAATATGTGATATACGGCTTGCTGTTCATTTCACTGATTATGGCCGGCTCGCGTAACAGTATCTTCTCCATCTTTATTTTCCTGTTTTTTTCCTACGTCTATAAAGTATCCCCCTGGATCGGCTTCGCGATTGTTCTTATTGCCGCCGTATTGTTTCAGATCATCAATGACAACATCGGAGCCATCTTCTCCGCCATTGGCCTGGGCAGCTATATGCGCGTTGACCACCTCGATAACGGATCAGGACGCCTGATTGCATGGAACTATGCCTGGAGCGAGATACAGAAAAATTATTTCCTGTTTGGCAGGGGATTCGCTTTTGAAGAACATCTGTTTCTGCTGCGCCAGGAATGGTTTGTGATGCATGGCCACATCGGCAGTGTGCACAATACCTTTCTGGCAGTGTGGTTAAATACGGGTATTGTGGGACTGATCTGTTTTGTCTTTGGCCTGCTGAGAAATTTCCTGAAGGCGGCAAAGGTGAATCCGCTGGCGTTTCCCTGCTTCTTCGCCATCATCTTTTCAAACATGTTCGAGTCCTGGCTACAGGCCTCTCTCAACCCATTTACCATTATCGCTCTGCTCGTACTCACCCTGCTGCAATATGAAAAACCCAAAGCCGAGAAAGAAGGCGCTGTTCCTGTACTTTGAACTGGCAGGTTACTTTATGGCTTGTCTGGATCAACTGGCGTCTGAATACGATGTGGAGATTCACCTGGTGAGGTATCCCGTAGCCAGTGTAGCACCCTTTCAGTTTACTTTCAACAAAAACACGAGGGTATACGAAAGGGGGAATTATAACCAGGAAGGGCTTATCCGCCTGGCTTCCGAAATTCATCCCGATTATGTATTCATCTGCGGATGGGCCGACAAGGGTTACCTGGCTGTGGCAAGGCATTTAAAAAAGAAGGTTCCGGTAGTCATGAGTCTCGACAACCCCTGGCATGGCACCTTCAAACAATACATCGCTTCCTTTATCGGCCCCGCCTACCTGCCAAAACTATTTACGCATTGTTGGGTTCCCGGTGAGCCTAACGCTGTGTATGCCCGAAAACTGGGTTTCAGAAATGAAAGGCTGCTGACCGGTATGTATTCGGCGGACACCAGCTTATTCATGTCCTACGGCAGGCAATCACATGATGAAAAAGCCCGCAAATTCCCGCACCGCTTCCTGTTCACCGGGAGATATACCGCTTTAAAGGGCATCCGTGAGTTGTGGCAGGCTTTTGCCAGTCTGAGCGAAGAAGAACGTAAGGACTGGGAGCTCTGGTGCA
>CAZHSC010000009.1:29053-30371 GCA_964534995.1 uncultured Bifidobacterium sp.
CCGAACACCCCGCCATCAAAAACATCGGCTTCATCCAGCCGGCTGACCTGGCTCCCTGGCTTGCGCAAACCGGCGTATTCATCCTCCCTACTCATTACGAACACTGGGGGGTGGTGGTACATGAATTCGCCGCCGCCGGATTTCCGCTGGTATGCAGTACCAAAACAAGTGCCGCCACCGTATTCCTGAAAGAGCGTTGGAACGGTTACTTTACCCAACCGAAAGACAGCGCCTCCATTCGCTCCGCCCTGCTCAACATCATTCATCACAGCGATGAGGAGTTGCGCGTCATGGGACAGCGAAGCATTGAATTATCCCGGGTAATCACCCCGCATACCTGGGCGCAATGCGTATGGAGCCTGATGCATGGTACCGACCCCCTGAAAATGAAGGAAGACGCAAACATCCCCCAACATCAAGGACTACAGCACTGATCGACACCCTATGAGTTCACGAAAAAAAATACTTGTTTTTGTTGACTGGTACCTGCCCGGATATAAAGCGGGAGGACAAATCCGCTCGGTGGCGAACATGGCCTATTACCTCTGTCATGATTATGATTTTTACATCGTCACGTCCGATACCGACCTCCACGACACCCAGCCTTATCCCGGCATCAGGCGAGATGCATGGACAAAAGGCCCTGACGGCACCCATGTACTTTACCTTTCGGCAGGACAACAAAATTACCGGAGGATAAAAGAAATCATACTTTCAGAAAGGGCGGATATCATATACCTCAACTCGCTTTTCTCGAAAGTATTCACGATCTATCCGCTCATGGTCCGGAAAAGGCATTTGCCCGTACGCACCGTGGTGCTGGCACCCAGAGGGATGCTGGGCGCGGGTGCCTTGCGGATTAAGGCATTTAAGAAAAAATCATTTCTGCTGTGGTCAAAACTGACAGGATTGTACCGCAATTTACGATGGCATGCCTCCACCGATGCGGAAGCCTGTGAAATTCAAAAGGTATTCGGAAAAAAGCAAGCCATACGTGTTGCACTCGACTTGAGCGAGCCCAGGGAAATCAGGGAATGCGCCAGGGTAAAAAAACCCGGTATACTCAAAATGGCATTCCTGTCGCGTATTTCAGATAAGAAAAATCTTGACGGTACACTCCGACTGCTGTCCAAGCTGCCTGATGATGGAAAAGTGGAATTCGATATTTACGGACCGTTGGAAGAAAAAGAATACTGGCAGCAATGTGAAGCGCTGATAGAAAAACTACCGGGGCATATCACGGCTGCTTACAAGGGATATCTGCCCAATGAAGAGGTAACTGCACAACTGCAACAGTACCATTTAAGTATTTTACTTA
>CAZHSC010000009.1:30381-66309 GCA_964534995.1 uncultured Bifidobacterium sp.
TACTTACTTTCAATGAAAATTTCGGACACAGCATCATTGAAAGCATGGCGGCAGGATGTCCTGTCCTCTTGTCGGATCAGACACCCTGGAGGGGGCTGGAAAAGGAAAAAGCGGGATGGGATATACCGCTGGCCAGGGAAGCGGAAATCACCGGCGTAATTCAAAAAATGATACACATCGGCCAAAGCGAATTTGATACCCTGAGCCAAGGCGCCCTGGAATACGCCAGGAAGGTCATTCATAACCCGGAAGCCATTGCACAAAACCAAGGTCTCTTTGCCTCATAATCCGAAAAAATGAAAGAGGTAAAAACGAATCTCGCCATTTATAATAATTCCTGGTATCAACCCGGTGCCGGAATTATCAAAAGGTCGTTGTGGTACCTGGTAAATTTTTTGTTTTTCATGAATCCCCTCAACCCCATCAGCAGCCTGAAAGTATTTCTCCTGCGCCTGTTCGGGGCACGTGTGGGGAAAGGTGTAGTAATAAAGCCCACGGTGAATATCAAATATCCATGGTTCCTGAAGATCGGGAACCACTGCTGGATCGGTGAAAAAGTATGGATTGACAACCTGGCCATGGTAAACATCGGCGATCACTGCTGTATCAGCCAGGGTGCCATGCTGCTTTGCGGCAATCATAACTATAAAAAGCCTTCCTTCGACCTGATTGTAAAACCCATTACCCTGGAAGACGGGGCCTGGGTAGGGGCGCTATCCGTAGTTTGCCCCGGAGTTACGTTAAAATCACATGCTATTCTTACCGTTCAGTCGGTAGCCACAGAAACCCTGGAGGCCTATGGACTGTATAAGGGGAATCCCGCGGTACGAATCCGAGAAAGAAATATGAGCCTTTAAACAACGGACCCACACATGAAAGTTTCCATCATTACCATTACCTATAACAGCGCCGCTACCGTTGAAGACACCATCAAGTCGGTGGTGATGCAGGATTACCCGGATATTGAGTACCTGATCATCGACGGTAAGTCGAAAGACAACACGTTACGTATCGTTGACAAATACAGAGACAAAATTTCCAATGTCATTTCCGAACGCGACAAAGGACTTTATGATGCGTTGAACAAAGGTATTAAACACGCCAGCGGTGACATCATTGGCATGTTACATTCCGATGACCTGTATGCGCATCCGCAGGTGATCAGCCATATCGTTGAAACGTTTAAAAAAAATCCGGACAGCGAGGGGGTTTACGCCGACCTTGTATTTGTCAACAGGAACGACACCAACAAGGTAATGCGCACCTGGGAATCCGGGACTTACCAGGAAGGAGATTTTTTAAAAGGATGGATGCCACCGCACCCTACTTTTTTTGTACGCCGTGAGTGTTATGAAAAATTCGGGGGCTTCAATACGGAGTTGAAATTATCGGCGGATTATGAATTAATGCTGCGCCTGATTCACAAGAACAACATCAAACTTGCCTACCTCAACGAAACCATCGTGAAGATGCGGATGGGAGGTGTCAGCAATGTCAGTTTCTTTGTAAAACTCAAAGCGAACATTGAAGACAAGATGGCCTGGAAACTGAATGGCATCAAACCGGGTTTTGCCACCCTGATGATGAAGCCGCTCAGGAAAATATCGCAATATTTCAAGAGGGCTTACCACGCGTTTTTTTACTGATGCTTCCTGCGACGGGGTGTAAAAAATAACAGTCCGGCTGTTTACCGGACCATTATTACCTTATCATTAAAAAGCAATTTTTACTTCACCTGATGCGATGAGTGCCGCCTTATTCTTTAAAGGTTTTGGGCTTTGAAAGGGTAAACACCCGGCTGATGTTAAAGCCGAAATGAATATCTCCTTTATCCCAGCTGCCATGGGTATCCGTAACAAATGAACGTTCATTCATTCCAAGCGCATTTGTAAAATGCAGCTGAAAAACGTGACCTCCGGTTTCAATATCGAAACCTATGGACAATGGATCTGTCTGTTCAGGGCCCAGCTGATCCGGAAGATTGTAAAAATATTCGGCTGTGAGCGCAATTCTTTTGCTCAGCTTCAGCCGCGTCCCTATCCCCAGTGCATATACGTCATGTTCCGCATCGGCCGTTGGCACGAGGTTGCGGTGTACCATGGTTGGCATCAGCTGCAGGCTGAAAGCATCAGAAAACTTCCTTCCCAGCAATACCTGGTGGTAGAATGAGAGGCGCGATGTATAATAGTTTTTTCTTTCAGGATCCGCCCATTTCAGTCCATCCTTTGTAACACCCGAAATGAGAATCATTGAAAAGGGAATGGACCCTTTACCGGTTGACTGCCACAAGAGGCGATACTTTACAAATCCATCCAGTTCCTTCCGGTTGCTGCTCCTCCCAATGCCTATCATCAGGCGTTCGGTAATGCCATAATCCAGGCCGAGGCGAATGGTGGCCTGATCCAGTCCATAGGCTCCATAAGCGCCTTCGTTCAGTCGGCCGAAACGGTGCAGGATACGGAAATCGAGTACGCCCGCGGCCACGTGCTCCATCGACTGTCCGGTAATGACACGGGTTGCCTTGAAGGCGTTTTTTACAAACTCCTTTTTCGGGGCTTCTTCACCGAGTAAGCCGAGCAGGTCATCCTGGGCCCGGACGTTTGAAAAAAACAGGCCGGCCATCAGCGTAAGCAAGCACAGCCTTCTATTGCATTTTCTCATAAGCCGCATCCACTACAATTTTAACTTCTTTGGCAACTTTATCTTTTACCAGGGAGGGGATTTCGATATTATAATCCGCCAGCAGGATAATAAAATCACCATGGCTGATGACTTTTCCACCTTTAACACTCAGGGTGCCCTTACCGTTTATTTCTTTGGTAACACCATGCAGGGTGAGCGAACCTTTATAATTTACAGGATAGGTTCCTTCCTTTGCGAAGTCCACCGTGGAGATATCAGTAATCGTTCCTTTGAAAACAGATTTCGGATATTTATCCGACTCCACATAATTCTCATGGAAATGCTCCATCATCAGGGCTTTTTCAAATTCAAAAGCCTTCATCAGCACCGCGAACTCCATCTGGCCCGTTTTAGCGTCAAACACACTTGTTCCCTGTGAATTCCGGGCGGTAATTTTTTCCATCGGGGCATCCGAAAAGAAATTAATCTTTCCGTTACGGGTAAAATAACGATTCTGAGCTTGGGAGGTCATAGCCATTATCGACAACATGGCTGAAATAAAAATTAACTTTTTCATAATTAAACTTGTTTAGTATATATGGATTTTATTGCTTGATACGGTGGAACCGGAAAGCAGGCTGATCACATAGATGCCTTCTCTTAAACCCAGGGGACGATCAAAGACCAATTCAACATTTCCCGAACCCTGCAATTCAAAATTGCGCGACACGATTAACCTCCCGTTCAAATCATACAAATCTACCCGAGGAGCCACGCTGGCTTCCGACACATACTTCAGGGTGATGTCACCGTTTTGGTTGATATGCGATTGCAGGTGGGAATGATCCGCATGGTTTTCGGTAAGTCCGGTAGTACTTGCCGGGGTTACCAGTTTGGTAGAATTGTACACATAATCGCCATTATCGTCGCCGTTATTATTAGCGGCCACTCCTGAAAAATAAAACGTCACATTGCCCACATTGGTAGCTGGAGCTTGCCAGTTAAAGGTAAAAACCGCTGAATCATTCGCAAGTCCGCCATTCATCTGGTGTACGATATTATTTCGCAGTACACCGCTCACTGATTTGGATTTTAACTGTGTTTTCGCAGTGTTTGTAACCACAATTGTACCGGCGTTGGTATTGGACGAAGTCAGGGCTTCACAACCGAAGCCAAAGAGCGGTCTCCCGGTATGTTTAACCACGACACTCATCGTGTATGTTTGCCCCGGAACATACTGCCAGTTGTTCATGGATGATGTCAGGTAGATGGTTCCGGATCCTGCATTTGAATTTCCAAATGAAGAATGACAATCATCACAAAGAATCTCTCCCGGTGAGGCGGTATACCCGGCCTTACCATTATCACTGAGGATGTCGAACGCCGTTGCGAACACTACAGCTATTCCGGCTATAGGAAGCCATCTGTTTTTCAGTTGCATATTATTTATTGTTTTAGGTGTGTTATTCTTCCATTGGCACACAAGCCACCAGCACCACATCCATGAGGTATCCGGTGCAACGGCCTTTTAACATTATCTCTTGTCCGGTTTTATAATCTGCCGAATGCTCTTTATCTAATTTGCAAATGACCCCGAACATTCCAGCCGCGGTTTCAAGGCTTACCGAAACACCGCTGGTATCTGAATTCAGGGACTGAACTTTTCCTTTCACCTTAATCACCTTATCGAGGTATAATTTGTTGGCCAGTTCTTCATCCGATTCATATATTTTAAACAGCGAATCTGCCGTGAGTTCAGCCACCGGCTTTTCACCGGAAATACCGGGCACAGGTTTATTATACAAATAGGTTCCGACTATACCGCCTATGGCTATGAGAATTAAAACTACAGCTGCTATCTTTTTCATGACTTAATTGGGGGTTCCTTTGTTTATCCATACCTGTATTTTAAGTATGGAGCAAGCATCAATTTTACCTGCATTTTGCGGCATGGCCGACCAGCCGGATGCGTGGCTGACGGATCCGTACAGCGAACCATCAGCCGCATAATTTTTTACACTGGCATAACTCGATAAATCAATATTTCCGGAGGGGGAAGAGCCACTGTGACAGGACACGCAATGCTGATTCATTATGGGTGCAATGCTTGCGGTATAACTCACCGAGGTGGTATCGCAGGTGCCTGTTACAGGATACAATTCTTCTTCCACATCATAATAACATCCGGCAAACAACAAGGTAAGCAAGGTCATCAGAATGATGGTATTCAAAGATTTCTTTAATGGGTTCACTTGATTGGAGAGGCTTGGAGTTGAACAATTACGGGACTTGGCATCAATTATTCGGCGCACCTGCATTGACCCATTTCCGGATCTGAATGATTTCACATGCAGGAAGCTGTGCGCTGTTTTTCGGCATCGCACTCCAGCCGACGGCATGTTCTACCGATCCCAGCAGAGAACCATCAAATGCGGCATCGGACACCCCGGCGTAATTACTGAGGTTGACCCCGCCGCCCGGGCTGCTGCCCTGGTGGCATCCCTGACATTTGGTTTGAATTAAGGGCCGGATGGTACCTGACCAGGTAAAGTTCAGGGTGTCGCAACCGTTATTGCAATTCAGATTTTGGGCACCCTGGGCAATCCAGGTTTGAATCAACTGAATTTGCTGCGGACTCAATGGCGAAGCCGGAGGTGGAGGCATTACATCATCCGGATCCGTTTCGGTAATCGCTTCAATGAGGTCACCGTCGTTAGGGTCACCGGGTTGAACAATGCCAGAATTCATCACTGTTTGGTACGAAGTCAGAACCACTCCATCCTGGTGGGAAGCCGCATCATGGCAGCCGCTCATGGAGCAATTGGAAATAAGGATCGGCAATACCTGCAAATTAAAATACACACTGTCCGAATCACAGGGGTTAATGTTTATCCCGCCTCCTCCGCCACCACCACCGCCGTTTCCACCTCCATTATTGTTTACCACCTGTGGTTGCGGGATTTCATGCTTGCATGCGGACATGAGTGTCATGCCCAAAAAAGATGCAATGATTAATGTCCTCAGTTTTTCCATATGCTGCTTCGTATGATAAATCATGTTACAATTTTACGGAGCATAACAGAAAATGAATAAAAAAATATACCGAACGGGAAGAAGTATCCTTTAAACGGGAAAAAAGTGGAAAAAAGACCAATTACTCTTTATATCCCGTCAGCCAATCTTTAAAATAAGGGGAACGCTCGGTACTCACAATGGTATCTTCGGAGGTAGGTGGATTCAACACCACTTTCACTCTTGATTTTGACCAGGCCAGCATTTTATCAATAGCTTTAATATTGATGATAAACTGGCGGTTAATGCGGAAAAACTGTTCGGGGTTGAGCAAATTCTCCAGCTCATCCAGGTTGTAATCAATGGGATACCTCAGATTTCCGGTGGTGCATAAATAATTGATTTTATCTTCGGTATAAAAATAACTCACCTCCGCTATATCGATCATTTTAATGGTATCACCGAAGCGGATGACCATCCTTTTCTGAAAATCTTTCTGACGGCCGGTAAGCTTACTGATCATCATTTCCAGTTGCCTTGGATTAAACGATGTCAATCGCTTCACCTTTTCAAAGGCCCTGGCGAGGTCTTCCGTTTTAATGGGCTTGAGCAGATAATCGATGCTGTTCACCTTGAAAGCGTCCAATGCATGCTCATCATAGGCTGTGGTAAAAATAACAGGCGCGGTAATTTCCACTCTCGAAAAAATCTCAAAACTCTGCCCGTCGGCCAGATGGATATCCATCATCACCAGGTCGGGGACGGGATGTTTTGCAAACCATTCCACAGATGATTTTATGCTCACCAGTGTTTCCAGTATTTCGGCGGAGGGTTCCAGGTCCGCTATCATTTTAATTAACCTGTCGGCGGCAGGTTTTTCATCTTCAATGATCAGTATTTTCATGGCTGCTGAATTATATGCTCCCTGCTTTATCCTTCCCGGGTAAGGGAACGAACAGGAAATAATGATTTTTGACCTTTATCCTTCACAATTTTTATGAGCGGAATCTTCACCGAAAAAGCTGCCGGCGATTCGTCCACCACAACATCCAGACCGGTCAGGATATGAAACCTGCTCATGATATTTTCAAGACCAATGCCTGTGGAAGGTTCGGCGGTAATTTTAGGATTACGGTTATTGGATATGACAAGCGCCGAATCACCCGAGGCAGCCACTTTGATATACAGGGGCGTTTCGAAGGAGACTGCATTGTGTTTCACGGCATTTTCAATAAGCAGTTGCAGCGACAAAGGAGGTAGGCCGAAATGGTCTTTCCATGCATCCGGAACCTCAATCACCAGTTCCAGATATTGCCCATAACGTTTTTGCTGGAGGAAATAATAAGTTTCCACCATCTCCAGTTCTTCTTTGAGCGACACGATGTCCTTATCTCTGTGCTGCACCATATTCCTGAAATAGTCCGACAGCTTCTCCACATAACTAACAGCTTTGTCCTTGTCCTCTTCAATAATACCGATAAGGGTATTAAAACTGTTAAAAAGGAAATGCGGATTCACCTGGCTTTTGAGTGTGGCAAACTGGTATTCTACTTTCTCTTTCTTCAGGCTTTCCATTTTCCGCAAGCGGATATCCCTGTCGCGGATATACAGCAGGATGCCTGAAGTCAGGAGCAGGAAGGCGGAAAAGATCAACCAGTTTTCCTTCCAGAGAGGCTTCCTGATCATAAAACCGTATCTCACGACTTTACTGTTATTAAATTGCCCTGCCAGGCCTGCCATCACTTCAAAAGTATAACGGCCGGGCGGGAGATTAGGGAAGGTAACCACTCTGTCGCGGGTGGGGATCCAGTCATTGCTGTAACCTTTCAGCCGGTAGCGGTATGACAGCAGATCAGGTTGTGTATACCATAATCCGGTATATTCAATAGAAATATGGTTCTGGTTATAATCAAAAACGGTATCCTTCAGGTCAACGGATTGTTTCATGAATGTTATCACGCTGCGAAGGATCAGACGGGGTTGATGAATAATATCTCTGTTGTAATTGTAAATGCGAATCAATTCCTTTCTGGAACCGATCCACACCCCTCCTTTTGGGTCGCGTGTAACGGCATTCAGATCGGCATCCAGCAGCTTTATCCCGGACTCCTCACCCATCCGTTTAATTTCAAAATTGTAAGGGTTAATAATATCGACTCCCTTGTTATTTACAACAAGTACATTGCCCGCGTTGTCATTACTGACACCGATAATATCCAGGGAAGAAAGGCCCCTGGAAATATTAAAATTCCTGAACTTTTTCCCATCATACATAAACATCCCCAGGTATTGTGAGCTGAACCAAATGTTCCCATTGGCATCTTCTGTAATGGAATAGATCACCTTTGCATCCTTACATTCGGGGAAGGCGTTCAGTTTTTTCCCATCATACATAAGTATTCCGTTTCCATCGGTGCCAAACCACACCCTGTTTTTACGATCGATATATACAGAGTACACAAAACCATCATATCTCTTGTCACGATAGCTGAGTGCTTCAAAAGTGTATCCCGCTTCATCACCAAATTGCAGGGGATCTCTCATGGTGCATTGTATAATTCCACCCAGGGTGGCCAGCCATAATACATTGTCCCGGCCGTCAATAGATATTACATTTGCGTTCAACAAACCATCCTTCACGCCAAAGCGTCGTACTTTGCCACTTTCGGGGTGCAACCTGAACAAGCCATTATCAAATGTGCCGATCCATATATAGCCGGCCTCATCTTCGTAAAGGGAGACAATGTGCGGATTCAACGGATCGGGTATTTTGTATTTCCTGATTTTTTCATGGCCCGATGCCATATAATTGAAGCGAAACAAACCTTTTGCACTGCTAAACCAGATATAGCCATCGCGGCTGGCTGTAATGGCCTGAATACTGTCAAAACCCAATCCGGAAGATGCATTGACAAACTCCACCCGTTCGCCGGGAGAAAGAATGAGTTTATGATCCGCAACGATCCATACATTCCCTTCCTTATCTCTCAAAAGGGAGTTCACCTTTTTATACGGGAACACCTCCGCATTAAAAAAATTACGGATGCGCCGGTCGCCACTGAACTCATAATCCACCAGTCCGTTGGCATCCGTACCCAACCAGAATTCATTTTGAAGCCTGGTAATACAATTCACCGAACCGTATTTCCATTGAAAGGGAGGCAGGATATTATTGAATCCGGATGTATTCAGATTAAAAACAGAGATCCCTTTCTCCTGAAAACCGAGAAAAACCTGGTTATCGGGTAACACATCCATCACCTTCACAATATTATCGGGCAAACCATCCTTGCTGTTATATACCCGGTAGCGGAGGGGTTCAGTGTTGGGTTCAATCACAATCAAACCGCCATCGCTTGCAGCCAGGATCCTGCCCGAATTGTGATACAGCAACTGATAAATAAAAGGATCAGGTAAGCCCGCCAGCCGGTGCCAATCCTTTGCCTTTCTGTAAAAAATCCCTTCGCCGTAGGAGGCTACCCAAAGGGTGCCATCTTCCATCTCCAGCATACATTTCACAGGACTTTTAAGGGGAGAGGACAATGACTCCAGTTTTTCATTCCTATAGATAAAAATAAACCCGTTTTCGAGGCCCACCATGAGTTCCCTTTTACGCGAATTTGTAAGACAGCTTACTCTTTTGTCACGCAGGGAATCAGGAAAATCAATTTTTTCAAAATCAAAGCCGTCGTATCTGAAAAAGCCCTGGTTGGTACCAATGTAAATCAAGCCTTCGGCGCCCTGAAAAACGTTATTTACTTTAAGGTCATCATTTCCCTGCTCGATGGTGATTTCCTTAAAATAAGGATACTGGCTATACACCTTACATGATAAAGCCATCAAAAAACAGCACATCAGGTAACGGATCATTTTCCTGCAGTTCCTTTTATCATTCTGGCTTTCACAAAAATATTTATCTCGGGAGCTATTTTCTGCTGAACAATCCTCGGAATCCGGATTTCATGATCCGAAAGAAGAATATTGAAATCACTGGTCAGCAATATATCATTATCATTTATTACGATGGTACTCTTTATGATCCTCTCCTGGCCTATTCCTTTCACATTTAATATCCCTTTTGCACGTATGGTATAGGTACCCTTCCCGGTAAAATCCACTTCATCAATTACTTTTCCGCTGAATGTACACTTTGGGTATTTGTCTGACTCCATGTAGTTCTCATTAAAATGTTCTTCCTGGAGCGGGCTGTTAAAGCCTTTAAAAGAAGTATTCACAATACTAAAAGCAAAGGTTTTATTGGTAACATCAATGATTCCACGCAATTCATCCGAAACCGCTTCAATTCTTTCAAGGCTGGCATCCGACACAAAGCGAACCCTGGCTTCCTGAATGATAAAGCGGTTGTTGCTTTGGGCATACACCCCATTTACGAAAAACGGGGCGGCTGATACCACATGAAAAAACAAAAGCACAGCGAAATTCAGGAAAACACCCGTTCTGTGTTTCAGAAAACACCTAATCTTCCGGAAATTCTGGATCTCAATCATGCTTTACAAAGTAAATAATTAAGAGTGTATTGCGGTAAAAATAACCAATTTCAGTCCGTTTTTATTGCTGAACAAGGCATAACAGCTGCTGAATTAAACCGAAAATTTCAATTAACTGCCAGCTAAACCCGATACATTACTAATTTCGCAAATCTTACGCAACTGGATTTTAAACCAAAACAATGAAAGTTACGTATAAGAAGCATCCGATCGATCATGCATTCTTGCCTGCCGCAGCTGCCTTCCGGTGGTTCCCTGAGTTCAAATATCCGGTTTAATGTGTCCCTGACATTAAAAAAAGATATGTCAGGGCCATATTATACACGGAGGGGAACGGCTCAACGATCGGGGCGCATGCCTGATTGCCTTCGAAAAGCTACTCCTGTTGCACTTCCGGTAAAGGGGTTAAACCTAACTGACGCTCCCGCCCTTATCCGTACGGAAATCCTGATTCAGGAAAGGCGAAAATTGCAGATAATCAGTCCTTACGATGTAAGGAACCCTGAATTGCCGAAATAAGCACTACCCGGTACCAAAAACACCTTCAAAAAAACCCCATGTTGGAAAACCCGCAAATCATCATCGTCAGCTTCGTTATCGCGGGGATGGTGTTTGCGCTTTACAAGGAGTATGTGAAGCCGGTTATGGTATTTGTACTTGCCATCACCGTGCTGATGGCGACCCATATCATCAAGCCCAAAGAAGCTTTGAGCGGATTTGCCAATGAGCAAATCGCCGTAATTTTCCTGCTGCTCATCATCAGCGATGTCATAAAACGCTCCGCGGCGCTTGACTATTCCATTTACCGTTTGTTCAGGCATAATTTAAGCTACCGGGCTTTTCTCTTCAGGATGAGCACTTCGGTGGCCAGTTTATCCGCCTTTGTAAACAACACACCCCTTGTGGCCCTGATGATGCCCTATGTATATGACTGGGCCAAACGAAAAAAGATCAGTCCTTCCAAAGTGTTGATGCCACTGTCCATGGCAGCCATCATTGGAGGTACTGTTACCCTGATTGGTACATCGACCAATTTGGTGGTGAGTGGTCTTGCCACCGATGCGGGTATGGAACCGCTGAACATGTTTTCCTTTACGCCGATTGGCTTGCCCATTATGATCGTGTTGATTCTTTACATCACCTTTTTCAGCAACAAACTGCTCACCAACCGTTCCGATGCCTTAACCGATTTCAAAGAGCATGTGCGGGAGTACCTGATAGAAACCAGGGTTCCGGCCAGCTCCAGTTATGTGGGAAAATCGCTTGATGATAACAAGCTGCGGCAACTGCGGGGATTGTATGTGGTTGAAATCATCCGTAAAGATCAAACCATCGCTCCTGTTTCACCCAAGGAAATCATTCAAACCGGCGACATCCTGATTTTCGCCGGAGAAACGGATACGGTGATTGACCTGATGAACAACCAAACGGATTTAACACATGCTGACTATTCCGAATATCCCGCGCACGGCAAAGTGGAAATCATCGAGGCCATTGTTGCGCCGAACTCATCGCTCATCAACAAACCCATTAACAAGACCAATTTCAGAGAGGCCTTTGACGCCGGTATCATCGCCGTAAACCGCGACGGAGAAAAAATAAGCGGCAAAGTAGGTGATATTGATTTAAAGAACGGAGACCTGCTTTTGATTGTTGCGGGAAAGAAATTCCGCAGCCGTGTAGAGCAGAACAGGGACCTTATCCTGGTATCAAAACGCCGGGAGATCAATCATTCCGATAAAAGCATCGTAAAATGGCTGTTGCTGGGAATCCTCGCCGCTTTCATTCTGGAAGCCACCGATACGGTAAGCCTGTTTATGTCGCTGTTTCTGATTACCGGGGCACTGGCCCTGGCAGGATCACTGACCATCGAGGATATAAAAAAGTCGCTGGATCTTGAGCTGATGGTCATGCTGGCCCTCGCCATTGGTGTGGGCAAAGCCATTTCAAACTCGGGTGCGGATCAGCTGTTTGCAAACACCGTGATTAACCTCACGGCCAGCCTCCACCCTACCCTGGGCATACTGCTGGGCCTTTATCTTGTTACCAACATCCTCACCATGTTTGTAACCAACGCCGCCGCGGTAGCCATCACCTTTCCGGTAGCTGTAGCCATCGGGCAGCAAATGGGATTAACGGATTTTACGCCTTTGTTCCTCACCATCGCCTTCGCCAGTTCGGCGGATTTCATCACGCCCTTCGGGTATCAGACCAACCTGATGGTATTCGGGCCCGGAGGATATAAATTCATTGATTACACCAGGTTCGGTATTATCCCCACATTCATTTATATGGCGCTTACCATTTTCGGACTGGCATACTGGTACAACCTGATATAAGAAACACATGGAACCCCTGCATATTGTAAAGCAAGACTATAAAATCACCCGCAGCGACCGTGAAAAGCTGTTGCATCAAAAGGGCCTGGTGCTTTGGTTTACGGGCCTCAGCGGTTCGGGTAAATCAACACTGGCCGACCGGGTTGAACAGGAATTGTATGCGAAAGGATACAAAACTTATCTGCTTGACGGCGATAATATCCGTCACGGCCTCAACAAAAACATTGACTTCAGTGCGGAAGGCCGTAAAGAAAATATCCGGCGCATAGGCGAAGTATCCAGACTCTTCGTAGATGCGGGTATCATTGTCCTTACCGCGTTTATTTCCCCTTTCCGTGAAGACCGGGACCTGGTAAGAAAGCTGCATCAGGAAGGCGATTTTGTGGAGATTCACGTGGACTGCCCGCTGGAAATATGTGAACAAAGAGATGTCAAAGGCCTTTACGCGAAAGCGAGGCGCGGAGAGATCCCTGAATTTACCGGCATCAGTTCCCCGTTTGAAGTGCCATCAAACCCTGAAATTACTGTACATACCGATAAACACCCACTCGAGGCCTGCGCGAACATTATCACAGGCTATACGTTAAACAAAATTAAATCCAACTAAAATGATCCTATATCATTTAAACCACCTGCGTGAACTGGAAGCGGAAGCCATTTATATCATCCGTGAAACGGCATCGCAGTTTGAACGGCCGGCCATGCTGTTTTCGGGGGGGAAAGACTCCATTGTCATGACGCACCTGGCCCGTAAAGCCTTTTATCCGGCCCGGATACCTTTTCCATTGCTGCACATCGATACCGGCCATAATTTTCCTGAGACGATCCGTTTCAGGGATGAACTGGTTACCAAAATCGGGGCCACCCTTCTGGTGAGAAATGTCCAGGATTCGATTGACCAGGGACGTGTAAAAGAAGAAAAAGGACCCAATGCCAGCCGCAACATGCTGCAAACGGTCACCCTGCTCGACGCCCTGGAAGAACTTAAAGTAGATGCAGCCATGGGCGGCGCCAGGAGAGACGAAGAGAAAGCAAGGGCCAAGGAAAGGTTTTTTTCGCACCGCGATGAATTCGGGCAGTGGGATCCCAAAAACCAGCGCCCGGAACTGTGGATGCTGTTAAACGGCAAGAAACATATGGGCGAGCATTTCCGCGTATTCCCGCTGAGCAACTGGACGGAGATGGATGTATGGATGTACATCGCGCTGGAAGAAATTGCCATTCCCAACCTGTATTTCTCCCACCGCCGTGAAGTAGTGGACCGTAACGGAATGCTGCTGGCCATGTCCGACTATATAACGGTAAGGGATACCGAAACTGTAAAAGAAATGACCGTCCGCTTCAGGACCATTGGCGACATGACCTGTACCGGCGCCGTTTTATCACCGGCTTCCAGCCTCTCGGAAATCATCGATGAAGTGGCCGCCAGCAAAACAACGGAGAGGGGCACCCGGGCGGATGACAAGAGAAGCGAAACCGCCATGGAAGACCGGAAGAAAGCCGGTTATTTTTAACAGCCTAATACCCAACATCAATTAAACATTCTCTAAAAATGACATTATGAGCGATTTCAGCACCGAAGGATATATGAATATGGAGCTCCTGCGTTTTACCACAGCAGGCAGTGTAGATGACGGTAAAAGCACCCTGATCGGACGATTATTATACGATTCGAAACAGATCTTTGAAGACCAGCTGGAAGCCATTGAGCAAAGGAGCCAGCAAAGGGGCTTTGAGCACGTGGACCTCAGTTTGCTGGTGGACGGACTGAAAGCGGAGCGCGAGCAGGGTATCACCATTGATGTGGCATACCGCTATTTTGCCACTCCAAAAAGAAAATTCATTATTGCGGATACGCCCGGGCACATCCAGTATACCCGCAACATGGTTACCGGTGCTTCCACCGCCAATGCGGCCCTGATACTTGTAGATGCCAGGAAAGGAGTACTGGAACAAACCATACGCCACTCCTTCATCGCTTCCCTCCTGCAGATACCCCACCTTATCATTTGTATCAACAAGATGGACCTGGTGGAGTACGCCGAAAAAACCTTTGACAAGGTAGTAGATCAGTTCCGCCACCTTTCCTCGAAGCTGGACATAAAAGACGTGCATTTCCTGCCCATCAGCGCCCTCAAAGGCGACAATGTGGTGGAAAAATCAGTAGATATGCCATGGTACCAGGGGCCTACCCTGATGTACCTGCTGGAAAACCTGCATATCAGCAGCGATGAGAATCATATTGACTGCCGGTTCCCGGTACAATATGTCATCCGTCCCCAGCAAACGGAACACCATGACTTCAGGGGCTACGCCGGAAGGATTGCCAGCGGCATTTTCAAACCCGGAGACAAAATAAAAGTACTTCCTAACGGTGAAACAGCTACGATAAAAACCATAGAGCTCTTCGGCGACAAATACGAAGAGGCCTACGCGCCCATGTCGGTTACTATGACCCTCGACAAGGAAGTGGATATCAGCAGGGGAGATATGATCGTCCGCGAAAACAACCTGCCCAATACGGGACAGGAATTTGACGTGATGGTTTGCTGGCTGAACGCCTCCAAAATCCAGGTGGGCGGAAAGTACGGCATCCTGCATACCTCCAAAGACACACGTTGCGTCATTAAAGATATACGCTATAAAATTGACATCAACACCCTCCACCGCAACGAAGAAGACAAAGACGTGGCCATGAATGATATCGCGCGTATTCATATCAAGACCACTGCCCCCATCTTTTATGATGCCTACCGTAAAAACCGGCATACCGGCAGCATCATTTTCATAGATGAGGCCACTAATGAAACCGTAGGCGCGGGAATGATCGTATAAGGAGACGACATCCTTACAGATTTACCCCTTAGCCCATGGAAAATTACCAACAGCTTTTATCCGTTGCACTCAAGGCAGCTGTCCTTGCCGGAAAAGAAATCAAAGAAGTTTACAAACGTGACTTCGCAGTTGAACTGAAAGACGATAAAAGCCCGCTTACCGAAGCCGACAAACGTTCGCACCATAAAATCGCTGAAATATTAGCGGAATCAGGCTTGCCCCTGCTGAGCGAAGAAGGGAAAAGCATTCCCTTTGAAGAAAGGCATAAATGGAAAATATTCTGGCTGATTGATCCGCTTGACGGCACCAAGGAATTCATCAAGCGAAACGGAGAGTTCACGGTGAACATCGCCCTCATCGTTAACGGACAACCTTTACTGGGTGTAATTTACGCGCCCATCATTGATACCATTTATTTCGGCTGCGAGGGCAGTGGAAGTTTCAAGGCGGAAGCAGATTTTGATTACCTGAACCACATGATCCAGTCGGAACATATTTCCGACAAATTCATTCACCTGGGCCGTCGTCTGCCCATACGGAATCCGGAAAGGCCCTTCACGGTGGTGGCCAGCCGCTCTCACATGAGCGAAGAAACAGCGGCCTTTATTGATGAACTGCGAAAAAAGCACGGTGACCTCCAGATGATATCCAAAGGCAGCTCTTTAAAACTGTGCCTCGTGGCAGAGGGCGCTGCTGACGTATATCCGCGCTTTGCCCCTACCATGGAATGGGACACCGCCGCCGGCCAGGCCATCGCGCTGTGCGCGGGCTATTCGGTAGTAAATGCCAATGACCAATCGGCGGTAGTTTACAATAAAAGCGAACTGCTGAACCCCTGGTTCATCGTGCAGTGAAGCCTCCTCCCCTGCCCGGGAAACTACGGCTATGCACTGCCGGTAAATGCGTATCTACTTCGGCGTTAGTTTCACCTGATTCACACAGTTATTTGCGATATGCAATTGGGCCTGTTCAAATTTTCACGTCATGTATACGGCTGTTAATACATTGCTAACATTGCGGTAAAACTGCCGTAATGCTTTGATGCGAATCTCACAATTTTCTGACAGGGGTATTTCCGATCCGTATGCTGGTTCTGTCAAAAAATTCAGCACCCATCGATGGATACATTATCTCTGTTTTGTCCATGCTGGTCATCCGCATGAACACCCTGTTTTTTAAAAAGGAGGACTTGCAAAAATATTCCTGTTCCCTTCGCTGAAGTCCACATACATACCCCCTGTCGTTGTGCAAATGGCCATGAGGAAAATCTTTCCATAACTATGCTTCTACAAATCAGACAGTTGTTTACAGAGAGGTGGCCGGAAGAAAAAATACCCTTTCCTGCCTTTTTAATAAAAGGTGGTTGATATCTCCCTGCGAATTCATAGAAATGCAGTTTAATATAGGATATAAATACAGGATATTTGCATCTCTGAAAATGAATGCGGGCGAAAGCAAAAAGGAAACTTCATCACTGCTAAAGAAAAGCGGAATCGCCTTTACGGTAAAAGCCGGAGGGATGTTTACCCAATACCTTTTTGTATTTACCGTAGCGCGCATGTTGGGTCCCGGAGCGCTGGGAAGTTTTACTCTGTCATTCACGGTATTACAGTTACTGGCTATTCTCGGATTGCTGGGTTTGGACAACCTTATCACCCGAAAAATCGCGGCGGCCAGGGTCCATCATCAAACGCTGGAAATTAAAAGGGCCCATCTCAGTGCGCTAAAAATTACCACCATCAGCTCCCTGACGCTAGGGGCATTGCTGTTTCTGCTTTCGGAAACCATCGCCACGCAGGTTTTTCATAAACCATTACTGGTATCGCATTTGAGAGTAATGTCGCTGGCATTACCACCCTTTGTACTGATTAACATCCATGCCGCATCATTCCGCGGCATGAAAAATATGCTTGGATTCACTTTGTTCAAGACGGTGATTCCGTTGGTGAATGTACTCTTCATCCTGCTGAGCTGGCTGGCAAACGCAAAGATCAGTCCGGCACTGGGGTATTCCATTTCCTGTATCATTGTTTTCGTCGCATACGGCATTGCCTGGCGAAGATTCAGTGCCGCCAAAGAAACGGGACCCGTTGAAAGCAGTCCCTGGAAAGAGATGTTGCATGAATCGCTGCCCATGATGATTACCGGGTCGATTTTCTTTATATTAAACTGGATAGACAATCTTGTTATCGGGGTATACCGCTCAGAGGCGGAAGTTGGACTTTACGATACCGCATTTAAAATCGCTTCCGCCTCGGCCCTCATCCTGATGGCGGTAAATGCCATCCAGGGACCCACTTTTGCGGAATACCACAGCCGGAATGACCTGAAAAAACTGCGTAACTCCATCCATTCCTCCACCCGGCTCTTGTTTTGGGCCACCCTTCCCTTTACAGTTGCAATCATGGTCTTTCCCGAGCTGATCTTATCTTTGTTTGGCAGGGAATTCATACCGGCACAGCAGGCCTTAATCATCCTGTGTATTGGCAATTTCATCAGTTCTATCACCGGTTCGGTCGGCATCTTATTGCAAATGACAGGGCATCAGCGGCAGTACAATTCCATCATTGTGCTGGCCGCATTAACCAGTATCGTGATGAACATCCTGCTGGTGCCGTCCATAGGAATTACGGGGGCAGCCATTGCTTCGGCTACCGCTAAAATTGTACAGAACCTTGGAGGGGCATTTTACGTATATAAAAAATTCGGGTTTGTAAGTATTTACCTTCCCGGTATATCCCGGCCAGCCGGTAAAAAAATCATCTGACGAATTATGAAACCTAATTTCCTTGTAGCGGGAGTTGCAAAGTGCGGGACCACTTCCCTGTACTATTACATGGAACAACACCCGCAGATCTGCATTCCTAAAAAGGAAACTTTTTACTTCATCGCCGGACAGTATGCGCAGATACCGGAGGACGAGCGCGGACGGCGCGACCCCTCACGGATCATTTTTACGAAGGAGCAATACGATAAACTATACAGTGTATGCGGCAGCGGGAAAGCGGTGGGTGAAGTGTCAACCTGCTATCTCCACTACCACCAAACCGCGACACCAAAGATCAAAGACACCCTGGGCGACATTCCGGTCATCATCGTTATCCGGCAGCCGGTGGAGAGGCTCTTCAGCGGTTTCAAGCATTTTGTGAGGATGGAGAAAGAAACCCTGCGCCTGGAGCAAGCCCTCGCCGAAGAGCCGCGAAGGGCAGCCTTGCACTGGGATTTTATGTGGCAATACAAAGGGCTGGGATTATACGCGGAAGGAATAGAAGCCTTTCAGAAAAACTTTACGAAAGTTAAAGTAATTTTACAGGAAGACCTTACAGAGCATCCTGTTGAAACCATGCAGGAACTGTTCCGTTTCATCGGCGTTGACCCCGGCTTTATTCCCGACACTTCTGTAAAATATAACATTTCGGATCCACAAAAAAATAATTTGTGGTTCAGGTATATCTTCCAGAATAAACGCATGAAGGCCGTGCTGAAGCCGGTAGCAGATATTTTTATGGAAGAAAAAACAAGGCGCAAAATCATTCACAAATTCCGCAAGCCATCGGCCAAAGGAGAAAATAAAATTAGCATAGCTCCGGAACTGGTACAGCAACTGCATCAGTTTTACAGGGAAGATATTCTAAAAACACAGGCGCTGATACAACGCGACCTCTCAGCCTGGATCAGGTAATGCCATGCAAGCAATTAACAAACCGGATTTTTTCATTGTAGGCGCCGCAAAAAGCGGAACCACTTCGCTGTATCATTATCTGCGGCAGCACCCGGATATTTATATGTCGCCAATTAAAGAACCCAATTTTTTCGCCAGGGATATACAAACGGAAAACCTGAGAGAGAGTGTAAAGAAAAGAGTGGAAGCGGAAAATATCCCACAGTTTTTCAAAGAAGGCATGAAGCGTGTAATACACCGGGCCTATATCCGCGACCTGAGTGATTACCTGCAACTCTTCGCGCCAGCAAAACCCGGGCAGCGCAAAGGAGAGGCAAGCCCGAGCTATCTTTGGTCGGAAGTGGCGGCAGGGGAAATTTACGATTTTAATCCGGCTGCGAAAATTATCATCATATTACGTGAACCCGCCGGCAGGGCCTATTCGCATTACCTGATGGACCTCAAGCTGGGCTTTGTACAGGACAGCTTCCGCAACGCGCTCGAGCAAGACCGTCAAACGCATCCCAAAGGCTGGGGTGCCAGTTCGCTTTATGTAGAACTGGGCCAGTATTACAGGCAGGTGAAAAGATACTACGATACCTTTCCGGCAGAAAACATCCTGGTATTGCTGCAAAAAGATCTGTTCAGCAATAAGGCGGCAACGCTGAAAAAGCTATTTCAGTTTTTGCAGGTGAAGGACGACTATGTTCCAACGGAACCTGATTTTAAAAATGAAGCGGTGGTACCGAAAAATAAATTCATCGCCCGCCTGCTGAAATCAGATGTTATCCGTGTAAAGGCCCGTAATTTCCTGGAGGATTCGGCGCTGAAAAAAATACTGCTGAAAATAATCTACAAAAAACCGAAGGCACAGGATGCTGACCGGGAGACGCTGAGAGAACTAAAAAATCAATTCAAAGATGACATTCAACATCTTTCCAAATTAATCAACCGCAATCTAGAAGAATGGCTGACATAAACACTAACATACTCCCCAATTTCCTTGTGATCGGCGCCGCGAAATGCGGAACCACCTCGCTGTATCATTACCTGAAACAGCATCCCGATGTGTACATGAGTCCTATCAAAGAACCCAATCATTTTTCGAAAGACATACACCCCGAAGACTTCAGCCTTGAATACAAGATTCATGAAAAGGCGAAAAACCTTGATGTGCACAGCTACGTGCGTGGCGACATGAAAGAAGATCAGTGGGGCGCCTATGTGCAGGAGGATGAAGATTACCGCCTCTTATTCAAATTCGCCAGCAATAAAAAACGCAGGGGGGAAATCAGCAATTCGTACCTGTACAGCCAGGTGGCCGCCGGACATATTAAATCCGCCCTTCCCGGTGTGAAACTCATTGCCATCCTGCGTAACCCCGCCGACAGGGCTTATTCGCATTACCTTGCCAACATCAGAGACGGCAGGGCGCTGCTACCCTTCCGGGAAGAACTTGAAAAGGACCTTGCCAAGCCGGTGAAGGGATGGGGCAAGTCGCACCTCTACATTGAACTCGGTTTTTACTATGAACAGATTTTGCGTTACACGGCGCTCTTCGGACCCGACCAACTTAAAATTTTGTTTTTTGATGATTTAAAAAATGATACGCCCAAAGTAGCAAAAGAAGTTTTTGAATTTCTGAACCTGAACCCTGAGATAGCTGTTAACTTCGCGGAAAAGCACAACGAGGCCAGGATGCCCAAGAATGTCAAACTGCTGCATGTGCTGACGCAGACAGGTCTGAAAAGAAAAATTTTCAGGATGCTGCCCCATGCCGTGCAAAGCCCTGTTAAATCCTTCTTTTTTAAAAAAGAGCGCCCTGAAAAAATGAGTACGGAGGACAGGAAATGGCTGGTGAATATATTTCAGGAGGACATTCATAAACTAAGCAAAGCACTCCAGAGGGACCTGAGCGGCTGGTTAAAAGCCTGATGAAATGACTACAGAGAAGGGAAGGCCTGATTTCTTTATTGTAGGTTCGCCGAAAGCGGGAACTACGGCGCTGTATGCCTACCTGGCCAATCATCCGCAGGTATGCATGAGCACCGATAAAGAACCGAACTATTTTTCCAATGAACAGATCAAAGCGCAGGGCTTGTATTACAAAAAGAAAAATCCGGAAACGGAAGCGGAGTATCTCCGCTTGTTTCAACCGGAAGCGGGTAACCTCATTTGCGGAGAAGCCAGTGTATCTTATCTCTACTACCCGGGGGTGGCGGAGAAAATTCGTCAATTTAATCCCAAAGCAAAAATCATCATTTCACTCAGGGATCCTGTCAAAAGGGCTTTTTCACATTACCTGATGGACTACAGCCTCGGCCTGGTAAAAGAGTCCTTTGACAAAATAGTTTTTGAAGGGGCTGCCCATGAAAAACTGAAGCTTTACTATCAGCAATATGTTTTACTGAGTCAATATGCAGCTCAGGTAGCACGTTACCTTCAGGTTTTCCCGAAGGAACAGGTACTTTTTTTTATTCATGACGACCTGGTGAGCCGGCCCGAACAGGAAATGGAAAGGCTGAGCGGCTTTTTAGGTATTGATTACAGGCATGCCACGGGGTCACTCGAACAAAAAAACGTTACTATTGCAGCAAAGTCGCCCTTGCTGCGGTGGCTGTATCAAAATGACCTGTTCAGGAAGTTCCTTGCCTTGTTGCTGAATGAAAATACCAGGGGCCGGATAAAATCAAAGTTGTTTTCAAAGAACAACCTCCCGGAACTCTCTCCCGGGGCCAGGGAATTTCTGTCGGCATTATATTCACCCGAAATACCGCAGCTGGAGCAAATCACCGGAAAATCCCTCCGGCACTGGTGCCGGTAAGTACAAGTATGATCACACCAAAACTGATAAGGCTGATAAAAAAAGTGCTGTTGGCCTTTTTCGTTTTGATGTATTTCATGGTTTGCTTCAGGATCATTTCGAGGATCCCCGTGGGGATAGTAAATGAGCTGCTCTCCCTTTTCTATCTGCTTATACTCATCGCGGTTTTCGTGCATGAAACCGGATCACAGTTTTTAAAGGGCCGCGTCAGCATCCTGTTCATTATTTTTCTGCCACTGCTGGTATTGCCGCTCATCAACGCCGCCCAGGCACAGGAAGTATTTGGCCAGCCTTTCAAATACGGGCTTTTGTCGCAACGCTATCATTATTTCATCCTTGGCGCCTTCCTGGTGGTGGTAGCAATGAAGCGGCGCTGGATCAGTCCGGAAAAAATGGAAAAGTACTTTGTGTATTCGATGTACCTCACGCTGATGGTGATGTACTTCTTCTATATTTTTATCAATCCCGTACTCTTCTCGGGGACGGAGTTTGTGAAGCTGACCGGATACAAGGGCTGGATCTATGAATTTCCGAATGGAGCCACGGCGGGGCTGTTAATTTATTCTGCCATAAAATTTCTGAAAGACAATAAAAAAAGGCATATCGTCACCTTCCTGCTTTCCATCATCTTCTTTTTTGTGTACGGACAGGACAGATCGCAGATTGCCATTTCCTTCATCGTGCTGTTGGTTTTTTATTTTTTGCACATGAAACCGATAAAGATTATTTTCTATTCCATCACCGGTATTTTTCTTGGAGGCCTCGTGGTGGTATTGCTTATTCTGTTTACACCTGATTTCATCAGTCATTACACCGAGTTGTTCGGCAACGCGCTAACCATATTCACCGGCGAACAAACCACGGAATATTCCACGAATATCCGCCATTATGAAGCGGCGGTGGCACTGGAAGGATTTGATCAGCATCCCTGGCTGGGGAATGGATTTTTAAGTTCTCAGTGGAATGAGGGCTATTTACAGTTTCACCGGTATTTTTATCCCGCTGATATCGGCCTGCTGGGTAACCTGTATGTATTCGGAATCATCGGTACTATTTTTTATTATATACCCTACATCGCCGTATTCATTTGGGCGATGCAGATGAAAAAGTTCAACGATGCCTTTGCCCTGACTGCCATCTACACCCTGCTTTTTATTTTTCTGGATATGCAGAGCGCAGCCAATAATATTAAATTCATCGGGTCGCCGGCGTTTTTCATGGGCGTGGTGTATTACTACCGGTTTTATGTTTATCCCGGTTACAAGGAGTCCTTGCAACAGGAGCGCCTGACGGAAGCAATGACAAGGCCGAAAAAAAGATTCTCCCTGAAGCGATAAGGCATATTGGGTTAATAAAAATGCCGGTAATGGCTCGTAATTATTTTCTAATTTTACCAGACCATACACAATACCACCTACGTTTAATTTTTTCAAAATCACGTCATGTTAAAGTCGCTGCTGTTAATCCCATTCCTTATCCTGAACCTGCAAAGCTCCTGCCGCCAGCAGGCACAAGCGCCGCAGGAAAGCGGAGCAGTTAAAACCGGCAGCACCGGTGTGCCGGCAAAAGAAGAAAGTGCAACGGCAACATCGTCAGGTAAGGTTCCGGACACAGAACAACCGGCGCCGGCGAAAAAGGAAGCTCCTGTTTCCTCAAAAAAAAACAACCTGCCTCCGGGCTGGCCCTGGCGCGGTGTTTCGGTAGAGTCGAAGAAAACCAAACCCGAAGACCTTGTATACCTTAAATCGGTAAACGTAAATCTCGTCAGGATATTTATCAAAGCGAACAAAAGGGCTTTGCGTGAAAAAGGCAATCCTACACAGGCTTTTTACAAAGAGCTGAACTGGGCGGACAGCCTCCTGGATGTAGCGAAGGCCAACGGGCTTACCTGCATGATCGCTTTTAACAACCTTATCCTCGATCCTAAATCGAAGGTAGATGACAAGCACCCGGACTTCTGGAAAAGCAAGAGCATCATGGACAGTGTGATGAACATGGTTGAAATCATCGCCCGGCGATACAGGAACCGGGGCGAAGAACTGGCCGCATATGAAGTTATCGGCGAACCCGCGATAGAAATTGACGGCAAAATGAAAAGCCCGGAGAACATTGAAGACTTCTTCAGGAAAGCGCTGCAGAGCATCCGGAAATATGATAACGAACGGTTCTTCCTGCTCACGCCGGGACCCTGGGGAAAACCTACCAACTATAAAGACTTCAACGGATACGCCATTAAGGATAATAAATTAATTTATGGCGCACATATGTACCTGCCGGACGCCTTCTCTCACCAGGGAATTAAAAAGCGCCCCAGGGGTTTTAAATACCCCGGAAATGTGGAGAAGGCGTATTGGGATAAAGACATGATGAAAAAGAAATTTCAGTTTCTCAGGGATTTTGAAAACAAAACAGGCCACCTCATTTTTGTGGGCGAATTTCAGAGCGTGCGCTGGGCCGATGGTGCCAATATATGGCTGAAAGATGTGCTGGATAACCTGGAGGAAAACCATTGGTCATGGGCCATGTACGGCTTTCAGTGCGATACTGATTTCTGGGACCCCTATTACGAAGTGGTGGACCGTAGCGGTGATTCCAAAGACTGGCAGATCGCTTTTTCAGGGAAAGAAACAGAAGGATGGAAGTTGATGCTGAATTACTTTAAACTGAACAAAAAATAAAACCTGATGAAAAGCGGATGTATGAATTTTAAAGCCATTTCATTTTTACATTGAAGGAAGAAGTAAAACGTATTGCACTGATTGATCCCGTGGGCAGGAAGGCCGGCATGGATCACTACGATTTGCTGTTGCTGGAGGGGATTGAAAAAACCGGGCTGCCTGTCACCCTCTATTCCAATTTCAGCCATCCCCGCGGACCGGTGCATGTGATGCATGTTTTTCATAACCTGAACACCACCAAAATCCGCTCGGTAACATCCACTTTCACCGGATTTATCAGGAGTTTGCTCCATTCAAAAAAAAATAATACCGGCTGGCTGATATTGCATGTTTTCAGGGCCGGCCTTTTCGACCTGTTTACTTTCGCGCTGGCGCGGCTCATGGGCTTTAAAATCTGTGCCATCATACACGATATAGAAAGTCTTGATACCATCACACTGCCTTTTGTGAGGAAAATGGTGATTGACTATCTTCCCAACAAGCGGGTAGTGCATAATGATTTCAGTTTACAACAACTGGCTTTGAACATCCGGCCTTCGGCCAGGTCCGGCACCTTCGTCATTCCCCATGTAAATTTTATTGACCTCTTTGAAGGCTATCAGCAGGACCCCGGCTCTTTGGAACGTTTGAAAGAGGATGGCTCTATAACCGAAACATTGTCCAAAGGCCTTGGCGATTATATACGGGGAGGAGGCAGGATACTCCTCTTCTTCGGGCAAATAAAAAACGCGAAAGGCCTGGACACCTTGCTGAAGGCGGTAGCCGTCACGGAAGGGAATTACAAATTGATTATTGCGGGGAGGGTACGTGAAGGCAGCTGGTCACAATACGAAAAGACAATATCATCGCTGAACATTGCAAACAGGATCATCCCGGTAATACGTTTTATCAATGACAGGGAGCGGGATTTTCTTTTTTCCATCAGTCATGCCATTATTTTACCTTATACCAGGATTTACCAGAGCGGGGTTTTACTCATGGCGATGAGCTTTCCAAAAACGGTGATTGCATCCGACCTCCCTCCCAATACAGATATCGTTAGCCACATGAAGAACGGCCTTGTTTTCCGCGCAGGTGACGCAGCGGACCTGTCCGAAAAAATCAAATACCTGCTCGAACATCCGGAATCAGTTTCCTTACTCAGTCAAAAAGCCATTGAAGACATACGTTCCGGCTACAATCCATGGATTATCGGAGAAAAATTCTCGGCGCTTCTGAGAGGGCAGGACGTGACGGCAGTCAAGTCGGTGCATTAAATTAGGATATCCCTGCCGTTAGCAGACACGTCGCCTGTGATTATTCCACGGTTACGCTTTTCGCCAGGTTCCTGGGCTGATCCACATTACAACCCCTCATCACCGCGATATGATACGCCAGTAATTGCAGCGGGATCACACTCACCAGCGGGACCAGGATTTCGTCGGTCTCGGGAATTTCAATCACATAATCTGCCATCTCTTTTACGGCCGTATCCCCTTCGGTAACGATGGCAATAATTTTTCCTTTACGCGCCTTCACCTCCTGGATATTACTCACCACTTTTTCATAGGAGCCGTGTTTGGTAGCAATCACCACTACCGGCATTTCATCATCAATGAGGGCGATGGGACCGTGCTTCATTTCGGCGGCAGGATAGCCTTCGGCGTGGATATATGAAATTTCCTTCAGCTTGAGAGCACCTTCGAGCGCCACCGGAAAACCATAGCCCCTGCCCAGGTAGAGAAAATTGCGGGCGTCTTTATAACGGTCGGCGATTTGCTTCACCTCCTCATTCGACTTCAGGGCCTGTTCAATCTTTTGCGGAATACTTTCCAGTTCATTCAGGATCTGACGGAAGCGTGATTCGGAGATGGTGCCTCTTTTATTGGCAAGTTGCAAGGCAAGGAGTGTAAGTACTGTTACCTGGGCCGTAAAGGCCTTGGTAGAGGCCACACCAATTTCGGGGCCCGCGTGGGTATAGGAGCCGGCATGGGTAGCTCTCGGAATACTTGAGCCCACCACATTACAAACGCCAAAAATGGTAGCTCCTTTTGATTTCGCCAACTCTACCGCCGCGAGGGTATCCGCAGTTTCACCGCTCTGAGAAATGGCAATCACCACATCATCTTCATAAATAACCGGATTCCTGTAGCGGAACTCCGAAGCATATTCCACCTCCACCGGTATTCTGGCAAGATCTTCAATCAGGTACTCCGCCACCAGTCCCGCATGCCATGAAGTACCGCAGGCAACAATCATGATCCGCTTGGCATTGATGATCCTTGTTTCAAATTCGCGGAGGCCGCCTAATTTGATGCGACCGGCTCTGCTGTCAAAACGGCCGCGCATGCTGTCGGCGATAGAACGCGGCTGCTCGTAAATTTCTTTAAGCATGAAATGTTCGAAGCCACCCTTCTCCAGCGCTTCCAGTTTCAACTCCAGCTCCTGAACAAAAGGGACCTTCACTTCATTACCTATAGTCTTCACCGTTAGTTCTCCGTTGTTGATTACCGCCACTTCACCATCGTTCAGGTAGGCCACATTCTTGGTATACTCCACGATGGGCGTGGCATCGGAAGCGACGAAATATTCATCCTTACCTATGCCTACCACTATGGGCGAACCTTTGCGGGCGGCAATGAGTTTTTGAGGATCATTTTTTGATAAGACAACGATGGCATAGGCGCCCACCACTTCGCCGAGCGCCAGGCGCACCGCCTCTTCGAGGGGTACATTGGCCTTTGAATAAATTTCTTCTATCAGGTGAATGAGTACTTCCGTATCGGTATCGCTCTGAAAAACGTGGCCCTCCTTCATCAGCTCCGCTTTGATGGAAGCGTAATTTTCAATGATGCCATTGTGGATAATGGCAAATTCCTTCGACTGTGAAAAATGCGGATGTGCGTTACGGTCGTTGGGTTCGCCGTGTGTGGCCCAGCGTGTGTGGCCCATGCCCACATGCCCTGCTGTATTTTTTCCTTTTACAAACTCGGCAAGATCGCTCACCTTACCTGCCTTCTTATACACATTCAGGTTTCCATTCAGCAAGGCCACGCCTGCGCTGTCATACCCTCTGTATTCGAGGCGATGAAGGCCTTTAATAATGATCGGATAGGCATCCTGCTTACCGATATATGCTACTATTCCACACATGAATCAGGGGTTGATTTTGGTAGTTGTTACAATCAGTTTCATGGCATCCTGGCCTTGCAGTACCGTTCTCCTGGCATTGGAAGTGCTGCCTCCGGCAACCAGAAAAAGGCCGTAATCCTTGCCGCCGCTTTCTACGACTTTTTTAAGCGTTTGTTGCACGTAACGCGCCACATTGAAAACATACTCGTCTTTGGTATCATCAAACACCCCGCCGTAGTACGCGGAGGTCTCTGTAGCGTCGGCCGTGGTGACATTTTTCCCCAGCGAATCGCTGCCAAAAATGAGCAGGTTACTATGCGGGTTAAAATTAGATGTGGTGGTACCATCCTGCAGTTTAATCAGCAGTTTGGCTGAGCTTATCGATACGGGTCCTTCATCATAGAGGCTGCTCAGGTTTTTAATAACCAGGCTGTCTTTTAACCCGGCCATGGAAGCAACCACCAGCGATTGATCCTGAGCCGCGTCATACACGGTGGGGAAATATTCATGACTGAAATAGCTTACGCGCACCGCGTTTACATCAATCAGAAATTCATAACTTTTATTTCCTGAAAAATACAGGGTCAAGCGGTGTACCCCCGAGGTAGAGGGAAAAGAAATAATACTACCTAAGCCGTCGGCGCTGTCAACGAGCAGCACCCCGTTAAAAAAATCAATGAATGCGGAATTGCTGGCAAAAGTGGAAGGGTTGCTGATATACTCGCGCATGATTTTACCTCCCAGGGCGGTATCCAGGGGGATGCGTAACTGTGGGGCAGCGTTGGCGCCTCCCACCACTACGCTGTCGCGGATATCAGGCAACAGGTCAATATGGCCCAGGAAGGTGGTCCTGTTGTAGCTGCGGCTGCTGTAATAGGTACTGTCGGCATGCAACACTTCATCCAGTTCATACACACTGATATGATGGGTGGAGGTGGAATCGCCTTCGATGCCTTTATACAGAAAACTCAACACCACCGAATCCGGCGTAGCTACGCCCGCGAAGGTGGAACTGGTGATGGTATTTCCAATACGGATCTGCGAAACGAAACCGGCGCGGCTCTTACCCAGGTAGGGATCGTCATAGCTTCCAATAAATAAAGTGGGCAATTCGATCAGGTTTTTGAGGGGGCTCCACATCACCAGTGAATCTTCTGCAACGGTATATGTTTCCAGCAGAAGGGTATCTACCCTTACACCGGGAAGCTGCGAGGCGGGCTGCAAGTCCAGTCCTATCAGATCCGGTTCATTACAAGCAGACAAGAACAGCAGAAACGACACCGGTACCATCAGCACCTTACATCGGAATAATGTTAACATGGGCACGAAAGTATGGAAAATTTCACCTTGCTGATGAAAAGAAAAAGTACTTATTACAGGTATTAATCAGCGAGAACGGATGCCTCCAGCACCGCTTCGTCGTAGAAGGCATCGTAGGCTTCAATGTATTCTTCCGGAGATTTATAATCAAGGGTAGGCTTCGATAATTTCTTAAACTCTGCCTCTACCTTTGCGTGAATGGATGGCGAACTCTTTACCACCGCGTCTGACCAGTTCATCGCCAGTTTTGAAAGACTGACATAATCCGGCGCATTCAACTCCTTCACATCCGCTGCCGAGAGTCCATCCATCAGAATCTTTTTACCGAAGTCAGCATTAAACGGTTCTTCAAAAGAATCATTGTACAAGGAGTACACCACTTTGCTGTTGTGAAACATGGGATCATCTTTATAGCTGGTCTTGATGAACAGCGGTACCAGCGCTGTCATCCAGCCGTGGCAATGGATGATATCGGGTGACCAGCCCAGTTTCTTCACGGTTTCAAGAACGCCTCTTCCGAAAAAAATGGAGCGGTCGTCATTATCCGGATAGAATTTACCTTCCGCATCACGTATGGTTGACTTCCGCTGGAAGTACTCTTCATTGTCGATAAAATATACCTGCATCCTTGCCGCCTGAATAGATGCTACCTTGATGATGAGCGGATGGTCACTGTCATCAATAATCAGGTTCATCCCCGACAAACGGATGACTTCATGCAATTGGTTACGCCGCTCATTTATATTTCCAAAGCGTGGCATAAAAGTCCTGATCTCCTTTCCACGTTCCTGGATCCCCTGCGGGAGATATCGTGCAATTTTACTTTGTTCTGTTAATTCAAGATAGGGATGAATTTCACTTGATATAAATAAAATACGTGCTTTTCTCATAGCTTTCTTCACGATTTAGAGAATTTTGCTGCAAAGATACGGAATATAGAGGGATTTTTTAATATACATTTTTGCTTTATGCTATTTGAATTTAAAAAAGATTTTTGTATAGCATGAATATAAGCCATCCCTGAAAGAAGCGCTGATGACGGATTTGTAGCGGCTGCAGCTTATCCCTTTTCCGCTTCCCCCTGCCTTTGGAACCACCAGAGGCCTGCACCTGTTAACACCATACTGAACACAAGCATGACCCATTGCCCGGGTTCCGTTCCGATGGTGTCAGGATTGAAGGAGATTTTTTGTCTGGAAGCTGTCCAGGTCAGGATCACTGCTGCGGCGTTGTTGAAGAAGTGCGCCCATACCGGCAGCCAGATGGATCCGCTCTGTAAATACAGAAAGCCCAGAAAGATCCCCAGTGCGAAACGGGGAAGGAAACCGTAAAACTGCATGTGCAGGGCGGAGAACAAAATGGAGGTAAATATCACCGCTGCCACCCTGTTGTTCATCAGGGCAATAAATTGCTTTTGGATCACGGCCCTGAACAAGAGCTCTTCGCCGATGGCGGGTACAACGGCAATCACCAGCAGGTTCACCAGCAATGTACTCCATGAAGCTGTACCCAGCATCAATCCGGTAATTTTTTCCGCCTGCTTTTCGCTGGCAAGCATCCAGGCTTCGAGGCTTTGCATGGAGGCCGGCAGATGCAAGGAGCTGTTAAGCTGCATCATCCAGTTAATCAGTGGTATGGCAACAATCAGTATTCCGGCGGCTAACATACATGCCGATACCGCCGGCTTCACTTTCATACCCAGGTACTGTGCAGCGTCATGACTAAAGAGGAGGGCGGCCAGCCAGGAGGGTACAATGAAGGTACCTATTGCTGCCAGCAACTGAAAAAGCCGGAAAGCGGAGGCCAGCTGCGGATCATCCCTATCACCGGCCATGGCCATTGCGCTGTTCATGTCTATTCCAAACAGGGCCTGACACAGCAAGGTAGCAAGGGCTGTAAAGAGCACCGCACCCACTAAGGTTAATCCAACAATTATCAAGAACTTACGATACGGAGGACGTTCGGAAAGACTGGCGCGGAGTTGCATTGTTTTGTAATTTTGCAATGGCAAAGATAGGCTTTGCGTCCTATCTTCCTGTAGGCGCCAAGCTCTCCGCCTGCTCCCCTATGGTCCAAATCGGCAAGCTCCAACTCAACGATTTTCCACTGCTCCTCGCCCCTATGGAGGATGTGAGCGACCCGCCCTTCCGCTATGTGTGTAAACAACATGGCGCCGATCTGATGTATACGGAGTTCATTTCCAGCGAAGGTTTGATACGGATGGCCAGAAAAAGCAAAATGAAACTGGACATTTTTGAATATGAAAGACCGGTGGGTATACAACTTTTCGGGTCCGATATTGATACCATGCGGGAGGCTGGAAAAATTGCTGATGAAGCGGAACCTGACCTGATTGATATCAATTACGGATGCCCTGTGAAGGCCGTTGCCTGCCGCGGAGCCGGAGCAGCTTTACTTCAGGATATTCCGAAGATGGTGGCGATGACCGCTGAAATTGTTAAAACAGCCACCCGCCCTGTAACGGTAAAGACCAGGCTGGGATGGGATGATCACACAAAAAACATTGAAGAAGTAGCCGAAAGGCTGCAAGACGTGGGTATTGCCGCACTTACCATCCACGCGCGCACCAGAGCCCAGTTATACAAAGGGCCTGCCGACTGGACTTTGATAGGTAAAATAAAAGAAAATCCCCGGATCACCATTCCTGTATTTGGTAACGGCGACGTAGATACGCCGGAAAAGGCGCTCGAGATGAAAAACAGGTATGGCGTAGATGGCGTGATGATAGGCAGGGCCAGTATCGGGTACCCCTGGATATTTAATGAAATCAAACATTTCCTTGCTACCGGCACCCACCTGCCGCCTCCGGGTATTTCACAGCGTGTAGAAACATGTAAATCGCATCTCGATTATTCCATACGCTGGAAAGGCGAATATGTGGGCATGGTAGAAATGCGCCGGCATTATACCAATTATTTCAAGGGACTGGATCATTTCAAAGAATACCGTATGAAACTCGTTACCAGTAACAGCTATCCGGAAATAATAGCTACTCTTGAAAGAATTCAGGAGCGGTATACCACGGAAAACATCACGCCCTCCTTACCTTTAAATGGACACTCCTGATCGCCGGAGGTCCCCTTTTTTTACTTCTTCCCAATAAACAAAGAGTTGTTCATAATTTTCGATTATTTCCTATATTTGCCCTTGTTCAATATCAAACCCACAAAACACCGCATACCATGTTCCAGCAATTGAAAAACAAAGGGGTAATTACCCGTCCGGCCGACATCAATGGAAACGGAGCCATCAATATCATTGGCGCAGGCACTGTCATTGAAGGCGAAATTAAATCAAACGGCGATGTTAGAATTGATGGAACAATCAGAGGATCAGTGAGTTCAAAATCAAAGGTGGTGATTGGCAGCACTGGCCATGTGGAAGGAGATGTGGTTTGTCAGAATGCCGATATTTCCGGGGCCGTGAAGGGCAACACCACGGTGGCTGAAATGTTGTTTTTAAAATCACAGGCCAGAATAAACGGTGATATTCTCACCGGAAAACTTGTGGTGGAAGTGGGTGCCAGTTTTACAGGCAATTGCAGCATGGGTCCGGTTATAAAAGACATTAAATATGGCGAGCGAAGCCCCCAAAAACTCGCCGAAAAAACCGCTTGATAACTACATCCGGTACTCCTCGATGGGTATCCAGATGGGTGCCACCATTTTTCTGTTGACCTGGGCTGGAGTAAAACTGGACCAATATCTGGCATTAAAATTCCCCGCTTTTACCCTCTTCTTCGCCTTGTTTTCGGTGGCCGGTGTTTTGTATTATTTCATAAAAAAAATCAGCAGCAAACCGTAAGTAAATTCGCCGGTTCTCAGGGGCGGTAAACCTGACTGTGTTGATGGTATTATGTAGCGCTGCCAGCCTTTATCCGGCCTGATTAACACCTTTTCATTCCCGATGGCGACATACGGGTTGCCGACACCCATGTAAATTGTATCTTCGCTCCCGCCGGTTTTTGACCGTCGCCTATAATGCAAGGATTCCTGATTAAAATTCTTTTACTCACTCTGATTACAACAGGGGGGTATTTTTTGGCCGGAAATTACCTGCCTGCCAACTGGTACTATCCCGGTTTCTACTGGCTTCCCTGGATGATGGCGGTAGTGACCGCCATATTCCATTATGGGCTAATGAAAAGAAAAAATGACGGAAAGGCCTTTGTCCGTTATTACATGGGGGCTACCGGGTTAAAACTATTCATATACCTGCTCATCCTGCTTGTTGTTGCATTCAGCAATAAAGCCATGGCGGTACCTTTTGCCCTTTGTTTTTTCTTCTTTTACCTGTGCTTTACTGTTTTTGAAGTTGCGTCTTCCTATAAAAATTTTGGTGGAAATACCGGGGGCCTTCCTTCATAAAATATGCTTCCTGTTATGAGCGCGACTGTTCCCCTCCACTTTTTCACTACAGGCTGGAGGCGGGGCTCCCTGTCAAATGAATAATCTTTTGATATATGCCCAATATTTAGATCCAAAAAGGCCGTCGTAGGGCTGTGTACCCAGTTTGTACCCTATTTCCTCATACTCCAGCACTACCGGATGATGATAGGCGTAATAAAATACAGGTTTAATACCCATGATCCTGTACATCAGGTGTACATTAATTCCGGCCACCAGCGAGCCTGCCACAATGCCTGCATAGAAATTATAATCATTTACAATAGCCCAGACCGCACCCATGATTGCAAATGAGATTTTCATAATCCTGCCGACTTTATGGTACCATGCAGCCAGGTCACTGCGTGGCAACAGAACAACACGCTCATGGATGATCGTTTTACGGTACACACTGTTGCTGCTGATCTGCGTACGGTGCATCATCACGTGAAAAGGATCCGGTCCTGCTTCTTCGTTCTCTTTAAAATAACAGTCGTTCGCCTCCACCTCCACCTGCAATTGTTCAGAGTGTTCGGGGTGATGAAAAAAACTGATACTCGCCGGCGGGATGAAAAGCAGGCCCTTTTGCAGGGGGCAAAGGGTATAATGCAACACGGTTTCCTTAACCGCATTACCTTCTATGTGCACCGTACGATGGGCCACTGTAGGTCCGGCCGTAATTTCCCAGCCATGCAGCACTGGTTTTCTGAAAAAACGCCCTTCGCAGGGAAATGAAAAAGTTAATTCTACTTCTTCATTCAACTTCACCTTACAGGTATCTACCTCTGCCTTTAAATATTCACAGTGGAAAAGGGATCCGGAATATGAAAATCCTGAAATACGCAAATCATAGGCTGCTCGCTTTCCCGGATCAATCAATACCTGATAGGCTTCGTTCACTTCCCTGAAACGTTCCGACGCACCGGGGTCACCCTGGTTTCTATCGGGATGATGCCGGAGCGCGAGACGATGAAAAGCTTTCCTGATCTCCACGGCACTTGCATCGGAATTTACACCAAGCACGGAATAATAACTTCGGACAGACATAGCTTAATAACGTATCAAATTTACAGAGTATTATGAGGATGGAAAAAATAAAAACAAAGGGCTGTTTCTTCGGCTTAACTTTATATCCTTTGTACGATCATCCCCATGAAACAGGTGAAAATATGATCTCAGCTAATCTGTTTTCGTGCCAAACTTTATTACCCACGAAAAAGGGGGCATTACGGAACCGGGTGACGGGGTATTACGCAACGGATACTGATCATCGTCGCAACGAACCACATTAAAATTTCCCAGTATGGCGGTATCAAGAGAAAAACCTTCCTGCAGCAATACATAATCATTCGCCAATCCGGAAACAATGGTGTCTCCTGACAAATTAGCTACGCAGCCACTTCCACCAACAGTCAATGATTTAAATAATTTACTTTCAAAAGTAGATGTATCCACATCACAATACACCTTATCGCTATCACAATCTTGCTATACCTGGTACACACGTATATAATCTATTTCATATACATAAGGAAAGAAGGTACGGGTACTGTCAAAATTTAAACAATAATTACTGGCGGGAGAATTAATATCTATAATCAGTGGCATTTCTATCAGGCTGTCTACCGGTAGGGGATCATTGCCGGTGATGCTCAACACTTCGTCACCATTGAAATATATTTTTATAAATTCAGGTGTCCACCATGCTGCTGAAACATGCCAGGTACTGTTAGAGACATTCCCTACATTGCTGAAAGCTTTGGGATGCCATGTGGAATCTTTATTTGAATAATGGATGGTGGTGGTCAGCTTGCTGGTATCACCGCTTGCCCTGTTAAAAGCGCTTACTTCAAACACATCGATTTCACTCCACCATATACCGCTATCCGGACGTGCGGCATATAGCCATAAATTAGGACCAAATCCTTCATGGTTGTAGGCGGTATCTGGGGGTGGAGCCGGCAATTTAAACCTAATTTCAAAATAACCGTATTTGAACCTTTGCCTTGAATACAACATGCCCGTTGTATATTTAAAAGGAAGGGTATTCCGCTTAAAGCAACGTGAAACCGTATCCCCCGGAAAAGTAATGCAGGCCCCGTCACAAAAAGTACTGTCAACTGTCATCCCACTGACGCTGTCGCATACGGGCCAGTTCCAGACTTCGCCAGCATAAAAACCCACTCGATCTGTAATAATTTTACAAGTCCCGTTTCTCACTTTCAATGTAGTCGCATCTACAATATCCCGTACAATATAGGCCCTGTCCCATATAACGGTATCCGTATCCGTAAAACAGGCATTGGACCCGCCGAGATTGACGGTATAATTGCTTTATTGGTTCCATTCAGGGGTACGCTCCCATTTGGATGTATCCACCACGGTGGTATAAGTACTGTCGAATTCATCATGGAAAATCAGGGAATATTCCGGAAGCAGGGTCGGTAGCTGGGCCCGGCTATCGTTGTTCAGAAAGAGAAATAACAATAAACAGAGAATTATTCTCATTATTCTGATCTTTATATTACCCGTATTTAAAAACCCTTGATTTTTATACAAGGTAGATTCAAGTTTCTAATGCAACGAAGATAAAAACTAATGTTGTATTATGC
>CAZHSC010000010.1:0-12903 GCA_964534995.1 uncultured Bifidobacterium sp.
GGGTCAGTTTCTGATTTCGCCCTTAACGGATAAAATGCCTTTGGTTAAGGTGAACAGAAAAAGCATTGTGGTGTCATTGCCCGACAGCCTGCAGGAAGAGGCGACGTATACCCTTAGTTTTGGGAATGCGGTGGTGGATGTGCATGAATCGAACCCCCTTCAGGATTTCCAGTATGTGTTTTCAACGGGCAATTACCTCGACTCCCTGATGCTGGAAGGTGTGGTGAACGATGCCTCCGTACTGACCGGAGTGAAGAATATAACGGTGTTGCTTTACCGTCAACAGGCGGACTCCCTTCCCGATTCGCTGGTGCTCACACAACGTCCCGATTATTTTGCAAAGACCAACGAAAAAGGTGAATTTAAGGTACGGAACCTCCCGGGCGGAGCTTATAAGGTTTTCGCTGTGGATGATAAGAATAATAATTACAGGTGCGATAATCCAGCAGAGGAAGCACTGGCTTTTAATGACTCCCTGTACCTCTTGCCCGGTATGCCCTATCCCAGGCTGCGCCTGTCGCTGCTGGAACCTGAGAAATTACGGTTAATCAGGCCCTATGCCATTGACCGGCACAGCGCCTTGCTTGCTTATAATAAAAAACTCGATAGTTTGAAAGTGCTTAGCCCTGGCGGCCAGGCCTGGAAGGGTCATTACTATCAGACGCCGGGGAAGGATACCGTGTACCTTTTTCAAAGGGAGTCGGCAGACGATTCACTGGCTTTGATGATTTACAGTGCCGACCGGGTTTGTGATACTATTAATATATCAATGGCACCCGCAAAGGGTAGCAAGCCCGTGCCGGGCAGGGTGCGTATTACCTTACGGCAGTCGCCCGCATCATTGGGGCCCGGAGCCACTTTGTTGATGAATACCAACCATCCGCTGCAGGCGGTGCTGGATTCGGCCGAACTGGTGGAGGATAGTTCCAAAGCGGTTAAAATACCCTTGCTGTTGTTGGATTCCCTCCGCAGCTATATGGCCATTTCTTACCCCTGGCAAAGTGCGAAGCGCTACAAGGTGACTTTGTATCCCGGTACCGTAAGGGATATTTACAATTACCTCAACGATACGGTGAAGTTTGAATTTGTAGTTCCCGGAAATGAAAATACCGCCATGTTGAGTGTAAAAGCCTCGGGCCTGAAGGAAGGCGGAAAATACCTGCTGCAGTTACTGAATGAAAAATATGAACTGATGCGGGAAATGCCCTTGCAGAAAGATACCCTCGTTACCTTTTCTTATCTTAATCCGGGCAGCGTCCGCCTTCGTATGGTGGAGGATAGCAACGGGGATGGCAGGTGGACATACGGTAATTTCAGCAGCAGACGCCAACCGGAAACGGTGTGGATCTATCATGAAAACCTGACTTTGCGCCCCAACTGGGAACTGGAAGTACAATTTGTACTTAACCACTGAAATGGTTATGACCTCCTTGCCCCTTCCTGTACTGTAAAAATATTTTTGCGGCCACTCAAGCACTTTACAACGTAGCGATCACTTTCAATTCAATTCCAATGGGAGTAGGAAGGCAATTGATCTCCACGGTGGTGCGGCAGGGTTGATTTTCTTTGAAGTATTCCGCATAAACGCGATTGTAGATCTGAAAATCATCCTTCATGTTGGTTAAGAAAACAGTGACGTCCACAATTTTATCCCAGCTGCTTCCGGCATCTTCAAGTATGTATCGGATGTTCCGGAAAACACTATGGCATTGCGCCTCTATATCGTAAGATAGTATGCGTCCCTGCTCATCCAGTTCTACTCCTGGTATCTTTTTGCTGCCCCTTTCCCTGGGGCCAACACCTGATAAAAACAAGAGGTCGCCCACACGCCTTGCATGGGGGTATAATCCAACGGGTTCGGGTGCTTTAGAGCTGTGTATCGGAGTAGTTGACATAGTTGACATGTAGAGGATGAGGATAACAAAGATAGGCTTTTATATGCTTGCTTTTAAAGTATTCAGCCCGGAAAAGCGTGGGCTTTGTTGATAGAAATTTCAGCGCGCGCGCCTGCCGGTTATTATAAAATCAATGATATCCAATGAGGGTTTACCCTGCGTTTATCCGAACCATTGGTACAGATATCCGGCCTGCAGTAATTTTTTCTTTTCCTGAGGAATGTCTTCCGCGATTTTTCCGTCCTTCATCAGCAGCATCCTTGATCCGTAACGCAGTCCATCGCGAATGGAATGGGTAATGAGCAAAGCCGTTAGTTTTTTTTCTGCAATGATGGAATCTGCCAGGTTCATGATCATTTCGGAACTACGTGGATCAAGGGCGGAGCTGGGTTCGTCCATCAGTAAAATACGGCATTCATCCATGGTCCCCATTAACAGTGTGAGTGCTTGCCGCTGCCCGCCGCTCAGTAGCCCCATCTTCTGATCCAATCTGTTTTCGAGCCCCATCCCCAGGCGACAGATACTATCGGCAACGCGACTACGAAAAATGCCACCGGTACCGATCCTTAACTTTTTAGGGCCGCTGCGCAATGCAGCCAGCCTGAAGTTTTCGAGGATGCTGAGGCCGGGGGCTGTACCGCTGAGGGGATTTTGAAATAGCCGCGCTATGAACGGACTTCGTTCGTGCTCTTGTTTGTCCAGCAGGGAAATGCTGTCAAGTGAAATATGCCCTTCGTCTGGTGACAAGGTCCCCGCTATCAGGTTTAATAAGGTGGACTTCCCGGATCCATTGGTGCCCATGAGTACTGCGTACTCGCCATCGTTAAGCTCGAAGTTTATGTCCTCCAGGGCTTTTACCTCTCCGCTTTCTCCAATGCGAAAAGTCTTGCTCAGGTGTTCAATGCGTATCATGTTCCGGATGTTTTACGCATCATGCCAAGGGTAATAATGATAAGAACCACGGCGGAAGTCAGCAGTCTCATGTAATTGGGGTCTACCCCCGCCGAAAGGGCAAAGGCAAGGACCCCGCGGAAAACGAGTCCCCCGCAGCAAACCGCCACCAGTTGGTAAAGAAGGAAGCCATTTGTTCTTTTACCAAAGAGTGCTTCACCAATCATTACGGCCGCAAGCCCTGAAATGACAATTCCAATGCCCATGTTTATATCCGCGAATCCCTGGTATTGTGCGAGCAGTGAGCCGCTGAGGGCGGTGCACCCGTTCGCCAGCGCCAGACCAAAAATTTTCATTGCGTTTACATTGACTCCCATGGCGCGGGTCATGGTCTCGTTATTTCCTGTGGCGCGCATAGCTATTCCAAAATCGCTGCGGAGCAGGTAAAGGAGCATAGCCGTCAGTGAAACTACCAGTAAAGAAAGGCTGAATATCGTTTTTGAAAGCGAAGAACCAAAGGGGATCAGCGTATAGATAGTGTCATGGTCTGACACAGGCAGGTTGGGCCTTCCCAACAGGATCAGATTTATAGAATAAAGCGCGGTCATCACCAGGATGCCTGCTAAAAGTGGGTTTACCTTTAGCCGGGTATGTATTAAACCGCTGCAGGTACCGGCAAGCATACCCGCGGCCAGCGACAGCACCAGTGACAGCAAAGGATGCAGGCCCGCACTTAAGGCAATGGCGGTGACAACAGCTCCCAGTGTGTAGCTTCCGTCGGTGGTGATATCAGGGATGTTGAAGATGCGAAGAGAAAAGAAAATACCCAGGCCCAGGCCGGAAAATGCCAGACCCTGAATAAGCGTTGTATGCAGAAAGTCGGCATTCATATCATCCGCATGTTGTTAAAGCACAAAAGTATGGAGTCCGGTGTATCATAACGGTATGGTATAGGGTTGATCCTGTCTGTTACGGATAAAAAACAAAAGTGCTGTCCGCTGCGATCCCGTACTGCTGCATGATGTTTTTATTGATCACCTTCCGCCGCACCCTTACAATTTCCGGCTTGATTCCGTTCGTATTGCCCATCTTCAGGTAATAGGCAGCTTGCTCTCCGGATTGATAGCCCCACTGGTACATGTCCGCCCCGAAACTGGCCAGCGCGCCTCTGGCAACCAGGCCTGCTTCACTGGTCAGAACCGGTATGTTTTTTTCCCGGCATAGGCGGGCGATGGCTTCAAAGGATGAAAATACCACATTGTCAGGTAAAGCAAAAAATACATCAATGTTTTTAGAAATCAGGGAGGCTGCGATCAGTTGCGTTTCTGATGAATTGCTCACAGGAATGGCTTCCAGAAGAATACCGCTTTTTTTACATCCTGCCTGCAGCCGGCTCAGGGCATCTGTACTTTGTGATTCAGACTGGCTATAGATAGTTCCCACTTTTTTGGCATGCGGAAACAATTGCCTGATTAATGTTACAGAAGTATCAATATAATCCAGTGTTTCATATACCCCAAAGAGATGAGGGGGCGGCAAGCCTTCCTTGTTGGTGAGTCCCGCAATGTCAGGACGGGGCGCTACCATCATAAACACAGGTGTATGTTTGCTGCGCTGTACGGCGGTGATGGTAGCAAGGGTGGTATTGGCGGCAAGTAAACGTGGCTCCCTGCTTATAATGTAATCAACAGCCTGCAGAAGGGTGGGCTGGTCGCCCTGCGCGTTGCGGTATATAACGGCAAGGGTGTTACTGTCTTCGCAGAATCCCGCTTCATTCAGGGCGTCAAAAAAACCCTTTCTGGCTTCTTCCAGGGTAACATCTTCTACATAGTCTATAAAGCCTATCACCGGTATCTCTTTCCCTGTTCCATCATCGGAAGGACGGGTACAGGAAACCGTGCCCAGCAAGAGGACAAGGAACAGGAAGCATAACGTATTCTTGCTTTTGTGCATAGGCATTCAATGGCTGCGGATGTTCAAAGGTATGATTTAAGATGATTAATTTCCTCCGTAACGGATGGAACCGACTCTTATGTTTTTTCAATTTTTGGTAATGCCGGTTTGATTCATCACCCCCTTAACAAGGCCCTCGGGCATTTTTTCGGGTATGACAGAAGGATAGATGGCCGGGAAGTATCGCCTGGGATGCAACCCTGGTATGGCTGTTACAACAGGCCTGGCATTTATTTTATCCGCGAGGGTGCAATATACATGGCAGCGGCTTCTTTCATGATAGCGCCACCTATAGCGGAGTAAAATGGTTCCTTCATTTCTGCTAGGAGCAAGGCGCCGGATGCCACTTCTTCTTTTTTTCTAGATTTCTGTAGCAGCTGGCAGAAAAATTTATCAAGGATCAGCCAGGGATGATCCTGTTGGTTTTTTCTGTAACCCTTGGCTTTTTCAAAACAGGTGAGCGCACTTTCCGGGTCCCTGTTGAGAAAATGTTGCAATCCCTTCCATTCAAGCGTCATGATGGATATTTCATGCCTGTGCCGGCCCATATCCTCAGCCAGTTGCTGAAGTAGTGCGAGCTGTTCGTAGGGTATATCTTCACCACGCAGTATCTGTAACACCAACAGCAGCGTTTTGAATTCGGATAATTTTACCCAGTTGTTTCGGGCTGCCAGGCTTCTTGTAGATGCTTTATAAATTAAATGTTCCGCTTCATTCAGGATGCGCAGGGCTTCCTGGATGTTTCCGGAATCTGCCTCTATGATGCAGGCAATAAAACGCAATCCGGGGCGTTCGTCATGCAGTTCCTGCTGCCTGGCATCATTTTCAGCTTCTTCCAGCCATCGCAGCCTTTGTTCACGGCCTGCCTGTATATGATATCTTGCCAGGGTAGTCAGGAGTATGCCCTTCGCCTCCGGCAGATAGATGCGTATTTTTTCTTCCGAGGCTTCAAGGTAATCCAGGTAAGGGGCCATTTGCCCGAAAGCCGGATTTGTCAGTGCGGCGGCACGGATTATATGCATCAGTAGGGGAAAGCGAAAACGATTGTTTTTTTCGAGTGTGAGCAGGTGTCCGGCCTCCTGTAAAAAAGCAATGGTCTTTTCTGCAGGCACCATTCCTTTCTCGGAAGCCTTTTCAAGTAAGAGGAGTTCGAAATGTAACCTGAACTGTGCCTGTAACTGCCGCAGCCGCTCTGCCAGCACTTTGTATCTCTCCAAAAATGTTTCCTCGCCATCTTTGCGGTAAAGGTCTTCGATGAAGGTGGTGTGTTGCCGGTAAAAGGCCAGCAGCAATTCGGGTGCTTCCTGCTGTATGCAGGTATTTTCAAACGCTTCCAGCTCATCCTGAAGCGACAGTGAGGGATGCAGGCGAACGGCCTCCGCCAGTTCCAGGAAGGATTGAAAAAGTACGGCGTAGTCTGACTTTTTGGAGATGTATTGTTTGTATTCGGGAGATTGTATCAATAGGCCGATCTCCACGTCAATCTCCATCAGCGTTTGTCTGAATTCCGCAGCTTTAAGTCTTTTAAACCGCGCTTTCGACAAGGCATAAGGGTCAAAGCCGGTGGAGGTGCGGTACATATTCAGTAAAGCCTCCAGCAACTCATATCTTTCCGGGCTGCTGCTTTCTCCTAATTTTTGCAGGATAAAGTCCAGTACCTGTCGCTCTTTAGGCAGCTGAAATAACTGAAAGGGAACCTCTGATACAGATCTGCTCTCCGGCATGAAAGATGTTAATATTTACAATATCAATGTAATCGGCTTGGGTTGGTGATAATACCCCTGACTGTTATAAAACTATTACCTTCGTCAATCAGCCTGTATCCTACATGAGAAAAATACTAACATTGTTATTCACCTTGTTTTTTGTCAACGAAGGTATTCATGCCCAAAGCACAAAGCCCGTCAGTGGTCTGGCCGATGAACGGGAGGGTATCTATGCTTTCCGGAACGCTACCCTGGTGCTGGATCCCAACACGGTCCTCAGGGGCGCGACGTTGATCATCCGGAAAGAAAAAATCATAGCCGCCGGCGTAAATATTGCGATTCCGCCGGAAGCCGTGGTTTATGACCTTAAAGAGAAATATGTGTACCCTTCTTTTATTGAACCTTATTGCGACTATGGCCAGCCGGAAGTGAAACAGGCTTCCCGTCCTGGCAGGAGGGAAAGGGGGCCTCAGCCGGGGAGCGCAACCCCCGGAGCCTATCACTGGAACCAGGCGATTAGGCCGGAAACGGATGCTTTCCGCTTCTTCGAAACAGATACCAGGAAAAGCAGCGAATTCCGTAAATCAGGTTTCGGTACGGCAGTTACGTTACAAAAGGATGGTATATCCCGCGGTACAGCTGCATTGGTATTACTGGGTGATGAAGAGGAACACAAAATGATACTGGCCCCCAGGGTCGCCAGCGCATTTTCATTCAACAAAGGCACTTCCACGCAGGATTACCCTTCCTCATTAATGGGAAGTATCGCGCTCCTGCGCCAGACTTACCTGGACGCGAAATGGTATGCGCAGGCGGCGCAAAAGGAATTGGATCTTTCGCTCGAGGCATGGAACAGAAACATGGACCTTCCTCAGGTTTTCGAAGTCAACGATTACCGTTCCGCCCTGAGGGCCGCAGCCATTGCCAGGGAGTTCGGTGTGAAATATATTATTAAAGGAGGAGGTGATGAGTACAAACGTGTGGATGAAATCCGTAAAACCGGATCGGACTTTATTCTTCCGCTGGTATTTCCAAAAGCCTATGATGTTTCCGACCCCTATGACGCGCTGCTGGTTTCTCTTGGAGAGATGCGGCATTGGGAACTGGCCCCGGCCAACGCTTTTATGCTAAAGCAGGCAGGGGTGAAGTTTGCTTTTACCGGCGATGGATTGAAAGGTAAACGAGAGTGGGTGGCAGCCTTGCAGCAGGTGATTAAAAACGGTTTGACGAAAGAAGAAGTGTTGCATGCGCTCACCCTTACGCCGGCTGCGATGTTTGGATGCGCGGATAAGCTGGGGGCCCTCAGACCGGGGATGTTCGCTAATTTTTTTATATGCAGTAAAGATTATTTCGAGAAGGATAATATTATGCTGGAGCACTGGATTGCAGGTAAACGCTATGTGATAAAGGGAACAGACAGTGTGGATATAAGGGGCCGGTATGCGCTGAACCTGGATACCCTTCGGGGCTTTTTCCTGGTGGCGGGGGGCGACAAGGTACAGCCGGAATGGAGCATCAGCAGGGATAGCCTGAAACTGAAAACCGACGCCGGACAACTCGCTTCCCAATGGTCATTTCGCTTCGAACCTGAAAAAGGGAAAGGCGCTTATCGCCTGAACGGTACTTTTGATGCCACCGGGACTTCTTTTTCGGGGAGAGCGCAGACACCCGACGGCAGATGGACAGACTGGAGCGCCACCAAAACCGGAGAAGCAGAGGTGAAGAAGGATACCGCGAAAAAGGAAAACGCCCCCACACTGCCGGAGGTATGGTACCCGAATATGGCCTATGGATGGAAAGGAAAGGGGGCGCTGCCAAAGGCTGAAACGATATTGATAAAAAATGTAACGGTATGGACCTGCGAAGATAAGGGGGTAATGGAAAATACCGATGTACTGATCAGGGATGGTAAAATAGCGGGCGTGGGTAATTCCGCCACTTTCCCCGGCATGGAGCTGTCGGCTACCACGCTGATAGACGGTACCGGCATGCATCTGAGCCCGGGGATTATTGACGAGCACTCTCACATCGCCATCAATGAAGGGGTAAACGAAGGTACGCAGTCGGTAACCGCAGAAGTGCGCATCAGCGATGTAATCAACCCGGATGACATCAATATTTACCGGCAGCTGGCAGGTGGCGTTACCACTTCCCAGTTATTACATGGCAGTGCAAATGCGGTGGGTGGCCAGTCCGCCATCATCAAGCTGCGGTGGGGGCGCTCAGCGGAAGACATGAAGTTTAAAGAGGCTGTCCCCTTTATCAAGTTTGCCCTGGGTGAAAATGTGAAACAATCTAACTGGGGCGATCATAACGTCAGCCGGTATCCGCAAACACGAATGGGTGTTGAGCAGGTATACATGGACGCTTTTACCAGGGCCAGGGAATACGATCTGGCATGGAAGAAATACAAGGCTTCCGCGAAAAAAGGAGTGCATTCGGAAATGCCGCGCCGTGATCTTGAACTGGACGCCATGGCGGAAATCCTGAACAGGAAGAGGTTTGTCACCTGTCACAGCTACCAGCAGGGTGAAATCAATATGCTCATGCATGTAGCCGATACCTTCGGCTTTAAAGTGAATACCTTTACTCATATCCTGGAGGGCTATAAGGTGGCTGATAAAATGAAAAAGCATGGCGCTGGTGCCAGCTCTTTCGCCGACTGGTGGGCCTATAAATACGAGGTGATTGACGCCATTCCCTATAATGGAGCCATCCTTCATAAATCAGGAATCGTAACAGCCTTTAACAGCGACGATGCGGAGATGGCCCGGCGCCTGAACCAGGAAGCTGCCAAAGCGGTTAAGTACGGCAATGTCCCTCCCGAAGAAGCGCTGAAGTTCGTTACCATTAATCCCGCGAAACTGCTGCATATTGATCATGCTGTTGGAAGCATCAAGGTAGGTAAAGACGCCGACCTGGTGCTGTGGAACGGCCCCCCACTCTCAGTGTACAGCAAGCCGGTTAAAACATTTGTGGATGGGGTTTGCTATTTTGACCTTAAAAAAGATGAACAGGCCAGGGAGGAAATCAACAGGGAAAGACAAAGAATCCTCAAAAAAATGCAGGACGAAAAAGCTGCAGGCAGTCCGGTTCAAAAGCCTGCATACACGCCACAGCATTTGTATCATTGTAACGATATGGAGCACCTGCCTCACTGATAAACTATGAAAAAGTATTATATCTTCTTTATGCTGTCATGTGCCTGCCAGGTACTGATAGCGCAACGACCTGCTCCCGTTGACAGTTCTCCAAAGAGAATATTGCTGATGGGGGCTACCGCGCATATCGGCAACGGACAAGTAATAGAAATGAGCGCTGTCGGCATTGACAATGGCAAACTCAGTTTTGTAATGGATGCCAAAGGTTTTAAACCGGACCCGCGTGCTTTCGATACGATCATCTATGTGAACGGTAAGCATCTGTATCCCGGGTTCATCACAATGGATGCGACACTGGGACTGAGTGACCTGGAACTGGTACGCGCTACCAATGATTTCAGGGAGAGCGGCACAATAAACCCCAGCGCCCGGGCGCTCATCGCCTACAATACAGATTCGCGGGTGATTCCTACGGTGCGTGATAACGGCGTATTGATGGCTCAGGTGGCGCCACAGGGAGGACTGGTTTCAGGCTCTTCTTCGGTGATGCAACTGGATGCCTGGAATTGGGAGGATGCTGTCATTAAACAGGATGACGGTATATGGATGAACTGGCCTTCCATGCGTATCTATCGAGGGGCGAGCCCTGATGCAGAAGAAGAACAGAGGGAAAGGAATGAAAAGGACCTGCGGGCTTTATTCAGCCTCTTTGACGAAGCCGCCGTATATGCACGGTCAGCCCCAGCCGTTAAGAACAGGCATCTGGAAGCGATGAAGGGCTTGTTTAATGGTACAGCAACATTGTTTGTGCGTTGTGATTTTGCCCGGGAAATTATCGAAGCGGTAAATTTTGCTGCGAAATACAAAGTGCGGATAGCCATTGCCGGTGGTAGCGACAGCTGGAGGGTATCCGGTTTGTTGCGCGAAAATAAAGTCCCTGTGATTATTACGAGAACGCACAGGCTGCCACCGAGGGAAGATGAAGACGTCGACCTGCCTTATAAATTACCTTTCCTTCTTAAGCAGGCCGGAGTGGAATTCGCCATCGCCGATGAAGGATTCTGGCAGCAGCGTAACCTGGCTTTTCAGGCGGGAACAGCGGCCGCTTATGGCCTGGGCAGGGAGGATGCGCTGACGGCTATTACACTTGCACCGGCTAAAATTCTTGGAATAGATTCTCTGTACGGCTCTTTGGAAGATGAAAAGGACGCAACTTTGTTTGTGTCAGCGGGGGATGCCCTGGATATGTCCGGCAACAAGGTGGAAATGGCTTTTATCAGGGGAAGAATGATTGACCTGGATAATTATCAAAAAGAACTATACAGGCGGTATTTGAAAAAATATAAACTGGAGGAAAGCGGACAATAGCCTTTCATTAAAAGCGGGATCCCTGATGAAGAGATCCCGCTTTGGTTTTAATTCGGTTTCAGGTAATGCTGCAGGGCTTTTACGTAGGCTTCAAAGGCTTTTTTTCCTTTTTCCGCGATCCTGCAGGTAGTGAGCGGATAATTGTCGCGAAATGATTTTTTCACTTCAATATAACCCGCATCCATCAGCTTATTGATTTGAACACTGAGATTGCCGGCGCTTGCCCCCGTTTTTTCACGCAGATAAGTAAATTCAGCCTCCTTTACATTCATCAGCAATGAAACCACCGACAATCGCAATTGCTGATGCAACAAGGGGTCAAGATCGCTGAATATGACTTTTTCTTTCATAAAGGGCTTGCCATACTGTGTTGCTGTTCTTTATAGTACCGGCTGCGTAGCATGTATCCGGGTATGATATATCCTGACAATACCGCCAGGGCAAGTAATAGCAATTGCTCTTCAAATCCGGCAAAAAAAGTAACTATGGCAAGGCCCCAGTTGATGAGACCGCCAGCCTGCAAGGGACGGAAATTTATGGCGCCGCCGCTGATGTATAACCAGAAGGCATATACCAACATTACCATGGGGTAAGTGTTGAGCCCGAGTTTTGGCATGAAGCCCAGTACAATGAAAAGACAAATGAGGAAGGAAATCAGCACATGTTTCATGAAGGTGTCAAGATGTGTTTTCACCCGCTGTTCTTTGTTTTCCCTGAGCCCCTTAATAATACTGATTACTCCGCCCAGTGGCATCAGCATCCAGGCCATGGCGGGCTGTTCAAATCCGGTGGCCATTAAGGTGTAATGCAGGATGCAGGCGGTGAACACCAGCCATCCCCATAAGAGGTACCAGGAGCCATTGTCACGCATGTCCTCACGGGTGGATTCAATCATCGACCTGATCACAGCCAGACTTTCTTCACTGCTCATGATGGGTTTTTCGTTTTTCATTTCTTTATATTTATTTATTTTAAACAGGATGGTGAAATATGGGCATCTCACACGTGATGGCCCTAGCGGTAAGGCTTATCATACCCTCCCAAATGCTTATTGATTTTTCTCCAGTTGACTTAAAAGCATTTGTGCACGGTCTTTTCCCCAGCTGGGCCATGCGGGATCTTCATGGGTGTCATTGGCATATTTACTGAGGGCTGTTTTCAGGTACTCCTTTGCTTTTTTCTTTCCCCCCCCCGCTTCTTCCGGCATATACATAAAAGACTCGCCCAATACCAGCCATGTTCGCGGATTTTCTTCATTCAGCTTTTTCGCCTTTTCATATTCTTTCATCACCTCAGGACCCAATAGAGCGCCAAGACCGGGATTGATTTTAATCCGCATGCCTTTGACCATGGCGCTGAGTAAAACAATTTCAGATTCGTCCTTCTTCAGGGATGCTGCCTGTTGAATGTACAGACCGGCTTTGTCGAGCATCTTCACCGCGGATACCGTATCCGTTTTATTAACGCCGATAGTAGCATTGTAAAAGGCCGCGTGGTATTGTGAAATCCAGTCCGTTTTGGAAGCTTCCGCCACCGTTTCAATACCTTTTAAAATATTTTCTTTTGCATCCGATGAAGCGGTATCAATAAACGAAATGTACCGCAACAGAAATTTCCGGGTTTTTTCAATGGGCTGTTCCTTGCCCCTTTGTGCATACACATGGCTTGATCCTGAAAGCAGCAGGCCTGTGAGGAGAAGTGTTTGGATGATTTTTTTCATATCGTTTATAAGTTGGATGCAAATGTAAAGTAGTTTAAAATGTAAACCAATTTATATTTACTTTAATTTAATAAATAATTGAATATCAAGCATTAAAATTTTTTATTAGTTGGGATAATACCGGTAATGGGCAGCTATTACATTGAGGAGGTCAATATGGTTAAATATTTTCCAAGATGTAAATTTGAGCAGGGGTGGGGATAGTATCCCCCACTTTTTTATAGGGTTTGTTTTGATTTTTTTATCGACCAGGGAAACAGCTTGAACTG
>CAZHSC010000010.1:13003-64888 GCA_964534995.1 uncultured Bifidobacterium sp.
GGCAACTAATGATTGTCTGAGTTGTGCGACCAGGCTGAGGTCTTACCGCAGTGATTCCTTGGAAAGCAGGTTGGATGTATCAGGTAATTGGTAAAAGTATATAAGCATTTAATATACGGTAAAATATTTTCTAAGATGTAAATTTGAGCAGGGGTGGGGATAGCATCCCCCATTTTTTATGGATTAGTTGAATAATAATTATTTGCGGAGGCTGCATAAAATGCGTGCATGCAAATATTTTTCATACAACTGCCAGCACCAACACCAGCGATGCTGTTAATTCTCACAATCATATTTCCGATATCTTCCAATGCGTAAATAATTCGCAACCTTCAAAATTTTTTACGGCGGAAATCGGTCTGTATTTTAAAAGCTGTATAAATCAACGGACTTCAGGTCCTTAATGGCACGTTGGCATGTGCTGTTGCCGTGATGAAAGACAAATGGATTAAGTAAAATGGCAATGGAATGTTTCAATCTTTATTACATGAATTAAGATCCGGCCCGTACTTCATCTACCCAGGCTTTACCCCAGTTGTTCATTTCTTCATCTGACCAGAGTTTGGGAAAAAAGATACGCTTCTGAAATCTCGGAGGCAGGTATTTCTGCCAGTTGGTACCACCGGTAGCAGCTATATCGGTTGGGTCGGCCTGAAGGTAACGTACGGCGGATTTATAATGAACAAGCGGCCAGTTGATGTTTACATTCACGTCGAGTTGCTTCATGGCGATACGGAGGTCTTCACGGGCTTGATCTTCTTTAGGCAATGCGCAGAAGATCGCCCACATATTTTTTGTGCGGAGTTGTTCGGCAAGCTCAATGAGCTTTTTGGAATACTTCTCTTCAAATTGTTTCAAGGTAAGTGTCTTTTTTCCACTAGACAATTCGGTGGCACCGGCTTTCCAGTAAATATGTTCAAATAATTCAGAGATGGTAGTGTTTTTTCCTTCAAATTTTTCCCGGATATCCTTATCAACAAGGCATATGAAATCCGTTGCATAAATTTCGATGCTCCTGTACTGGGCGCTTTGAAATCCACTGGCCGGTAATAAACTCATCCTGAATTTCTGAAACTGTTCGCGCTCCATCCCCTCTACCATGATGTCGAAGGAACTGGTGAGTACCGAGAAATACCGGTTTACTCTCTGCAACCTGACCACCATGAAGGCGGCATCCGGTTCGTGATTGGCAATTTGTTGTAGTTCGTGTATCGCTAATTTAAAATACAGTTCGGTGATCTGATGATACATGATAAAAACCGTTTCATCGGGAAACCCGGTTCGGGGCTGCTGAAGGCTTAATAAGGTATCGAGATGTATGTAATCCCAGTAAGTACAAACATCTGCATACAACAGTCCATCGAGGTAGGAAAGCAGGTCCTGGCCCATGGCGGTGTATTTTTCTTCAAGCAGTTTAATGCGTTCAATGATAGGTTGTGGAAGGCTCATTTGGCGAAATTAAAAAAGAGCAGGCGATTTAAAATGATACCAAAGCAAATTGGAATCAAATAAAATTTTATCGTCGCTTCAGATAAGCCACCTGATAATTTTTACCCCGCATGTGCAGCGTAATAAAATAATTACCGTCGGGACCCGGGATGCTGACCTTGGGAATACCATCCTGCGGGTGTATGGCGCCTGAACTCACCATGCCTCCCTGGCTGTTTAATATGCGGTAAGATACCGGGGTGGTAGAAACATCAATATTGTTTATATAACATTCGCCGGGGCCGGGATTAGGGTAAACATATGGAGACACCTTTCCGCTTATAACATCAGGACTGAGGGCAATGATAGATGAGAAATACTCCTGACCGTTAAAATCTCTTTGGATATACCGGTAATAGGTAGTCTCCGTCAGGATGTTTTTGTCGTGAAATGAATACTGGCAGGTTTGATGGATAGTTCCCTGCCCCTCTACAAATCCAATTTCATTCCAGTGTATTCCATCCGGGCTTCGGTATATCCAATAACCTTCATTGTTTACTTCCCAAAAGGTTGTCCAGCTTAAATGGGCGTATCCATCTCTTACGTTTCCTGTAAGAGGGGTGGCTGAAACGGGCAATGGACTCCCTGCATCCAGTTTAAAGAAATAGCCATTTGCGCTGGTGGGTGATGTATTGGTAAGCGCCATAACTCCGGGTCCCTGTAACAAATCGATGGTGCCGCCATAGAATCTGCCCATAAAAAAGACATCACCGGCAGGGTTGATAGAGAGGGTCCAGATCTGATCAAAATTAAGCGTACCTTCAGGATCAAGGTGCCATTCATAGGCGCCGGTCTGATCAAGCCGGAGTACAAATGCATCATAGGTGGTGTTGCCGGAAACACCTGAAACCACTCCCAGATCTGGATCAAAATCTACTGTACCGTCAAAAGATCCTGTTAAAAATATTTTACCTGCCGGATTAACCTCTACTTTACCCGGTATGATGGAGTAACCGCTAAACTGTTTTACCCACAAAAACATACCTGCCGCATCCAGTTTTAATAAATAACCATCAAGACTGGAGGGTGTCAATGTATTTACGCCGGGCCCCGGATCAAAGTCGGTCGCATTGTTAAAACCGCCAACTACCAACAGGTCATTGCCGGAAGTAAAGCAAACATCATTTGGATAATCAAATCCGGGACTACCGATAGAGGAGCACCATAGATAATTCCCAAAAGCATTTAGTTTTAAAAAGTAAATATCTGAAAAGGCGACAGCGGTTAATGTTTGAACACCTGCATCCGGATTAAAGTCGCCGGATCCGCTGAAAGATCCGGTCACTATTACATCGCCGCCGGTATTTACGTCTAAGCCTGTAATATTGTCATTGTTTGGGGTTCCATAGGACCGTGCCCAAAGTAAATTACCCGCAGGGTCAAACCTGGCAATAAATACATCCTGACCTCCAACAGCGGTAAGTAAATTGGTGCCGGGGCCGGGATCAAAATCTACCGTTAAACTAAACAAGCCGCCGCAATATACATTACCGCCGGCATCAATGCTTATGATTAAACCTTCATCATTTCCGGCGGCACCAAGTGATTTGGCCCAAACCAGGTTGCCCGCAGCTGAGTATTTCAGGAGAACAAGATCATAACCGCCACCGGAGGTCAGGGAAAACACAGCGGGGCCCGGATCAAAATCTACGGTTCCGTTGAAATATCCGAAAGCATACAGGTTTCCGGAGGGATCGCAGGTCAAACTGCTGATTTGTTCCCATGTTCCGCCTGTAAAATTTATTACCCATAAAAAATTGCCGGCATTATCCAGCTTCTGTATAAAAGCATCCGTAAAGCCATTCGCTGTGAAACTGCTCACGCCGGCCGAAGGATCAAGATCAACCGTACCTGTATATCGTCCTGCATTATATACATTGCCGGCAGCATCCGTAGTATTGTCATGAGGATAAAGATCAGTAGTGCCGGGACACATGACAGCCCATTCAAGTGTATAGGCAGTTGAAGAATACGCTGCAAACAGGATGGAAGCCACCATCAATCCTAAACCTCTCAACATGTTACAAAATAATGAAATCGCAAAAGGCGGGTCAATAACGCATTTGCAGTATTTGAAAGCCTGGGTTGTAAAGGAGCCGGAAATAAAACAGGCCACCCTTTCCGGTGGCCTGTTTTATGGATACTTGTCTCTTAAAATTAATCCCGTCTGCCCATGTATATCATGACATAATACATCAGTGTGGCCAGCGCTGAAAGGGCGGCTACTACATAGGTCATGGCTGCCCACCACAAGGCATCTTTTGATTGTGCATGCTCCTGTGAAGTGGTGATGTTTGCACTTTCAAGCCAAACCAGCGCGCGTTTGCTCGCGTCAAATTCAACAGGAAGCGTAATAAAACTAAAGGCGGTAGTGGCGGCAAATAAGGTAATGCCTATTAACAGAAGACTGGGAAATGTATTTATGGTTAAAATACCGATTAACAATACCCAGTGAACCCACTGTGAAGTGAAACTGACTACAGGTACCAGCGCTGACCTTAACTGAAGCATACTGTATGCCCTGGCATGCTGTACCGCGTGTCCGCATTCGTGTGCGGATACAGCGGCGGCGGCGGCGTTCTTTCCGTAAAATACATCGTGACTCAGGTTCACGGTTTTATCTATAGGGTTGTAGTGATCTGTTAAACGGCCTTCAACTGATATCACTTTAACATCGTGGATATTATTGTCACGAAGCATTTTCTCGGCTATCTGCTGTCCGCTTAATCCTGAACTGATCGGGGTTTGCGAATATTGCTTGAATCTTCGCTTCAGCTGCATACTTACCAGCCACCCAATCAGCATAAAGGCTATTGATATTACATAAATTCCCATCGTATTGTTTATTTGTTGTTTTTCTTTTTTATATTATTGGTAGAAACGGCTATGTCTACTTTTTGTTTTATTAAGCGGCATAGCAAAATAAATACCAGTGCAAAGGTACGGTCATTCTGTCATTTATTCCCAGCGGAAAAATTTAACAGCCAACAAATAAATCAGTATTCCCCATGCAAAAATGACGGATAAGGGCAAAATAATATCGCTCCATCCGGCACCTTCGAATGCAACTTTACGCATGGCTTCGTTTAAGTAGGTGAGAGGCAGGATTTTACATATAGGCTGTAACCATCCGGGGAAATTACTGATGTCGAAAAATGTACCTGAAAGCAAGAATTGTGGCAGGGTAATTACGTTGGCGAGGGGAGGAATCGTGCTTTCGCTTTTTGCTATTCCCGAAACCACAAATCCAAATCCCATAAATACCAGGAGTCCCAAGGCTGAAAGTCCCAGCATGGAGATAAAGGTAAAGATGCCATGAATAAGGGTAAAGCCAAAGGCAAGATAGCCGGTAGTGATGAGGAAGGCGGCTCCCAGCAGTGAAAATACCATCCGGCTGATCGCTTCGCCAAGCACGATATAGGGTTTTCGGATGGGTGTGGCGAAAAACCGCTTGATAACAAGTGTTTGACGCAGGTTAAAGAATACAAAAGCGGTTCCGAATACGCCCGAGCTTAAGAGGGAAAATCCCAGTTGTCCGGGAAGGATAAAGTCAATGGTTTTATATTCCCTGATGTTCTCCTCTTTGGCTTTCAGCACTACAGCGGGATGGCGGATGCCCGCGGCCCTTAAATTGGCTTTGTCGGCAAAATGTTCAATCATCGAACGGATGATCACACCTTTCTCCCGCGACACCTGGCTGGTGGTGATTTCAATGAGGTATCCCGGTGATCCGGTATTTCCGCCCTTGCTGTCTTCCCTGCGCGAAATTTTTAGTATCGCATCCACTGAACCGTATTCGAAAGCGTTCCGAACGGCTTCTTCTGTCATACCGGGTATAATTTGTATGCCTTCCATTCCTGCAATACTGTCGAAAACGGAATTCCGTATATCGCTGTTGCCATCCAGCGCAACCTGCAAACGGATACCATTGCCGCTAATAAAGCCAAAAACAAGTATAAAAATCAAGGGAAAGAGCAAGGTAAATACAACGGCCGAGGGGCTACGAAGTATCGAACGGAAACTGGCGCGCGCTATGGCCAGCATGGCTTTGTATTGTGAGTAGTTGTGATTCAAGGGCTGGGTATTGGGTTTATTCCTGCTTTTAGGATCCGTTTTCATTGCCGTGCGGGGTGAAGGAACCTTCTGAAGGTCTGCGCGGTTTATTCTTCGCGCCATTCATGGCCGGTCAACTGAAGAAATACGTCTTCGAGATTGGCTTTTTTAACTTCTCTTTTTCTCTCAAAACCGCTCGCCACCAGTTTGTCAATGAGTGCATCCGGAGAGTCGAGGGCGATAATCCTTCCGGATTCCATCACGGCAACACGGTCGCATAGTTCTTCCGCTTCATCCATGTAATGGGTAGTTATTACCACGGTGGTTCCCGCATCCCGGATGCTCCTGATCAGGTCCCATAAATTTCGCCTGGCCTTCGGGTCTAGTCCGGTAGTAGGTTCATCAAGGAATACAATGGAAGGCTTGTTGATGAGCGTGGTGGCAATGCTGAAGCGTTGTTTTTGCCCTCCGCTGAGTTCTTTGTATTTCGCTTTATGTTTATCTTCAAGACCCACCATGCGCAACATGGTCATCGGATCTGCTATGACGTTATACAATCCGGCGAAAAGGAGTATGAGTTCTGTAAGGGTAAGGCTGGGGTAGTATCCCGCGGACTGTAACTGTACCCCAATTATTTGTTTTATCGCGTTTGCGTCGGTTTCGATGTTGAGGCCGGCGACGGTCACTTCCCCTTCGCTTTTTTCACGAAGTGTTTCTATGATTTCCAGTGTGGTCGTTTTACCCGCGCCATTTGGCCCCAGCAAACCAAAGATTTCACGTTCGTAAACTTCGAAACTGACTCCTATTACAGCTTCAAAAGCCTGATAACTTTTTTTCAGGTTTTTTACGCGGATAACCGGTGTCCTTTCCATCCTGGCAAAGATAAAGGCTGAAAATTAACAAAAGAGGGCTGTGATGGATAATATTATTTACACATAATTTATTCCTTTAAATCCCCCGCCAGCCCGCCATGCCTTTTCCTTATAAAAGCCCACAATTTCCTCCTTTCCGGATATCCCGTTTCATCTTCATGGGCGTAAGCTTCCTTTTCAAAAATGATGGACCGGTAGGCGGCATGGTGCTTCTTTCCTTTCAATCGCTGAAAAAGATAATCGAGCAGATACCACAGGTAAAAGGGCAGTATCAGCAACTCTAGTTGTTGCCTGAGGTGTATGCGTTCATGGTTTAACAAACGTTTACAAAGAGGTAGTTCGTCTTGGCGGATGAGAATAAAAGGAAAAAGCGCCATTCCCGGGTAGGGCAAATGCCTGATGAATAATAGGATTCCTTTCATGGTACGGGAGATGCGAAGGGAAATGTTTTTCCGGTATAAAAGTACCGCTAAATTTTCATCGTAAGTGTAAGGTAATCCATTTACCATTTGTACCTGTTTGAATTCGGCTCTGGTATCCCGGTGGTAAGGAGGTCAGAAAATGCCCGGATCTGTTGATCTTTTTTTCTGATGAATACTTTTTCCAGGTATATTTGCAGTGTCCCCATCGGTGATTTTATCTTGCTTCCCGGACGGTGATTTTATGATGATACAAGAACAGGAATTACTCCATCGTATTGCTCTTAGTATGTTGCCTGATGTGGGTCCGGTCATCGCACGGGCATTGTATCAGTATTGTGGTAGCGCGGAGGCTGTTTTCAGGGAAAAGAAATCCTGCCTGACCAAAATTCCCGGCGTCGGCGCAAAGCGGGTAAAGAAAGCGTTTAGTAAACCTGTAATGGAACGGGCGGAAAAGGAATTGCAATTTATCCGTAAGCACAAGGTACAGGCTTTGTTTTTTGCAGACGAAGATTACCCGGGACGTCTGAATCAATGTCCGGATGCTCCGGCGTTGATATATTACAAAGGAGAAGCGTCATTAAACAAGGGACGATTCCTTGCCATTGTAGGTACTCGGTCTGCCACCACATATGGATTGGATCTTACACAGGCATTGGTGGAAGGATTGAAGGATGCCGGAGTAATCATAGTAAGCGGACTTGCTTATGGAATAGATATCTGCGCACATGAAAACGCCCTGAAATACGGATTGCCAACCATTGGCGTCACCGCGCATGGCCTGGATAAAATGTATCCGTATCCGCACAGGAGCGTAGCCGGTAAAATGACACTCCTGGGTGGTATCCTGACAGAGTATCCCAGCGGCACGAATCCCGACCGCGAAAATTTTCCAAGCAGGAACAGGATCGTTGCAGGGATGTGCGATGCGGTGGTGGTGGTAGAAGCCGGCATCAAGGGTGGTGCACTGATTACAGCTGGCCTGGCGCAGGGATACAACAGGGATGTTTTTGCTTTCCCGGGACGGGTGAACGATGTGTTCAGTGAAGGCTGCAATGCCTGTATCCGCGAAAATAAGGCGGGACTCATTACTTCTGCCGCTGATTTGATGTGGATGATGGGATGGATGGATGAAAAGCAGGTTACCGTGTCTGCCAGGCAAACCGCATTATTCGTTGAACTGAGTACTGAGGAAGAGCAGGTGGTGAAGATGCTTCGTGAACAGCAGGATGCGGGCATTGATGCACTCGCAGCTTTGGCGGGCCTGAGCTTTTCCAGTCTGGCTAATGCGCTCCTGCAACTTGAACTGAAGGGCTTGGTTTCCCTGCTCCCCGGAAAGCGTTACCGCCTTCTGTGAGGAATGGCAGAATATTGGAAATGTATCAGGAATAAAAAATTACATGGCGAAAAACAGGAGTGCGTTTATACGGTCAACCTGATTAAAAGTACTGCCTGTCCGTAATCTGCTATGGGTTTTCCAGGAATAATTTTTTAGTGATAACAGTATCATTCAGCCGGACATGAACTATATACATGCCGGCACTAAGTCCCTGGCAATGGATCTGGCTGCGGTAAAACCCGCGGGCAAAGTGGGTGCCGGCCTCGGGCAGGATCATTGTTTTTCCTGTGGCATCGCAAATCCGGATACTGAGATAGCCGCTATTCCTGATTTCAAAATCCAGAAATGCCATGCTGCCGGCCGGGTTCGGGTACAGGGAATTTATTTCGAGCTCCTGATGTTCAATGCTACCTGTTGTGCTAAGGGCGCTTAGCGGTATTTCGGCGGTATTCAGTACTTCACAGTCAAATTTTGTGGGACCATAATTGGCAATAAGGGCTATTACTTTTACACGGCTGGCATCGTAGCCTGCAGGAAGTAAATACGGTGAAGCGCTGAGTGTATAAGGGGTAGCCGGCGAAGGTGAAAGCGGAATACTGTTGACGGGTCCCCAGGATCCCCCTGTCAGCGAAGCACGCTGAACATTTCTGTGCGGGTACTGACTGATATAGGTTGTTGTCTGGTTGTATTGACCCGGATAATACAAGTTGGCAAAGTTAGCGTCATAACATTTTTGATCCCAGCCGGGCCCGCTGCCGATTACGCTGTCCTCAACTACATACAGGCATATCCTGCGCTCACCGGCGCTGACGCTTTGCGGGAACGTAACGGTGGCGCCGGCATTCAGTTCACGTGTAGATACATTGTAACTTCCCGTTATATAGATTTCGGCGGTGGCCGGTTCGGTGGAGATGCGTTGCGCAATGGTATCGAAGCCGTTTACAGTCATATAAGGAACACTGTCTACCCACGGGTATACATCCCGGTCAATAAGTATGGCAGGTGCAAAGCCAAAAGTGCTGGGCTGAAAAAAGGAAGCATACGTAGTTGCGTGAATGTTAGTCATCGAATCAATACCAAAACCGGCGTGGTGAGTCATGAAGACGGTACTGTTTGTATGATTTTCATAATACTGCTGGATGTCATGTGACTTTGGCGGACAAAATCCGCAAAGGTTGGTCGTGAATTCTTCCAGCAACACTTTCCTGACTTGTGCGGAAACAGGCAACGAGAATACTAAAAGGAGAATAAAAGGTGAAATTTTCATGGCGGGAGTTTACAGAATCAAATATAGAAAATTATATGATTCTTGTGAAATTCAAAAAGAACATCAGGAAATCCTGACCGTGTACAGAACAGCTTGTGTTACTGTTGTCAGGTTTTTTAAGCGTCATGGATAGTCATGACTTCCTTAAAATACCGGGCTTACCTGGCCTCTTCTTCTTCTTCGCTGATTTCAATAAACGGAGTAGCCAGCATTTCCTTTTTACTGATTCTTTTATCAATAGAAAGCAGGATTGCCGGAAGTAAAATTAAATTAGTACAGGTTGAAACCAGGAGGGTAATTGATATAAGGACTCCGAGAGCTACCGTACCTCCAAAACCGGAGGCAGCGAATATGGCAAATCCGCAAAATAGAATTATGGCCGTGTAAATCATGCTTAAGCCCGTTTCCCGGATGGTGATGGAAATGGCTTCTGAAATGCTCTTCTTGTGTTTTTTCAACTCGTGTCTGTACCGGGTCAGGAAGTAAACGGTGCCATCGGAAGAAATACCAAATGCAATACTGAATATTAATATGGTGGATGGCTTAAACCGGATACCCAGATAACCCATGATGCCCGCTGTAATAATCAGGGGGATGAGTACAGGAAGCTTTGAAAGCAAAATAATGCGGATTGACCGGAAGAGGGCGAAACCAACAATCGTTATTAAAATAATTTCAATGAAAAGACTTTCGAACAGGTTTTTAAGCAAATAATCATTTCCTCTAAGGAACATAAGGCTGTGACCGGTAAGGTTAACCTTGTATTTAGCGGGATCAAAGATGGAATCTATTCTTGGTATGATTTCTCTTTGCAATTCTTTTATTCTCTCTGAACCTACATCTGCCATTTGAAGGCTCACGCGCGTATACTGTTTGGTGCTGTCAATAAAACTTTGCAACTTGTTTTCCTGACCTTTCACGGTGGAGGTATATTCATTCAGTTTTTGCAGGTCGGTAACTCCCGGAAGAATATAATATTTCGGGTTGCCGTCATTGTAGGCCTGGTATGAAAATTTCACCCCTTCAATAATGGACAAGGGTTTTGAAAATTCAGGGTAATCGGAAAATATCTTTTGCAGTCTTTTTATCTTGTAAAGATTGATGCCGTTTTCCGCCAGCACCCCTCCCGGATACTTGGTGTCTATAAATATTTCAAAAGGCAAAACTCCTTTGAAGTTTTCTTCAAAGAACTTCAGATCCTGGTATATCGGATCCTTTTTCGGTAAGTCATCCACCACATAACCCACAATATTTATTTTACTCATTCCATAAAAACACAACACGGTAAGGAAAGTAATGACGAGGTATATCGCGTTTCGCCGGTGATGGACGAGGTGGTCAATAATTAAAAGTATCTTGTTTATACGGATTCCTTCAAGATACTTTGTGTGTTTGGTACTGGGCAGTGGAAGAAAACTGAAAATGATGGGTATCAGAATCAGGGTGATGAAATAGGTGGTCATGATGTTGATGGCGGCCACCACGCCGAATTCTACCAATAAAGAACTGTTGGTAAAGTAGAGTACGCCAAATCCAATGGCAGTGGTTATGTTTGCCAGGAAAAGCGTTATACCCATGGTTTGTATGGTGCGCGATAAGGCTTTAATCCGGTTGCGGTGGGTGGCGTATTCACTATGGTATTTGTTGATAAGAAAAACACAGTTGGGTATCCCGATCACCATGATCAGTGGAGCGATTAAACCCGTTAACATGGTAATGCGATACTCAAAAATATGAATGGTTGCCAATGACCAGATAACCCCGATCAGCACTACCAAAATGGAATAAATAACAGCTGAGAAGGACCGGAAGAAAGCCCACAGAATTGCAGCCATCACCACAATGGCCAGTACCAGAAAAAGGACCATTTCATACGATACTTTTTGCATCAGCGCCGTACGTATATAGGGCATGCCCGAGTAATGCAATTGCAATTGGTGTTGTTGTGCAAAGAAATCGGCTTTCTCTTTTATTTCCTTTACGATTTCAATCCTGTGTTTTGTATTCAGGTCTTTCTTTGTAAAGGTGATCGCCATCAGTGCGCTCCCTGTTTCCTTGTTGTAGATAAGCCCGTCATAAAAAGGTAGTCCGTCAATCAGGTTTTTGATGCTGTCGGCTTCCGCCTGTGTACGCAGTTCTTCCGTAATCAGCGGAGAGAAATCAAATTTCTTCAGACTGTCGTTTCGGGTAATGGTATAGAGGTTCCCAAGGGACATGACGTCTTTAATGCCATTGATTTCTTTGATGTCTTTTCCCAGCCTGTACCAGTCATTAAAGGTGTTCACATTAAAAATATCCTTGTCGCGGAATCCAATTACCATAATGCTGCCGTCCTCCCCAAACATCTTCCGGAAATCGGCATATTCAATGTAGGCGCTGTCGGTTACGGGTAATACACTTGCGAATTCATATGACAACTGAATTTTACTTGCCTGATAAGCCATGAAAATGGAAATCAGCCCCAGTCCGATGATAAAAGCCAAACGGTTTCGTAGTATTTTATTCGCTAATAACTTCCACATTTTTATTGGATATCCGCTTTTCTTGATGGTTTTTTCCGGATTAATTTTTAAGTAAAATTTAGGAGCATAAAATGCTATTTCCGCTTCTTTCTTTAATACAAATCGGCCCGCTTTTGGGTAAATTCCAGGATCTGGCCGCTGAGGTATTTCTATATACTGTTTGCCGGGGATGTAACTGATATCGATTTTAAGGCCGAAAGATAGGGCAGATTTCAATATCTGTAGGGAGAGAAGTGAGGAATTGTTCTCCTTGCTTGAAAATCATAAGGTTGGATGATACCTTGAATTTTCAAATCCGGGGTAATCAGGTTTAAACTGAGGGGGATTTTGTGATCCGCTGCGTTAGGATATTTGATTTATTTTTAAAACAGATATCTCATTTTATGCTTTTTCACGCGTTCAGATTTGTTCCGGCTTGATTTTTTTCAGGTATTTAGTGCATTCAGGAGTTTTAATAAAGATCATGATCCTCTTCAATCCTTGATTTTCAGGATATGCATGTTGGATGGGCGTTGCTGCAGGAGTGGTCATCGCTATCCAGCATTTTTTCAGTGCCTTACTTTGTTCTGTTGCACATGGAATGGGAAGAGGCTTCAAGGTGCCGCCTCGTGAAAAATTTAAACGGGTATTCACCGTTCATCAGTTTAAGGATTTAAGGATAAAGACACAAAATGAAAGAAGGCTTTTCCTGAAAAGAAATAAAAAATATCCGACGGCTGATTAACAACCTTTATTGGTATTGTCAGGATATGCTCAGATCATCCAGGCCGGATAACCAGCCTAAACAATTTTATTTTTGAAAAGGTTAATCTGCCGGGAAAAGAATTGCTTTTCAGGTCAATGGAAACATCAGTTCTATCGTGGTGCCGGTACTGTCACTCTCAACAGCGAGTTGTCCTTTTAACTGCCCGGCGCGCAGGTACATATTACGTATGCCATTGCCACCGGTGCCTGTGTTGCTGCCGTTGCCTCCATGGCCCGAGTTAACGTATGATCCGTTTTTATTGACATCCGCTTGCAATGACCGGTGAGAAAAGCCTTTGCCATTGTCCTTTATTTTCATGAAAAGAGCATCGCCTTTCTTTATAAAATCTACCCTGAGCAGAGAAGCGCCTGAGTACTTGGCCGCATTGTTGATGGCCTCTTTAAAAATTAAAAACAAGTTATGCCTTGTTTCCATGTTGAATTGTACCGGATTCAATGTTTCGTCCTGGTGAAACTGTAACTGGATATCTCTGGAAGATAAGAGCGAGAAGGCAAAGGATTCAATCCTGCCAAAAAACACTTTCCCACTGTCATTTACGGGGTTAATACTCCAGACAATATCGCTCAGGTTGGTAATGGTTTCACGGGCATTGTCACCAATTTTGTTGACCAACTCCATTACTTTATCGGTTTCGTTTTGATTCAGTTTATTCTTAATGGCTTCGCTGTATATACTGATACTGCTCAAAGTACTTCCCACATCATCGTGCAGGTCGGCGCTGATGGCCTTTCGCTGATGAAGCAGGGCTTCCTGCTTTTCCAGCTTCTTCCTTAAGCGGTAACTCCGGAAGGCTGCAAAGCCCACTGCCGACAGCATGATAAATGCGCCCGTGGAAATACCCCGGAGTAATTTTTCCTCCGACAATTCTTTTTCCCGGATTTTTTGTTCCTGTTTGGCCAGCAGAAGTTGATCCGATTTCGCTTTCGATTTCAATACCTGCGATTCAAGTTCTTTCCGGGTACCTGAAAGTTTTAAATCGGCGTTGGTGCGCTGGATGTTCAGTAGTTCAATTTCTTTTTTATTTTTTTCCTCGCGCAGTCTTGAAATCATCAGGGCCGCTTGCTGTTCTTTTACCTTTGCGTTTTTTAATTCGTTTTCCTTGTTGAGCAGGTTAATTTCATTATCTTTTTTATCAGTCTCGTATTTTATTTTTATTTCTTCTATTCGCTTGTAGCTTTCATCATTTAGTAGTTCAAAAGTGGTTGCCGCCTGCAGTGTTTTAAAATAAAAAGATTGTTGCGAGTGTTTCAACCTTTCTTCAAAAGTTATTTTTGTTTCACAGGCCATTGCACTGTCTACCATAGAAAGAACCCTGTAAATTTCAGGTAAGCCCGTTTTTAATTTAAGGGTCTCTCTGATATCTTTTGCTCTAAGGAGGTATTTCTTTGCATCCTGAAAGCGATTTCGTGTGAAGAAAAGATAGCCAAGGTTATGATAGTTATTTGATTGCTTAAGCTCATTTTTATTTTCAATGTCTCTGTTCAAACATTCAAAATATAAATTTTCTGCTTTAAGAAATTGGATGTCGGCATTTAAAGTATCACCGTTTTTTATTGCTTCTTCCCCCATAAATGTTAGTATATTTGCAAGGGATAAAGCTACTGAATAAAAGTCATTGTTCTTTTTTTCTTTTCGAATCTCATATGCTTTGTTTAAATAATAGTATGCAGAATCATACATTTTTAAATCTTTGTATACAATTCCTTTATTCTGCATAATAGTTGTTATGCCCGACTTGTTGTTTAGCTGCTCATAATATTTTTCAGCAATTACATAATAGGATAGCGATTCTTTCAATTTAAATTGAATTCTTGAAACGATCCCAAGATTTAAATATGCTAATGCAAGTCCTGTCGTGTCTTTTTCTGCCTCACAAAGTTGGATTGCTTTGATACAATATGCAACAGCATCGGAATATTCACCGCAGTCTTTACTCGTTGCCCCAAGGCTAAGATATGTTCTTGCAATTTTAACATTACTCTTTAATTCAACAGCTGTTTTTAGTGCACTATTGTAGTATTTTATAGCGTTGGTATAATCACCATGGTTTTTATAAGCATATCCCAATGAATTCTGCGCAGCATATATACTTGGTTTATGACTTAGTGTTTCAGCAATATTTATAGCGGCCATTCCACTCTTAATGGCAAGTTCTAATTCGTCGAGATTTGCCATTTTTCGTGCAAAGGTAATCAGTGAATCCACCTTTGCCGTGTCGTTTTTCATTGCCAGTATTTGTGTCAGCGTCTCTTCGTTTGAAATTTTATTTTGAGCGATTCCTTTTCCTGAATAGAAAAGCAGCATTATGAATAACGCTTGAAAAGAAATATACTTCAGACATTTTATTTCCATAGAACTTCAATACTTTCGTTTCAAATAATTATTTTTATTGGGTTCACATTAATTAATTTCTGATTAATTCTTCTGCGCTTCAACAATCATGAACTTGCTTAAGATTCATTTCTGTGCCAATACGAATATATGCAATTCAGCGGGAAATTTTAGGATGCGAGAACTGAAATCAGATAACCAGTTGTTGTATAAAATCACCTGACTTTCTCATACTTGTATTTAGAAATATGAAAAGTTTGGTTTGTTTGGTTTTTTTTCCCGATCAATCATTCCATAGGAATTTTAATTTTTTCCTTCTGGTCTGTATGGAGATGGAATGTCATCTCAGAAATCTATAAAAAGGTATTTCAGTTGAAATTTTACTTAAAAATCGGGCTGTACAGTTCATTAAGTCTGAAAAACGCTTGCTTTGATTGTATTAACCCATTCCAGCTGCAGTTTCCGGCTGATGATTTAACTCACAATCTTTTTATTTATAGCCTTGGCCACCGCTTCGGTCATACTCGCTACATGCAACTTCTCATATATGTTTTTCATGTGTGAGCGTACCGTTTCGTAGGTAATGCCGCAATGATCTGCTATCATTTTGTAGCTTAATCCATTTACAAGGCAGGAAAGTACTTCTTTTTCACGGGCCGTGAGATGGTATTCGTCGTCTTCTTTTAGTGAGGTATTGGTCTCCTCTTTGGGTCTATATAAAAAGCCCAGTACCTTGCGCGCAACACTGGGGCTCATAGGGCTGCCTCCCTGATATACCTCAACAATATATTCCAGGATTTTAGCAGGAGGAGTGTTTTTCAGGATATAGCCGGAGGCCCCGGCACAGATGGCTTCGAATACGTGTTCATCGTTCTCAAAGGCCGTTTGCATAAGAACGTTAATTTTTGGAAAATGATTTTTAACCATTTTGACGGCTTCAATCCCGTTAATACCCGGCATTTCTATGTCCATCAGGATCACGTCCGGTTGGCTTTTTTCAATTTTTTTCTGCAGGTCCGAACAATCCAGATAGGTGCCGGCAATCTGAAATCCGGGAGTCCCGTCAATCAGCACGTCCAGTGATTCCAGTAATTTCTTGTTATCGTCAAATATTGTGACACGTATAGCCATTGTCCGGGTTTTTAGAAGAAACCAATAAATGCATTAATATACTGCAAAGGTAAAGCGGAGTGATACTGCAAAAATACCCTAATTCGGGGAGGCCGAAGCCGGCTTTGTAATAATATCAGGTCACTTGTGATTGTTTTGGCAAATGGATGGCAGCTTGCTTTGGGTGCATCTGCGGCTTATCCTTATGCAGTAATTGGGTTCTTCACGCTTGATGCAACTATGAAACACAGGTCAATACCCTCTCATTTTAACCAACTTTCTGCTTACACGGTACTGGCCATTGTCAAAGAGAACAGTATAAATACCCTCTTCCATTTCTGATAAATCAAGGAGAAATTTTGTTCCTTTTTCGGTTCTGTTTATTACTTCCCGGCCCAGAGGATCGTATACCCGTATTTGAGTAGCAAGACTTTGTTCCCCTGGTATTTCAATGTTAAAAGCTGTTGCCGATGGATTTGGGAAAATGTGATACGCGTCAGGATGCTGAAAATCGGCTGTTCTGCAGGGTACGGTTACCGTCACCATGGATGATTTTTTTGTACAGCCGTAAAGGTTGGTAGTCTGAACTTTGTACTTGCCGGCAGTAGTTGCGGTAAAGGAAGCCGAATTGGCGCCGGAAATATTACCCCCGTTTTTTATCCATTGATAGCTGAGTCCGTTGCCATTGTTGGCGTGCATGACAACACTGTCGCCTGCACAAAAGCTAATGGGCCCCTGCGGCGTGACAGTGGCGGCGGGCAAGGCATTTACTGTCACCTTGGTACCACTGGATGTCGTTTTACTGCAGCCGGTAATCAGGTGGGTGACCTGTACTTTATAGGTACCGCTCAAAGAGGCTGTGTAGGACGCTGCGGTGGCCCCGGTAATCGGAATACTGTTTCTAAGCCATTGGTAAGCTTTATTGGAAGCAAAGGGGGCACTCAGGATTACGCTTCCTCCATCGCAAAATGTGATGGGGCCATTGCTGCTGATGCCCGCTGCGGGCAATGGATGAAGTGTGATCTGGATGCTGTTTGAAGTATCAGTACCGCAGGCGTTGCTTTGAACGCAGAAGTAGGTACCTCCTGCATTTGCTGTATACCCTGAACCCGTGGCCCCGGTAATAAGGTTGTTATTGTAAAACCATTGATAGGTATTGCCGTTGGTGGCATTTGTTAGCAGAGAGGTGGAAGCTCCGGCGCAAATGGAGGTGCTGGAGGCGGTGACGACCGCGCCGGGTACCGCGCAGGAACAAATGGTGTATAAGATACCCCCTGTATTGGTGTTTACCGGACCGTCAATGTTGTTCAGCGCAACCGGTGAAGTTCCGTTGTTGAAACTACTGGCAGTTCCGCCGCTGATAGCTACGCCGCTTGCCGGGGAGACGTTGCAGGAATTACCAGTACTGTCTGTCTTTACCAGATAAACATCGCTGTTGTTATTGTAGGAAGAGGTACTGCCGGCAAACACTATGCTTCCATCAATAAGCTGTATGAGGTCATTGACGCTTTCGGCTCCCGTGCCGCCATACACCCGGGTGCCTGTTAAGTTGCCGCTGCTGTCGAGGAAGGCAAGGTAAGCGTTGTAGTCGACAGCAGGCGTTGTATAGGTTGTACCGCACACAACATATCCGTGCTGTAATGTTTGTACAACGGAATGACCACTTTCAAAACCGGATCCTCCAATCGCCTTTGCCCACTGTAAGGACCCGGATGCACTGAGTTTAACAACAAGCATATCATCATTTCCGTTTCCGAATGAATTGGTGGTTCCGGCATACATGAATCCGTTATCATGTGTCTGAATGAGTTTACTGCCGCGGCCGGAAATTTCAATACCATTACCTCCCACCTTTTTGCTCCATAGTACTGTGCCGTTGGTATCAATTTTTGTAAACAGCAGATCACTGCTGTTGCCTGCTCCCACGGTACCTGCAAGTACGAGGGTTCCGTCATTTGCCTGAACAATGGAGTAAACGCCGTCATCATAGCCGCCAATGGAACGCGACCAAAGCAATGTTCCGCTCATATTGAGTTTGAATATTACGCCTTCATAGGAAGGGGTTCCGCTTCCAGTAATCCGCCCGCTGACTATCAGGTTGCCATCAGTAGTCTGAACAAGAGAGAAGGCCTGGTCGAAGAGGCCAAGATTCATTTGTTTGCTCCATTGGATATTTCCCACACTGTCAAGTTTCAGTACATACATTTGAAATTCCCAGTAATTGGTGCGTCCGGCGATGGCATACCCCCTGTCGCTGGTTTGAATAAGGCAGGTTCCGGCATCGTAATCATTGCCACCGATTTTCCTTGTCCATTGTATCGTACCGCTATTGCTGAATTTAACGATGAATACGTCGCCGGTTCCGGAACCTGAATTTCCGGTGATCCCTGTAATGGCATATCCGCCGTCAGCAGTATTGACAATGGAGTTGGCAGATTCACCGCTGAAAGCATGCAGCCTTTTTTGATAAAACTGCTGACCGTACAGGGCCTGGCAAAATAAAAGAAATGAAATCAGGATTGTTTTCTTCATTGTTTAGCATGGATTACACCATAGCAGGCCGGAGGAATACCATATAAATATAGGTACCGGATTCTGATTTTGCAAATAATATACGATAATGGTGACCAGACAGGTGCCGGCTTCAGCAATATATGCTGCTTTGTATCCGTTTTCTGAAAAGGACATCCTTGAATTATTGCGGAAAACATGAATAATGTCCCGGTTTTACTTTGAAATATATCCGCAATTTTGATGCATTTGCATTAATTTTACGGTTCAAACAGGAAAAGCTATGTACGATACATTAAAGCCGGTACTTGAAAATGAACTGAAGGAAATTAAAGAAGCCGGGTTGTATAAACAGGAAAGGGTAATTACGACACCGCAGGGTGCTGACATCCGTGCCAACGGAAGGGAGGTGATTAATTTTTGCGCAAATAATTACCTGGGACTTTCTTCCCATCCTGCAGTGATTAAAGCTGCCAGAGAGGCGATTGATACGCATGGATTTGGAATGAGCAGTGTTCGATTTATATGTGGCACGCAAGATATACATAAGGAATTGGAGGCTAAGATCTCATCCTTTCTGGGTACTGAAGATACCATTCTGTATGCTGCGGCCTTCGATGCCAACGGTGGCGTCTTTGAACCATTGCTCAATGAGCAGGATGCCATCATTTCCGATGAACTCAATCATGCTTCTATCATTGACGGTATCCGCCTGTGCAAAGCGCAGCGCCATCGCTATAAGCACAACAACATGGAGGACCTGGAAGAGCAGCTCAAGGCTACCCGGCATCTTCGTCACCGCATGATCGTTACCGATGGCGTCTTTTCTATGGACGGAACCATTGCCCAGCTGGACAAAATTTGTGAACTGGCAGATAAATACCGGGCCCTGGTCATGATCGATGAGTGTCATGCTTCAGGATTCATGGGAAAAAGCGGTCGTGGGACGCATGAGCACGCCGGTGTGATGGGCCGTGTGGATATCATTACAGGTACCCTGGGTAAAGCCCTCGGCGGCGCTATGGGTGGATTTACTTCGGGCAGGAAAGAAATCATAGAAATGCTACGCCAGCGTTCACGGCCCTATCTCTTTTCAAACTCATTGGCACCCTCTATTGTTGGGGCTTCCATCACGGTGATAGATATGTTGACGGAAACGACAGCGCTCAGGGACAAACTCTGGGAAAATACCCGCTACTTCAGGGATCAGATCTCGAAGGCCGGCTTTGATATCAAAGCAGGAATTCACCCGATTGTCCCCATTATGCTGTATGAAGCAAAACTGGCCCAGGATTTCGCCAGCCGGCTCCTGGAGGAGGGGATTTATGTCATCGGTTTCTTCTATCCCGTTGTGGCTAAGGGCAATGCGCGTATCCGGGTTCAGCTTAGTGCCGCACATGAACGCCACCATATTGATAAAGCGATTGCTGCTTTTACAAAAGTTGGAAAAGAATTGGGTGTAGTAAAGGCGGTTTCCGCATAAGTACTATTTTTGTGCTCCTGAAAAATGACGGGCATCCCGCCAGAGATCAGAAAATTTATTATCGGGCCTATAGCTCAGTTGGTTAGAGCGCCGGACTCATAATCCGTCGGTCGTAGGTTCAAGTCCTACTGGGCCCACCCATGAAGGAGAGAGGCCGGGAGATGATCCTGGCCTTTTTATTTTTCTTACAGTGGACCTTCGCGTTGTGATTGAATTTTGGAAAGGCCTCACCCTTCATGGGTGGGCTGAAAAGGGGAGATGATCCTGGCTTTTTTATTTTTCTTACAGTGGACTATCGCGTTGTGATTGAATTTGGGAAAGGCCTCACACTTCAGGGGTGGGGCTGACTAGAGAGGGGTTGACATTGGACCTCGCCTCTTTGCATTTTTTCGCCTCACACTTCAGGGGTGGGGCTGAAAAGAAGGGAAGAAGATCACAGCCTCTCAGTTTTTATTTCTACGTACCATTCCATTGTAATTAAATTATAATGCAACTTCATGGCTGGGATAAGGAGCAAATCTTCTGATTATTCATCAGTCATTTGTTGCATAGCCTTTTTGTAACCGTGTTAATCATGGCAGTGCTGAATGACGATATTCTCAACATTTTTTTCATAAATATTTAAATTCATTTAAAAAATGGGGAATAACTAATTATTGTTTTCAGCAGGGGTTATTCAGGATTACTACTACTCCTTTATAAATCTTTTTACTATAACTCCATTTTTGAAATAATATATTCCGCTGGGCAACATACTGATGTCAATTTTATTGATTCCTGCGAAAACGGCTGTTGAAAGCACGCATTGTCCGTTGAAATTGTAAATTATTATCCGGTCTTCAGGTAGATCATTGCATTGGTAAATAAGTTCATTTTTAACAGGATTGGGATAAAGTGATAATTCATTTTCTTCAGTTAAAGGTTCCAGCCCGCTGGTAGTAACCGAATAAATTTCTACAGTACTCAATATGCTGAAAGGTGGTGTCAAACCTCCGCCAATCATGAATTTATTACCAACATTTGTGGCAGCTGCCTGTGCTCTTGGGGTTGTTAAAGAATCAATCGTCCAGGTGTTGGTTAAGGTATCAAATATATCCACCCTTTTAAATGCAGTGTTGAGGGCCGCATCTGCACCACCTGCAAAAAATAATTTACCGGCTGTTTCACCGCTGCATAAAAATGCTCTTCCCTGTGATAAGGAATCGATGCTCCAGATACCCGTAGAAACATCATAAATGTCAACTCGCTTACTAACAACTCCTGGTGCCTCTATTCCTCCGGCTATATAAATTTTATTACCTGCAGCCGTTGCGCTTGCATGGGAACGGGCCTGAGAAAGGGTATCGGTAGTCCAGACAAATGTAGTCGTGTTGAATATATCTACCTTGTTTGTAACAGAACCATTTGACGTTTCTCCTCCGGCAAAGAGGATAATATTTCCGGTTCCGGCACCACATAAACTATGTCGTGCTTCAGAAAGATTTGCAACCGTCCATAAATTGGTAGTTGTGTTGTAGATGTCTACATAGGTATATACCGCGCTTAAGTTGTTATCACGCCCTCCTGCAAAGAGGATTTTATCCCCGGTCGCTGCAGCAGCAAGATCATGTCTGGCAAGTCCAAGTGAAGCAGTAGACCATGATGAAGAATTGGTATTAAAGAGATCTACCTGGTCGGAAGTTAATAAGATCCAGTCATTTTGTCCGCCACCAAATGCAATGATGTTGCCGGTACCCGCACCTGCAAGTCCATTACGACCCGAGGAAAGACTGCCTGCAGTCCAGGTATTGGAAATGTTATCATAGATATCTGAAACCGCAGGTGGCATGGATATCATACCGATTCCACCGGCGAAAATGGCTGTATTGCCAGTTGATGCCGCCGTCAGCGAACGGCGCATTTCTTGTAACGTAGCGGTTGACCATTGTGCTTGCGTTTGGTGTTGTACCACCAGCAGTAGAAACAGAAGAGTGTACAATTTTTTTTTCATGGCTGGAACGGGTTGGATAGTAGGGGTTGATTTAATTTTATCAGGTTTTGTATGGTTAATACTAATTGGGTATTTCTATGGATTTTCAACCAAATGACTGTCAATTTTCGGAATGCTAAAAATAACGTGTTGAAGTATGCGATTTTTCATGAATACACCCCTATTAATAGGTAATAGCCCGGATCTGCTAAGGTTCTTTTACAATTATTTCTATCATTTTTAAACCGGAAATTGATGGTGTACTACCGCTGAATAACAGTTTATTGATTTGAATCAGCTGGAGCGTTTATTTCGCAGCTTTATTAGCTGAGGGATATGTGAGAATGAAAATATTTTCTGTTGGATGACATAAGCAGGAGTTGAGTGTTTGTTACAGACATATCTGATGATCGTACCGGCATTGGTGAAATAACCTTTAAATAGTAAATTTGTCTGCGGATTAGTAAACGTCTTGTGTAATTATATTTTAAATAAAAACATGTTTTCTGCAATAATATTTGACCTGGGTGGTGTAATTATAAATCTCAGCTATCAGCGCACAGCTGCGGCTTTTATCGGGCTAGGCTTGAAAAATTTTGATGAAATTTATTCCAAAGCACGGCAAAGCCACCTCTTCGACGATTTTGAAAAGGGTATAATATCACCCGTAACTTTCCGTGACGCACTGAGAAGGTACCTTCCACCTGAAACAGAGAACGAACAATTGGACGCCGCATGGAATGCCATGCTGCTGGATATCCCCGTGTCCCGGGTCGAATGGCTACGCGCTATGGGGAATAAATACCGTATCTTTTTATTGAGTAATACCAACAGCATTCATGTGGAAGCCTTTACGGCCATGGCAGAGGAAGTTTATGGAAAAGGCGTATTCGAGAACATTTTTGAAAAATGTTACTACTCCTGTAACATGGGCATGCGCAAACCTGACGCGGAAATTTTTGAAGAGGTACTGTTGGAAAATAGCCTTAGCAGAAGTAACACTTTGTTTATTGACGACAGCATTCAACATATCCGGGGAGCAGAGAAAGTGGGCTTACCCGCCGAGTGGTTGAATGTAGAGCATGGGGAAAAAGTTGAGGAGAAATACCGGCACCTCCTTTAAGCCGTACAGACAAACAGGGCGCTTTGCCAGTTAAAACCCGGAGCCTGACCAACTTTAATGCTAACCACCTTTCTTCTCCTGGCATAACTCAATCAATACCCCATTTGTCCCTTTTGGATGCAAAAAGCAAATGAGCTTATTGTCAGCGCCGGCTTTCGGTTCTTTGTTCAATAAGGTAAATCCTTCGCTTTCCAGTCTTTTCATTTCAGCATTAATATCATCTACTTCAAAGGCAATGTGATGAATTCCTTCGCCCTTTTTTTCAATGAACTTAGCGATAGGACTTTCTGGAGTAGTAGCCACCAGTAATTCAATTTTATTCGGACCAACCTGAAAGAATGAAGTCATCACTCCTTCGGATTCCACTTCTTCCATTTTATAACAAGGCGTGTTAAATAATTTTCCGAAAAGTTCATTCGACGCATCGAGCGATTTAACTGCAATACCAATATGTTCAATTTTAACCATTATATTAATTTTGAAAGAACCACTAATTCTCTAAGCCCACTAAGTTAATGAAAGAGATGTAACCGTAGCTTTTTTGAGTACGCATCATCCGCGCAAATCCTCAGAATCTGCCGGATCCGTGTTTCCGTTTTTCTTTTTTTCCGGCACAATATATTCATAAGTAATCTTTGGAGAAGAAAGATCAAATAAATCTTTACCGCTCGCTTTTTCGTTTTTCTTCAACCTTTCTGCTTCCTCCATCTTTCTATTCTCATCCCCTTCTTTAACAGACCCATCTTCCGGTAGATTGTCAAATTCTTCTTCGCGAGGCTTCGCAATCTCATCGTCATATTGCCCCATTGCCGGATCTTCCGGATCTTCAGGTTCATCTTCCCAATGATATCTTACTCTTTGCGGACCTTCTTTGCGATAGACCCATGATAATAACAGTCCCGAGAGTCCACCAAACAAATGCCCCTCCCAGCTTGTCTCCCTGAAGAAGGGGAAAAGTCCCCATACCATCCCACCATACAGGAACACAACAATAAGACTCACTGCCATTGTTTTTCTTTCCTTTCTCCAAACTCCGCTGAAGAATATAAAGGAGGAAAGCCCGTAAACAAGTCCACTGGCGCCGATATGATACGCAGGACGGCCTCCCAGCCAGAGCCAGAAACCGCTGAGGATCCAGACCAGGGTAAATACTTTGAAAGACATTTCTTTATAAAAGTAACGCAGCAGGGCCATCAAAATGAATAACGGTATGGAATTGGAGAAAAGGTGTTCATAGTCTTTATGAATCAATGGGAATGTAATAATGCCGCGGAGGTCATGAACTGATCTTGGTAATAAGCCAAAAGAAATAAGATTGCCGGCGCTCTTTTCTTCATAGTATTTTATCAGGGTCAGTATAACTACGAAAATGAATCCGGGTATAAAACTTCTGAAAATACTTTTTACTTCCGGCTTCATTGTACAAATTTAATTAAATTAAGTTGGGACTATCATCCAATGAAACATGGTCAAACACGTAATGGCTGCTTAATATTTGACCACGCGTTTTGTGATTTGGTTTTTGCCACTCCTGATGTGGATGATATGAACGCCTGTTTTAAGATCGTCCCCTGTAGAAATGTCGTTCGGTTGCCCGGAATATTTTAGAGAAGATTCAAGTTTACCATCGGCACTGAATATTTTTATTTCTGCATTTCGAATGCCCGTATTTTTAAAGCTGATAGTGAATGAATTGATAAATGGATTGGGTGAAATGCCAATAACATTCATGGGATTATTATTTTCGATGGCAGTAACACTAAAGCAATTATCGAAAAAGGATTGAATCATATCTGATGCCGTTTGTAACTCAGGTACGGATGGCATCGCGCTGCCGCTGCTGCTGGTTCTGGCCCAAAGGACTGCGTCGGTAATATAATTTACTTCGCCTGGTTGCATCGTAAAAGGTCCTGCGCTTATTAAGAAGCGCATATCATTGGGAAGTATTCCACCACTGCTCATGGTCCAGGGAGTAGAAAATAATGGATTGGTATTGTCCGGAAACATATAGCTGGTCGGAGTGCTTGTCGCGCCATTGCCATTTCCTCTTGCATCTCCTCCGTAGGTTACCGGAAGACTATCCAGCCAGAAATTACCGCTCAGGTAAGTATAATAATCTTTTGTAATTCCGGGGTTGCCATTAGGTGTTCCATTAGTATTTTCATAATAAATAAACGAAGACATCAGACATTTTTCCCCGGGTTCGTCAATAACACCATCATGATCATTGTCGGTATTGTCATTAATATCTGCTAAAGGTCCTTTCAGGAAATCAACTCCTGCCGCCGGTGGCAACAAGCCATAGCCGGCAGTGCCGTCATCATCCGCATCTCCATTGTAAACATAACCCAAACTTCGGGTAACATCGCATCCAACATAATCATCGCCTGCATTTCCCAATTCGGCATCCGCCCAAATCCCGGCATGAACCTGAAAAAGTCCGGCACTGCTCCTGTTGATGATTTGATATTTATATAATGTAGTATTGTCAAGAACACTACCGGGCATACTATATGCAAATGCAAAAGCACGGATTTCCAGACCAATGGGTCCGCTGTTGGTTTCTGTTTTGATATTACCGATGTCATTAAATACCCACCAGATGACTTTATCACCGAATAAATAGTCATCACAGATGGCCTCACCTGTAAAGGGATCAATCGTATAAGTTCCGCTTAAATTAAAATAAGGATAGTCACCGTTCGAATAATTATATTGCCCATCGTTATTCGCGTCAAAAAACGGAGCGAGATAGGGGAGTTCATTGTTGGATACATTACCATTCCCCGGCCAGTTCATGATGGAAGCAGTTACGTTGCCTCCGGAAGCAAAGGTGACTACTTCTGACCGGGTAATGGGAAATAAGTTGTCGAAATCATTGCATCTCGCATTGCTGACAGAGAGCATTCCGGTGCCGGGGCTTTTGCTGATGGGTCCGGGCCAGAAATCATTTCCGGTCTGTCGATAGGTCTGCGCAGCGACAAGCAATTGATTGCCGGCATCAATTCCGCCAATCCATAATGAGCCACCATTAAACACGTGTTTGCCGCTGTTAATGGGTACTTCATAACCAATTAAGCATGTGACCGGATCTCTCCAGAGATCGCTACTATTTAAAATTCTCACCCGCACATTGTTGATATCAAGATCCAGTTGTGCAGTAGGTGGAGGACAGTTTTGAGTTTTGCCGGCCATCGCCGTGAAAAAAAGAACCAAAGTTGTCAGGAGTTGTTTCAACGCTTGAATTTAAAGTTGTTAAAGTAGTAATTGTAATTGGTTTATTCATCTGATTATTGTCATATGTCATTTTCATGCAATGGGACTGCATCAGGACAACATTTCTTTAAATATTTCTACTGATTTTAGTGATGGATATAATTTACTTTTGTAAAAAATGCATTTATCACTTCATCATCGCTTTACCGGCCATACCGGTTCTGTTTATGCACTGGAGTCGGGCCCCGGCGCCGGCACTTTCTTTTCCGGAGCCGGTGATAAAATTGTGGCGAAGTGGAACCTCAATGAAAAGGGAGACGGGGCATTGGTGGCACGCGCCCTTGATGCAGTTTATTCGCTCTGTTTTATGCCCGGTCGGCAATTGTTGCTTATAGGACAGGGTCAGGGAGGAATTCATGTTATAGACCTTACTGAAAATAAGGAGGAGCGCCTGCTTCAATTGCATGAAGGGCCTGTTTTCAGCATCACGCACAGCCCGTTGCACCGGCTCTTGTTATCATTGGGCGGTGACGGGACTTTGGCGCAAATGGATAGTGATGATTTCAGTAGTTTGAAACGGATACGCCTGTCTGATAAAAAACTGCGATCCATAGCTATAAATTCCAATGAAGATATAGCCCTTGTGGCTATCGGCGACGGTAGCATCGCAGTCATGGAATTGCCTTCCATGAAGGTGTTGGAACGATTTCAGGCGCACCGGATAGATTTTTCAGTGAATGTGATTCGCTTTTCGCCCGGGGGTAACTACTTCCTGAGTGGTTCGCGTGACGCCCATCTTCATTTGTATGAAACCTCCACCTTGAAATTGCTGGAGTCAATACCTGCCCATAACTATGCAATTTATGACATCGCTTTCGATCCCACCGGTTTGTATTTTGCAAGCGCCAGCAGGGATAAAACTGTTAAAATCTGGGATTTCGGTAAGATAGAAGTGCTCAGCCGACTGGAAGGAAACGATGGAAAAAGTCATGTCAATTCGGTCAATAAATTACTTTGGATGAAGAACGGCCAGCTGCTCTCAGCCGGCGACGACCGGACTGTGAGGGTATGGGAGAATACACCCTGATAACTTTGGTTGTTAATCCTGATTTTACAGGACCGGCTCTTTAAACTTTTTGAAGTGAGAAGAAAGGAATGAAGCCTTCATTTTTACCGCTGATTTCCGAACACCGGGCACCTGTGCGAATGGATGCAAAATCACAGGTAATTTAAAAAATAAAAAACCCCGGAGTACATAACTCCGGGGTTTTTAGTACGACTATATGTTTTAATAGGTCATTAGTATTAGCTGCTGCTGTTTTCCTCCCATTTCCAGCATCAGGTGATACATACCGGCGGCCAGGTGTTCAATATTCACCTGCTGGGTGTTTTCACCGTTTTCGGCCTTGCCTTCCGCATAGTACATAGTTCTTCCCGCAACGTCGATAATACGTAAACGGTAGTCCGTATTTTCATCCGCATCGAACTTAATATGCACCATTCCGTTGGCAGGGTTCGGGTATATGCTGAGATTAAAAAGGTTGTTTATATCTGCTGTACGTATGCAGTCACTGATATTAATGCCATTACGGCTGCGAATGGCGCTGGTGCCGCAACTGTTGGAAGTAGTTACCTGCAAAACCTGATTGTTCATCTGCGAGAGATAGTGAACAGATATATTCTTGGTGCCCTGTCCTGCTGAGATGACCCCACCACCGGATAAGGTCCAGTTGTAACTGGCGGCGCCCGCTACGGTTGGAACACTGTAGTCTTCAAAAGTATTGGTGCAAACGTTGAGTGAACTGTAGCTGATGGGCGCTGCCTGTGCCGGGTAACCCGTAACGGTAATGGTACGCTGTGGACTTACTCCGCAACTGTTTACAGAGCGGACAGTTACTGTTGAAGTGCTGAATATATTGAAGTCGGCGGCGATGTTTGTACTTCCCTGTCCGCTGTTAATGGTGCCGTTAGAGATTGTCCAGTTGTAGGAAGCGGCATTCGCCACCGCAGGGATAAAGAAGGATACACCGTTCGTATTGCATAATCCGTTTTTAAGCCCGCTGATGCTTGCCGGTGTTAAGGGTATATTCATTTGCAGTGTTTTGTTACGCAGGGGGCTTGTGCCGCAGGAATTGGACGCCGAAACGGTCAGGGTTCCTCCTGTATAAGCGGCAATAACCTCAGCACCGATAATGTTTGTTCCCGCACCGGTAAGAATGTTCATTCCCGATGGAGATGTCCAGTTATAAGACGAGGCGCGTGCAACGGGCGCGATGGAGTAGGTGATATTATCGCCCGGACAGAGTTTGCCGTTTCCTGAGATAGATGGCGGCGTTACCGGAGCAGCTACCTGTAAATCTATTGTACGGCATGAACTGGGGCTTGTAACACATCCCGCTGTTCCGTACACGCAGATTTGTCCGCTTATACCTGCCTGTATGGCTACACTGCTCCAGCTGATAAGGATGGTCCGTGTTCCCTGGCCGGCAGTGATGATACATCCGTTGGGTACCGTCCATACATAAGAAGTTGCTCCCGGTATGGAATCGACACTTACAACAACTGATCCGTCAATACCACTCAGGCAGGCCACCGTATTGCTGCTGCTGTTTACCGGGCCTGGTGTTCCGATTACTACATTGGATACATTGCTTACCAGGTTTCCGTTAACATAAGTGACAAAATAATTGGATGGTTGAACCATTTGCAGATTCGAGGGAACAATGGTGTAATTACCGGCAGGAATTACCGGACCAGGAACCGGAATGGAATTGTTATCGAGGATGGTGTATACCGGTCCGCCGGTTACCAGACTGCTGTCGGCATCATTGTATCGGTATCCCTCCAGTGTGGAGGTGTAGTTAGGAACAGCGCCATTGCATTCTATCGTGGTGTCATCGGCCGTCAGTGTTAACTCGGCCGGTACTATGGTGAGGGTTCCCAATTCATAACTCACATCGAAGTTTTCATTCAACAGGGCACCCGGAATAATGGAATGTGTTCCCACCTCAATACCGGTAACCATGTTAATGGAATTAAAAGTCAGAGAATCACCCTCAGGGGCATCCACGTCATCCTCATCAATGATCACAATCAGGTCGTCTTCACTGCTGGAGTCAGCAACTGTTTCGCTGTTCACCAGCGCCCTGCCGTTCACGAGCGCCCTTGCATTCACGAGCGCCCTGCCGTTCACCAGCGCTCTGCCGTTCACTAACGCCCGCGCATTGACCAGAGCACGGCCATTTACGAGTGCCCGCGCATTAACGAGGACTGCAGTATCAGGGTCTTCCTGGAAGTTGAAGATAGAGGCTACCGCCACATCAACCACTTTCGCCGTATCAAGGGTATATGATCCATTCACGAGTGCCCTCGCGTTCACGAGCGCCCTGGCATTCACGAGTGCCCGTGCACTGGCCATGCAGCTCAGGTGTTCAATGTCGGCGTTTACCAGCGCCCTTCCGTTTACCAGCGCCCTGGCATCAACCAGTGCTATTTCGCTGGCGAGGTCGGATGCATGAGAAGACTTAAGATTGTTGAAGAAACTCACCTGCTCGGAAGTGGTGATCAGCGAATCAGGATAGGAATACGTGAAATCAAGGGTTTCTATTTTATCACCATAAGTGATGGTGGTATCATGAGGCGTGATAACCACCGGCATTTTCTTCACTTCAAGAATTCCGTTGATGAACTGGTAATTGTAGAGTTCCTGCAGTGCCTGGGAGGCGGGCAGGGAGAGATTGGTGACCGGTGATGCAGGCAGGATAAAATATAATCCTGCATTGCTGGCGCTGGAGGCAGGGCTGGTAAAGGTAATATTGTTTTCCAGTCCCAGGTCAGCCAGTGACAATCCTGCCTGTGCCAGACTCTGGCCATTAACGGTTACCGTTGCCGTAAACTCAGGTAACTGTTCACCATAACGTTTCGACTTGTAATCCGCCGTGATCACTACATTGGATATGGGTGTTCCGATCAGGTAAATAGTATCCGAAACGCCGCCGTCAAGGCCGCTCGGGCTGGTGGGTGGATTGTAAAGGGTAAGCGGCGGGTTGCCCAAAAATGGTGGGATGATAACACTCAGAGAAGTCGTGCTGAGTGCGGTGGCTGGCAGGGTATCGTACTTGAATATTACCGCGGTATTATCGTCAATGTATTTTCCTTCAATGAGCACTTCCACTGTGTCGGTTCCCGGTACTAAGGTGTTATTGGCAAGCTGATGATTCAGCAGTATCGGAACCGGTGCGGCAAGTGTTTTCAGGGCGGTGTCAGCCTGTATAAATCCATAACCCGACTCAATATCATACCCCGGCGTATACATGTCGATGGCGGTAGTTTGTAATACTGATCGCATCTGTGACGGGGTATATATATCCCCGTTATGGAATTTCTTTTTGGCTTCTACCAGCAGCGCGGCTACGCCAGCAGCATGAGGGGCAGCGGCAGATGTGCCGAAGAAATTCGGGAACAGGTCTCCGTCTATATTCTGACCTCCAAGATATACGGTAGTGTTTACACCGTTGGGAGCGGTAATATCCGGTTTGTTTCTGTCAACTCCGTTTTGCAGGTGCCCGCCCCGTGAAGAGAAGGAAGCAACAGTGGGAGGGTTCACCCCAAAGGTGGGTGTATTGGAATACAAAACCGCACCTACTGAAATTGCGCCCGCTGCATTGGCCTGTCCAACAATGGTAGAAGTACCCTGGATGTGTTCGTTGATGGTGGCGTCACCCCTGAAAATAACGTATTTGATGCGTACATTACCGGTTCCCCATTTGCGGGTGATCATGATATTTGCCTCTGTATTTCCACTCACAGTGAACGGTAGCACTTCAAAGGGATCTTTCCAGTGGTTGTTCCTGTTAAACCCGAACAGGATTGCACCGCTGTTGTTTACCAGGTATATATCAAAATCGTTCAGGGCTCCGGGTTGCTGTCCCAGCGAGTAGAATGCGTCTTCCCATTGCAGAACGATGGTGTAGGATCCGGCTTTCAGGCTGATGTTCTGGTAAATATCACCACCGCCAAAATCATGGGCATAGCCCGTAAATCCTGCAGGTGCAGTAACAGGGTTGAATACGCCGTCGTAAGAGGCGGTACCAAAGTTACCCGCAGCAGTGAAATAACTCACACCATTGGCGGTAACCTCATCAACAGCCTGGGTAATTACACCGTCTGTGAAGAAGGGTTCAGTGATGTACGTAACATCATCAACGATAATATCGCATCCGATACTGTCAAGGGCCTTGATTCCTTCAGCGAAATTACCGGGGCTCACAAAACCTGAGTAGAAGGCGAGTTCCGCTTTGGGCGCGATATCATGCACAATCTGCAACATCGCCCTTCCTTCATCGCTCCTGCTACCATAGGGGAATTCCTGCAGTACGGTTATTGCTTTGTTGTTGTTAGGATTTCCGGTGCCCGGAAGATCATAGTTGTTAACATCATCCAATGCCGGCGTCCCGAACTTGGTATTATAGGAATCTGAAATCACACCAATTTTTACCCCTTCACCACTTACTCCCCAGGCCAGTCGTGCGGTATCCGACTTCATGGATTTATCACCCAGCGACGAAGTGAGCCCGGTATTGATGGCCAAAGAGGATAAATCGTAACTGGAGACGGCAGGGTAATTGGGTCTTACGTAATTAATCAGCGTAGGCAGCGAATCCAGTTTGGTAAGATTGACAATGGGAATAAGTCCGGTAATGATAAAGGTGGTATCTCCATTGTCAATAAAATCCGACATACCGTAGGGTGGGGTCTGAAGCAGTGCGAACAATGTATCATAATAACCGATGTTGGCAATGACTTCAATGAGCACTTTGGTGCTGTCAATCAGGTAAACCGTATTGTTGGTGGTCACCGTATCGGCAATAGTGGAGTCCGTGGCAAGCTGCGTAAGTTCAGAACCGATAATATTCGGTACTTCACCGCCGGTAGGAGGTGTATAATAGGGAATAATACAAGGATTTATTTCAGCTACAAGGGTAAAGGTGTCGGTATCGGAGCAGAAATTGCCATAACTTACTGTGACCGTGTAAATGCCGGCGCTTGTCACCACGATGGATTCACTGGTTTCGCCGGTTGACCACTGGTAGGAATAGCTGTATACCTGGTTGGATGAGAGCGTGCTGAGTGTTACATTTCCGCCATCAGGACACAATACGCTGTTGGCAATAATAGTGGCATCCGGCAACGGAATACTTCCGATGGTGAAACTGGTATCCGTGATGCATCCGTTGTCGTTTACAACGAGTGTATAACTGCCTGAAGACAGGCCGGCAAAATATCCGAAGTTGTTACTTGCATTAAATCCATCGGGCCCGTATAAATTGAACAGGTCATTCACATCTTCGGTACCTCCTTGTGTTCTTAATCCTCCCCCGTAATATTGTACGTCTACTATCGCGTCCGATTGACCGGGACAGGATTCGGGAGTGATACTCAGATTGCTTAAATCAAAGTCGGGGTAGAAATAAAGCGTAATATCATCGGTGTAAGAACATCCTTTGGTATCGGTGGCAATAACCGTGTATGTGGTAGTGTTGGGAGGACTCACTGTGGTAAACTGGGTGGTATCTCCGTTACTCCATGAATAACTGCTGAAGCCGTAACTGGCGAAGAAAGTAACGGTGTCCTGGCATGTAATCCAGTCAAAACTGGGCCCGGCACTGATTGCATATTCGCCTACTTCAAATAAGTCACTGATACCGGTGCAACCGTTTTGTGTAACTTGGACAGAGTAGTTGTAAGGCACACTGGTGTAAAAAGTACTTCCGGTATCTCCGGTTGACCAATTGTAGGTATCATAGGTAACCGGAGTAGTTAAGCCGATAGCTACCGCATCCAGTTCATTCCAGTCAAAAACTGCAGGAGAATTCAGGGCAATCCTCACTTCAGAAACCGGGAATGCCGTAGTTGGGAAACTGATGTGAAGCTTCCTGGCAACATCGGGCAATGCTCCCGCTGTAGTGGTATATACTGCCTGGAAATTGCCCGTATAGGGGTTCTTCACATACACGGTGTCAACGGAACCCGTACTGTATGTTTCAAATATGTCAATGAAGTTAATTACGGTCGGATTTGTAAAACCTACTTCAATATATTCCCTTTGATTGTCCTGTTCAAGATTGGACCAGGCATTAACATTGTCGCCGTAAACCGGATATACATCGGGAGGTCCTAATATTTTACTGGCTGAGAAAGGATCATTTCCAACACCATACTCGCTGCTTACACTGATCACGCTGCTGGCGTATTGAATAGATGTGAGTTCTTCTACAGATAGTAAAATACTATCAGGCGCACAGGCGGACAGATATGGATCAGTAGCTGATACAATAACGGGAGGATGGGCAAGGTCGGTCACTTCATCTACCGCTTCGTTGCAGTTGTCATCAATTCCGTTGCCGCATACTTCCGTTCCATCGGGATTAACCAATGCATCATTGTCGTCACAGTCTAAACCTGTGGTTACAAATCCCGGTGGCTGCGCGTAATTCATGTATGTGTAATTATAGTCGCCATACCCGTCATTATCCATGTCAGGAAAATATGTATTGCTGGGTACGTTATAGGTAAAGTAATTGAAGAGCGGGTTGGGGCCGCCAAATGCTCCGGCGTCATTACGGCTGCCATCGGCGTCATTATATACCGGGTTAGGGTCACCGCCATTCAGAACATCACTTAAATCACCCGGTAGGCCTGAAATATCAATGACGGTATTTGAGCTGTCATTATTGGTGGAGTCAGCAGTGAAATTATAAAAACCACCGGGTCCCCATGAGTTACCATAGGTTGTGTAGTTGTAGCTGAAAGGATCGAAGGTGACATCGCCGGGATTCCATAAAGAGTATCTGCTATTAATACAAAGATTATTTCTGACTTCCATGGTATAGGCAGGCCCAATCTGGAAGAACATACCTGGTCCTCCGGCATCATCATGCATGGTATTGTTGATGCATGCATTTTTTCCGGGTCCGCCTTGTTTTAGGTCTCTGAAATAAAGAATGGCGTTGGCATTGCCATGGGTCCTTAAAAAGTTATTGGCAATGTGCAGGTATTGCGTGTTTCCCCAAAAGGCGATGGTTCTGCCTCCGCCCTGCACATCAAATTGATTTCCTATGATATGAATGCTGTCGTTGGTGGATATATCCGCACTGAATATTTGTGCTACTTCATAATAGCCCGCTACACTCTGCTGTATATAATTACCGGTCCAGTTTCCCCTGTGCAGCACCATCATGGTTTCCCCGTTGAAATTAAAAATGGAATCATGTTCCACCCGGAAATTCAGATTCATGGAAGCACCCAATACCTTTCCGTTTATTTTACTGTAGGCAATTCGTTCTCCAACTACACTGTTACCACTGTCTGCTACTATTCCTGTGATGTCCGCTTCCAGTATTTCCCATCCGTTGAGCATGGTGACATTACCCTGGATACCGTATTTGGTTCCGGGAGTGGCGCTGTGAAAATGAAGGTCGAATTTGAAGGGCGCGTAAATGTTTTCTGCAAATGCCACCCCGCCGGCACGTGGGTAAATTAAAATAGTATCTCCATTCGATGCAGCTGCCAGGGCGGCGTTGATCGTGGTGTAAGCGCCATTTAAGCCGCTCTCTTCAACAACAAGCGTGCTGGGATTAAATAAACAGTTGATGTTGAACTGCGCGGTCGGGTCTTTTCCTGCACTCCAGTTGGCATACATAAAGGCTGGATTGTCAACCTGAATACAGTTAAGAAAAGGATTTCCGGTTGCATTAAAGGAAACAAGGGCTGCATTATTCCCGTTTTGAATATTTAACGAGCTTAGCAATGCATTGTTTGAAACATCCATATTGGTAAGCAAACTATTGTTTGATAAGTCCAGACTTGTAATCTGTGTGCCAAAACAGGTAATTACATTGAGATTTGTATTTGTAGAAACATTTAATGAAGTGAGCGGATTGTTATGGCAATTCAATGAAATTAATTGACTAAGGTTACTTACGTTCAGCGTGATTAACTGATTATTGTCACAAGAAAAATAAGCGATGTTTGAATTGGTGGACACATCGATGAGTAGTAAATTATTGAATGCAACATTTAATACTCCAAGATTGGTAAGCCCGTTAATGTTTATAGAGCTGAGACTATTCTGATAGACAACCAAAATATTTAAGGCTGTAAGCGTTGACACATCCAGGCCGGTAAGCTGGTTATTGGTACAGTGCAAACTGATTAATGCAATATTATTGGTTGTGCTTAATGCAGTTAATTGGTTGTAACTGCAATTTAGTGCAGTCAGGTCAGTGTTATTTGAAATGTTCAGCGAGGTTAATGCATTGTTTTGGCAATTCAGGCCGGTTATGTTTACAAAAGCTTCAATACCCGTTAAGTCAGCAATACTTAAATTAGAAACATCCAGTGTTCCGGTAAAGGCTGCCGCTTCGTAACATTCAATTTCATTGACATTGATGGCAGGATTTCCAACTACGGCTGTTTTGAAATTTGCATCGGGGATGCTTACAACGCACTCACATCCTGTTCCGGGATAAATGGTGTTGTTGGTATCATCACAGTCGGTGTTATCTGAAACATATCCGACCAGGAAGCAGGGAGAGGTAGTTACAGTAGAGTTACCCGGATTACCATACCCGTCTCCATCCGTATCTGCATAAACAGTACCTGCATAACCACCGCTCCAGTTGGAGCCTGTTCCGCTAAGGCCAAAGCCGGTTAGCGTACCCGGGTTGTTGTTGCCGCCGGTCAGATCCACGAGTTCGCTGATTCCGGTATTGGCATTGCTTGCTGTTCCCTGATCGAAGGTATAATAGTCGGTCAGAAAAGGTTCAGCATAAACATACGCCACTCTTTTACTCCTGATTTCAGACGGTGTTCTGGCTGTATTCCATACCCGCACTTCATCGATTGATCCCTCGAAGAAATTCAATCCGAATTCCGGCCATCCGCCAATTCTTCCGATGTTATTTCCGGTGGTAATATTTCGGATGAAGCCGTCATTTGCTGTGATGTCCGCCTCCCCGTGAACATATAAAGTTATCAATGTTCCTGCTCTTGAAACGGCAACATGGGTCCATGTGTTCATGGGAAGTGTAACGTTACTTTCAAGATAGAATGTACCGGGTCCTCCCGCCATTGCCATCTCAAAAGCCAGCTTATTGCCTGCCGTTAAGTTAAACCAGTTTCCGGGTGCATTGGCTTCATTGGTTCTGTTGCTGAGGATGTACCCATTGTTGGAACCGGTACGGTAAATCCATGCTTCAATGGTGAAATCTCCGGTTCCCAGATTGAAGTCATTCATCTGTACATAATCATTGACTCCATCTAAATTGAGGGAATTGTTTTCATCCAGAATCGTATTGCAATTCTGATCAATGGCATCGCAGATTTCAACAGTGCCGGGGTTGACGGATCCATTGTTGTCATCGCAGTCACCACTAATCAGTACATAGCCGATTTGAGGGGTGCATGCCGTGATACTTACACTGGGATTTCCAAAGCCATCTTCGTCATTGTCCTGATAATAGGTAATAAAATTCAGTCCATCGTCCGTCAGTCCGTCGCATTCATCATCAATATTATTACATATTTCTGTGGCGCCGGGATTAACTGAATTATCATTGTCGTCGCAATCGGTATTGTCGGTTACATAGGATCCTCCCGGAGGCGGACAGGTATTGAAGAGCGTGGTAATATCACCGTATCCGTCTTCATCTGTGTCCTGGAAATAATCCGTTGCCTGAAACAGGGTGATGTCACTTCCATTATCATTACTGACCACCACAGGGTTGCTGCTGATAACACGGATACGATATCCGCTGCCAGTAATGGAAAATGGAGTAGTAGCGTTGATGATTCCTGAAGATTGTGATTCCAATTCTCCCAGATAAGTCTGATTGGCAAAACTTCCAAATTCATCACTCAGGTAGGCAGTAAAAATGTTTCCTGTGTTATAATTGCCGGTAGCTGTATAAGGAATGGCAATCGCATCGTCTCCGCAGAAGGGTCCGAATGTTCCTGTTACATCAAGGGTGGGAGGTGGGAATGCTTCTCCAACGGCAAAGGTTCCGAAAGTAGTAAGGCCGGAAATAAAAATGGAGGTAGATGTATTGCTTATTATACCCGGATAGGTCCAGGATATGCCGTCATATCTGCCTGCGATGAAATTACCGGTATTGGCAGATCCATCTACTTCCGCGGGATCCCAGTTGAATGTAGCAAAGGCGGTCGTAAACGATGATCCGTTATTGGTAATCGTCCAGGTCCGGTTGACACTTTTTGAAGGATCAATATTGGAGCTGCCTATGTCAGGGTTCTCAGCATTATTCGTTGAAACGGTAACCCCGCCAACTCCGGCATTACCGTTTATTGAAACCTGAACAGGCCTGTACCCACTTGCGTCACCTACATGGTAGGTCAGTCCCCAGCCGCCAGCCGGATAATTGATTTGCAAATTGCCCCATACGTACATGGGTGGATTCGCATTGTTTTGAATGTTAGCGGTGGAGGCAATAATGATCTTATGGGGGCCGGTAATGATCGGCCCATAGTTAAAATTCAGGAGGGAGGTAATGGTCTGATCTCCTCCCAACGAAACGCCGTTGGCATTAAAAATTAATAAGCTGCTGATGGTGCCGGTGCCGTTAAGATTTTGGCCACTGGCTCCGCCAAACATACCCAGGGTACCTCCTGCAAAAGTTCCATTATTGGTCAGGGTGGTGCCTCCGAAACTGAAAGAAGAACTTCCTCCTACCACAGCGCCCGGGTCTACAATCATGCTACCGGTTAAACCTGCCCACCATTCGAGCGCACCATCAATCACCAGGTCAACACCGGTACCATCAGTAATGGTGAGTGTGCCGCTGTTGAAATTAACAGTTCCTCCCGCTTCAATTACCGTTTGGTCTAACATCAATGAACCGTTCACAGCAATAGTATGACCGTTTCTGACTGTGATTACACTATCAATGGTCGCATTGGGTGGTGCAATGGCCGGAACCCACGTAACTCCGTTAAATACCTCCCAGGTGGAAGCAAGGTTCCAGTCGCCGGAGGTTATGGTGCGGTAGTCATTTTGTGCGGTCAATGCTTTTGGTATTAACCAAAAGGCAAGGACTAATGTAAACAGTTTGTGAAAGTTGATTTTTTTCATGGATAGAGAAGGGTAGAAATGGAATTTGGGCATAGAACGACCGTTTAGCGAAATTTCACGCAACTTACAGAATTCAAATGAATTATTCAACAGTTTTTATAGAAATATCCCCGAATATGGGGGTGTATGGGCTAAAAAACCTGATGAGCGTTGGTTTAGATGGATCATCTTTTTCCGTTAGATTTTAATTTGGAAATGAAGAATGGACTTTTTGATTTCTTTAATTTTTTAGCATTTTTCAAAAGACACCGTGAACAGCTGGTGCAAGGTAATACCTGGCTTTCCGAATTTCATTTACCGGGCTTTCGCACTAAACTTAGTACATTTGTTTTATGCGAAATGCTCACCTCGACAATGAAAAGGAGCGCCTGAGTCCCGCCGAACGCGAGCTGGAGAAGGTACTCAGACCGTCCGATTTCGGCGATTTTACAGGACAGGAGAAGGTAGTGGAGAACTTGAGGGTTTTTGTAAAAGCGGCTGCTCAGCGCGGGGAGGCCCTCGATCATGTATTGTTGCATGGCCCTCCCGGTTTAGGGAAAACAACATTGGCTTACATTATTGCCAATGAATTGGGTAGTAATATCCGTACCACCTCCGGTCCTGTGCTTGATAAGCCGGGTGACCTGGCCGGCCTGCTCACCAATCTCGAACCTAATGATGTTTTGTTTATAGATGAAATTCATCGCCTGAGTCCGGTTGTAGAGGAATACCTCTATTCGGCCATGGAGGATTATCGCATTGATATCATGATTGAAAGTGGTCCTAACGCCCGGGCAGTTCAGATTAAATTGAATCCCTTTACCCTGGTGGGTGCTACTACCCGATCGGGACTACTTACTTCTCCATTGCGTGCCCGTTTTGGTATTGCGTCGCGCCTGGAATATTACGATGCCCGGCGTTTGCAGTTAATAGTTTTACGTGCCGCTGAGATCCTGAAGGTGGAAATTGCGGATGAAGCGGCCTTTGAAATTGCCCGCCGGAGCCGGGGCACTCCCCGCATTGCCAATGCTTTGCTACGCCGGGTGCGCGATTTTGCACAAATTAAAGGAAATGGTATCATCGATCTGAAAATCGCTCAATATGCATTGTCCGCACTGAATGTAGATGAGTTCGGTCTGGATGAAATGGATAACAGGCTGCTGAGTGTAATCATCGACAAATTTAAAGGAGGACCCGTAGGCATTAATACGCTAAGCACCGCCGTTGGAGAAGAGGCGGGTACCCTTGAAGAGGTATATGAGCCTTTCCTGATCATGGAAGGATTCCTTATGCGGACTCCCCGGGGAAGGGAGGTTACTGAAAAAGCCTATAAGCACCTGAATAAAGCTTTCAGGAAAAACAGCGGTACCCTCTTCGAAGATTAATTTCCAAACATAAATTTATTGTGAGTGTATCCCTCAGCCATAAAATAAAGGCAGAAGCCAGGCGCCTGGGATTTTCTCATGCCGGCATTTCAAAAGCAGATTTTCTGGAGGAAGAAGCACCGCGGCTGGAACAATGGCTTTCGAACCAGATGCATGGCAAAATGTCGTACATGGAACGCTGGTATGATAAACGTCTGGACCCGCGACTGTTGGTGGAAGGCGCCAAATCCGTTATCAGCCTGCTGCTGAACTATTTTCCTTCGGAAAAACAGGATCCATCCCTGCCCGCAATTTCAAAATATGCGTACGGCCGCGACTATCATTTGGTTATCAAAGAAAAACTGGCCGAATTGCTGTATTTCATACGTCAGGAGGTAGGCGATGTACAGGGTCGTGCTTTTGTAGATTCAGCGCCGGTGATGGACCGGGCCTGGGCAAAGAAAAGCGGACTGGGATGGATCGGTAAAAATGCAAACCTGATTCATCCCAAAGCAGGTTCCTTCTTTTTCATTGCTGAATTAATTACTGACCTAGAACTTGACGAAGATGGGCCGATGAAGGATTATTGCGGTACCTGTACCCGTTGTATGGATGCCTGTCCCACCCAGGCGATTATACAGCCAAAAGTGGTGGATGGCAGTAAATGCATTTCATACTTTACCATTGAATTGAAGGAGTCTATCCCTGAATCCTGGAAAGGAAAGTTCTCCAATTGGATATTTGGCTGTGATGTTTGTCAGGATGTATGCCCCTGGAACAGATTCTCGCAAACATCCGCAGAGAAAGATTTTCTGCCCTCCGGGGGCTTACTGCAAATGAATAAAAAGGAATGGCTGGAGATGACGGAAGAAGTGTTTAATGATAAATTCAGGGATTCCCCCTTGCAAAGAACAGGCTTGAAAAATATGCAGAGGAATGTGTCGTTTATTTCACCACATGGCGAAAAGTCTGAATAATCACGTCACTGTATTTATTTCCGAAGGTGGCCAGGCACCACACCATCAGCATTTTTCTTTCATCTTTTTTTAACCATGTAATTGCCTTTCGAAGTTCTTTGGCAAAGAGCGATTTGTCGAAGCTGACTTTAGTGAGAATCTCTTTTGAATACTCAAACATGGCCCTGTTTTTTTAACAACGAATGCTAATTTACTGTTGTAATAACTCAAATTTGAAGATAAATTGTGAATTCTTGCAAAAATTGCGGTGGATAACTTTTAATGATCGTTCCATCTGTAAGTTATATTTTCAAATCCCGCCAAATCTAACACCCGGTCTACCACTGTAGCGGCCATTTTTTCCATGCTTTCCGGCTTGCTGTAAAAGGAAGGACAGGCCGGAGCAATAATCCCACCTGCCAGTGTAATGGCTCGCATATTTTCGATATGAATGAGACTCAGCGGTGTGTCGCGCGTAACCAGGATGAGTTTACGACGTTCTTTTAATATTACATCGGCTGCCCGCGTAATCAGATCGCCGGAAATACCCTGAGCGATGCGGGCCATGGTGCCCATGGAACAAGGACAGATGATCATGGTTTCAAACTTCGCCGACCCGGAAGCGAATGGTGCCATAAAATCATTTTTTGAATAAACCTTGAAGGGAAGCGTGTCGTAATCGCTGTTTCCAAGTTCGTATTTCCAGACATCACGGGCATTGTCGCTGAACACAAGGGCGACCTCCTTTACCTGGTCTTTCAGGTTTGCAATTTTATCCAGCATTACCTTTGCATAGATGGAACCACTGGCGCCCGTCACGGCGATTACAATTTTATGCGTTTTCAATTGTATTTAATTAATTAGATGTATTTCCTGAGGAATTTTCTTTTTCTTGTTTTTTTCTGATGGTATAGAGCAAACTGAAACTGATGAGTGAAGAGTATTGCCCGCGGTTTAGCCGGTAAACGGCCCCGCTGCCATGTTCCCTGACAGGTATCAGCGATTGCCAATAGCCAAAAAGGAATTCAAAGTGGGTGTTCAGGGAATATACCAGGGAAAGATTAACGCTGAAATCGAAATCATAAAAAGGTTGGCGGAAATTGAGTTCACCATTTTCGTCCTCTTCGTAGCTGTTAATAAGATAGCCCAGGGAGGGGCCGGCTTCAATACCAAGCCCTCTGGTAACATGATATTTTAGCGTAAGCGGAAGTTCTATGTAGTTTAATTGTAACAGGTAAAATGCCGAATCGGTGCCATCGTTTTTCAAAGGCTTTCGGCTTCCTTTTTGAAGATAAAGCATTCTGAAGCCCAGTTCCGCTTTTTCACTGATGCTGGTCCGGACGCCAATACCTGTAAGCAGTCCCGCCTTGTTAAATCCACCCAACTGGTCACCTGATATTTGTGACCCAGCGATACCTGCTGTCAGTTCCCCCCTGAACCGCTGTGCCGGGCTATCAAATGTAAACAGGAGTAAAATAACCGTTAGTATCCCACTTCTTTTGTATAGCTTGAAGGGTGAAACAAAAGGCCGAAGGATTGCGCTTGTTCCGCAAATGTTGAAAAAACTGGGATGAGGCTCCGGTATAGGTAGCATGGATTTTTTAATAATGTTATTTCAATGTTAGGTTAGTATAAATTTAATAACTAACTTTACGCTAAGCTAAAACAATATTATGTTCAGGAAGGTTATAAGTTTATTGTTTTTTATTTCTTTTTTTATTCCTGCTGCTTTTGCTCAGAACGCAGGGGGTAATTTTACTGAAAAAGTAATCGAAATTAAAAACTTCAGCAATGTGAAGCATGCACAGTTGATTGCCGGGGTGCTGGATCAATACGCTGAAGGATCTTCATTGATGCTCGCCTGTGAAGAACAGGGATGGGTGGTGCTGAGGATAAATCTGACGGAAGTGAAAGATGACGAACAACTGGAAGTCGTGTTGAAGTTAACCGGGCTGGAATGCATCGTCAAGAACGACGCAAGCCGGAAAGATGTATCGGCAGCCTGCAAGGGTGATTTAACCAAATACTGATATATACCCTCTATGAAGACTTTTAAAATCATTTCATTGATTGTATTGTTCAGCCTGAGTGGACTCAGGGTCTCTGCTCAATGCACCGGAGGTACCAACGGAGGGTCAATTACGCCGGGTTTGGCATGGCAAAGTACCAATACGGTAAACATCGCCGGAGGAACCTACCGTACCTTTAATGCTACGGCCGGGGCTACCTATTATTTCAGTTTTTGTGCGGTAGATGGCGGCAGTTCTGCTTACGATACCCAGATTTCTATTCTTGATAATGCCGGTGTTGCAGTTGCCGGCGGTTACAATGACGATTATTGCGGTGTGCAGTCTTATCTGGCCTGGAACTGTCCTGCCACTGCAACGTACAGAGTCCTGGTAAATTTGTACTTCTGTACGAACCAGGCTAACCTGGGTACCCTGGTTTATAAATATTCAGCTGCGCTCACCTGTCCGGGTAACCTGGGTGGAGGAGTAACCAACGTAGCTGCATTGCCATATTCATCCGGAGCGGGTACCACCTGTGGTGCCGGCAACGATTTAACGGCCAGCAATATGATTGCGTGCGGAAGTACGGCATACCTCGGTGGGGAGGACAGGATTTGGATTTTTACTCCCTCCATCACCGGCACCGTAACCATTAACCTGACTTCTGCAGGCAGTTGGAATGGATTGATGCTGTATCAGGGTTGTCCGCTTAATGGCCAGGGGGGTACCTGTGTGAATGTGTCCCAAAGTTCTGCGGGTAACCAGAGTATCACGGCATGTCTTACCGCTGGCGTAACCTATTACCTGGTGTTGGATGTCTTTCCTTCACCTACCTGTAACCCATATACCAATTTGACAATTTCTGCACCGGTTCCGGTAGGGGGTTGTCCGCTGGGAACCGGATTGGTAAATGTCGCCGCTTTACCCTACACTTCCACTGGCCGTACAACCTGTGGTAAAGGCAACGACCTTACCGCAGCAAATACACTGATATGTGGTAATAACAGTTATCTTACGGGGGAGGATGAGGTGTTTGTATTTACACCTGCGGTGTCCGGAAATATCACCATCAGCCTGACTTCCACCGGCAGTTATACGGGCATCATGTTGTACAGGGGTTGCCCTGTATCTACTGTGTGTACAGGTACCGCCAGTGTTTGTGTAGCTTACGAACAAAGTTCAACAGGTGGAAAATCTATGTGTGCCAATGTAGTGGCCGGTCAAACCTATTACCTGGTTGTTGATTCATGGGCATCTCCTGCCTGTAATCCCTATGGAATTTCAATTTCTGCCCCTTCACCCTCTGCCAGCGGTTCTGCCTGCGCAAACGCATTGGTCGTGCCTTCTTTGCCGTATAATGCACTCAATGAAAGCACCGCTTGTACCGGTAACGACTATACGAATGCCAGCATTGGTTCCTGCGGAACCCTGTACGAATCCGGAGAGGACAAAGTGTATCAGTATACCGCTGCGGGCGTAGAATGTATTTCCATTACTTTGTCCGGGTCGAGCAGTAACTCAATAGGATACCAGGTGTACAATGGATGCCCGGGAAGTGCCGGTACCACATGTATCGGAAGTAATGGCGGAGCCAACAGCGGCACCCTGACGGGCAGCGTAGTCCTGCCGGCTGCAGGAACTTATTACATAGTGGTAGATAGCTGGGCTCCACCCACCAATGTATCTTATAATATTTCTGTGACCTCTTACGGTACCGGTGCCGCCAATGATTTACCCTGCAATGCAACACCACTTATTCTGGGTGTGCCCCTGTCTTCTGCCAACAACTGTTCCGGCAATGCCGGTGAACCGGCGGTACCTACCTGCTGGATAACTCCCAATGTATTAAATACAGTTTGGTTTTCAGCTTTGGCTCCGGCATCAGGTCAGTTGAGGGTGAGGGTCATTCCTGGATCCCTAACCAATCCTCAGGTGGTATTTTATTCCGGAGTCTGTGGTAACGCAATGTCACAGTGGGGCTGTAACGACAATGCTACGCCTTGCGGTTCAACCACCAATTATAGTTCTGAAATGCTGGTTACCGGCCTTACGCCGGGAGCCACTTATTATATTATGGTGGACGGATATGCCAACCTCACAGGTACTTTCTCGGTGCTCGCATTGGATGGTACTGCTCCCATACCACAGTTGTCAAATGGTCAGGATTGCGGAACCTTTCTTCCGGTTTGCGATACTACCATGAGTTTCGGTGACCCCGGCTTCCAGTCTTTCGGCAATATCTGTGATTTTACCGGTGGTGGCAGTAACTGTCTGTTAAGCGGAGAAAGGGGCTCCGTTTGGTTTGAAATCCCGATTAACGCAAATGGATTCCTTGAATTTTCCATTATCCCCAAAGACTGGCCCGGGGCTCCGAGTACCGCGGGTACCGATTATGATTTCGCTGTTTGGCGTACTGTGGGTACCGGTGCCGTTACCTGTGCACAGATAGCCTCTGGTGCCGCCCCCGTGTCATGTAATTACAGTTTTCTGGGTCTAACAGGACTGTTTAGCGCAGTGAATAATACTTCTCCTCCCCAGTACCCCGGATTTGGTGCCGCTTTCAATAACAGGCTTTCCGTGACAAACGGAGAGCGGTATATACTCGTAGTAAGTAATTTCAGCAACAGTACTTCCGGGTTTGACATTATTTTCGGTAATACCTCGCCGATATTATATGGCGCCAGCGGCAATACTTCGGTATGGTCGGGCGGTGTAGACACCGACTGGTATAAAAAGGATAACTGGGGTGGTTGCCCGGTACCTTCCTGCACGCGCGATGCCACCATCAATGGCGGTATCGTTTTACAGCCCACCGTCACAGCCATCGCCACCTGTAAATCCATTACCATCAATCCCGGTGCAACACTAACCATACCTGCCGGTCAAACCCTCAGCGTTTGTGAGCACTTTACCAATTTCGGTGTGCTTTCAGCTGATCCTGCATCTACCGTGTATTTTGGAAATGCTGCAGTGAATCAGAATATGAATGGCAACCTGACCGGATCCAACGCCTTCGGAAATCTTACCGTGGCAAAGACCGGTGGCCTGGTAACTACACTTCAGAATGTGGATGTTAAAGCCAATTTCAATATAAGCAACGCAACATCCACTTTTACAGCCAATGGAAAAGTGCACAAAGTGGGTGGCCATTTCACCAATAATGGTACTTATACGCCTGCGGGTGGAACCCTTGAACTGAATGGTGCCGCGGCTCAAACGTATTATAACAACGGCGCTCTGAATAATATGGTAATGAACCACACGGGTCCCGGAGTTAACCTGTCAACCAACATGTATGTGGGTAGCAGCGGCGTATTAACACTTACCAATGGAAAGATCATTACCAGCGGTCTGTTTGAAGTGAATGTAAGCAATCGCGCTCCCGGTGCCGTTACTTCAGGAAATGCCAGCAGTTTTATTCAGGGCTATCTGCGTAGGTATATTAATGCCACGGGTTCCTATGACTTTCCTGTAGGTGAAGCAAGCAAAGGATACCAACGGGCCAATATTAATTTCGCCTACCCGGCATTTCCAACAAGCATTGATAATCTGAGAGCCCATTTTACGACCTATGGCGCGCTGCCGGCACCCCTTGGTGTGATGGATTGCGGAACTACTTTTTCTGTGAATGCCCTGAATAACGGTAAGTGGACCTTCGTAGCTTCCAATAATCCTGCATCGGGTAATTATGACCTTACCCTGTATAACCTGAATTATTCCAATGCCGCCAATGCATGGACCATCATGTCAAACAACGGTGGGGGATGGGCACTGGCCAATGGTACTTGTGTGGTGTCCCCTGTTACAGCGGTCAGGCGGAATAACATGAATAATATGTTTGACTTTGGTACGGCCCAGGGACCCAGTGCGCTGCCGGTAGAACTGATTTCCTTTGATGTAACAGCGTATCACAACCGTAATGAACTGAAGTGGATCACAGCAAGTGAAAAGAATAATCATGGATTTGAAGTGCTGCGCATGGATGCCATGAATGGTACTTTCATTCCTATCATCTGGATTGATGGTGCCGGAACAACTACCAAACCGGTGAATTACTCCTGGACTGATTTTAATGTAGAAAAAAATACGGACTATTATTACATGTTAAAACAGTTAGATCATGATGGTAGTGCGGTGTATACGGAGGTAATCCATGCGCGTTATGATCTGGGCAATAATGCTTTTCTTACCCTGGATCCCAATCCGCTTTCATCCAACTCGATGATAAGGTTTACACTACCGGAAAATGCTGACATTCAGTTTGAATTGATTGATGAAGTAGGGAAAATTATTGCAAAAAAAACTGTCCCGGATTTGAAAAAAGGCGATAACGAAATGAATTTTACCGCCACCTTTGGACGCCCAAATCCCGGTTTATATACCCTCAGGATGTATACAGAACAGGCAGTGCAAATATGTAAGGTGCTGGTTGTCAATTATAAATAATAGTACTTTTTTCTGTAAAACCTTACAGTCTTCTTTTTCGTAGGAATGGTACCAAAAAACCATTCATGAAACCAGTTTATCCTTTATTGATTGCCTGTATGTTGTTGGTAAGTCTGAAAGCTTCCGCTCAACGATACGATGTTGCCGTAATGAATAAATCCGTCAGGGAAATTATTCTGGAAGTTCCACGGTTGGAAGCGGTAAAAACGCTTTCTGTTTTCAGGAAAAATATAAAAGGCATTCAGCATGTATCCTTTGAAGGTTTTTGTGAGAGCCGCCGTTTACTTTTTCTTAAAGCCGATGATGCCGCATATGCGGAAATTGAAACCGTATTACAGTCGATGAATATGCCTTATTATCTGAAGAGGGGAGTTTCCCACGAAAGGGCCAAACAGTCATGCGACAGCCGCTCTGAAATTGAAAACAGCCTTATCCTCCAGGACTAAACCTAAAAGCCCACCCCCTGATTATGTTGAAAAACTTCATCTTGCTGATTGGCATCTTATACTGTGTGTCGGGCCCGCAAAAAGGGTATTCCCAGTGTATGGGTGGCACGGCTGCCGGAAACATTAACCCCGCTGCCGGATGGCAAACGGTCAATAACGTTAACGGAGGTACGTATTATACTTTCAATGGTGTTGCGGGAAATATGTACTACTTTTCATTCTGCGGTACGCAGGGCGGAGGTAGTTCAGCCTACGATACGGAAATTACCATTCTGAATAGTTTTGGCAACCCGGTTCAGAACGGATTTAACGATGATTATTGTGGCGTGGCTTCCTTTATTGCGTGGAGTTGTCAGAATACCGGAACTTACCGGGTGCTGGTAACAAGATATCAGTGTGCTGCGCAGGCGAATATGGGTACACTGGCCTACCGTGGCGGGGCGCCGGCAGCCTGTCCTTCCGGATTGGGAACCGGCGTGGTTAATGTGGCATCACTTCCCTATAACAGTGGCGCAACTTCAACAACATCACAAGTCAATGATATCACCTCAGATAATATTAATTATTGCGGCGCCGCGAACAATTATGGCGGTCTCGACAGGGTATATGTATTTACTCCGGTGACCGGTGGAACAGTAACCATTACATGCACCAATTCCGCCAACAGGGCCAGTTTATCACTGTATGAAGGCTGTCCGCTGCTTGGAAACAATGCCGCCTGCGAAGGTTTCTCCTACGGTAACGGAACCCGTAGCATTACCGCCTGTCTTAAGCAGGGACAAACCTATTATGTGGTGGTGGATTCAAGGCAACCCACCAATAGTTTTAATTATACGCTTACCATATCAGCCCCTGTTTCGGCCGGTTCATGTGTAATCGGTACTACCGTTGCAGTTCCATCTCTGCCCTATACTTCCAGCGGTCGCACTACCTGCGGAAAGGCAAATGATATCACCGCTGCCAATTCAGAACCTTGTGGCAATTCCGCTTACCTGAATGGTGAAGATGAGGTATTTGTATTTACACCCGCTACATCCGGCAAGATTACCTTTTCACTGTTTTCTGCATCGACCAATACAGCCATGTTTTTGATACGGGGTTGTCCTTTATCAGCCTACTGTACCGGCTCCGGTAATTTATGTATCAGTAGTGAAACCGGGCCTTCGGGAAATAAAAACATGTGCGCGGATGTGGTGGCAGGGCTTACCTATTATCTGATTGTTGATTCATGGGGTGGTTGTAAACCCTATAGCATTAATATTTCAGCTCCCACTTCAAACCTTACCGGCGCCACCTGCGCGCAGGCGATGGTGATTCCTGCCTTGCCATTTACTGCCTATAACGAAAATACTGCCTGTATGGGCGATGATTACAATAACTATAGTGTTGTAACTTGTGCATCCCTTTATGAGTCCGGCGAAGATCGCGTGTATCAGTATACAGCCTCCCAGGCGGAGTGTTTAAGTATTTCCATTTCCGATGCCAGTACAAATAATATCGGCTATCAGGTGTATCTGGGTTGCCCCGGTACTGCTGGTGCAGTGTGCGTTACATCAGGTGGGGGCGCCTTTTCAGGTTCTTTATCAGGCAGTATCAGCCTTCCTTCAGCAGGCGTGTATTATATTATTGTAGATACCTGGGCGGATCCGAGAAGTACGCAATACAGCATCAGTATAAAATCAGGAGCCAATGCCGTGATGAATGATCTGCCCTGTAATGCGGTGGAGGTGCCTGTGGGTTCCAGTGTTTCTGGTGATAACAGTTGTTCAACAGGAAGCAATGAACCACCTTCGGCATCCTGCTGGACAGCCGGTAACACGCTGAATACGGTTTGGTATCATTTCACCGCTCCGGCATCGGGTTCAGCCATTGTCCGCACCTCTCCGGGTACCCTGCGAAATACACAAATTGCAGTATATTCCGGTACCTGTGGGGCAGGCATGACTGCCATAGCCTGCAATAATGATGCTTCCACCTGTGGCAATCTTTTATACTATACGCCGACTTATATGTCACAGGTTAGCCTGAGCGGCCTTACGCCCGGTGTAACCTATTATGTAGCGGTTGACGGAACAGCGGCATACACCGGTACTTTCGGACTGATGGTGGTGGATGCCGCATTGCCCTTGCCCCCGGTTGCCGGTCAGGAATGTTCGGTGCCCTTGCCGGTATGTAATGATACCATTGTAGTAGGTGATCCCGGATTTCAGTCATTTGGAAACTACTGCGATTTTCCGGGCGCCGGTACCAATTGCCTGCTTACAGGAGAAAGGGGCTCTGCCTGGTATGAACTGCCGGTACTTTCAAATGGTACCCTCGAATTTTCAATAGTGCCCAACGACTGGCAGGGCGCTCCCAGCACGGAAGGAACCGATTATGATTTTGCCATCTGGAAAATCGCGGGATCGGGTGCCACCACTTGTGCGGGTATTGCATCAGGAGCAACGCCCGTACGTTGCAATTACAGTGAACTCGGTGTGACAGGCCTTAACGGGGCTGCCAATAATATAGCACCGGCGCAATATCCGGGCTTCGAAGCCGCGTTTGCTGCGGCCCTGAATGTTACTGCCGGTGAAAAGTATTTACTTCAGGTAAGTAATTTCTCAAACAGCACCTCGGGCTTTACCGTAGTTTTCGGTACTGCCTCACCGATATCCTATACCGCCAGCCCCAATACGGTGTTCTGGACGGGAGGAGCCGATAATGACTGGTTCAAGGCAGCCAACTGGGGTGGATGCGCCATTCCATCCTGTGGAATTGACGCGGTGATACTTTCGGCAACGGCCAATCAGCCTTTAATTGATGCTGCAGGCGCCGTGTGCCGCTCGCTGAAGATTGAAGCGGGAGCTACACTTACCATTAATAACAACCGCACGCTTACAGTGTGTGGCGATTTTGAAAATTACGGAACCTTCGATGCCAGACCGGCTACTACAGTCGTTTTTAATGGAACAGGAAACCAGGCCATGAGAGGTTCATTAATAAATGCCAATGATTTCGTGCACCTTACGGTGAATAAAAATTCAGGTGTGGTAAACCTGGAGACCAACCTGGATGTTGAGGGAAACTTTACACTCAGCACCGCAACCAGTTCGTTTAACGCCCTGGGCAATTATATGCGCCTGGGAGGGGATTTTTCAAATGTATCCGGCACCTTTACTCCCGGAACAGGAGGGACGCTGGAGTTTACCGGTACCGCGGCACAGCAATATACCAATAACGGAGATCTTGAAAATGTAATCATGGATCATTCGGGTCCCGGTGTAAACCTGCTCACACATTTAAACGTAAGTACCACGGGTACTCTTCAACTGACAAGCGGAAGGATCATTACCAATGCTTTTGAAGTAAATATCAAAAACGATGCGTCTGCTGCGGTCTCTGTGGGTAACCTTTCATCTTTTGTGGAGGGTTATCTGCGCCGGAAGTTACCCGCGGCATCTATGGTAAACAGGATTTTGGATTTTCCGGTTGGTCATGCAGCCAAAGGATTTCAACGTATGAATATATCAACCTATAACGGGAGCGATCCCGCTATACAATCGCTTCGCGTTCACTTTTCACCCTATTCCTTTAGCCCTCCCCCGGCACCGGGTGCAGATCCATCCTGTGCGATTTCCTACAATGGAGGTGGCCTGGATAACGGCTACTGGTCTGTACTTCCTCAGGGTTCCGGGTCCATGGATATGCATCTTACCCTGTATAATCTGGCATATACCAACGCGCTCACCTCCTTTTCAGTTTTCAGACAGGAAAATGCGGGGTCCTGGCTTATCCCTCCCATCAGCAGTGGTGCCTGCGTTACCAGTCCCGTTACTGCTGTGTTGAGAAATGGAATCAGTCAGACTTTTACAGCCGCCGCGACCGTGAATTTTGCAACTACCCAAAGCACCGCCGTCTTACCTGTACACCTCATTTCATTCACCACCGAACCGGAGGTGACAGTCATTAAATGTATGTGGACTACAGCCGCTGAAGTCAACAATAAGGGATTTGAACTGCAACGCGCGGTTGATCCCTCGCAATTTACAACCATCGGCTGGATAGACGGAAAAGGAACCACAAACG
>CAZHSC010000011.1:0-39067 GCA_964534995.1 uncultured Bifidobacterium sp.
TTCAACATCAATACAAAATCAAATTAAAGTTGCATTAGAAACTTGATAGGAAGAAATACTACTTTTGAATTCAATTATTATTTTCCCGGACCTTAAACATATGAAGTCTATTCAGGAATGGCTGGCACTCTATTCGGAAAATCATCAGAATAAAACCAACATTCTGATTCATTGGTTATGTGTACCCCTGATTTATTGGAGTATATCAGGTATGTTGTTTATGATCACCATGCCCTTTGTCGGCAACCTTGCTATCCCGGTCTTTATACTGGTGACCTTATATTATTTTTTACTATCAAGAACGATATGGGCTGGCATACTGATATTTAACCTGATATGCCTGGCCGCTTCCTGGTGGATATATATTCAAATGTTTGAAAGTAGTTTATACCTCTTTCTGTTTGTTTTTTCATTGGCCTGGATCGCACAGTTTGCCGGGTATAAAATTGAAGGGAGGAGACCATCCTTTTTTAAGGACATTCAGTTTTTGTTGATCGGACCCGCCTGGCTGATGGCTAAAATTTATAAATCACTCCGAATTCCTTTATAGTAATCCCTTGGCTAACGCATCAGCATTAATATCGATCATTCTGGAATGGCTGAGTTGGGTATTGCTTTTTTTTACCTGGGCAATACTCACCCGATCCGCATTAAGAATTTATCGACGTAAGAAGAGTGTGACCTTCAGGCATGACCGCCGGATATATTTCCTTTCTATGACCATCGGAATACTGGTATATATCCTGACGCTCTTGTTTATAGCAGACCCTTTGATTTATTCCCTGATAACCGCCGAAAAAATTAATCTGGAAAGCAGTACCGGCATATTTTGGTCAATGGCCCTTGTTCTCTTTTTTATTCTTCCATTCGTAGTTTCAGGAATCATTGCCAGGATAGCCGGAAAAACAAGAAAGGAAGTATAATGAATCAGTAACCGGGATCAGATAATCTTATAATTCCTGTACTCGAATAAGCGATAACCCGACAAATTTTCAATACGGTGCAAGAGACGGTTTTTAATGCTCATTTTGTTCTGACTGGTATCAAAATTCAGTTCCCAATTATATTTACTGATACGGGGTATCATTACTGCTGGATGGCTACCGGTGAATTTTTTAAGCAAGTCAATTTGTGAATAGTCAAAAGGCTCATCCTTCACCATTTTTTCAACCATTTCATCTGCATGCCAGAGTTTATGAAAATTCTTTTGTTTTTCCATTTGCAAAACAGGCGGCTTTACCCAGCCGTAGTGAAAAATCCGTGCCTGGATCTTCTTAACTTTCAGCACCCTGCTATCCTTTCTGAAACCCTGAGCGTCGCGGTAGGAATAAATCTTTTTATCGTTCCTGATCACCCTGATTTCATGCCGGTACCAGCGCCTGGAACTCCCAACGTATGAATAATTTCCATAAAAATGAATGTAGTTAAAAAGGAGACCCTCCACACGATGATCAGAAAGATACTGTTGCATGGCCCGTTTGATTTCCGGATAGTCATCTTCATGTATTATTTCATCGGCCTGTAAATAAATACACCAGTCGGACTTATCTGACACAGCGTGAAATGCCTTATCCGTTTCCACCGCAAGTACCCGGCCGCCCTCCCTAAGAGTATCATCCCATACTGATGGTATAATTTTAATTTTAGCATCCGAAATTCCCTGTATCAGAGTGGCAGTTTCATCCTCAGAATTTCCAAGACAAACAATCAACTCATCAACCAGTGGCAATAAGGATCGTATGGATTCCACCACCGGATAATCATACTTCACCGCATTACGGACAAATGTAAAACCGGATACAAACATCAAATACTGATTAAACCAATTCGCTTTTTACGAATTTCTCCCACTCCTCAAACTGATGATTTTTCATAACCCGGGGAAATTTATTTTGTGAACCGATTTTACCATGTTTTTCCATCCAGTTCAAGAAAACCTTTAATGGAATTACTTCAACAAACACTTCTTTAAGTGCGGATAATCGTTCAACCCTGTAATCATCATTTAAAATTTTCAATTTTTCATCGATACTATGCCTGAGGGTCTCTGAAGATACGGGATCATCGGTGCCAATATACCATTTATGCGCGAAGAGACTGCCATGCTTGATTCCAGAAACGCTGAATTCGTTAATTCTGATATTGAATTCATCCGAAACCATTTCAATGGCCTTATTCATATTATCGACGGATAAGTGCTCCCCACATAAACTCAGAAAATGCTTGGTCCGTCCTGTAATGATGATTTCCGCCTTTTCAACACTGGTAAACTTAATTACGTCTCCAATGAGGTAGCGCCAGGCACCTGCGCAGGAACTCAGAAGCAACGCATATTCTTCCCCTTCTTCCACCTCATTAATTAAAAGTGTTTTGGGTTTTCTTACCAATTCTCCATCGACATTAAAATTTTCTGAATTAAAAGGAATGAACTCAAAAAAGAGTCCGTTGTTCAACACCAGACGCATTGAACGGTTACCTTGTTCATGCTGATATGCGATAAATCCCTCCGAAGCCAGGTAGGTTTCGATGTAAGTAAGGGGGCGGGCAATTAACTTTTCAAAACTTTTTCTGTAAGGTTCAAATGAAACACCACCATGTACATAAATAGTAAGGTTGGGCCATATTTCATGAATATTCTTTATTTTATAATATTCAAGAATTTTCTCGATCAGCAGTTGGCACCATGCCGGAACGCCCACCAAAATACCAATATCCCATTTGGCAGCATTTTCAACGATTTCCTCCAGCTTGGTATTCCAGTCCATTTCTCTGGCAATTTTTTTACCCGGCTTATAAAAATGCTGAAACCAGAATGGAATTTTACTGGCGGTAATACCACTTAAATCGCCTTCGAAATATGAACCCTTTTGGTGCAGGTGAGTGCTGCCGCCCAGCATCAAAATGCCTTTCGAAAAAATATCATCCGGCAAGCCATTATAGCCGCCAAGGCTTATGATCTGACGTATGCTTGTACGCTGGATGGACTTTACCATTTCACTGGTTACCGGTATGTGCTTACTGGAACTTTCGGAGGTACCACTGCTCAAGGCAAAATAGCGGACTTTTCCGGGCCAGGCTACATCCTCTTCATTGTGCAAACTTTTGTTCCACCAACGCGCATAAATGGAATTATAATCATGAACAGGTACAGATGCCCTGAACTTATTTACAAAATTCCGACTGTTTACGATGGTAGTGAAATTATAGGTTTGTCCAAACATGGTAAACTGAGCCTTTCGAAGCAATTTCTTCAGCTCCTTCTTCTGATAAAAGTCAGGTGTTTTCTCCGTCAGTCGAATCCGGTGACGAAGAGAAAGTCCTTTTTTTATTATGCTGGCCAGTATGGGCATGCGCAGATGTTATTGGTGTTGTGAAAAATACAAAATAAAAATTACAATTCCAGTTCCAGTCCCAATTGCTTCCTGAAATCATCCAGGCCCTGGTTTTTCTCTACCATTTTGATATATTTATCCTTGTTGGTAAATGCCTGCTCGGGATCAGTTGCCTGGCTATCCAGTCGGGTGATCAGCTGAATTTTATGATTTCTTAATACCGCCCGAAGAAATGTTAAAAGTTCAGCTTTTTCATCTCTGAGCATCTCTTCCTGCGCCTGATTGTGAAGCACGAGTTCTATTTCAAAATTATCCTTGATGACAGGCGGATTCATGGTGAGACTTGTGTTTAATTGCTGCTTTCCCTCCTTAAGTTTATTTTCCGCATATTCCTTCCAGACTTCCATAAACCGTTCTTCACTGAAATTTTCAGACAATTGTTCACCGGGTACCTTGCTTGATGCAGGTGCATGCTGCTCTTGATTAACCCTGTTAAGGGAACTCAGAGAAGTGTTTTTAAGAAGACCACTGCCTGATGAAGTGCCAAATACAGGTTTTGATTCACCGGCCGATTTTGCAGGAATTCCGGATGTGCTTTCCTTCACCGGATTCACGCCATCTACTGATAAATCGGAACGGGTGGCATTTTCTTTCCGGGCAGTATTTTCCTGAGCGCTATAAACAGCTTTCTTTACTTCAGGTTGTTGTGGAGAGGCGCTAAGCGGAGTTTTTTTTTCCGCCGGTTGATTTTGAATATTTTCTAAGGAAGCCTGACCGTTGATGCTACACATGCGGATGAGAGCAAGTTCAACATGGAGCCGTTGATTTCTTGCCTGTCTGTAATCAATATCGCACTGGCTGCAAATGCCCAGGAATTTCAAAAGATGCTGTTGATCAATCATGGCCGCCTGAGAACGGTATCGGTCACGGGTACCTTTGCTTACTTCGAGTAAAGGCAGCGTAATTTCGTCTTTCGAAACCAGCAGGTCTCTGAAATGAGAAGCAAGACCATTGATAAAATGATGCCCGTCAAAACCATCGGCCAGCAACTCATTAAAGGTTAGTAAAACCCCGGGTATATTTCCGTTTCTTATTTCATCAGTAAGCTTAAAATAGTAATCATAATCAAGGATACTGAGGTTATTGATAACATCTTTATAGGTGAGGGATGATCCGGCAAAACTTACGATCTGATCAAATATAGATAATGCATCCCGCAAAGCACCGTCAGCTTTCTGGGCAATAATATGGAGCGCCTCCTCTTCAGCCTGAACCCCTTCGCTTTTCGCAACAAAGGCGAGGTGCCTGGCGATATCTTCAACCTGTATCCGGTTAAAATCAAAAATCTGACAACGCGATAAAATTGTCGGGATTATTTTATGTTTTTCAGTAGTGGCGAGAATAAAAATAGCATAGGAGGGAGGCTCTTCCAGCGTCTTCAGAAATGCGTTAAATGCGCTGGTGGTGAGCATATGCACCTCATCGATGATGTAAATTTTATATTCACCGGAATGGGGAGCATAACGTACCTGCTCCACCAAATTACGAATGTCTTCTACAGAATTGTTAGAAGCAGCATCCAGTTCGTAAATATTCAATGATTGCCCGTTGTTAAATGAGAGGCACGATTCACAGGTATTACACGCCTCAAAATCACCGGTTAGCTGCTTACAATTTAAGGTTTTTGCCAAAATGCGGGCGCAGGTGGTTTTACCTACTCCCCTGGGTCCACAAAATAAAAAAGCCTGTGCAAGATGATGTGTACGGATAGCATTTTTAAGAGTACCTGTAATGTGCTCTTGTCCAACTACAGAGTTAAAATTGGATGGACGGTATTTGCGGGCTGAAACTACAAATGGATTCATCAGACAAAAATAACCTTTTCAGTCCGAAAAAATGTAAATCTTCTGTTTGCGGATACGCCTCATTTACAATGACTTTGCACGAGTATTTAGCAATCCTTTCCAACATCGGAAAAATAACGATATTTTTCGGCCCTGAAGATGAAAATACCCACTGGAATACAAGAGCGCTATTTGTATACGATGGCTCTTCTTATTCATCTGGTTCCGGTAATTCTGCTGAGTCCTTTTGTAACACTTGACGGACCGGCACATTTATATAATGCCTGTATCATTAAAACCATGATGGCCGGTGGAAACATCGTGATTAATCAGTTTTTCGAGTTTAACACTTTTCCGCATCCAAACTGGAGTGGCCACATGATACTGGTTGCACTTACAGGTATTTTCCCGCCTCTTCTGGCCGAGAAAGTATTTCTTATGATGATTATACTTATTTCTGCCATAGGTTTCAGAAGATTGGTGCTAAAAATTGAACCAAGCGCCGTATGGATGAGTTGGTTGTATTTTCCTTTTATCATGAGTTTTCCCTTTCTATTGGGTTTTTATAACTTCTCACTTGCACTGGCATTGTTGCCCTGGTGGTTATCATTATGGATTGATCACCACCTTAAGCCAAAATCATGGAAGTTCACATTGACGGTCTTTATATTTTTATGGGTGATGTATTTTTCACACCTGGTTGTTTTTCTGCTTGCAGGTCTTTTTGCCGGTATAATCAGTATCCTCGACAGGCAATATCAGGATAAAAAGTTATTACTAAAAGAGCTTTTATTCCTATTCTTGTGCAGCAGCCCAGGACTGATTCTAACTACGGCTTTCCTGATGATTTCAGGAACGGAAGGTTACCGTGGAGAAATCAGCCGGCTGCCGGTCCAGCAGTTATTGAGTGATTTACTCTACTCAAGAATGTTTATTACCTATGACTACATCACTGAACGAAGAGTAACTCTTGGATTTACGGTTCTGATGCTGTTTTTAACCAGCACCGGAATCATACACAGGACGATACAAAAACTTCAAAAAACTTTTTTAGTAATTCTGCTGATTTCACTCTGTTTGATTTTTGTACTTCCCGACAGCATGGCATCAGGTGGTATATTGTCTGTAAGACTGGTGCAATGGTTTTTCATTGTTTGGTGCCTCTGGCTTGTCACATTACGTATTCCTGTCAAATATCAGATCATCAGCGCTATTTGTGCAGCTATTTTCAGCATTGGAATGTTAAAAATACACTGGAAAGTTCAGGTGGAATTATGTCGCGATGCCAATGAATATATCTCAATCAGTAAAAACATCAGTGATAATAAGCTTTTACTACCGCTGAATTATTCAAGTAACTGGATGCACTCAAATATGGCATGTTACCTGGGGGTCCTCCGAAAGATTACGGTATTGGACAATTATGAAGCTACACATGATCTTTTCCCTTTATTATGGAGGAAAGGAATGAATCCTGAAATTCATCTTGGAAATCATGTTTCATCCACGCATCCCTGTGTCCGGATTTCATCTTCGGAAAAATATACCGGTTTAAAAATTGATTATATCAGTCTTTGGCATTCCAATGAAGAAAGCTCGGATTCTTGTGACATGGATGTATGGAAACAGGTTCAAAATGGATATGTTCTTGTGAATGACAACGGAGAGACTAATATCAAACTGTATAAAAAGAAACAGCCTTAGGTACAATCCAACAGCATTTAGTATAAATCAGGTAATCATTACTACTCCTCACCCAGCCATTTTTTAAAATCAGATGCCCTTTCCCTGCTAACATATACATCCTCCGATGAAACCGGTTTCAGATTAATTTTCAACTTTCCGTTAAAATGATGGTGAATACCTTCCAGGGATCGGGGACTCACGATAAATTGCCTGTTTGCCCTGAAAAAATCGATTGGATTCAACAGATCCTCTAATTCATCCAATGAGTGGTCAACTATATATCGCTGGTCACTGAAAGTCCTTATAAAACTGATTTTATCCTCGGTATAGAAAAACGCAATTTCTGATATTTCAACAGGTATTAATCTCTGCCCTTGCTTTACGAGAAATCGTTGCTTGAAGGTCGGCATTTTTTTCTCCCTGAGCGCTTGAACTATTGAGTCAACATCCATTCGATGCAGTCCTTTATCTTTATCACCGGTAAGCACTTTCAATTTGTCAAAACTTCTTTTCAATTCGTCAGGATCAATTGGTTTCAGGAGATAATCTATACTATTTACTTTAAAAGCCCGTATAGCAAATTCATCATAGGCCGTAGTGAAAATGATCGTACTTTTCACATCCACCCTGTTAAAAATTTCAAAACTTTGCCCATCGGCCAGTTCAATATCCATCAGAATCAGATCGGGGTGGGGATGTGAATTGAGCCAGTTTACAGAGGATTCAATACTATCAGTAATTCCTTCAATAATAAATCCGGGCTCATGTTCCTCCACCATTTTACAGATTCTTTTGGCGGCCAGATTTTCATCTTCGATAATTAGTACTTTCATCTTCTTTAAATTTAATAATTGGTAAGCTTACAATAAATTCCTGTTGTCCATCATTAATCTGAATAGCAGGTTTATTCAATAGTTTATACTTAGCAGAAATATTCGAAAGGCCAACACCATTGGAGGCCACATTAATAATTTTCTTTTGCTTGTTATTGGATATCCGGATATTTTCCGCATCATCGCAGCTTATTTCAATGGTGAGCGGGCTCTTTGCTGAAATAATATTGTGCTTCACTGCATTTTCAATCAATATTTGCAGGGTAAGCGGAGGAATCAGCGTAGCAAGTACCTGCTCATTTAACTTCACATTCAATATCAAACCATCATTAAACCTGGTTTTCAGAAGGAAAACATAGGATTCAAGAAAAGCAAGTTCTTCTTTAATGGAAGTCAACTCCTTTTCATTGCTCTGTAATAGATATCGATAAACCTTTGACAGCTGATTCACAAATCTAACCGCGGTTTGCGGATTTTCTTCAATCAAGGATGAAAGTGTATTAAGAGAATTAAACAGGAAATGAGGACTTACCTGGTTCTTAAGTGATTCAAACTGACTGATCAGATTTGCCTTTTTCAGCGCTTCCGTTTCACGAACACTGATGCGCCAGTGTGCAAAATAAAAAACCGCTTCATAAATGCCTGATATGGTAAAAACAAATAACAGGTGAATGATAAGATTATATACATAATCCTGCCATTTCAACTGTTTCCCCCAATATCCGGAAATATCAAAAATCCAGGAAATACTCAATGAAAGTAATGAAGATAGAGTAAATGATGTTAGCAATTGAAAAAAAATTCTTTTTCCCGTAAACTCGATAGAAGAATATGTTTTGCGGAAGTACAAAATAATGAACCTGTTGAGATACCAGGTCAGTGTGGTTATTGTAAAATATGTTAAAAAACAAAAAGTAAAACTATGCCCGTTTAAAATCCATTCTTCCGAATAAAAGAATAGCGTGATAACAGATGCCGCCATTGGAATACCAAGCAGACGAAGCCACCCATCGTTCAGCTTTCTGCTTCCAGTTCCAATTATACTTCTTTCCATAACAGAAGCACTAAAGGTATTCACTTTATGAATAAGCATAGGGGATTAATATCATATCCTTCAAGGTGATACTTTCAAAAGTATTGCTTTTATCATTTTTCATTGCAACCGGATATGATGAAGAGTTAAAATGACTTGCCAGGACGGCCAAACAAGGGTCCGGGTTGAAAAACAACATTCCTAAAAACCTGATTTAATTGCCATTATATAAAATCATCACCTGGCTTTTCAATGCCATTTTACGTTACCGATTTGCATACAAAAACGTAAAACACAATCTACGAAAAACCTACTTTTGCAAATGATATATCAGGAATATGAATAAACTTCAGAATTATTATTGCGGGGAATGGGTTAGCGGAGAAGGTGAGGGACAACCATTACTCAATGCCATCAATGGAGATATTATTGCATCCGCCAGCAGTAAAGGACTTGACTTTGGTAGAATGCTCGGGTATTCAAGAAATACCGGGGGCCCCAGACTCCGCAAAATGACCTTTCATGAAAGAGGCCGGATGTTGAAGGCGCTTGCTTTACACCTTGGGACAAAAAAGGAGGAATTTTATAAAATAAGTTGGGCAACCGGCGCCACCCGCGCCGACAGTTGGATTGATATTGAAGGTGGAATAGGTAATTTGTTTGCCTACAGCAGCCTGCGTCGTCAATTTCCCGATGAAACTTTTTGCCTGGAAGGCGATACAGTTAAGTTAAGTAAAAACGGAACATTTATCGGGCATCACATTTGTGTGCCCAAAGAGGGCGTAGCTATACATATCAATGCCTTCAATTTCCCGGTTTGGGGAATGCTTGAAAAAATTGCAGTGAACCTGTTGGCCGGCGTTCCTGCCGTTGTAAAACCTGCCACTTTAACATCCTTTCTTACCGAAGCGGTAGTAAAAGAAATCATCGCTTCAGGAATTCTTCCCGAAGGCAGCCTTCAGCTCATCTGTGGTTCCGCCAATGGCATTTTGGATTATGTTACCAGTCAGGATGTCGTGACTTTTACAGGCTCTGCATCAACAGGTAAAAAACTGAAATCTCATCCACGAATCCTTGAAGAAGCTGTTCCATTCAATATGGAGGCTGACTCTCTCAACTGTATGGTACTTGGATCCGATGTTAAGCCCGGAATGGCGGAGTTTGATCTTTTTATTAAGGAAGTTCAGAAAGAAATCACGGTAAAAGCCGGACAAAAATGTACTGCTGTCAGGAGGATTATTGTTCCCGGCAATGTTTTTGAGGATGTTCAGACTTCGTTGGGAAAACGGCTTGCTTCAACAACCATAGGTGACCCCAATGTGGAGGGGGTACGAATGGGTCCACTGGCCTCCATGACCCAGGTAATTGAAGTAAGGGAAAAAGTTGAACTCCTCTTGAAAGAACAGGAAATCGTTTACGGATCACTTGACGAAGTTGAAGTACATGGTGGTGACACCCGTCGAGGGGCATTCTTTTCTCCGATATTAATGCTGAATAAAAACCCTTTCAAACAGGTTGCCTGCCATGAAATTGAAGCCTTTGGGCCGGTATCGACGCTTATGCCCTATACTAGCACCGAAGAGGCTATACAACTCGCGAAAATGGGCAAAGGTTCATTGGTAAGCAGTATCATTACCACCAATGACAACATTGCCAGATCCTACATGCTTGGTGCAGCCTCCATGCATGGAAGAATTCTTATCCTGAATGCTGATTGCGCAAAGGAACATACAGGACATGGTTCACCTTTACCGCTGTTGACACATGGTGGTCCGGGCAGGGCTGGTGGTGGTGAGGAAATGGGAGGAAAGCGTGGTGTACTTCATTACATGAACCGGGTGGCCATTCAAGGATCTCCCACTTCCATCACAGCTGTAACAGGTGTTTATCAGGTAGGGGCAAAACAGGAAGAAGATATCAAACACCCTTTTAAGAAACATTTTGAAGAACTTAAAATCGGTGAAACCTTAATAACGCATAAGCACACCGTAAGTGAAGCCGATATTGTCAACTTTGCCAACGTTAGCGGTGATAACTTCTATGCACATATGGATGCCACTTCTCTGGAAGGTACCATTTTTACACAAAGGGTTGCTCATGGCTATTTCGTACTCAGTAAAGCCGCCGGATTGTTTGTTGACGCCAAAAAAGGGCCTGTTATGTTAAATTATGGCCTGGATGACTGCAGATTTACCAAACCGGTATATCCAGGTATGACCATTGGCGTACGTCTTACAGTAAAAGAGAAAGTGGATACAGAAAAACGAAGCCCTGACGATATTGCCAAAGGGATTGTAAAATGGCTGGTGGATGTTTATGATGAAACCGGTGAAACTGTCGCCATTGCCACCATCCTCACCATGGTAAAAAAACTAAATCAGGAGTAAGCCTTCACAATATGTACACAATGTGTAAAGCTTAAGCCAATCATGAAAAAGAACACTTTACCATTAAAAATACCTGTTTTGAATCCGGTTCCATTATCTGTTTCATCTCAATAATTACATTCGCATATATCAAGTTATGTCAACACCCCGTGTTCATTGTGAAATAAAAGAAGGAATCGCTACGATTACCTTTTTCCATCCCCAATCCAATTCATTACCGGGCACCTTATTACGGGAACTTGAAGCTAACATCAGGGATGCCGGTAATAATGACCTGGCAAAGGTTATTATCCTGCAAAGTGAAGGTGATAAGGCCTTCTGTGCAGGAGCATCGTTTGACGAACTGGTATCTATTCAAGATATTGAAACAGGAACCTGGTTTTTCTCTGGCTTCGCGGGGGTGATCAATGCCATGCGCAAAGCTCCAAAGTTTATTATCGCCAGGGTACAGGGTAAATCAGTTGGCGGAGGCGTTGGATTGGCATCCGCGGCCGATTACACCCTCGCACATGAAAGCGCCTCGGTGAAACTAAGCGAACTTGCCGTTGGTATTGGCCCATTTGTGGTGGGACCTGCGGTAGAACGAAAAATTGGCAACGCAGCTTTTTCTCAACTTACCATTAACGCTACCACCTGGAAAGATGCTTTCTGGGCACGCGAAAAGGGCATGTATGCCGAAGTATATTCCACACATCATGAACTCGACGATGCGGTAAAAAACCTTGCTGTAACACTGGCTGCATCCAATCCTGAAGCCATGAGCATGTTGAAAAAAATAACCTGGCAGGGTACAGAAAACTGGGATCAGTTACTCACCGAAAGGGCAGGGATGAGCGGGAAACTGGTACTCAGTGATTTTACGCGTAATGCCATCGCAAAATTCAAACAGGGTAGCCGCTAGAAAATATTTCAAAAAGAGGCTGGAATTATGATGGCTGCATTCCTCTGTCCATCATTATTTTCAGTTTTAAGACAGAAGCTACGCTCAGCCCGTCTTTTATTTCACCTTTTAATACCATTTCCACCACTTCATCAAAAGGAAGTTTTCGAAGGTGTAGTTGTTCGGTTTCCTCGGGAGCAGCTCCTACAAAACTGAGATCGCGGGCCAGATAGGTATATCCTCTCTCATCCGATACCGAGTTGCTCAATTGCGTTTCAAGGATCAGATCCCATCGTTCTGCCTTTAAACCCACTTCTTCCATTAATTCCCTTTTTGCCCCCCCCAAAGAATCCTCATGGTGAGGACATCCACCTTCGGGAACTTCCCATTCAAATGAATGCAACGTATACCGGTACTGACCAACAATCCATGTGTTATTGTCCTCATCCAGGGGTATGATGGCAATGGCTTTATTTTTAAAATGAACCACGCCATAAATTCCAGGATTTCCGGAGGGGTTGATTACATCTGCTTCATTTACCGCAATCCATTTATTTTCATATTTCAACTCTGTTTTCAGGGTGATCCATGGGTTATTGTTATCCGGTGCTGTGCTTGCCATTTTCTGGTATGGGTGGAGTAAGATTTTATTCAGGGTGTCTGTTTCACCAATATTAATGAATAAAACCGTACCCCATCAAATAAAAATCTGATCCTTACTGGATATACTTTATTTACATCTTTGCCGTTTATCGCTTAGTTTCGCAGAATCCAAATCAGGTATTCATGAATAAAACAGAACGACTGGCTGTTTTCACTTCCGGGGGAGATGCTCCCGGTATGAATGCCAGTATCAGGGCGGTGGTTAGAACCGCCTTATTAAATAATCTTCGTGTTTATGGAATATTACGGGGATACCAGGGCATGATTGAAGATGAGTTCAAACCCCTTACTTCCCGTTCGGTAAGTAATATCATTCAACGGGGGGGAACCATATTAAAAGCTGCCAGAAGCATTGATTTTATGAGTGAAGAGGGAATGGAGAAAGCATATCAAAACCTTAAACAACACCAGATTGATGCTGTCGTGGCAATAGGAGGGGATGGTACTTTTAAAGGTGCGGAAGAATTCTGTAAAAAATACCAGGATATACGCATTACAGGAATACCCGGTACTATCGACAATGACTTGACCGGCACTGATTATACACTGGGTTTTGATACCGCGGTGAATACAGTGATAGAAGCGGTTGATAAAGTAAGAGACACCGCTGCCTCACACGACCGTTGTTTCTTTATAGAAGTAATGGGCAGAGATTCCGGATGCATTGCATTATGGTCGGGACTGGCCGGAGGAGCTGAGGAAATTCTCCTGCCTGAAAAAATTACAGATTTTGATGAATTGGTCAGCAAACTTGAAAGGGGTAAAATGAACAATAAAACCAGCAGCATCATCATTGTGGGTGAAGGTGAAAAAAACGGAGGGGCTGCCGAAGTTGCTGCGAAAATAAAAGAGAAATTACCGCATTACGATACCAAAGTGACAGTGCTGGGTCATGTTCAGCGTGGAGGGAGTCCGAGCGCTTTTGACAGAATCCTGGGTGCGAAATTCGGTGTTTGGGCTGTAGAAGCGCTCCTGGCAGGCCATAACAGGAAAATGGTGGGAATACTAAAGGGTGAAAAACACCTCACTGAATTCAGTAAAGCTACGAAACAAAGTGAACCTCTTGATATGGAGTTGATGCGCATTAATGCAATGCTGGCAACATGAATAAGATATTACCCGCTATCCACCGCTACTAAAACACAAACTATCCATTAGCATGAAAAAAGTATTTATTACAATTCTGTTTATCTGTTCTGTTAACTTCCTGAAGGCACAGGCTCCACATAAAAATAAGGAAGGTATAGTCATTACACCTGAAAAAGGAGAATTGTCCATTGGATTTGATGCCGTTCCATTTCTGCGCTTCATGGGTAGTTTATTTAATGATAATAACTCTGCACCTCTTGCCAGTTTCACAGCCTATCACCCATTAACTATATCATCAATGTATGTTGTAAAAGAAAACGTGGCGGTAAGGGGTAAGATAAGACTTGGATTTGGAGTTGAAAAAACCGATACACTGGTGCCACGAATCGGTAGTACCAACCCGAATGAAACGGTCTCGAATGAAACAAAAGTTTCGACAAGTTCCATCACTATAGGCGGAGGATTGCAAAAATGGAGAGGCAAAGGACGAATGAAGGGATATTACGGGGGTGAATTATTGCTCTCTATCACAACTGAAAAAACCACCTACAGTTACGGTAATCCCCTTAGCAGTGAAAATCAAATTACACGTTTGAAAACTTCTGCTCCCGGTAACCAATTCGGTTTTAATTTAAGAGCGCTGATTGGTGCTGAATATTTTTTTGCAGCAAAAGCATCCATAAGTGCTGAATTCGGTTGGGGACCAATGCTGTTAACCAGGGCCCGGGGTGAAGTGGAATCCGAATCCTGGAATGGATCAAACGCCGAAAATACGGTCACCAACTCAGGTAAATCATCTGATTTCCGCTTTGATAATGACAATGCAGCAGGATCACTGAATCTGAATATCTATTTCTGATTGCAGGAAATATCCTAAGAGAATTTATTTTTTATAGTCTTCCCACTTTACAGTTTGATAGATATTACTACCAAAATAAGTAAGAACCGGCATCAGATCCTGTGTTGTATGAAAGCCTGAAAGAGGGGTAAGTAACGTGTATTTTTCATCCATCAGGACAAAACTCGGGTATCCCATTTTGCCGTTTAGTAATGATACCGCAAGTTCGTTGGCCTTGAATTCCGGTTTATAAACAAATTGCTTTTCCCGGAATTGAATGGTATCTTTCGTTTCTGCATCCAGTTTAACAGCATAAAAATTTGAGGTTATATAATTCACAACAGCACTATCTTTAAAAGTACTGGCATCCATTTTCTTACACCATCCGCACCAGGCAGTATATACATCAATGAAAATTTTTTTAGGCACCACATCATTTTTAGCAACTGCCTCCTCAAAACTCATCCATTTGATCGCGTTTGCATTTTGCGTTTCCTGGGCATAACAAGATCCGGTATTAACAAAAAGAAAGAGTAAAGCGAGTATCACCGGCACTTTAATTCCTGACTGCAGGATATTTTTATGAAGCATTCTATTTATTGTTATCTGTTTTTTTGAATTATTTTACTTCACCCATCAATTTTCGAACCATTGGGGAAATGGCCAGTAAGATGAGTCCTGCCACAAGTGCATATACAGCCAACTGCTGATAGCCATCCGTATAGGAAATCAGTTTTTCAGTCAGACTTGCATTGTCCTTTGGGGAAGCCATACCAGCCCCAAGTATTCCTGCCACATACTGACCATAGGCACTGGCCAGGAACCACATCCCCATCATGACTCCCTGCAGGGGCTGCGGAGACAATTTGGTCATAATAGAAAGGCCTATTGGAGAAAGACAAAGTTCGCCGAATGTAATGATGAAATAGGCAAGGGTAAAGATTTCCAGTGAAGTCATACCTTCCACTGTTGCGAAAAAACGTGAAGCATAAAACACGTAAAATGCAAGTGACAGAAACAAAAAGCCCAGTCCGAATTTTACCACCGTATTGGGTTCCGCCTTTCTCTTGCTCAACCATACCCATAACAAGCCCAGCAAGGGCGCAAAAATGATGACGAATAAGGAGTTAGCAGCATTGTTAACTCCGTTCGGATTAAATGTGATACCCAGTATTTTGTTGTCAAGATTATTCGCAGCAAACAGAGCTAATGACCCCCCGCTTTGTTCAAAAAATGCCCAGAAGAGTATAGAAAAAACAATAAATACCAATGCTGCGAACAGTTTCTTTCGTTCAGCGGAAGTAAACTTCGACATTTCGTAAAAGATGTACAACAAGGTGACAGGACCAATGGTATACATAAAGTAATCGGTATATTCCGTTTTAGAAACCATGATCATTATAAGAGGGATCACGGCAAGGGAGCCCAGATAGGTAGCATATTCATGCCATTGTTTACCCTGAATTCCTTTTACATGGTAAGGTGACAGCCCAATAGGACCAAGGCTTTTCTGGGTAAAAACAAAGGTTACCAGACTTATCGTCATTACAATAGCAGCCAGTCCGAATGCAAGGTTCCAGGAATAACTTTGTGCAATGGCAATACATGCATAGCCACCCAGCAATGCGCCCACATTAATACCGGCATAAAACAAAGAAAAACCCGCATCGCGCCGGCTGTCTTTATCATGATACAAGGCTCCAACCATTGTGGAAATATTGGGTTTAAAAAAACCGGTACCGATGATAGTGAAACTTATTCCCATAAAGAAGAGGTTATGGGGATCAAAGGCCAGGATACAGCTCCCGGTAATCATCATCAGTCCACCCCAAAATAGAGATTTCCTGAAACCAAGTATTTTGTCGGCAAAAAGTCCTCCAATAAATGTAAAAGCGTAAACGAAAGCTTGTGTAGCTCCGTATTGAAGATTGGCAACATCTTCTTTCATTAATAACTGGCTCACCATAAAAACGGTCAGCATTCCCCGCATCCCGTAAAAACAGAAACGCTCCCACATTTCCGAGAAAAACAAATACCATAATTGTCTTGGATATTTTCCTTTGAAGTCCTGAATTTGCTCTAATGTTTGTGACATACGTACAGTGTTTAAAAAAATTATTTGATGCCATGCATCATTTTTTTCAACTTTGGAGTAAGTGCAAACATTATCACGGATGCGATGCCGGTTAATATAACAAACACCATGAAAAATTCATACAGGTTGTGAATTTCAAAGCCCGCAAAAACAGGATTCTCGGCCCGGATGTTATGCTGCTTCAGCAGTTCAAGCTGCTCTGCAGTTGCAGTCACCTTTTTATCCAAAACGGCTTGCAGATCAATACCGAGCTCTTGCGCTTTAATAAACTTGTCGCCGGTTGCCGGTAAAATGGAACCCAGGGTTCCGGCAAGCGCATACCCGGAAGCATTTGAAAGGAAAAATACCCCGTAAAGAAGGGATGCAAACCTCTTGGGAGATAATTTACCAACAAGGGATAATCCAATGGGGGAGAGGCATAACTCGGCACAGGTTTGAATCAGGTAAAGCAGAATAAGCCATTTGATAGCCAGCAAACCACTGTTTCCAAGGTCGGCCACGTTGTGCGCGATAATAAAATAACTCAAAGCCATCAGGGCTAGTCCGATAGCCTGCTTTTTGGGCGATATGGGTTCCTTTCCATGCTTTCTTAAATAATCCCATAACATACTAAAAGGGACGGCAAACATCACCACAAAAAGACCATTGAATATCTGCACCATGCTGGGCGGCATTTGCCATCCGAAGAAATTACGGTCTGTCTGATTGTCGGCGATAAAAGTCAGTGATGAACCAGCCTGTTCAAATGCGGCCCAGAAGAAAATAACGAAGAACGATACGATGTAAATAACGAATATCCTGTCACGTTCTACCTTGGTCAGCGAGGTGTCAGAAATGATTAAACCGGCAAGCGACAAGCCACTGGCATAAATGATGGAGTAAATCAGATTCTGTCCAAAGACCGTTAAAAAGACAGATACCAGAATCGCGAAAGAAATACAGGCAAAAATCAGTGAGTTTGTAGAGAAAATGGCTTTCTGAGATTCGCCTTCCTCAAAATCCGATGCATCATGTTTAGAGGGCAATCCTCCCAGTGCTTTACCTTCGGGACTCACTACATATTTATTTTTCAATACCGCAAAAATCAATGTTCCTAAAACCATGGCTATACCAGCAGCAAGAAATCCCCATTTAAACGCGTGTATATCTCGAATCCCACCTGCATCTTTAACGTCGCCAATGATAGGACATATCAACTGGCCCAGAAAAGCTCCCAGATTTATACCCATATAGAAAATAGTGAATGCGGTATCCAATTTGTTCTTTTCCTGCTTAGGATACAAACTACCCACCATACTTGAAATATTGGGTTTAAAAAATCCATTTCCGAAAATGATAATTCCCAACGCCACCCACATTAATGTAGTGGCAAATCCAAGGTTACTGCCAAAAACACTGGCACTTGCAAACAACATGAACTGGCCTAAGGCCATTAAAAGGCCTCCCAGCATAATACAGTTTCGGTTACCCAGAAAACGGTCGGCAATAAATCCTCCAAGCATTGGAGTCAGATAGCATAAACCGAGAAAGGCGCCATAAATCAGAGAAGCCCTCTGTTCACTCATCATCAGTGAATTAACCATATACAAAGTAAGAATTGCGCGCATACCGTAAAAATTGAAACGCTCCCACATTTCAGTTCCGAATAATACCCATAGACCTTTAGGATGCCCCTTTGATGTTGTTTTGTTCATATATGATTGTTTATCTGTTTTTACTTTATTGCCTGACTTTTATATGTGATCAATGTAATCCGGCTCTAATGTAAAGAAAAGAATATAATACCCCTAATTAATTGAATTTCTTCACATTGCGAAAGCTCAATGTTTTAATATCACAGAAGTTAATTTTAAGTACATTTCAAACAGAAACCTCCTTTAATATAGAATCCAGGGTGAATTTAAATGGTTAGCCCTAAATTTGTAAGCTAAATCCTGTAAAATGTTTGATATTATCAATAAGCTTGGCGACCTCAAAAAAAAAATGGAAGAGGTTAAAGACCGGCTCGCAACCATTTCTGTATCCGCCACCGCTGGTGACAATGAAATTAAAGTAACGATGAATGGCAACAGAAAAGTGCTGTCGATAGATATTGCAGAACATTTGCTCTTGCCTGAAAGAAAAGCGGAAGTAGAAGAACTGATTGAAATTGCTTTGAACCGTGCGCTTGCAGAAGTTGAAAAGGTGAACGAAACTGAAATGAAATCAGCCGGCAGAGATATCTTACCGGGATTGCCATTTTAAAAATAGTTTCAAAATGAAAACTGTTGCGCAACCAACACCCTATTCCATGCGTAGGTTTTCAATATTATTACTCAAGCATTGCAATAAAAATCTACCCTTTATCCTTAATAAAAACGATGGCGGCTCTATTTCAATTTGAAAATTACCTCGAACAACTGAAAAAAGAAATTGATCAGTTTTCTGATGATGACTCCCTATGGAAAGTACCTGCCGGCATCAGTAATTCACCGGGTAACCTTGCCATACATATCGCAGGTAATCTACAGCATTTTGTTGGTGCCATATTGGGCAACTCAGGATATATACGCAAACGTGATGAGGAATTCAGTGCGAAAGGATTAAAAAAAGAACAGATATTACATGAACTAAATGTCGCACTTATAGTGGTCAGAAATATTTTAAACAACTTGAGTGATTCAGATAAAATGAAAACCTACCCTGAAGACTTTAAAGGGAAGAAAATTTCCATTGATGATGCTTTATCACATTTATTGGCTCACCTGGCTTATCACACAGGACAGATTAATTATCTGCGTAGAATCACTGCCGAATTGTAATCAGAACATCTGATATTCATCACGAAGAATAAGAGTAACAGGTACACCCAGGCTGGTATCTATCCAGGTGTTGGTATATTCAATTCTTATGCGGTTGATGGATCCGGGAATAATAACGCCGGCGCCTTCAAATGTATGTGGTAAACTATCGGTAGATGTAATACAATCAAATGTTTGTGCCGGGAGGTAAATACTGTCTTTTACAGGATCATAGGTAAGCAGAGGATTAGCGTAAAAACAATCTGATATCTTAAATATTTTAATCTGGTTATTGGTGTTTACCGAAGCAGCAATGGTGGTGATCCAGTTACGTACCGAAGAATTTATCAGGTCAGTGGTGGTAACATCATACTGTCCGCTCAAGAAATTTAAATCATTCCGGACGTTGACCGTTCGAACCACACTATCTTTTAAGCCTTCCGAATCAATCACCGTGTAGGTTAAAAAATACTGTCCCACCGAATCAACATTTACAGTTCCGGTTACCTGTACCTGTGCTGTTAAATCACCATCCTCCTCGTCACCGGCGGTCCAGCCCGGTTCTGTAAAAGCTGAATTCAAAGCATGTATCACGCTATTGCCACCGGTCAGAAATATTTTAGGCCCGCTGTTGGGTACCCTTGTAACAAATAAATTGAAGGTCTTGGACAATGCATTTCCAGATTCCGTTGTTCCCGTTACGGTTATTACGTAATTTCCGGTATCAGCAGAAGCCGAGGAAACAATCTTCTGAGTAACGGATCCTTCACCATCGATGCTTGCAGGTTGGAAGGTGATGGTGGTACCCGTCGGCATCCCGCTGGCCGAAAGTGTCAGTTTTTCTTGTTTACCACCAAGGAAATAAATGCTGACCGTTCTTTCAAGGCTGCCCCCCTGGTAATTAACCGTGTCCCTGAGGCCGGTAAATTTGAACTCCATACTTCCAAGTTCATTTTCTTCTTCGCAGGAAAAGAAAATCAAAGAGGAAAATACACAGGTAATTGCTACTATTTTTTTAAACATCATAATTTCATCCCCAGGTTATAGAACAGAAAGGCGAATATATCACTTTGTTCATCAATCAGCTTTCCGGTTGGTTTTCCTGCACCGTGGCCGGCATTGACATCAATTCGTATTAAAACCGGATTATCGCCACTTTGGACCTCCTGCAACCTTGAAATAAATTTAAAGGAATGTCCAGGCACCACACGATCATCATGATCGGCAGTGGTAACCAATGTAGCAGGATATACGGTACCCTTCTTCAGGTTATGCAGAGGGGAGTACTTTATCAGTGATTTAAATTCTTCGGGGTGTTCGCTGCTTCCATAATCACTGGTCCAGGCCCAGCCAATAGTAAATTTCTGAAAGCGTAACATATCCATAACACCCACTGCTGGCAGAGCAACCTTAAACAGATCCGGGCGTTGCGTCATTACCGCACCTACCAGGAGGCCGCCATTCGAACGGCCACTGATAGCTAACTTAGCCGGTGAGGTATACCCCTCTTTGATGAGGTATTCTGCGGCAGCAATAAAATCATCAAATACATTTTGCTTTTTATGCTTTGTTCCCCCTTCATGCCATGAACTTCCATATTCGCCGCCTCCCCGCAAAGCGGGCATGGCAAACACCCCCCCGTTTTCAAGAAAAACCAATCTTTCCGGTTTAAATTCCGGAGTTTTGGAAATATTAAAACCACCGTAGCCAAATAAAAGAGTAGGGTTGGAGGCATCCTTTTTTATGCCCTTTTTATGGACCAGAAACATCGGTATGCGGGTACCATCTTTGGAATTATAAAATACCTGATGGGTTTCATAATCTTCAGGACGGTAGGGCAACTGGCTTTTGAACTGAATACCCAGTTTTGAAGTTTGCAAATTATAACGATATACAACGGCGGGAGAGGTAAAGGTTGAAAATGAGAAGAACATCATGCTGTCGGCCAGACTGCCGGAGATTTCCTCAATACTGCCATATCCCATCAATGGTATTTCATCCGTCTTCATCCCACTGTAGTTATAAACCCATAGTCGACTGCTTGCATCTTTCATGTAATGCGTAACAATGCCTTTCCAGCACATCTTTGCATCCCTAAGCATTTCATTCTGTTCAGAAATTATATCCTTCCAGTATTGCGGTTGAAAATTATTAATATCAATGGAAATTATTTTTCTCTTATCGGCTTTGTAATTGGTTAGAAACAACAGTTGTCCGCCTAAGTTGCCCAGTAATACAAAATCATGTTCAAATCCCTTGATGATGGTTTTAAATGAAGGCTGTTGATCCATCATATCCTTAATAACAACACTGTTTCCGGAGGTAGACTCACTTCCTGTAATGACCAGAAAGCGCTGGTCCTCGGTAACCTGGGCGTTGAAATTCCGCAATGGATGGTCCTTATCCTCCCAAACTACTTCATCCTTTTCCTGCGGGGTATTCAAGGCATGATAATACACTTTGTGAAATTCATTTTTATGTATCAAACCCGAGTCCTCCGGATACCTGCTGTAAAAAAAACCATCTTTAAACCATGCGATATTGCTAAACTTGACCCCTTTGATTACTTCAGGCAGAGTTTTCATGCTTTTCACCTCTTTAATCCGTATTACATTCCAGTCACTGCCGGATTCCGATACCTGGAAAGCAAGATATTTTCCGTCAGGAGAAGGAACTGTTTGTGTCAAGGCAGTGGTACCTTTTTCAGAGAGTTTATTAGGATCAAAGTAGGAGTAGGGCACATAATCAATCCCTTTCATATAAAACAGAACCGGCTGATTTTGAACACCATCATGACGATAATAATAGTAACCGCTACCGCATCGAAAGGGGGCTTTGAAACTGATAAAATTCCACAGGCTTTTCATTCGCTGAAGCAGTGTATCCCTGAATGGTATTTTCTGCAAATAGTTATTGGTGAATAAATTTTGCTTCATCACCCAGGCCTTTGTCTCTAAAGAATTATCATCTTCAAGCCATCGGTAAGGGTCTTCTACCATGGTTCCGAAATAATTATCTTTCTGATCTACCTTTTTTGTTACAGGATATGGGAGGTCCTGTGCCCATGCATGAGACAAACTCACCAAATGCATGAGTAAGATTATCATTATTTTGCGTTTCATAAATTTTATAAGGAACTGTAAATTAAAACTATTTTAAATGATAGACAGGTGAAGGCTGAATATTGTCGGCAAAAATGACAATTTTGCAAAAATGATGGCTGCTAAAAAATCAAAATTACTTTTCAATCGTTCTATCTTTGACGCCATCTCAGATGTTCGATAAAGTAAATACCCGTCCAAAAATTAAAAATAACGGATTCAGTCGTTTTGAACAAATTCAGACAAAAGGGGTGCCCGAGTCCTGTACCGTTTTTTTAAATTCTGCCTACCTAAAAGCAATAGAAGATGCCGAAATTCCGGGGCTCGATTTCCGGTATATCCCTTTCATGGAAAACGGAAAATGTATTGGCTTTTATTATTTTCAGATAATCAATCTTTCTTCGCAAGAACTAGGACAAATCGTAACATTCGAGCCATACAACAGCTTGATTTCCGGAATTTCAATGTTGATCCAACGCTTGCTTTTCGGGGTTAAAAGCGATAAGCCACATTTCCTCATCGTATCCGGCAACTTACTCCTGAGCGGGAATTATGGAATCTGTATTCATGAAAAAAACAAAGAAGAAACCATATACCGCGATTTTCCAAAAGTCATTCATGATCTTAAAACAGAACTCGAACAAAAGGGGAAAGTAATCGCTGAAATTATCAAAGACTATCCCTGCGAAAATGATCCTTTGCTGGAAATATTGAAACCATTACGGTACCACCCATTGGCGATGGAGCCAATAATGAAGATGGATATCCGTCCTGAATGGAAAACCATCAGCGATTACGTTGCAGCGCTTAGTTCTAAATACCGTGTTCGGTTTAATCAGGCAAAAAAGAAACTCGAAAAATGTGAGGTAAAAACAATAAATACCGCTTTTCTTATTGAAAATAAAGAAAGGGTGAATGAAATTTACTGCGCTGTACAAAAAAAATCTCCTGTTCATTTAATTCACCCCGATGTTAACTATATCATTTCCCTGTCAAAGCATATGGCGCATTCACATGAAATGAAAGGGATCTTTCACGAAGGAAAACTCATTGCCTTTTTAATTGGAATTAGAGACATTGACCACTTTGAAGCCCACCATATCGGTATAGATTATCATTTCAATAAAGATTTTTCGCTTTACCTGAATATCCTGTATCTGTACATTGAAATGGCCATTCAATCGGGTGCCGGTCAACTTTCATTTGGCAGGACTGCCCTGGAAATAAAAACAACGGTAGGGGCTACAGGACATACTTATAATGCATTTATAAAATTGAACAATAGTCTTTTAAATGGCATTGTCAAGAAACTGCTCCCTGAAAGTATAGCATCGGAATGGATCGCCCGTGATCCTTTCAGGAAATAGTATTCACAACCATTTTTCCGCTGTTCATCCATCATTTTCCTGTATTAGTAAAATATAATAACGGGGTATGATCAGGGAATATTAATTTGCAACTACCTGAAAACCCATGCCTGCGAAAAGTATTAAATATGTTCTGATAATTTCCATCTTCCTGTCCGGAAGTTGTATGGCAGAAAGGGACGGTACCAGGCATTTTCCGGCGTTCCTGAAATTGCAAACTAAACAAGTCACTTCTGCATATCCTAATCCATTTACGGATAATACAACAATATTCTACCTGGCCGAACAGGATGCCTTTATTAAAGTAAAATTATTCAACAATCAGGGTGGGTTTATGGGTCAGATATATGACAATATGGTTGAAAAAGGAGGTACTTACCAGTTTGTGCTGGACGGAAGCAGAATGCTCCCAGGTGTTTATTTTTATACGATTGAATCGGAAAAAAGTGTAATACACCGGCGAATAGAACTTGTTCGCTGAGATTGATAAGAATGTGTTTTATGGTTTGATTGGGTAAATGGGGTCTCAGAAGGGCCCCTTTTACATTTTCATTATAAAATACCGTCATCGCCTGGCCACTTATTTTATGGCGGAAGAAATACCGCGAAGAATGTTGAATTCTCCTTCATCAAATTAGAAAGGACAGGTAATTTTTCTTAACTTTGTATCGCATGAATCCTTATCTCATCATTGCAATTGATGGTTATTCTTCTTGTGGAAAGAGCACAGTGGCAAAAGCCATCGCCAGGAGGTTAGGATTACATTATATTGATTCGGGCGCCATGTACCGGGCAGTTACCTTGTACTTTTTAAACAATAATATCCCAATCCCATCACCCGAAGAGTTGCATGATTTGACCTATGACTATGATGCCATTTTACAGGATATTCATATTTCCTTTAAATACAACCGTGAATCCGGATTCAGTGAAGTATACCTTAACGGAAAAAACGTAGAACAGGAAATACGTTCTATGGAGATAAATGAACAGGTGAGTCATGTAAGTGCCATCAAAGCAGTCAGAAAGAGGTTGGTTAAATTACAACAAAAAGCCGCCCTTGAAGGGGGATTGGTAATGGATGGCCGTGATATCGGAACTACCGTATTTCCCGATGCAGATTTAAAGATTTTCATGAAAGCCGATCCGTACATCCGATCCGAAAGGCGATACAAAGAATTGATTTCAAAGGGAATAAAAGTAAACTTAGAAGAGGTAATACAAAATATTGTTGGTAGGGATTACGAGGATACTCACCGTGAAGAAAGCCCTTTGAGAAAATCTCCTGATGCCATCATTCTTGACAATTCAAATATGACGCAGGATGAACAAGTTGAATTTGTATTAAACGAAATAAATAAACTCTCCAAGAAAATAAGGCCTGCAACTTCGGTGTAAACAAAATCTCTTACAGCGTGTTATTATTCTGATCTCAACCAATGAATATTCATATTGATCCCAATTCCGGCTTTTGCTTTGGTGTTGTATATGCCATCCAGATGGCAGAAGATGAACTTGACAAAACCGGAAGTTTATACTGCCTGGGAGATATCGTTCACAATGGGGAGGAAGTAGAGCGATTGAAGGCGAAAGGGTTAAAAATTATCAATCATGAGGATTTAAAATCCCTGAAAGATTGTAAGGTGCTGATCAGGGCACATGGCGAGCCCCCTTCTACGTACCGGACGGCCATTCAAAATAACATTGAACTTATCGATGCTTCATGTCCTGTGGTATTAAAGTTACAACACCGGGTGAAAAGTAGTTATGAGGACATCGGTGAAAAAGGTGGTCAAATAGTAATATACGGACAACCCGGACATGCCGAGGTAAACGGGCTTATAGGTCAGACAAATAATCAGGCCATTATTGTTTTTACTGAGGAAGACCTGGATAAAATAGATTATAGCCTGCCGATTCATTTTTTCTCTCAAACCACAAAAAGCACCCTGGGATTTGAAAAAATGGAGCGAATGATACAGGAACGCATTTTACAGTTCAAGGGCTCGCTGGAAGAAGGTGATTTCATATCAAATGACACTTTGTGCCGTCAGGTATCCAACCGTGAACCACAACTCCGGAAATTTTCATCGGCCAATGATGTCATTGTCTTTGTAAGCGGAAAAAAAAGTTCCAATGGGAAAGCACTATTTTCTGTGTGCAGGGAATCCAATCAAAACGCCCACTTTATTTCTCATCCAGACGAGATCCATGCAGATTGGTTTGAGCATGCTTCAAATGTGGGTATTGCCGGCGCAACATCCACTCCATTATGGTTAATGAGAAAAGTAAGTGACAGGATCCAGGAATTGACTAAAAGCAAAACGGTTCCGATATAGTATTAAATACATAAATAATTGATTAATATTACTTTAAATTTTAAAACTCCCGAAATATTAATTTCAAGGTTCCCATTGATTACCGCATAGGTCGCATTTAGAAAGCAGACTTTGCAATAGAATATCTCATTTCTTTTCAGGCTAATATTATTTTGCATATCTTTGCCCTCCCTTTCGCAGGCCATTCCTGCCGATAGGTTATTGTCTACAGATGGCATCAACTACCAATACACAGGAGAAACTCTCCACCGTAAAATTTGCAACCCCTGATCCCAACGATTTCGATTGGGAAACAACAGGAAAAGCTTTTGACACTTATAAAGCTGACGACCGTGTAAAACTCGAAGCTTTATATGACCAGAAGCTCAACCAGGTGTTAGAACGTGAAATTGTAATGGGAACCGTTATCGGTCTTACCAGCAAGGAAGCGGTTATAAACATCGGTTACAAAAGTGATGGGCTTGTTCCCCTCACAGAATTCCGCCACATGCCCGATCTGAAAGTCGGCGATGAAGTGGAAGTTTATGTTGAAACGGCCGAAGATAAAAATGGCCAACTCATCCTTTCGCACAAGAAAGCGCGTGCGATGAAATCATGGGACCGCGTTAATGCAGCCCTTGAAAAGGATGAAATCGTTACAGGATTTGTTAAATGCCGTACCAAAGGAGGTCTCATTGTGGATGTATTCGGCATTGAAGCCTTCCTTCCCGGCTCTCAAATCGACGTTAAACCAATACGTGATTACGATATTTACGTAGGCAAAACAATGGAATTCAAGATTGTAAAAATTAATCAAGAGTTCAAAAACGTTGTTGTGTCCCACAAAGTTCTGATTGAAAACGAACTCGAGAAGCAGAAAGTTGAAATCATGAGTAAACTGGAAAAAGGCCAGGTACTCGAAGGAACCGTAAAAAATATCACCTCTTATGGTGTATTTATGGACCTGGGTGGTGTTGATGGTTTGCTGCATATTACCGATATCAGTTGGGGCCGTATCAACCATCCGGAAGAGGTGCTTAAATTAGATCAGCGACTCAATGTGGTAATTCTTGATTTTGATGAAGAGAAGAAGCGAATTGCCCTCGGCTTAAAACAACTTACTCCTCAGCCATGGGAAAGCCTGGATGCAAACCTGAAGGTGGGCGATAAAGTGAAAGGAAAAGTGGTTGTGCTTACTGATTACGGTGCATTTATTGAAGTGATCCCAGGTGTGGAAGGCCTGATCCATGTTTCAGAAATGTCATGGTCTCAGCACCTGCGCAGTCCGCAGGATTTCCTCAAAGTGGGCGATGAGGTTGAAACCGTTATTCTAAGTATCGATCGCGACGAGCACAAGATGTCTCTCGGATTAAAACAACTTTCGCCTGACCCCTGGGGTGAAATATTAGCTAAATACCCTGTTGGATCCAAGCATAAGGCTAAAGTTCGCAACTTCACCAATTTCGGTGTATTTGTTGAACTGGAAGAGGGCGTTGATGGACTTATCCATATCAGTGACCTGAGTTGGAATAAGAAGATCAAGCACCCGGCTGAGTTTACCAAAATCGGAGAGGAACTGGAAGTGGTGGTCCTGGAAGTAGATGTGGAAAACCGTCGCCTGAGCCTGGGCCATAAGCAACTCGAAGACAATCCGTGGGAAACCTATGAAACCTTGTTCGCCATCAACAGTGTGCACCAGGGTGTTGTGGGTAAAGTAACCGACAAGGGTGCTCCTGTAATTTTCAGTACTTATGGTGTTGAAGCTTTCGCTCCTTACCGCCAATTGCAGAAAGAAGATGGAACAGTGGCTAAAGAGCATGAAAATCTCGATTTCAAAGTAATTGAATTCAATAAGGAAAACCGCAGAATTGTAGTTTCTCATTCAAGGATCTTTGATGAAAAGGCGCAGGAGCAGAAAAAGTCCGAAGCCAATGAGCGTGAAAAAGATGCAGCTACTACTGCCAAGGCAGTTAAAAAACTAAAAGACACCCAGGAAAAATCTACACTTGGAGATATCGAAGCCCTGGCAGCTTTGAGGACTTCTCTCGAAGCCAATGAGAAAAAGGACGAAAACTGATATTTCATCCTCATAATAGAAAAGGCTGCCCCCAATGGGCGGCCTTTTCTATTTATCCCTTTTCTTACCAAAATTTACTAATTTTGAACCATGCCTGAAAACAGCAAACTCATTTTTAATAAAGAGTTACTGTCTATCACTATTGACAGGCTTTGCTTTCAGTTAATTGAAACCTACGATGATTTTACTGATTGCGTTATTGTAGGTCTGCAACCTCGCGGTATTTACCTTTCACGAAGGATTTTCGACAGACTGGCGCAGATCAGAAGCGACCTGAAGTTGCAGTCGGGCGAACTTGACATCAGTTTTTTCAGAGATGATTTCCGAAGGAGGGACCTGATTGTTCCCAATACAACCCGTATGGATTTTATGGTGGAGGGTAAAAAAGTGGTTCTGGTTGACGATGTACTCTATACCGGACGAACCATTCGCGCAGGCCTCGATGCCTTACTCGTATTTGGCAGGCCATCCTCCGTTGAACTACTCGTATTAATCGACAGAAAATTCAGCAGACAATTGCCAATCGCACCTAATTATATTGGTAAATCTATTGATACTATCACCTCCGAAAAAGTTAAGGTCCATCTGAAGCAACCGGATGGGGAAGATGGGGTATGGCTAATCTCAGAAGAAAAAATCTATGAGTGAACAATTAAGTGTTCAACATCTCTTGGGAATTAAAGACCTCTATAAAGAAGATATAGAACTCATCTTTAAAACCGCCGATAATTTCAAGGATGTAATAAACCGGCCTATCAAGAAAGTTCCTTCTTTGCGTGATATTACCATTGCGAATATCTTTTTTGAAAATTCAACGCGTACTAAATTATCTTTTGAATTAGCTGAAAAGCGTCTTTCAGCCGATGTTGTTAATTTTTCTGCTTCGGGCTCCTCTGTCAGTAAGGGTGAAACACTGGTAGATACCGTAAATAATATCCTGGCCATGAAAGTGGATATGGTTGTTATGCGACATCCTAAACCAGGAGCAGCCATGTTTCTATCAAGACATATAAAAGCCAATGTCATTAATGCCGGCGATGGTACCCATGAGCACCCTACGCAAGCTTTGCTGGATGCATTCTCTATCAGGGAAAATCTCGGATCATTAGATAAAGTTAAAGTGCTGATCGCGGGTGATATTTTACATTCACGGGTCGCCTTGTCGAATATTTTATGCCTTCAGAAACTGGGGGCGGAGGTGATGGTGTGCGGCCCGGCAACACTTATCCCTAAGTATATAGGTTCACTGGGTGTAAAAGTTGAGTTTGACTTTAAAAAAGCTTTGATGTGGTGTGACGTAGCAAATATGCTTCGCATACAAATGGAAAGACAGGATATTCGCTATTTCCCCTCTCTGAGAGAATATTCTATGATGTATGGCTTGAATAAAAAATTAATGGATAGTCTGAACCGGAAAATATTGATCATGCACCCCGGTCCGATAAACAGAGGTGTAGAAATTACAAGTGATGTAGCTGATAGTCAGAATAGTATAATATTAAATCAGGTAGAAAATGGTGTTGCCATACGTATGGCAGTTTTATTTTTACTGGCCCAGATCAGGGGATTTGAACAATGATAGGTTAACAAAGCCTTAAGATATCAGTTGCATTTAAAGGTGGCTTAGGTTACATTTGTTAAAATAATAAAAAGGCGGGTATGTACTTTACCTTAGATAAAACCGAAAAATACGTTGTGGTGAAACTCCACGAACAAAAGTTAAATACCTTAATTGCCGCTGAACTTAAATCGGAATTATTGCTCTTGAATACCCAGGGGTATAATAATATCATTCTTGACCTTACTGAATCCCTATACTGTGACTCATCAGGCCTGAGTGCAATCCTTGTTGGTAACAGGCTCTGCAGGAATTCCAACGGCGCTTTTGTGATTACAGGACTTAGCGAAACCGTAAAGAAACTTATTCAGATTTCTCAACTGGATCAGGTATTAAATATTACAGGAACTTGTTCTGAGGCAATTGATTTCGTTTTAATGGGGGAAATTGAGCGAAATATTAAAAATGATTAGTACTTTTATGCTTCGCATCATCAGCATATGAAAATATTAATTCCCTTATTTTTTTCAGTTTTCAGTATCCTTCAAATTAATGCTCAGCATACAGCTAATCTTGTTCCTGTAAATCAGGTTAAGGAAGTGAATTCCGGAGAAACAGCGCTGGCCTCGTTACAGGGCGATCTACATGTAATTTCTTATCAGCAAATTCAAACCGGTGAGCTCGCTTTTCACTCTGGCCAGGAAAGGGGCGGTATTTACGAGAGTACGGGGTCCGGCTTTACTATGGACCAGAATAGTCCGAATCCATGTAATGAAATAACCGCCATACGTTATTTTGTACCTGCAGCCGGGGAAGTTGAATTCCGAATTTTCAACCTGATTGGAAAAGAAGTTTACCGTAGCCTGATCAATACCGAGCAGGGAGAATTTGAATTCCGGTTGGACAGCAGAGAATTTACCCAGGGCGTTTACATGTACACGATGACTTTTAACGGTGAAACGCTTTCCAAGCGCATGGTGATTTCACGTAAATAATATGGGGTTTGAGCTCACTATTTTAGGGAGCAGTTCAGCCACCCCGATGTACAATCGTCACCCTACATCGCAACTTCTGATTTTCCGTGACCGCCACTTTCTGATTGATTGCGGGGAAGGTTCACAAATGCAAATGCTAAAGTATAAGCTGCGCTATCACCGCATCTCGCATATTTTTATCAGTCATCTCCATGGGGATCATTATCTGGGCTTAACGGGCCTTTTATCCACTTTTCATTTGCAGGGCCGGACAAGTGATTTGCATTTGTATGGGCAACAGGAATTGATGGATATTATTGAAATGCACTTGCGCTTGTCGCAAACGCAATTGAGATATAACCTCATTTTTCATCCCATACGGCATTATTCACCGGAGACTTTACTTGAAGATGAAGAGATTTATGTAAGGACCATCGTATTAAACCACAGGATACCCTGTACCGGTTTTATTTTTGGTGAAAAGCCGAGGCCCAGAAGGTTAAAAGTTGAAAAGTTACAGGAATATAACATCTCATTTACACAATATTCAAGAATCAAAGCAGGGGAGGATTTCACTGACAGTAATGGTACCGTAATCCCTAACGAGGAATTGACAGAGGCTTCTCTTGCACCCAGAAGGTATGCCTACTGTTCGGATACTATGTACCTGCCTGATATTGCTGAAACCCTTAAAGGTGTGGACTTGCTTTATCACGAAGCCACCTTTTTACATGAACTGAAAGAAAGAGCAACTGCCACCTTTCATTCAACAGCAAAAGAAGCCGCAACAGTTGCCCGGGATGCTCAAGTTGGAAAATTACTCATCGGACACTTTTCGGCGCGCTACAAGCAACTGGATGGCTTTTTAGAAGAAGCCAGAGAGATTTTTCCTGCTACGGAACTCGCAATAGAAGGGGAAGTATTCAGGATTGAATAAACAAAATCATGAAAACTTTTGCTGCTGAAATTTGGGATAAAAAACCCTCAAAGATCAGCCTGAGGACAGCCTTGACTGCCGGTTTACTCCTAAATCGTCAGGCAATTTAATGGTCAGAAATTGAGATTCTCGGGTTCTCCCAATATCCTTCTGCCATCCAGTATTTGTTGCCTGGCTGTTTCACATAGCTGAAAGGCATATTCTTCCCTCTTCTTGTCAATGATACTCTGGGGGAAATTAATTCCATTTTCCACGCGCATCACATATTCCTGGTGAACGGCAGGTAAAATATCTGCCACATGTTCCAGTTCAAATCTTTTGGCTGCATCGATAATCGCTTCTTTCCAGTCCCCGTTAGATCTGATGCTAACTTTTTTATCTGCCTGACGCAATGTTTCCAGGGCTTCATCCAACTCCAGCTGATCGTCCATTTGCTGCTGAAATGCTTCAACGGCACGGCAAAACTTCAAGAGGCGTGTATCTTCAAATCTTCTCACAAACGACTCCACCATGTCTGTATCATATACACTCAGATAAGGACGGCTATCCACCATTTTTTGCTGTTTACCCTTTTTCATCTGCTCCAACTGACGCTGACGGGCAATGGAACGGTATCGTTGTTCCTTTTCTCCCCTGATATCCGGAAGGTCGAGCAGTTGATGGGTAGCCATGTATTCATCATAAAACCGGTACCATGCCGGCATCGTGTCCTCGATCCCCTGGTCGATTGCAGGAATTCTTTCGCTGGTATATTCCGCTTTATATCCTTCGTAATCCTGCCAGTTATCGTAACTAACGATCAACTGGGCATCCTCTGATTTGAGGAAAGCAACATACATCTCCATTTCAGCCCTGCTTACCGGGCTAATGTATGGGCAATGTTGAATATTGGATGACAATAATAAAAACTGCATGGAATGCTCTATTCCCTTTAATCGCACCTGCTCCGCTCTCCACTGGCATTGAAGGTTAAATAGCTTTTTCTGCTGAATGGCCCAAAGGCATTCCTGCGCAAAAAGTTTATAGCGGAACGATTCCTGTTCTGCCTGGTTAATATAGTCCTTACCCCGTGTGAGGTAATGCGCTTTCCTGCGTGCATAATGACGGATAAAACTTTCAACCGAGGCCGGATTGAACTGAGCAAAAAACTCCTGGTAAACCGGATTCGTTCTGAGGTCCTCTTCCGTCTGCTGACGGATAATTTCTACCCTGATTTCTTCTTCAAACTTCTCCTGAATATGAGGAGGCATTGTAGGTAATTGCTTCATAATTGATTATTACATCAGACCTTTTAACCTGAAAAAAGAAGGCCGGGTTTTAAATTTTTTAAAGAAATATTACAAATCCTTAAAAAAATCAAGGAATGGTTCCTTGATTAAAATCATCCTATTTTATAGGATTTTACGTGGTTTTGTAAACATTCTTACAGTACCTTTAAATCCGGTTTTTACGGATTATGTAAAAAAAGGTTATTGTTTAACTCTATTAACTCCTTGTATCATGAAAACATACGATGAAAAACACATTAAAAACATCGCGCTCATTGGCTCCGCGAAAAGCGGCAAGACCACACTTGCCGAAACCATGTTATTTGAAGCCGGAATTACCAACAGGAGAGGAACGGTAGAGGAGAAGAACACCCTTTCAGACTACCACGAAATTGAACATGAAAGGGGAAGTTCTGTTTACGCCACCCCCTTACATACCGAATGGAAAGATTACAAAATAAATATTATTGATACCCCGGGACTGGATGACTTTATTGGGGAAGTTGTTGCCGCCATCCGCGTTTGTGATACCGCCGTGATCTTGCTAAATGCCCAGCATGGCGTGGAAATCGGAACTGAAATCATTTTTGACTACGTTGACAAGTATCAACGCCCAACCATTTTAGCCATCAACCAACTCGACCATGAAAAGGCAGATTTTCAAAATACGCTGGAAGAGGCTAAGAATTTTTTTGGTCCCGCTGTGACCCTAATGCAATATCCGGTGGCCACAGGAACCGGTTTTAACGCGATCATCGATTTGCTGAAAATGACCATGTATAAATTCCCGGTTACAGGAGGGAAACCGGAAAAACTACCTATACCGGAGTCGGAGCTGGAGAGGGCTAATAAATTGCACAATGAACTGGTGGAGAAAGCTGCGGAAAACGATGAAAAGCTGATGGAGATGTACTTCGAAAAAGGCAATCTCGATGAAGATGAGCTAAGGCAAGGTCTTAAATTGGGTATGATGAACCATCATGTTTTTCCGGTATTCTGTATTTCCGCAAAGAAAGACATGGGCAGCGGACGATTGATGGGATTCATCGATAATGTAGCGCCATCGGCGGTAGATATGCCTGCCGAAATTTTAGAAGATGGTACCGAAATAAAATGTAATCCTGATGCTCCGACCAGACTATTTATTTATAAAACCCTGGTAGAACCCCACCTTGGAAAATTATCACTTTTTAAAGTAATGTCAGGTGAATTAAAGCCAGGTCAGGACTTTTACAACGATAAGAGCGGAACCACCGAACGCATTGCCCAATTGTTCATTCTGGATGGAAAGAACCGGAACCCTGTTGACAGTCTTAAAGCGGGAGATATTGGTGCCACCCTTAAACTTAAAAACACACGCACCTCTGATACACTCAATGCCAGGGGAGCCAGTGGAAATATTGATCCGATACATTTTCCGGAACCTAAAGTCCGTGTAGCGATTCTTGCGAAAAATAAAGCCGACGATGAAAAACTGGGTGAAGTGCTGTCCGAAATACATGCGGAGGACCCTACCATTGTTATACATTACGATAAAGAAATCCGACAATTACTTATATATGCCCAGGGCGACCTTCATCTTGCTGTAACCAAGTGGCGACTTCAACATGTATATAAAATGGAGGTTGAATTTGAAAAGCCCCGCATTCCCTACAGAGAAACAATTCAAAAAATCGCCGAAGCTTCCTATCGTCACAAGAAGCAATCGGGGGGCGCCGGTCAGTTTGGGGAAGTGTATCTCCGCATTGAACCTTTTTATGACGGTATGCCTAACCCAAAAGACCTGACTGTGCGCGACACAGAAATTCATGATTTACCCTGGGGAGGAAAAATGGTATTTCTTAATTGTATTACCGGAGGTGTCATTGATTCCAGGTTTATGCCCAGTATTGTAAAAGGGGTCATGGAAAAGATGTCGGAAGGTCCATTGACAGGTTCTTATGTACGGGATGTTCGAGTGGCGGTATATGATGGAAAAATGCATCCGGTTGACTCTAACGATATCAGTTTTAAAATCGCCGGAATGATGGCATTTAAAGAAGCATTTCATGCAGCTGAACCGCAATTGCTGGAACCAATTTATGACGTAGAAACAGAGGCTCCCGAACAGGTAATGGGTGATGTTATGAGCGAACTTCAAACCAGGCGTAGTATCATTATGGGAATGGACAGCCGTAACGGTTATCAGGTTGTAAAGGCAAAAACACCTTTGGCCGAACTGGATAAATTCAATACCGCATTACGAAGCATTGCTCAGGGAAGGGCAAGGGTTAAAGCTAATTTTGCCGAGTATGCGCCTGTACCCGGAGAATTGCAAAAGAAACTGACGGAAGAATACAAAAAATCAGAGCAGGAATTATAACCCTCAGTTTTTGTTTAAAATTGATATAAGTTTAATTCGGCGCAAGGTCAGCATAGCAGGAAATTCATAGTTAATAGTCTTTAAACATATAACTAAATCAAACACTCAGTGTATTTTCAATTCCCGGCGTGTAGGATAAAGGGCAGGAAAAAATCAACCTGCCCTTTTCCTTATTCGCAAATATTAATTACTCAACACACTAATTAACAACTGTTTAGATTGTTAATATAAATAACATTTGTACGTTAACAAAGAAACTGGGCGCCTTGCTGTAAAAAGAAACAAAGCAGGTAATATTGTATAAGCCTGACAAAATGGATAACCCGGAATTAAAAGCGCTCATAAGTTTGCTGGATGATACAGACCAGGAAATCTATGGACAAATAGAGGAAAAACTCATCAGTATGGGAAATAATGTTATCCCATTTTTAGAGGATGCGTGGTCCAATGCTTTTGATCCGATTTTACAACAGCGTATCGCTTATATTGTACACAAAATACAATTCGACACCCTCCTTGAGGATTTAAAACTCTGGATTCATACCGCGGATGAAAATCTCTTTGATGGTGCCATTTTAGTAGCCCGTTATCAGTATCCTGAACTGGATAAGGAAAAAATAAGTGCCTTTATTGCCCAGATAAAAAAGGATATCTGGCTCGAGCTGAATGAGAATCTCACCGCTTTGGAGCAGGTTAACATAATTAATCATATTTTTTTTACTAAATATGGTTTTAGCGGTAACACAACTAATTATCACGCCCCGCAAAACTCATATATCAATTGTGTCATTGAAAGCAAAAAAGGAAATCCTCTTGCTTTGTCAATCCTTTATTTACTCGTTGCCCAATCACTGGGCTTGCCTGTATATGGGGTAAACCTTCCTGAGCACTTCATTTTAACTTACCTTGAAGTGAGGGAAGGGGAAGAAGGGAATACAGGAAAAATATTATTTTACATCAATCCCTTCAGTAAAGGCTCTGTGTTTGGCAAAAGTGACATCGACCAATTCATTAAAAAATTAAATCTGGATCCTCAGAACAGCTATTACAAACCTTGTACAAACAGGGAAATGATAGTAAGGATGTTAAGAAATTTAACTTTTTCATATCAGAAACTCGGAGATACTGAAAAAGTGGAAGAGCTGAATCAAATGATTGCTCTCTTTGTATAGGTTGTTGCAACCTGATTTTTTTTATTCATAACCTGAGTCATCTCAAATTCACTGGCAGAAAATCCGGATACCTACCGGCAAATTATTTTTAAAATGGTTTTATAAAGAATCCTGATATCGGTAATAGTGCTTTGCTCCCTGATGTATTTTGCGTTAAGTTGAAGTTTCGCGGGCATGATTTCATTAATATAAACCGATTCAGGGTCGGTTGCATTACCCAGTAGTTCATTTTCCCTGGCGTATTCAATGGATGCGAAATCAGTGATACCAGGCTTTACCTGTAAAACGGTCAATTGCTCTTCCGTATATAAGTCTACGTATTTTTTCACTTCCGGTCGGGGACCAACCAGGCTCATTTCACCTGAAATCACATTAAACAATTGAGGAAGTTCATCCATTTTAAATTTCCTGAGGAAATAACCGATTTTTGTAACTCGCGGATCCCTGCCACCAACTGTTAACAATCCTTTTTTATCGGAATTGATGTGCATGGTTCTGAATTTAATAATCCGGAAAGGAACACCGTTCATCCCGATGCGTTCCTGCAAATAAAAGACAGAACCCTTACTATCAAGTTTTATTGATACTCCAATTAAAAACAACAGCGGGGAAATAATCACCGTGATGATACAACTGATGACCAGGTCAATAACCCTTTTCATAATAAATCAAAAATTATAAAAGATGTTTTTCCACAGATTTCACAACTGCTGCTATCACACGTTCTAAATCTTCGGCCTGCAGACCATAAAAAACCGGTAAAGAAATTTCACGGCTGTAACTATCATATGAAACAGGATAATCCTTTATGTCATATCCCAGATTTTTATAATAAGAAAGCATGGGAATAGGAATAAAATGAACATTTACACTAACATCTTCATTAAACACCGATTGAATAATCGCATCTCTCTGAACTTCTGTAATTCCTTTGATTCTTAGAGGAAAAAGGTGATAAGAACTTTCACGCTCATTGTCCTTTAAAACAGGCAGCTCGGCCCATGGGTATTGTTTCAGGGAATGATAATAATAGTCACAGATCTGTTTTCGCTTTATCAGGGTATCAACTTCATATCTCCTTAATTCAACAAGTCCGATGGCCGCCATCAGGTCGGTCATATTACATTTAAAACCCGCTTCAATGATATCGTACTTCCAGTTCCCTTTCTGCATTTTAGCCAGAGCATCTTTGTTCTGACCATGAAGGGTAAAGATGCACAGGTATTTGTAAACTTCCTCGTTGTCAAAAGGTGCAGGCAAATCAAGCGCAATAGCCCCCCCTTCGGCAGTAGTAAGGTTTTTTACCGCATGAAATGAAAATACAGAAACATCTGCCAGCACTCCGGTACGTTTTCCCTGAAATTTCGCGCCCAGTGAATGTGCTGCATCGGCCAATACTAAAATACGTCCCAATTGCTCCTGAACCTTTCCTTCAGGAATGAATTTTGATTTGATATCCTCACTTTTCACGAGCTCCATCAGGGACAAATAGTTGCAGGGAAGCCCGCTAAAATCAACGGGCATAATTACTTTGGTATGCCGCGTAATGGCTTTCTCCAATGCCGCGAGATTGATATTAAAATCATCAGGGTTCACATCAACCAAGACCGGTCTTGCACCACAATGAACCACTACATTGGCTGTGGCCGAATAAGTATATGCCGGAAGAATTACTTCATCACCCTTGCCTACTCCAAACCAACGAAGCATAATTTCAAGGCCAGCAGTAGCTGAATTCAGGCATAGTGTTGCCTGATTGCCATTGTAAGCACTTAACTCCTTTTCAAATTGCTTGGTCCTTGGACCAGTAGTTATCCAACCCGATTTTAAGGCGGCCGTAACCTCTTCAATGATTAAATCATCAATACGGGGTGGTGAGAAGGGTATAAGGGTCATAGCATCAACGAACATTCAAAAATAAACATTCTGTAGGACAGATTACCCTTGTGTCCCCTTTAAATCTTTTGAAAAAGCAGACGTCCTGATACACTGGCAATCAAGGCTGGTCCCAGCCTGCTTTCAATTTGAATAATTGATACCCCGCGCCATATGGTAAATACAATGGCATAAAATATCTCAATTCCTAAAAATAATGCGGTCCATCAAAAACCAATACGGAAGTATGTTATAAACCATGCCGGGTAAGCGGCATAGTTCCCTCAGTTTTCATACTTAGGATTGAGAAAACAAAACTAAAAAACAAAGCGCCTTTCTGGACTTCAAAAATTGATTCCGTAATAGCATTCATGATGATGATGATAACGAATAAACGAAAGAGGAATGTTTGATTTTTCTTCCATCGTATCAACGGCATAACAAGGATACTTACCAGCATTAGTAATCCCATAATACCAAGTGCGAGCCAGGTTTGCAGAAACTGGTTGTGCGCGTTTAGCTTCTTCTCCAGTGCATAAGTAAAATTATGTTTCTGATAAGTTCTGATCAGCTCATCCTTAACATCTCCCGTACCGGT
>CAZHSC010000011.1:39077-58305 GCA_964534995.1 uncultured Bifidobacterium sp.
CCGGTACCCTCAAGCCAATTTAATTCAAGCATTTCCATGCTTTCCCTCCAAATTTCAAGCCTGCCTGTGGTACTGTTGAATGCTGGAACCGCGTGATCCGGCGTTGAACCCGATATGGCGTCCTGCACCTGGCTAAACCTGTTATTGATATCGCGAAGTACAAAATAGGAGAGAGCGGTTAACAAAATAATACTAATGAAATACAGCCTTTTAATGTTAAGGAAATACCCTCTTCTCAGTAAGGTCAGTCCGGCAAAAATAAAGCTAAACAATGCCACCGCCTGTGCAGTTCGCGCGGAAAGAAGTATAATCTGAAAAAAAAGGAAAAAAATACCTGCGCTGTAAAACTTCAGATATTTTTCTTCCTTACTGTCTGCCATACTATTAAAAAGACAGAGTATAGCCATATTCATATACATGGAGAGATACGTTGGATGCATTAAAAGTGAACTGTAATCGATGTAAAAGAAGGATGTGAATTTTCCGCTTTCGATACTTTGAGAAGAAGCATGGACCAGCAACATAAACCCGGTAAGAAGGCAACCGGCGCTAAATGACAGAAGTATTCTTTTAATATCCACACTTTCTAAACGTATGGTACCAATAATAACAGGCATTAGCAGAAATCCGGCTTTAATCTGTAAATCAAGTCCGGCATATTGGAAATTCTCGGTCCAAAACAAAGCAATTACATGCCATAAGTAAAACACGGGCATCAGCCACAATACGGGCGAAGAGTGAAGTTCCGTCCATAGAAAATTTCGCTGCTCCGTGTCAATAAATCGCATTAACATAATTGCAATTACACAGGCAATTGACAATGTTTGAACAAAAGGCAGACAAAAAGCCGCAATGGCCAGAAGAAAAAATATCCATTTTTGAACTTTATTCCCTTTCATGTTGTAATCCTGTCATTTTTTATGAGACTTGTTCAACAGCTTTCAGCCAATCGGCACAAATATTCATTCTTATAAAAGACTTTTCTACCAGTACTTTTCCATTGACGCCCATCTTTCGGGCTATATCGGGATGGGTAGCCAGATATATTGCGGCTTTACTCATGGCAAGCGCATCTTCCGGTTCGCAGTAAATACCACAATTGCCTTCATCAATGAAAAGTTGTTTTGCTTCTCCGTCAACTGCAAGAATTACCGGCTTTTTGAGGGCCAGGTTTTCAAAGATTTTTGAAGGGATTGCACCCAGAAAGAGGTCCATCTTCTTTAAAGGAATAACCGCTGCGTCTACTGCCTGAATTATTAATGGAACCTCTTCCCTGGGAACCAGGTTCAGGAAGTAAACATTGTCCAACTTTTCATCCTGCTTCCTTTGCATCAATCTTTCTTTCTCCGGCCCTTCTCCCAGAAGAAGAAATTTCACTTTCATTTCCGCAGGCACTTTTGCTGCAGCATCAAGAATGACATCCAACCCCTGGGCCAAACCCAGAATCCCTGCATACAACACCAGGAAATCATCTTCTGCAAAACCCATCATTGTCCTTCTGTTCACATCCGGCTTACTATTAAAAATGGAAGGATCGACACCATTGGGCAACCAATGCACCGGTTTATCCGGAAATCTGGATTTAATATTCTTTACAATGCCTTGCGTTTGACCAGTAACCATAAATGATTTCTTATACAGAAATTCCTCCAGACGTGTGGCCAGCTTTAGGAATAAGCGATTCTTAATAACACCCAGCTTTTCTGCCGATTCAGGCCAAAGGTCGCTTACATTAAATACCAATCTGGCCTTTTTCTTTTTACTGATCCACCAGGCACTCAAACCCAGGAAAAGAGGAGGAGATTCACACATAACCAGGTCAAATCTGGCTGGCAACTTTCCAGATACCACCAAGGACGAAAAAGTAAATGAAAAATAATTCAGCAGCCTTGATATAACAGATCTGTTTTTACTTACATAAATCCATGACCTGTACACATCAATACCATCCATTTTCTCTCTGGTAAACCATTTGCCCTTATAGGCCGGATGCAACTCCATAGCCGGGTAATTGGGCATGGCTGTCAGGATACACACCGCATGTCCCAATTTTTTTAATTCACGCGCCAAACCACTTAACCTGTTTTGTGGAGCACCTGTTTCCGGTGGATAATATTGTGTCAGTATAAGAATATTCACAAGATCATCCTATTAATTCTTTAACAATTTTTTCCGCGGCTTTGCCACCACCATACAAATCCGCTGTAAAATCCGATTGTTTAACTTTCATTTCCTTCCAGGCTTTTAATATCCCTTCTGCATTTGTGCCGGCCAGTTGATTATACCCACCATTTACAAGTTCTACCCATTCGGTCTCATCCCTGAGGGTGACACAATGTTTCTCAAAGAAAAAAGCTTCTTTCTGCAATCCGCCGCTATCGGTGATAACCAATGAGGTATGTTTAAGCAATTCCAGCATATCGAAGTAACCAACGGGATCAATTATTTTTCCGGGCACTTTCAAACCCATCTCTTCAATTACTTTACGTGTCCTCGGATGCAAGGGAATAAGAAGGGTAATTTCTTCATTTATCTCGGTCAATGCTTGCAGTATATTTTTCAAACGCTTGATATGATCCGTATTCTCTGCCCGGTGAAGGGTACATAAAACAAATTCACCCAGGTCAAGTTCCTTGATGATCCTGGAGCGGAATGCTGATTTTTTAGCATAATATAAGGCGGCGTCCTGCATTACATCACCCGACAAGATAACTTTTGAATCATGGTGAGGTAATCCTTCCTGTTGCAGGTTATTCACCGCAGTTTCCGTCGGACAAAATAAATAACTGGATATCCGGTCGGTCAGTATCCTGTTCACCTCTTCGGGCATCCGCATATTAAAGGAACGCAATCCGGATTCAACATGTGCTACTGGTATATGCAACTTCACTGCTGCAAGAGCCCCGGCCAGTGTCGAATTTGTATCACCATATACCAAGACGAGGTCAGGTTTTTCACTCTTATATAACGACTCAAGGCCCTCCAGCATTTGGCCAGTCATGGCGCCATGTCCTTTTCCATGAATACCTAAATTACAGGCAGGATGGGGGATTTCCATTTCTTTAAAAAAAACATCTGACATATTCTGATCATGATGCTGGCCGGTATGTATGATTTTTTCTTCCACAGCCGGACGGAGGGAGAAGGCCCTGCTCACAACCGCCGCTTTGACAAATTGTGGCCTGGCCCCCACAATGGTAAATACTTTCATCGTAATATTTATAAACTGTTGGTTTAATACTCGTTCTTTTCCCCAGCAACCCTTTCATAGAGTTTGAGAAGGCCCTGTTTCTCCTTTTGCCAATTGTATTCATTTTGGGCAAGGCCGAGATTCCTGGATTTCATTTGAAGCATCAGTTCCTTGTCATGTAACAGCCGGTGGATGCAGTCAGCGATGGCTTGAGGATCGGAGGGATTCACATAAAGTGAACTTTCTCCAAAAAAGTCCTTCCAATACGTGAAGTCACTCATGATCATTGGAAGTCCACAAGCCAAGTATTCAAACGGTTTAGTGGCTAAGGTTGTAATATGATTGGGCATCGGCAGAAAAGTTATTACGCCTATGTCAGCGGCTTTAATAAAAGAAAAGATCTGATTGGCTTCCACCAGGCCCAGGTACCTGACATTTTTCCAACCCTCCAGTTGCTCACATTCCTTACGGAAAGCCTCCGATTCAAAGGGACCAAGTAGCCACAACTCTGCTTCCTGGCAAAGGGCCATGGCTTTGATTAATTCACGGGTACCCCTGATCGCGGTAGCCCCACCAACATATATTAAGGCCGGTTTCGTTTTACCTATGTTTGCAGGTACAATTGAAGTATACTCCGGCAGAACGGGAAAATTTCTTAATGTAACCGGATTCAATTTTGAAAAAAGGGCGCTGATATCCGGCCTGGCTGTTACAATTCCATCAAAAAATGGAAGCAGGGCAGATTCAAGTTTTTTAATCATAAAAGACAAGAGCTTCCTGAAAACAGAAAATTTTACATAGGGTCTGGATAGTATCGCGGCCGAATTATTTTCATGCACATCCATAATCACTTTCTTTCCTGATAATTTCAACAACAAGCCCATCAGGATTAGTTCCGGATCATGAAGGTGATACACGGCAGCCTTAATCTTTTTAGCTTCATATAAAGCCCGGAATAAAGAGGTATCAATAATCCGTCGAATCCTGTTGGTATGCCCCGGGAATCCAACAATAGAAATTCCATCCCTCACCATGCTTTCAGCCCTTGCACACAGCAATGTCACATCATATCCCGCCTCCCTCAGGGTTATACATTCCTTGAAAAAAATCCGGTTATCGAATGCTTTGTGTACGGTAGTGATATGACAAACTTTAATTCCCATGCATCAGATTTTCGTACATTGAAATAAACTTAAGCCTGTTTGCTTCTTTGGTTCCTTCACTTTCAATGATTCCGCTATTCATATTTATCACATTCTCCGTATTTAAGTTCAAGGCTCTTATAAATGGATTGCCGGTACTCTCGCCGTATACAATTCCATTGACCCCATCACGGATCCATTCTTTGTTTGCAGGAAGGTCTGATACCACGGGGATACAGGAAGATGCCATTGCTTCCAGCAAAGAAATGGAGGTGGCATCACTTTGCGGAATGGAAACGTATATCCTGGCTTTTCCATATAAAACTGAATTGGCTTCCTTATCAACCCAACCATGAAAAGTAACATTGTTTTCAAGGCCATTCCGGGCAACCATTTCTTTCAGTTTTTCTTCCTCGGGTCCGGTGGCTGCAATGGCAAGTTTCCAGTGATGAAAGGACCTGCCGGAATTGATAAACTGCCCGAACAATTCAATAATTTTGTCGATTCGGTACAAGGGGGTCAATTGCCGGTTTGAATAAATCATATCCTCTTTTTCAACTTTGAGTGGCAAAATATCAATACCAAAATTTGCTATCAGTATATTCAGGTACTTTTTCCCTGCCATCCTTCTCATCTCCTCCGCCATATACTTTGAATCGGAAGTAAAACAATCCGCATTACAAAGTATGTATTTCAGCATATAGCGGTAAATAAAACCTTTTGAGGAAGCTGCCAGAATATCACTGCCCCATGCAGTAACCACAACGGGATACTTTTTATCACACGCCTTAAGGGTGTAAAATGAGCAGCTGTTAGCCTGGTGAACGTGAATAATATCAGGCTTAAATGCTTCAATTTCTTTCCGCAGCAGGAGGATTTTACTTCTGATGCGCAAGGGAGAGCGTAAGGAAAAATCAAATTGAATTTGCCTTATCGCCAACTCCGACCTTGGCCTGTCTGTAACAAGTACAACTTCATCAAAAAAGGAAGAAACCAAATCCAGGTATTTAAAGGTGTGGACCACTCCTGTACCTACCAACAACAGTTTTTTTCTTGTTCCCGCTACCATTTGTTATTATTTAAATGATCCGGTCTGTCCATTCTCTGTAAAAATTCAATAATTCAGGATACTCTTTCAAAAAGGGTTCATCCATGTTTCGGGTATCGTTGATGACTTTAGCAGGTTGTCCTGCAATGACAGAAAAATCAGGATAATTTCCGTCCAAATAACTAAAAGCGCTGATGACACATCCCTTTCCAATACGTGTACCGGGCATAATAACTACATGAGGACCTATAAAAGTATAAGCACCCACTGAAACCGTTCCGCGTCTGTAAGCAATTTTTTCATGTTCAGGGACATTTACATATTGCCTGCCATATAAACGGATGGCGATATGACTGCTGTGGGTAAGGATACTGATATAACTGGTCAGCTGACAGCCTTCATCTATTGACAATCCATTACTGGCATCCAGAAAATTATACTGACCGATATAAACATGGTCTTTTATCATCAGTTTCTCCGGCTTTATTAAAGATGTGGAACTTCCAATGCGAACATTCTTTAAAAAAATTCCATCACCGGTTCTGAATCCACCCACCATTACCGGTCTGATCCAGGAGGACAATTTTCTTATGATTAGGTTTTTAATCATTCATTAATTGTTTGAGTAAGCCAAACCTTCTTTCAGCCTGCGTAAATTATCCTGCATATTTGACCTGATGTTACATCTCCAGTGCCGTGGGTGACTTAAAAAATAAATCACCCTTACTTTATTTTTAATAGCCTCCATCGCCGGGTAGGGTTTATAAAATTCAGGGAAATGGGTATCCGAACCAATAAAACCGAACGAGCGGATCAGCGTTTCATTATAACATTCCAGTTCGATGCCAAGATCATTCATCAACTCCTCCGTGATGAAGGAATAATTGGGTATTTTCAACTTTCTGTTTACAAAGTCTCCATGCGCCGCAATGCTTTTAATTTTTCTTCCGGTTATCGCTTCTATTCTTTTTAAATTTATAGTGAATCTTTCCCTGATTTCAGGATAAAATCCGGGAAGCAAACGGGCATCCCTAATTTTTTTCAATTTGCAAAAATCCGACAACTCCTCGTAATGATATCCGACCTCAAATCCATGGTCATATAACTGTCTGAAGAGGGGAATATCAAGTGTTGACAACCTGAAGTAGAAACTGCTTTTTACACCCAATGATTCTTCAGCTTTAAAAAACATCGCTGCGGTGGAGGTATCCGTATCTATATCATGCCGGTGAAGAAAGTAATAAGCCTCAGTATCCAGTTCACCATTTCTCAATTTTGAAAAATAGTCTCTGATTGTAAGATGAACATAGCCCTGACTGATTGCAAACCGGAGCAAGTTCTCATATTCACCCATCCGTGAAGGAAGCAAAAAATCAGAGTACAGGCGATTGATAATGCTCATCCGGTTTCAATTTTTCCAGTTTACTTTAAAGGCTGTAAAACCGAACCTTTTCTTGAAAAGTCCAAGGCCTTCGGAAGCGCCCAGCAGGGTATCATACATGATGAAATCCGGTTTTGGCCGCATTTCAAATATCTCCTCAATTCCTTTCAAAACGAGCATGTACATGATTCCATCTTTCAGATAACGGGCATGGCCCATCAAGCGGTTAAATGTAATCAACTGCCCGCTCTTTACTAACCAAAGGTAGGCCACCAACTCCTGATCTTTGAACAAACCGTAATAAAAATTATTCTCATTTTGAGGATAAGATGCTAAGGCTTTAAGATAGGACGAGCTTAATGATTTACCCTGGCGTATGGTAGCCGAGGTATGAATAAGCTGAATGGCATCAGCCATCTTGTCCGGATCAATTGTTTTGAATACATAGCCTGATCGTTCCGCTTTTCGTGAATAATAGGCCGGTGAATTTTTTCCTGATACCGTACGTAAGTAACCTGGATAACTATCAAATGTATGAACCGGAAGCAAGGCAACACCTATCGTTTTATTTCTGATAATAAAAAATCTGGGATGCCTTTTTGTGTAATAAGCAAACATACGTTTCCCTTCTTCCGAATGGATATCGATCCTGATATCGGCATGCGGTAATTTTTGCAGGGTACGGATAATTTGCAGCAGTTTTTTCATCTGAAATCGTTGCCGGCACGAAGATAGTTGATCATCCAGAACTTAAGCGTTATTGTGAAACCGGAGATGCAAGTCTATAATACCATACCAGTGCGTAAAGCATTACTGCCGTTCCCGCAAGGGTAAGCAGGGTAAATCCCAGGGTATAACTTCCATAAAACCCTCCGGTAATTATCGCTGAAAAGCGCAATATTACTTCAATTACAGTGATGAGTGCGGCCTTACGCTGTTTATTTCTGATAAGGGCAAAACAGGAAACCGGACTCACAATAAAATTCAGAAACAGCCAGGGGGCCATTATCCCGGCAATAGTTCCGGCTTCTTCCCAACCCGGACCAAAAAACCATGAAAAAACAGGTTCAGCGAAAAGCCATAACAAGGTAAAAACCGGAAGTCCTGTTAAAAAAAGCCGGAAATATAATTTCTTCACCTGGGTCCGCATATCCTCGTTGGCCCGGCTCATTTCGGTAAATTTCGGAAATACAACCTGGTAAATAGCCGAACCTATGAATCCTATAGGTGCTTTAAGTACCCTGAATGCCTGGCCATAGCAGGAAACCACTGCAGGAGTAAAGTAGTGATTTAGGAAAAAAACAAGGCCCTGATCCTGGAAAGTATCAATCAGAGCATGGGGGGCATTATAAAGCGGATAATTACGATAGGTAAGCATTGATTTTTTCATTTGCAGGGTCCGTGTAAACGGACGGATCAATATGCCCGGAACCTTTTTAAACAACAACAGGGAGCCGGCTATCTGACCGCCTGCGGATCCGATGATAAGTCCGGTTGATTTATTTCCTTTCAAGCCTAAGTATATTCCTGATGATGCTGTCACCAATGCAGTTCCAACGCGTGAAAACAAATTCCTTTTAAAGGTTTTTCTGCGTAAAGAGAGAATATTAAGGCTTTGCAGCAATCCTGCAAAAACGATATAAACAGGAATTAAGAAATAACTGTTTCGCAGGAAATTTCCATGAAACAAGAAGTTCCATATGAACAGAAACACAACACTGACCACAGCTATGAATATGGAAATGTATAAGCAGATGCTGACTAAGTCAAGCGCTTCTTCTTCATCCTCCGGCGCCATGATTGCAAGTTCATAACGCAGGGTTGCGATCACTGATAAAATCGAAGCTGTAGAATAAAATACCTGAAAAACGGCAAATTCTTCCGGTGAATAAATCCTCGTAAGCAGCGGAGTACTCAGTATATTGATAAACTGGGCAATTGCAGTTCCCGTTACAAGAGTGGTAACGTTTTTAACAAAACCCGAACTCTTGCTGAAGATATTTTTCATGCCCGTAAAAGCAATGGCTCAGTCTGGTTTACTTCGCATAATTCACAGCCCTGGTTTCCCTGATAACAGTAACCTTCACCTGTCCGGGATAGGTCATCTCTGTCTGAATTTTATTAGCAATATCAAACGACAACTGTTCGGTTTGTTTGTCATCCAGTTTTTCACTTTCCACAATTACACGCAATTCCCTTCCGGCCTGAATGGCAAAAGCTTTTTCTACGCCTTTATAGGACTGGGCGAGGCCCTCCATTTCTTTGAGCCGTTTCATGTATTGTTCAACAATTTCACGTCTTGCTCCGGGTCTCGCACCTGAAATAGCATCACAAACCTGGATGATGGGGGAGAGGATGCTTGTCATTTCTATTTCATCATGGTGCGCTCCGATCGCGTTGCACACCTCGGGATTTTCTTTGGATCGTTCCGCCATTTTCATTCCGGCAATGGCATGTGGAAGTTCCATATCTTCTTCGGCTACTTTGCCGATATCATGCAATAATCCCGCTCTTTTGGCCAGTTTAACATTCAGTCCCAGTTCTGCGGCCATTAGCGCGCAAAGGTTGGCCACTTCGCGGGAGTGCTGCAATAAATTCTGTCCATAGGATGACCTGTATTTCATACGGCCTACCATGCGTATCAGTTCAGGAGCCAGGCCATGTATACCGAGGTCAATCGCAGTACGTTTACCGGTTTCAATGATTTCTTCATCCAATTGGCGCTTGACTTTCGCTACTACTTCTTCAATCCGGGCTGGATGAATACGGCCATCGGAAACAAGTTGATGCAGCGCCAGCCTTGCAAGTTCGCGTCGAACCGGATCAAAACCGGAAAGAATGATGGCTTCAGGAGTGTCATCCACAATAATCTCAATACCTGTTGCCGCCTCAAGTGCCCTGATATTCCGCCCTTCACGGCCAATCACACGCCCTTTCACCTCATCATTGTCTATATGAAAAACGGTCACGGCATTTTCTATTGCATGCTCGGTTGCAACCCTTTGAATGGTTTGAATAACGATTCTTTTTGCTTCTTTACTGGCGGTCAGTTTCGCCTCATCCATAGTTTCTTTAATGAATTGCATAGCACCGGTCTTGGCTTCCGCTTTCAAAGCTTCTACCAATTGAGCTTTTGCATCTTCAGCCGATAAACCTGCTATTTTTTCAAGAGCCTGCACCTGCTTTTGATGCGCCTTGTCAAGTTCTTCTTTCCTGCGTGAAACTATTTCCAGTTGCGAATTCAGGTTATTCTGCACAGTCTCAATTTCTGCCTGTTTACGCTTGTTTTGTTCAATCTGCTGATTCAGGGTTGCCTCTTTTTGTTTGATCCTGTTCTCTGCCTGCTGTATGTTTTTGTCTTTCTCAGAGATATGCTTTTCATGCTCCGTTTTCATTTGATAGAAGCGATCTTTTGCTTCCATCGTTTTATCTTTTAAAAGAATTTCACCCTTTGCCTGGGCTTCTTTAATGATTGCATTTGCCTTTTCTTCGGCTGTGGCTATGATTGTCTGATTGTTTTTACGGGTGGCAAAGTAAGTAATCAACCCGCCGATCAGGACTCCGGCAACACCTGCTATGATGATGAATGTGATATCCATAATTAGTTATTGTATTTGTAATGAATGATATTCGTTTTATGTACTCATTGTCCTACCAAGACCTTGTATCTGAATTTTAAACAAGAAACCCGCATTCGTACGGTGAGAGTAAACCCCAATTTCAGGGACGGAGTCAGCCGGCTGATTTGTGTTTTCCCGATATACGGGACCTACACGTGGCAACCTGAGTCTTCCTCCTAGTGGATGTATGTTGAGTTTACATCGTCGACCAGTACGAATGCGGGTTTATGTCATCAAGGTTTAATTTCTGATGATTACCCTCGGATTATGATAAGAACGTTATGCCTTCGAATCGAAGGATTTAATCAAATCGGTGATGTGCTGCAATTCCGCATTTATTTCCTCTTCCACCAAATCCCGGTCTTTTTGAAAACCAAGTTGTTCGGCTGCCATGTGCAAAGCACACATAGCAAACAAATCCTGCAAATCTTTCACACCAAATGCTATCTCATATTCTTTGAGTCTGTCATTAACCATTCCTGCAGCCTTTTCGATGGTAGATACCTGATCGGCATTAACTTTCAGGGGATACGTCCTTCCAGCTATTTGTATTTTTATGGAATCAGTTTTATTCACGACTTCAATCACGATTGATTATATGGAGGCATTTATCAATTTCCCGCAGATAGCGGTTTATTTGATTTTTTAATTCACGGTTAGACTGGTCGTCGCTACCGTTTATTGCCTGCGCTAATTTAATGGTTTTTACCTGTTCATGGAGGTCTTTCACTTCATCTTCTGCTCTTTGTTTTTCAACGTATAACTGTTGATGTTTTTCCCTTAATAATTTCAACTCCGCTTTCAGTACAATTTGTTGGTCAAGCACGGATTGTATCTCCTTTTTCAATTGATTCAACAACTCTTTATTATATGTCATAATTATCTGAAAGTGAATTAATGACAAAGGTAATTTAATCTTCTTGATAAAGCAATTTTTCAGAAAATAATACCTGCGCTTACCCGACAAGAACTGTTCGATTCCTTGTAATTTTGTGCCCATGCTGAGAGCCTCCGGATTTGTTTTACTTTTCATTTTGTTTCCGGAACTTATTTGTACACTGAAGGCACAGTCTCTTTTCACAACTCCTATTGATACACCGGTTTATCTTTCTGGTACTTTCGGAGAATTGAGAATGAATCACTTCCATTCAGGAATTGATTTTAAAACCGGTGGTAAAGAAGGTTTTCCTGTCTATGCTTCCGCAAAAGGGTGGGTTTCAAGAATTAAAATCAGCTTCACAGGATTCGGAAATGTGGTGTACCTGGATCATGAACAGGGATACACCAGCGTATATGCCCATCTTCATCACTTTAACGATGAATTGTCAACTTATCTAGATTCCGCTAGGTATGCATCAGAAAGCTCTGAGGTTGAATTATTTCCTGATTCCGGAAGGTTTATTTTCAACCAGGGAGCAATATTGGGCAGGAGTGGAAATACCGGTTCCAGTGAGGCACCCCATCTTCATTTTGAAATACGGGATAGAAACAGCCAGGTTCCCATAAATCCATTATTGTTTTTATCCGGCTTCATGGATTCTATACCTCCTAAAGCAGAACTTATTTGTTTATATCGGTTAATAGAAGGACATTTTATTCAAACAGGTCAGCTTATACTTCCCCAGATTCCGGACTCAACTTTAAAAATTATTGTTCCTTACGACAGTTTATACCTGGGTATGTTATGCCACGATCCGGAAGGCTCCAGCATGCTGGGTATATATGCTGCTGAATTGAAGTATAATGATTCAATAATATATAATTTCAATTTTGACCGCTTCAGTTTTGATGAAACGAGATATGTGAATGCCCACATTGACCTGGTGCAGACTGAAACCGGAAAGAAGCGAATACACCGGCTTTATAAATTGCCGGCGGACTCCTGTTCCATTTTTAGCAATTCGGGCAAGGGTCTCATTCAAATTCCTGATTCGGTCGTTCAAAATATAAAAATCAACTTAAAAGATTACATGGGGAATAATACTGTGATCCTTGCAGAAGTCTTTCACCAGAAGGAAACCGTATATGAGCCACCCTTACAGCCCGATGATCTTATCAGGGTCGGCATAGCATGGGAAAAGGAACTTGACACCGGCTTTAAAGTTATTCTTCCTGCCACAGCTTTGTATCAGAACGAATTTTACTACCATCATGAACCTGTCAAATCCGACAATTACCTGTCAGACATTTTTCCGGTACTTCCGGAAATGCCTTTACCACTGCACATGTCGGGGACCCTGCAAATTCCATATCCATCCGGCTATAAACCGGAAAAAAACAAGGTGTTGATCCTCCGGCTTGACGATAAAAATACGGTGAAAGAGAGTATTTTACCCGATTCAATATCAGAAGATTTTATAATAGGAAAATTCAGGTCTGGAGGGTATTATGTTGTTTCATGCGATACCCTTCCGCCGGTCATGTACAGATGTTTTGAAGCCGTGGATTCAGTTGACATGAAAAATTATTCATACTGCTCCATAAAAGATGATATCAGCGGAATCAAAAGCATCCGGGTTGAAATTGACCATAGATTTTCACCGGCTTACTATGATCCTAAAAAACAAATAATCAAATGGTTAAAAGATAATCGGCAGGTAGGCCCACATTGGGTTAGCCTTGAACTTTCGGATAGATGTAATAATAAATTCAAGATTGAGTTTGCCGAGTAAGGCAGAACTGACTATTATCAGTTTTTATGACAATGTTGGTCATAGACCTTGAAAAAAGTGAAATTTACTTTTGAGATATCACTTTAAAACATAAAGCCATGTCAACATTATTTAAAAGCAACACAGGAAAAATTAAGCCGGCAACCTTTTCCGGTATGTTTGATCCCTTCTTTAAAAAAGAATTAGGTGATTGGTTTGGAAAAGAATATGTAGACACTATACCGGGGGTTAACATCACCGAAAGCAAAGACTCTTATCATGTGGAACTTGCCGCACCGGGTCTCAAGAAAGAAGATTTTGTAATTAAAGTTGAAGGGGATATAATCACCATCTCCAGCGAAAAGGAAAGTGAAACCAAAACGGAAGATAAGGAATATACACGCAGGGAATACAACTATTCTTCCTTTAGCAGGTCATTCAATCTTCCAGAAATGGTGAATCAGGATAAAATTATTGCCACTTACACTGATGGCGTATTAAAAGTTGATTTACCCAAAAAAGAAGTAACGCCCGCCGGCAATTCCAAGAAAATCAAAGTTTCTTAAGTGTTAGGTTTAACGAAGGCTGTCAATTTATTGGCAGCCTTTTATTATTAATGCTTGTTTTTCTTTTCTATATTCGCTTGAGTAAACCTGATTAATATGATTGAAAATTATATAGAACCAGCATCGTTTTTATATCTGTTTTTGCGCATCAGCACTGGCGTGGTATTTTTCATTCAGGGGTATGACAAAGTATTTAAGATCGGTATAAATGAAATTATCAAAACAGTAGGACCCAGCTACAAAAGTAAAGGCTTTCCCGACTTTAGTATTAAAATCACTTCTTTTTTAACTTCCTGGCTGGAACTTACCGGTGGGCTTCTTCTGATTTTAGGATTCCTTAAATATACAGCCATTTACCTTTTAGGTATCGATGTACTAATAGTAATTATCGGCATGAGTATTCTTGACCCGGTATGGGATATGAAATTAGTATTCCCTCGTCTCATTTTACTGGTACTTCTACTGTTGTTGCCTGCTGAAAAAGACATATTATCGCTTGATATTTTATTTTTTAACAAAGATGTTAATTGAACTGAAAAATTTATTGAAAAAATACAACGGACATGGCCTTCACTCTATGTTATAAATTATGAACCTTTCATATTATTTCCATGTCCTTTAACAGGTCAGGATCACCTATCTAATCCCTGATTACCGCAAAAAACATGGAATTTCACCTATGCAAAAGATCAGTCAGGTCGATATAAGGTCAAAGTTACGCGCAATTAAGTGGGTGCTTTTCTTTTCCATACTTATCATGGGGGTAAAATTTCTTGCCTGGTATTTTTCAGGCTCTCAGGCGGTCTTAAGTGATGCCCTTGAGTCATTGATTAATATTGCCACCAGCATTTTCACACTTTATAGTCTTCTTTACGCTTCAAAACTTAAGGACAAAGACCACCCTTACGGGCATGGGAAAATTGAATATCTTACGGTAGGATTTGAGGGCGCTTTGATTTTTGGAACCGGGATTTATATAATTTATCAGGCAATACTTTCATTTTTACATCCGGTGCCACTGAAGGATGTTGATATAGGCCTCCTTCTTACTGTCATATCCGTCGTTGTCATGTGGTTCATTGGAACATATCTTAAGAAAAAAGGGACAGAACTACAGTCCCTTTCACTCATTGCCGACGGAGTACATTTTAAAAGTGATGCCCTGACCAGTGCGGGCCTGCTCCTTGGACTTATTTTATTTAAGGTAACAGAATGGGTTTGGATAGACCCTTCTATGGCCATACTTTTTGCGGTTAATATAATGATAAGTGGTTATAAACTGGTGAAGGAGTCTATAGACCGACTACTGGACAAAGCAGATTTGGCAACCATACAGCAGCTTACCGTATCACTTCAAAAATACCGTAATAATGCCTGGATCGATATACATAATCTACGCTTACAGAAATTTGGCCATTATCTTCACGTTGACTGCCACTTGACTCTTCCTTTTTATTATTCGCTGGATGAAGTTCATCGACATATAAAACTGCTTGAAAACGACCTGAACAGAGATTTCAATAACCATGTTGAACTCTTTGTACATACGGATCCCTGTCAGAAAATCCCCTGCAATATCTGCTCAATTGACAATTGTGCCTACCGTCAAGAAGCCTTTGTTAAGAAAATTGAGTGGAACACACAAAATCTCATGAAAAATAAAAAGCATTCATTGCAGTTATAAATTATATTTATACCGTAAAAATACCGAAACTATGAAAACCATTCTATGTCCAACCGATTTCTCTAAAAGCTCAGAAAATGCCGTTAAATATGCTGTTGAAATCGCCCGTATTTTTAAAAGTAAAATTATTTTAATGCATGCGTATGAAACACCGGTTATTTACACAGATGTTACCGTATCCAGTGTTCAGTTGGATTTTGAATTGTTGCGCGAAGCAGCATTAAAACAATTAAAGAAATTTTATTCAAGGATTCTTGAAAGTGTTAAGGATGTACAGTTTGAATTGGTACTTCAACAAGGTCTCCCATCTTCAAGGACCGTTGAAATCGCCATTGAGAAGAAGGCCGATATGATAATTATGGCCAGTACCTCATCCAGCCAGATACAGCGGTTCCTTATCGGTAGCAATGCTTCTAGGGTGGTTCGTGAAGCCCCCTGCAAAGTCATGCTGATTCCTCAAAAAGCCAAATTCACAGGTTTAAAGAAAATAGTTTTCAGTACCGACCTCAGCGATGAAAATCTAAGGGCATCTAATCAGGTAGTTTCTTTCGGGCAGATGTTCAGATCTGAGATTATCTTCCTTAATGTAGATAATAAAAACCTTGTGCATGACGAAACTGATCTGAATCGCGTTACCCATCGTATCAAGCAATTTGTCCAGTATCCAAAAATGAAAGGTTATGTATGCACCGATTTGAATATTGCGGATGGCATCACCTTTTTTCTAAAAAATGAGAAGGCGGATTGCCTTGCCTTGGCCACACACCACCGTAAATTTTTACAGGCACTGGCCAATCCGAGCATCACTAAAAGAGTATCCTACAAAACAGATATCCCCTTACTGATCATTCATCTGGAAGAATAATTCAATGCTTTTTCCTGATTAATCAGAGGGGGATGTGAACTCACAATCAAGTAAGTATCCTGCCGTCTGACATCACCAAACGCCGGTCGGCCATACCCGCTAATTCTTCATTGTGGGTAACGATTATGATTGTTTTTCCAAACTCAAGCCTGATATCCAGAAACATCTCATGCAGTAATTTCGCGTTTACAGAATCCAGATTACCGGATGGCTCATCTGCCAGAATCAATGAAGGATCATTGATCAAAGCCCTTGCTATGGCAACCCTTTGTTGTTCTCCTCCGCTTAATTGTGAGGGTTTATGAGATTCCCTGTCTTTTAATTTAAGCAAGGATAACAAATCTCTCGATTTGGAAAGCGAAGCTTCGTAATCCCTGCCCGCGATTAAAGCGGGCATACATACATTTTCAAGTGCAGTAAATTCAGGCAACAATTGATGAAACTGAAAAATAAAACCAATATGCCTGTTCCGGAATTCTGCAAGTTGCTTGCCTTTATATTTTAAAGTTGAGTGGCCATCAATTTCAATGCTTCCTTTGTCAGGATAATCGAGCGTACCCACCATATGTAACAGGGTACTTTTTCCAGCTCCTGAGGCACCGACAATGGCTACAATTTCAGCCTTATCAACCTCAAGGTCAATCCCATTCAGAACTTTTAATTTACCATAGGATTTTTCAAGTCCCCTGACTTTAACGAGCATGTGGCAAATATAGGAACATCAGACTTTTATAAGTACCTAGCCATTGATCAAATAGTATAATTAAGCGCAGACTTTTCATTATTTCACATAGCTATATACCTGCTTTACAGTACTTAGGCAATAATTTTGACAGGAATAATTACTCTTCCACGCTCCCAATTATTGCATAGGTTTGCATTCTTAAGATACAATGGGCTTCTTTACTTAATTTTGCCGGCTGTGGGAATATCCTTGATTCTGTCTTACCCCTGGTGGTTTCTTAGCTTCTGTTTTATTGCAGGTATTTTCTATTCATGGCTGATGTACAGGAAATCCCCATTGTTGAAGGAGGTACCGGCATGGTCATCTAAACTCCTGATTGCTTCCAGGTTTTCCTTGATTAGCTTATTGTGCTTCCTGTTGCTTGGACCCATGATCAGATCCCTGAGCCGTGAAGTGGAGAAGCCTATAATTATCATTGCCCTGGACGAATCAAAATCCATCCTTAATAACAAAGATTCTGTTCAAATAAAATCCGAAATAAGGAACAGCATCCAAAAAATCCAAAATGACCTGGCGGGCAGCTTTGATGTGAGACTCTTTTCCTTTGGCGACAAGGTTACAGAAGGCAATGACTATTTATTCAATGGAAGTGCAACCAATTTCAGTCAGCTGTTCAGATACCTCGATATTCAGTTTGACAATAGAAATGTTGGAGCCATTGTGCTGGCCAGTGATGGAATATATAATGAAGGAGCAAGTCCTCTGAATGGACCATCCAGGCTTAAAGTACCCTTATACAGCATTGCTTTGGGGGATACAAGTATCCGTAAGGATATCTTAATTGCTGCCATCAACCATAACCGTGAAGCCTATTTGGGGAACTCTTTCCCCCTGGAAATAATCATTGACGCAAAGGAAGCAGCAGGAAGTTCAACCCTGTTGACCGTAAAAGAAGACAGTGCCCTTATATTTTCAAGACCGCTTACAGTGACTGGAAAAAATTTCCAGACAACTGTTTCCATTTTTCCGGAAGCCACAAAAAAGGGTATTCATCACTATAAGGTTTCGCTTAGTAAAATAGAAGGTGAGTTGACAGAAATAAATAACAGCAGGGATATTTTCATTGAAGTAATTGAAGAAAAGCAAAAGGTATTGATTCTTTATGCTGCGCCACATCCTGACATCTCAGCAATTAAACAATCGCTGGAGGGCAGTATGAATTATGAAGTTAATACGGAAAGTGCAGCATTGTTTAATGGCAATTTAAATGAATATAACCTTATTGTGCTGCACAATGTTCCGGGCAATACCTTTCCCGGAACACAGTTAATTGACAGAATTAATTTAAATGGAATTTCCTGCTGGTATATACTGGGTGCCGCTTCATCGGTGGATGGATTTAATAAATCCGGTTGCGGTTTGACAATTACACAGGCCAATCAGCAGTTGAATGATGTACAAGGTCATGTTGTAGCCAACTTCAGCCTTTTTATGCTTTCAGATCCATTAAAAAATGCCCTTCAAAACTGGCCACCTTTAAAGGCACCCTTCGGCGTATATCAGGCCAATTCCAGTCTCTATACCTTGCTGGAACAGAAAATAGGTCCTCTTACCACCAATCAACCATTATTATTTTTTAGTGATAATAATAATCATAAACGTGCTGTATTGGCAGGGGAGGGGATTTGGCGCTGGAGACTAAGTGATTTCAATGAAAATGCATCCCACGAATTAAGCCGTGAATTGATAGTGAAAATTGTGCAGTATCTGTCCGTCAGAGAAAACAAGAGCCCATTTAAAGTATCTGCAAAAAGCAATTATAAAGAAAACGAAGCCCTTGTTTTTGACGCCCGGCTGTATAATCAATCTGACCAGTTGATAAATGATCCTGAGGTCAATTTCAGGATTTATAATAAAGAAGGAAAGGAGTTTCAATTTACCATGTCACGAACTGAAAAGACTTATACCTTAAATGCCGGTATCTTCCCTGTTGGGAATTACCGTTTTAAAGCTGAGGTAAAACTGGGCGACAAAATTTTATCTCAACAGGGTGAATTCAGCGTAAGCACTTTACAGATAGAAACGGCCATTACCATTGCTGATCACCAGTTGCTAAACGCCATCGCTGCTAAATCAGGTGGCCTCGTTGCTTACCCTGAACAAGCGCAACTTCTTGCCGAAACAATAAAAAAGGATGACAATCTGAAAAGTATTTCCTTTATGCATAAGAAACTGGAGGACTTATTAAACCTCCCTTCGATTTTTATTGCATTGATCCTTCTCTTATCTCTTGAGTGGTTTATAAGGAAAAGGGCAGGCTCCTACTGATTTGTCAATATAAATCTTCCTATCAAGTTTCTAATGCAACTTTAATTTGATTTTGTATTGATGTTGAA
>CAZHSC010000012.1:0-31239 GCA_964534995.1 uncultured Bifidobacterium sp.
TGGTTGCAACAGACCGGCAGTTTGTACCCGGAACAGAAGGCTGTTCACTGTATATAAGGCCCTTGCTTTTTGCTTCAGAAGAGCGCTTTGGCGTAAAAATATCCGATGAATACTTATTTGTGATTATGACGGGACCCGTACCTCCCTTTTACCCAAAACCACTGAAGGTAAAAGTGGAGGACCGCTACAGCCGGGCTGCTAAAGGTGGTACGGGCGCCGTAAAATGCGCAGGCAATTACGGGGGTGCATTTTATGCAACCAAAATGGCGCGGGAGCAAGGATTTGATCAGGTATTGTGGACCGACCTTTCTGATGATTTGAATATTGAAGAGTCAGGCACCATGAATGTTTTCTTTTTAATTGACGGATGTTTGATAACGCCTCCCCTATCCGAAACTATTCTTGAAGGCGTAACCAGGGACTCGGTGATACAATTAGCGAAGACAGAAGGCCTGCAAGTGGCCGAAAGACCAGTCTCCTCTGCCTACTTGCTGAAGGCTTTTGAAAATGGCTTGCTTCAGGAGGCCTTTGGTGCGGGAACAGCTGCAGTGACTGTACCCATTTGTACCATCAGCATTAAGGATAAAATCATTGAATTTCCGGTTCCAGATGAAAAAAGTCTGTGCTTCAGGTTACAAAAAATAATGACCTCCGTTCGCAAAGGTGAGCGTGAGGATATTTATAAGTGGAATACGATCATTACCCCCGATTGATCTGTTTACATTTACAGGGCAGGGTGTTTACGGATTTTCCATGCTCTGGCACCTCTTTATCATCTGTGGGTTTAGCCATGAAATCCGTGACTTTATAACCATACAGCGCCGGAATCTACTTTTATTGTCAACAAAAAACGGATGAATTTTTTCATTAATAATTTTTATCTTTCTCCACACTGCTCATGGATGTATTGACCCGATGAAGTTGAATATATTATTATCGGCAATGGCCTGGTCAACCAGGTCTACATAGCCGTCACCGCTAAGATCAGATACCACATAACCATTTTCAAAGTTGAAGATATGATTATCGATAACACCCTGATCCAGCAGATCGATAAACTCATCCTGAGGACTCAGGTCGCCACTGTAAAAAGCCCAGACTCCCGGTGCCACTTCACGCTGGTTTGCGCCATATGCCTGCGCAGCACTTGTGGTGAAGTCATATGCTGTAATGGTAGTAAAAGGAACTACATTACTCCAGGTTTGAACAGCGTTTCGATGGCGTACACAAATATATGCTGATTGCCCGGCTATCGATCCGGGCAGCGTAAAGGAAGCCTGCCCTGATGTGGAAACCACAGCGGATGCAGCCGCCAATATAGAAGCGGGTGACAAGGGATTTCTTAATTCAATATAAAGGGTGTCACAAGCGAAAGGAGGTGCGGTAATGCCTGCGTTCTGCAACACCGGAACCATGCCTCCGGAGCCGTTATAAAATCCCTCCAGAAAGGCTTTCATATGCAAACTTGCACCTGAACAATTGTCATCGGTCAGGGTATTGCAATTATCATCGATACCATTACATATTTCCGGGGCGGATGGAAAAACAGACGAAGACAAATCATTGCAGTCAGTATTATCGGAAACAAAGCCTGCTGGCTGATGACAGGAGGAGAAACTGACCATGGCATTGCCAAAAGCATCCATATCTGCATCTGCATACCACATTACCGGTGCAGGCAATTCGTTTACCTGAACCACCGCAGCCCCCGATTCACAATACCCGTTGCCTGCAAGCAGGGTATACAGCCCCCCTGTGGCGACTTTAATAGAACTTGTTGTAGCTCCGGTTGACCACAGATAGTTCAGTTCATGCCCGATAGCTACGGCATCAATTTCATTCATACCACTTATGGCTGGTGAGTTTAGTGCGATCCTAATTTCCGCTACATTGAACTGGGTAAGGGGAAAAGCAATATGCAGCTTTCGCGCATTTGCCGGCTGCGGTGATGCTGCGGCGACATAAACCACTTCAAAGAGTCCGGAATGCGGATTCCTGACATATACCGTATCAACAGCACCAGCGTGGTTGGTTTCATATATGTCAATAAAATTGACAGGTGAAGGAGCAGCGAAGGAAAGCTGAATAAGTTCACGCTGGCCATCGGGAGTCTGACCACTCCAGGAATTTGCCTGATTGCCATACGCCGGATATACATCAGGCGCACCCAGTATTTTCTGAGCGCTGCCCGCACTGCCGCTGAACTGCGAACTGTAGGAAATAACGGTATTGCCATACCGGATATCAAGAATCGAATTCGTAGTATCCGCGTATAACAGCAGGCTATCGCCCGAACAGAAATACAACGAGGAGTCGCTCCCGATCACCGGGGTATCGGGTTGTGGGTGTACCTTGACAAATACAGGAGAGCTGGTGACCGGACATCCAAAATAATCAACGACAATGACGGAGTAGGAACCAGTGGAAGAAACGGAAAGGTAAGGCGCCGTACCGCCGGCAGGAAGCCATTGGTAGGTATAGGCATATACCTTATCCGGATTGTTTACGGGTGTTCCGTTAAATAAGGGTGAAGCAGTATTCAGTACCAGGAAGGAAGTTTCTTCAAACTGATAGTAAGCCAGCAGTCCGGTCTCAACAGGTGATACCTGACTGAGCATTCCGGCCTGGATCTGTCCCGCTGTCCGGGCTATATTCCATATTCTGACTTCATCAAGATCCCCACTAAAATAGTCGGGGGCTTCTGCCGCATTAAAATTAGGACGGGCGATACTGAAGGCACCGGTATTTGCGAATGCATTTGAAACATAAGTAGAGGATAATGTCCTGTTGACACCATCAATGTATATGATTCCTGAACCGGAAGGGGCACTATACTCCCATACCACAGCTATATGATGCCAGTTTCCATCATTAATAGCCAGGCTGCCGTTGATATATCCGTTCCCGTAGCCACTGAAGGAAGGCCTCCCTATCGAATCAATAAAAAAAGCCCTCTCCCCCGTTTCCCATACAGAATTTGTATTTCCGCTCATCACTATTCCTTCGCCACTACCGGTGGTTTTAATCCAGGTCTCGATGGTAAATGAAGCATCATTCAGATTGGTTATATCCGCATTCAGATTGATCCACTGGTTTACCCCGTTGAATTCTTCCGCCACATTGATTTTATCTGCAAACAACTCCACAAAATCACCCTGACAAAAAATACTGTCGCCCGTTAGGGTGACATTTACAGGATCCGGGATGTTATTAAATACCTCCACCGTACACACACTGGCCGGGCCTCCGTCAGCCGTAACGCTTACCGTATAACTGCCACTTGTCAGGCCGGAAATGGCAGGTGTTATGCTGCCATTGCTCCACTGATACGCGTAAACGGTAGTATTGGCGGCAACAACGGCGGGGGAGGCTATTAAATTTTTAATGATAGCGCCATCGGTATTACTGATCATCACCACTGGAATTGAAATGGCATATACGTTTGCCGAACCCATGGTAACAGGCGGGCCGGGAACATTGTTGACTATTATTACACCAACGGCACCGGCCAGTTGTGCATGGTACACTTTGTTTTCAAAGAAGCAGGTGCCCCGGTCAATTAAAGCAAGCTTACCGTTAAAAGTACCCGCCGGATAAGGCGTGCAACCGGGATCCGGATTGGAATAATAAACGATATCTCCGATCAGCGGATGGGTAATTACATCCGGTCCAAACGAAGCAAGGGCAACAGAGAACTGATGGGAGGCGGGTGAAGTTATTTTTAAAAACAGCGACGATGCATCAACTGCAACACTCGCCGTTCCGGTAGCGGCATTATTGCATACAGTACTGCCTGTGCATGTGATGGCAGGTCCCGAGAAGAGGTTTAGATTTGCATTTGAATGCCCATCCGCCTGAAAAGCCACTGGGCCTTCAGGCAGCATGTTCCTGGTATTTTCAAATGCAACACTTTCACCTGACATAAGCATACTCAGGAGGGTTAAAACAAAGCACAGCTTACGGAACAAAAGCAGTTTGACCTTCCTGCCATTTCCCACAGCATTTCTTTTAATTTCTTTTCTTTCCTTCATTCCATTCACTATTTATCAGATAATCTTTTTTATTATTTCAGGATGCTGTTCTCCGGCAGTTCCGTAACAGGTCAGGGAATGTGATATCAGGTCACAGGGTCTTTTTTTTACGAAAACCAATGGTTTTGGTTTCTCTGTTTTAAGCGGAAGATACCGGGCAAACTGCTGAAAAAGGCGGTACCGGATTGGAGCGGAATCATAATGATACAAAACTGTTGTTGGTTTTGCAAATAATATTTACAAACGGAAGTTTATGACAGGGAAAAATGCAGTTAGCGAGGGTAAAAAATACAAGGAAATTTAAGCTATAACATATTACAGGCTGCGCTTAAAGGTATAAATCTAATCTTATACGTGAAGAGATGGCAAGATCCTGATACATAACAAGAGTACTCCGGACGTGCAGCATCCGGTACATATAGAAGGAAGTCCGCTCAGGGTTTTGTAAAATCAAAGAACACCGAAACACCGCTGAAATTTACCGGATTCTTACTCCAGGTTTCAATGCCGTTTCTGTGTTTAACCACTATATAGTAATACCCGGCGGGTGGGTATCCGCCAGCCTGCGCAAAGCCATTCCTCAGCAATAAAGCGGAATAAGTATTTATGGTTACATAAGGAGCTACCGCGCTTCTTAACTCCACGACTACCGAATCACAGGCCGATGGATCGGGATGCATACCTTCGTTAAAGAGTTGGGGAACCATGATGCCATTTCCGGAATAAAATCCTTCAATGAACATTTTTACCTGTAACAAGCCCATTCCACAGCCTTCATCTGCAATATTATTGCAATTGTCATCTATCGCATTCATACAAATCTCCAAAGCAGCAGGATTCACTGCAAACAGCGTATCATTACAATCTCCTTTACCGGCTACAAAACCCGGAGGCTGCATACAGGCTGAAGAATCCACCATGGCATTTCCATATCCATCGCCATCGGTATCTTCGTAATATGTGACCGCATAGATACAGGTTCCGTTGTCCTGTGTGGCGAGAGAACTGTAATTACAGGCATTTACATCCATACAACCCGGAACATCAAAAATGCTGTCATTGGGTGTATTGATAAAATAAGTTTCTGCTTTCACAAAAACATCTTCCGCTATTTCCACTGCTATTTTCCTTCCCGGGATATCATCAAAAGGGGGATGAATGCCGCCCCATATACGCGATAACGCTGATTCATCGGCTGCATCCTGATAGGTGGCCCATTGGAGATAAATGTCGGTACTGGGTCCATTTTCAAATACCAGGAACTCATCCTGCGCGGCATGAAATACCCCCAAGCCACCCGGAAAATATTTATCACCTGTGAAGTCGGTTAAAATTTCAGCCGCGGCTCTTGAGTAGGTGGAATGTCCGGAAAGATAGCCGGCGAAGGGGGGAGTAACAAAGGAAGGGCGTTGATAAGGCAACCAGTTTTCAGCCAATATCCAACCTGCTCCTGCCACATCAGTATCCACATTATTTATAGCGCTGTGCCCTTTCCACGCTTTCAATTTTATTTTTCCCACGTTGACGCCACCGGCGGCCAATGAATCTCCCGGATGCACTACTTCAATATAACCGGGAATCAGCGGTAAGCCAGCAGGGTGATAATTGGAGTCGGCCGGATTTGAGCTTTGCCCCAGCTCGGCCATAGCTCTTATTGCGGATATTGGCCGTGGTGAATCGTACCAGCCTTTAATTCCCCAAATGGAGACAGCTACATCATGCATGGCTCCTCCCAATGCGAAATATCCTTTCACACTCCACTCCAGATCGTCAAGTGCAGGGCCATTGCCTTTGTACTGCTTTGTTTCCAGGGGATGGTCGGTAACATAATTAAAAATGGTAAACCAATGTCCGGGAGGAGTTTCCGATTCAGGGCCATCGGCCCAGAATTCAGCGAGGACTCTTGCATAATCACTTCTTTTCACCAGATTTTGCGTATAGGGTAAGCCGGTAGCCGGATTGACCGGATGTCCCTGGCTGCTTGTCCCCCCGCTGATAAGATTATAAAACGCCGGATACGCGGAAGGATCAGCAGGTAGGGTATCTCTGTTGCCCTGTGTGGCGGGAGAGATATCCCACATTGTGGTATCCGCAGGATCCAGGTGTGAAGACCAGACTGAAACCAGGGCATGTCCCCATTGATACTGGGAAGAATTACCTGAACCATCCATTTGCAGAGTGGGTGGAACCCCCGGGTCGTGATAAACCTTATAATTGAATCCCCCGCGCTGGTTCACCACCATATCATTTTGTGAGAGCGCAAAAGGAACCACCTGGCCCCATTCAGGACTCAGGAAAGGCGGCGTTGCACCGGGAATCTGGTTGCCACTCTGGTCAATAAACATATCAAGGGTGAGTGGTTGCCACCTGTTAAGATCAACCATATTAGGATTGCCGGGTACATCCACATTCAGTGGTGGATTTACCGGTGAATAACTGGTATTTGCGTAGGCATTCTGTTCATTAGAACCATCCTGCAGGCCAAAGCCAATGTAACAGGATGCGATATAATTACCGAGAGCCCGTGCATCCCCCGAAGCATAATCCGTTCCGGTAAAATTTTTATCAAATCCCAGTGAATCCATATGGGCATCATAGGCCTGCATCAGTAATGTTGCCTGAGGGGAATTGCTGAACCTGTGCTTGAGTAACCTGTAGGAAGCATAGCTGATGGCTTTCCGGCGGTCGCCCTCCACATCTGCCGAAGCGGGTATTCCATTGTAAGGGCAGGTATAAGCTCCTACTGTTTTTCCCAGCAGAAATTCAATGGCGTTGTTATCATAGGCAGCCCAGGCGTCCCACATGGCCGAAGAATGGTGAAACAGATTCCTGGCATGTACAGTAGGACGGGCGAAATCCCTGCGGATACTGGCAAGCAGCAGTTCATTCCACTGACGGGCAACATTCAACTGCAGGCTAACGGTAGGGTATACCGATGTTGGAGCGCATGATGGGTCGGGGTTTGTGGGGCATGGGTCGCAGGCATCGGCAAGGCCATCCTGGTCATAGTCGGAAGGATTGGGCGCAAGTTCACAACTGTCATTCATGAACACGCCATACCCGTTGCACCAGCCGGTAACGAAGTCCTGCAATCCGTCATTGTTGATGTCTATCCATGAAAAATCATAGTTGTTATCAGCCCAGGGGAAAAGGGTGGAACCGTAAACATCGGTAAACACACCATTATCATTCCGGTAAATCGCCATCCGCCGGCTGCTGTTGCAGGGAGGGATATCCACATCTACATCGGCAACGCCAATGTCCAGGTCGCCGTCAAGGTCAAGATCGGCAGCATGCACATTGCCTCCAAAACCATTGGATGAACTGAAATTGAGGTTTGTCTTGGTAACGTTAAGACTTACATCCTGAACAAATGAATTGCTGCGCAAAAGATAATCGGAGCCATCATCTACCACATAGAGGTCCAGCCTGCCATCCAGGTTGAAGTCGGCAATTTCAAACATATACGGGGAACTCGTAGGCACCAGGTTTTGCCAGTTTGTAAAAAATCCGGAACCATTATTAAAAAGCACAAGTACTCCACGCGCATTCCACGGAGCGACATTATACAAGGTTGAGTTTTTAATGATGTCATTGTCGCCGTCATTGTCCATGTCCTTTATCTGACAGGCGGTACCAAACGCAGAATTTCTCAATATTCCAAGGCGTGCGGCACTCTCGTTGGTGAAATAACCATTTCCATTGTTTATAAGGAGGTAATCCTGCGAAACACCCCCGGTAGAATTTTGCCGGTAGTTCACAAAATAAATATCGGGATGATTGTCTCCTGTCACATCTCCGCCCCATACCGCGCAAAAACGAACCGGATCATCGGTAAGCGCCGGAAAACGCAGGGAAGATTCGTCGACAAATCCCTGCCAGTTTCCCAATGAATCATTCCCTTTGTTTCTGAAATACTGAGGTTGCTGCAGAAAGGTATTGGCGATCACCACATCTTTCCAGTTGTCACCGTCAAAGTCACCAACATAAACATCTCTGGCAAAACTAAGCGTACTGATAAACTGTGGGGCATAAAGGGCCGTCTGATCCGTCAGTATACCATTTACATTCATCAGCAACAAAGTGGATTTGCCGGGCTGTGTCGGACTGGAAAAGGGTTGCTTACGTACAACAATTAAATCCTCCCTGCCATCATTGTTCAGGTCATCGGCCCACATGTCTTTTTCTTCAGGATCGCTGGCCGCCACGCTGCTGACTGTAAGTCTTGTTGACGATGCGTTTTCCCATGTCAGCCATTGGGAATTTACTTCAGCGGTATGCAGGATGAGCAAAAGCAGCAGGTAAAAAGTGCGTATTCCTGCAGGAGATCTCAAAATCTTCATGAATGACATTTCATATTGAGACTTTTTCAACTGCTTTCTCATGACCATAGAATTAAGCGGAACGGAGCTTCAACCAAATTTAAAATTTTGCAATTGATAAACAATTTTTTTTACCCCTGAAAAAGCTCCTTTTACCCAAATCATGTCAAATAAGCGGCAAACGGAAAAACAAAGAAGGATTTATCCCTTCCTGAAAAGCCAAACCGACAGCATCATTCCAATGATGGCACCAATACAGTTGGCAAGGAAGTCGACCCAGTCGGCCGTACGGTTTGACAGTATGAAGCCCTGATATAACTCAATGAGCCCTCCATATATCGCGGCCGAAAAAAAAGAAATACTGAAACGGTATCGCGAAAACATGGTAACAGCCGGCATACCTGAAAAACTTTTGGCAAACAACATTACAAAAACCGCATAAAAAACAAAGTGGGCGATTTTATCAGGAGAGAATAAATCAAATAACCTTGGGATGGTTACGGATGGAGGAGTAATGGTGCTCAGCACCAGAATTAACAAAGCCCAGCATATGCCGGGCCAGTTATATTTCAGAAAGGATGTTTTTACCCTGTCAGGCACCGATGAGTGACTTATATGCATCAGCGCTCAGAAGCTCCGCCAGTTGCGACAGATCACTGCATTTCACCTTTACCATCCAGCCTTCACCATACGGATCTTTGTTCACCAGTTCGGGTTGAGACTCCAGTTTGGAATTTAACTCCGTTACTTCGCCGGTTACCGGCATAAACAAGTCGGAAACTGTTTTTACCGCTTCTACGGTACCAAATACAGCTTCGCGGGCAACGGTCTCCCCTACTGTTTCGATTTCAACATAAACGATATCACCTAATTCGCTCTGGGCAAAGTCAGTGATTCCAATGGTGGCGATATCACCATCCACGCTGATCCACTCGTGATCCTTGGTATACTTAAGTTCTGCTGGGATATTCATACATTTTTTCTTTGCTCAAAAATACTATTTTCAATGATTACTGCGACAAAGAGAACCTGACTTCTATCCCGGTAAGAATATTGGAAGTAGGGAAGGAGGTGGAAATCACAGGAGTATTTATAGTCTGTTCGTAAAATAACCTGATATTCAAGCGCTCACTAACCGCATAATCCGCCGCGCCTTTGATGGAGTACACATTTAATCCCGCAGTGGGTTGATTCACTCCTTCGAGCAGCCTTCGGATAATAGTGATATTCCGGCGCGCCGAGAAGTCGGCAGTAAGATTAAGGCTATTGCTGGAAACCTTCTTCTTGCTACTAAGTCCAAAGGGCAGTTTGAATTTTGGCAGCCTGTAACCAAATCCAAGTACAATTTCATTGCCTTTTACTTCCGTGATCTGCACGCCGGCATAGGTAAGGGAGATATTCCTGTCGCGGCGGAATTCGGCACGCGTCTGCATATTGTTCTTCCAGGTAACATCCACACCAATGAGGGGACCAAATTGTTCACTCATGGATATCTGGGCAAGTTCACGACGGGGAATGAAGTTTTGTGAAACGTCCCTGCTGATGGGGTACTTTGAATCGATATAGCTTACGTTTCGCTGGAATGAATTCACATTGTATGTGGCGCGGTAGCTGTGTGAGATGTTTACAGTGTTGAATATTTTCTTAAACAAGGGGAGTTTACTCAAACCGTCATAGGTTATCCTCCAGTTGGGCAGAGGAATGCGCGGAAATACATTCAGGTCAATTGAGGATGGCGATTTGCCTGTATATGCCGCAAGGAATGACAGTGCGAGCACTTCCTGCTGTACGCCGCTATACCCATCATTGTACACTACGCCGAAAGTATCGGGCGCCGCCAGCCCCTGTGAATTGGGATTTTCTGCGGCCAGTCTTTCGGAAATAATCTTACGGTAGGCATTGAAATCCTCGAAAGTTTTGCTGGAGTAAGTAGTCTTATCGTCTTTTACAAACGCGGTACCCCAGCCGATTACGGAAATGCTGAAGTTCCCCGTTTCGGTGACGCCCTGTGACTCAAAGCGGGTACCGTTATAACGGAAGTATTCAGAATTACTGCGGCTAAACTGGCGGCTGGCGGTTAATTCAATTTTCAATCCCGTAAACGGTTCAATGGAACTGCGTCCGGAAAAATTGGATGAATAGGTCCTTGCCAGTGGATTATTAAGGGTAGAATCTGTTGTAATCCATCCGCCCCGCACCGCTTTTTCGCGGATATCCCGCTGCGATCCGAAGGTAAAACCATATCCGGGGGAACTGTTGTCAATGTCCTGTCCCATCACATCGGAGTAATTGACGTATCCCGGGAGCGTGGTTCCGGTATTTTCACTGTAGGTAAAGCCTACGGTTTTTATACCCATTATCATTTTGCCGATGAACCGCACCGCATCGGGTATCTGCCCCGGTTTCTTTTCTTTTACCACCGGCTTTTTCCCCTTGGTGGTATCCTGAGGAGCGCCTTCCTCCGGCTTCTGTCCTTTAATGTCTTTCTTGATTTCCGGTTTTGGCTTGGGTGGTTCTTTGGGTTTGGGAGAGTTTATCTTTTTTAGGAAAGGAACCTTATTATAAAGCGTGGTCATGGTAAAATTACCATTTAGTTGCTTGGTGTTGGAATTCTGAATGGTATTTCCGGTACGTGGGTCGGTGGTAAAAGCACCTTCTGCATTCCGGAGAAACTGCCCTGCCGTCCAGCTGTAATTAAAGCCATAACGCGCATTGAGCGATATCCAGTCGGTGAGCGGGAATTTATTCAGAGGAACCTGGTAAGATACATTTCCGGTATGCTGGTAATTTTTATTCCGGCCGAGGAGGAAGTTTTTACCCCACAGATTGCTCTTGATGGAATCCCTGTCTTCTTTCGTATCAATACGCCCTTCCGGTTCATCCACCACCGAATAGTTATTGGCATTGAAATCAATTTTAATGCTGCGTGTAAGGTCCAGCTTGAAATCATAAATCCTCCGCAACTCGTAGTTTTTATTGAAGAAGGTATCGCGTATGATATCACTGTATCCGGTATTGTTCCTGAACAGTTTTTCTCCATACATCCGCGTCAGGTCGGTGCGGAAATTCAGGCTTGTAGGAATAAGGTTGATGTTTACATCTTTAATCAGCTTGAGGTATTTTGAATTCATCACTTTCGCCTTGCTGAAGGGGGCAATGTATTTCGGAGTCGTATTATAATTATAGCCGATAGCGCCGCGATGGGTTTTAATCAGATCATATTCAATATTGATATCCCGGTGAAAAGATTCATCATAACCGTAACTGAAGTTGAAGTTTTCAATGTCGTATACTTTGGGCTTGCCGGTAGCGGACGGGCTCCTGTTTTTCTTTACGTTGGTGAGGTTGATACTTTTATTCTGGGTATAATCCTGCGAACGCTTTTTAATCTCCCTCTTTTCACTTTTGCTTTCGGCATTATCCAGCGACTTGGTAAACAGCACATCCTGGTCCAGCGGATCATATTGTGGGTTCCTGACAATGGTACCATAGTTCACATATAAGGGGATGTCGAGGTTTACTTTTTGCGGAAGGAATTTGCCGAGGTAGAGGGAGGAAGTAACATTAAAGGTGGTTTCGCTGTTTACCGGGCGTTCACTCACTTTCTGATCCAGCGGACCAAAGCCAGCTGATTTATGCTGCCCGGCAACCGTCAGGTTTCCGATATCCGCCAACTTCGTATTGACGCGGGCGTTAGCGGCCCAGCCCCCCTTCTTGCTGAAGTCGGTAAGCCTTAATTCATTGACCCATACTTCCCCGCATTTCGGCTGCCCGTCATCACCACCCGGGCTCAGCGGATTGAGTTTTGGGTTCCGTATACCGATCATGATTGACCTTACAGAGCTGAGGGAAGGATTACCCCTGATGCTGAAGGTCCGGTTGGTACCGCTTTCCGCTTCAGAATATACACTGGTGATGTTGAGTGCACCGCCGGAATTATCAACGGCTTTATTTCGCCTGAGCTTTAGGTCGACAAACTTTTCCAGCTCCAGTTCAATATTGTTGGAGGTGGGCCATATGGCATCCGCCGAGGTAACGCCCCATCCCGTTACGGCCAGGGGCACTTCATACTCATAGTAGTTTTCATTGAAGTCATTACCCATCCTGAGGAAAACCGTCAGGTCGCCGTTTTTCAAGGCATCCTCATCGCCGCTGGCTTCCGCGTGGACAAACATTTTTATTTTTTCATACAGCCGCAGATCCAGTTCCAGGTTTTTAAAAGCTCCACGGGCATCCCCATCTTCGAGGTCGCATACTTTAAGTGCCAGCGACTGCTCATTCAGACGCTGCAAAACGGTGGATCCGATGTTGACTTCCTGTAATATACCGGGAGGAATTACGTAATTTATCGGCGTACGCTTTCCGTTTTCTTCAATATTGACTACCGCGATATCGAAAGTGGCATTGTTGGGGTCGGTGCCGATTACATCACCTGTTGCCCTTAGATCATAGTTGTATTTACGCCATTCGCCGCGCAGCAATTCCAGCCTGGCAAAGCGCAAGGTCATAGGCTGTTCAAAACCCGTCATAAACATCCTGATGAAACTGATGGTATTAAAACCCTCTATATCGCCAATGCGGGTAATGTTGGGGTTGGTACCATTGATTTCGCGGATGGGAATCTTAAACTGGTACCAGGTTACCTGGTCGCTGTTGCCGTTGGGAAGGTTGACCGTGCGCGTTACTTTATCCACAATAAAATTCTGACCAACATTCATCTCACCAGGGCGCAGGGATACACGGTACTGGTAAAACTGCTCGCTGTTTTCCTGGTTAAAGTCTTTGTTGATATCCGCAACATCCGGAATGGTGGTGGCAGCGGTAGGATAATTTTCGGGCGACTGTTCATCGGTTGGGGAATTCCCTTCCGCATTACTGAAGCGCTTATAACGCTCAAGGATACCCAATCCCTGGTTATCATAATCGGTACCCCTGTAATAATGGTAATTATCGGAAGAGGGGTCCGTAGTAAGCTGCTGATACACCTGTGCCGTTACGATGCTCTGCATCTGGTTCAGGTAATCCTGGAAAAAAGAGCCTTCCAGGTTGTTTCTTAATCCGTCAAATCCCACATCCTGGTATTGCCTCGCGTCGGGGTTGTTATCAAAAGCGTAAATGATGGGAGGTTGTGTCTTGGAGGTGAAGCCCCATACGCCGCGTGTGGCCCTGCTGGTATCGCCATCGCTTGGCAGGCCGTTTTCATATTCAAGCTTACCATCTTTCAGCACATCTTCGGAGATATTACCGAGGTTGAAGTAAAGATCACCACCGCCCTGACTGGTATTCTGCGTGTTGCTGTTAAAAGGATCCATCATCCAGAACTGGATGAATTCAACGTTGGCCACATCAAAATCGGTAGTTTCAATACGCCGCATGATACCGCCCCATCGATCGGCTGGATTCGTAAACTTTCCGGTAGCAGGATCTATGCTGGTCGGATTTGCGTCGAAGTTATAGGGTCCTCTTTCGTCCGGGTAAAATGACACGTTAAAAACCGGCAATACCACGGTTTGTCCCTGTGGTGCATCACGGTTGGGGAAAATCTCCTTTTCAGGTACCTGACGTACCAGGTGATTGGAAATTTCATTGTCATCGATATTCGGAGGCGTTACATCCTGAATGTCCCGGTAAAACAGGGGATCGATGATGTACCAATTGAAGCGCGCCCTGTTTTTTCCATAGGCAAGGGTAATGGAATCCGCTTCCGGGAAGAGGCCATTGGCGGGTGTGGAAGCCATGATCCAGCTACCTACATTACGAAGGTCAATGGTACTCTGGCTGCCTTCGAAGTCATCTACGTAAGCGGTGCCGTTTTTCCCGATGGCTTTGTTATTACCGGGTATAAGATTGGCGAATTCACCAGCTACCGTGATGTTGCTGGGCTCTTTAGTGGAAATGCCGGGCAGCTTGTCGATCATCCTCGTCAACCACCGTGATTCAGTCCGCCAGGTACCGTCAACACCCCAAATGGTATTGGCGATGGGCTCATCCCCGATATTTACTTTCTGGGTGATGGGTCTTTCGTTGAGACGCAGCAGCGTACCTCCTACCACCAGGTCTTTGTTAAAGGTATAGTCAAACCTGGAACCGAAGAGCGTCTTCGACTGGATGCTGAAAAGTGTATTGCTCTCAAGCGAAATATTGATGGAGGTCCCCGAGTTCAGAATACTCTGATTAATGATTTTCACCCGCCCCAGGTTATAGTCAACCGTGTAATCTACATTTTCCACCAGTTGCGCGCCGCCGGCAGTAACTTTAACGGAACCCTGCGGAATATTGATGGCGTTGAGCGGAATGTCGGAACCATATTTACTGATATAACTTCCTTTTAAGCTGAACTTGTTCTTTTCCGCCTGCTGAATCGCGAAAATACGGGTAGAGTCGTACAGCGCCTGGTAAACATAGGGTTCGGCGGAGGTAGAATCGGTAAACTTGCTTCGCAGATAGGAACCGAAAGGCTCGCGCACCGGAAAGATGATCCTTCCTGTAGCGCTGTTGATCATCACCCCTTCAATAAAGTCAAATTCGCCGTCCGGACGTGGGTCATTGTTCGCGTTCAGCTTATCGAGATTAAACAGCCTGTTCAGCGGCTTTGCATATACGTTAGTCTGCGCCGGTGTTGTCGGAATGTAATTAAGCCTGTTACCAATGGTATCTACATAGTACAGAACATCCATCTTGAAATCCTTACGGTCAATCTGAAAACCGCCCAGTGCGTAGATGTTTTTCATCATAAGGTCCCAGGTAGGGAGCTTGGTATTGTTTACCCTTCCTTTAATCAGTTTAAGGAAGAGTACTTTGGGAGGTTCGATACCGGTGTTGGTCAGGTCACCCACACGGTACACCTGGCCGCCTACGGTATACTCATAGGCTACTGCCAGCACTTCATTACCGTTGAGCGCCTGATTGAGGGAGATGTAACCGAGGCGTGGATTGAAGGTATATTCGGTGGTGGCGAGGCGGCGTGCGTTCTGCACTACTTCATAATCACGCGAAGCGCTGAGTTGTGTAATACCTGCAATTTCATTCTGTACCTGGGTTACATCCCGCAGGTTGGTATTCGCATTCAGCACGCTGTAAAGATTATTGGCCGAATCGGAAGGGAATTGCTTATCGAAAGGAGGCAGATTGTTGATCAGGCCGCTCTGATTATAAAAATTCTTTTCACCCAGGTCCATTGTGGCCAGAATGGTGCGCGTATTATCGGTACTGTTGTTCCTGTTGGTTACCCATACTTCAATACGTGTGATGGCCACCAGAGAGTTGATAAAAGGCAGATCGGCGAGAGAAACATCGTACTGATCTTTAAAATAACTTCCAACAAAATAGTGTTTGTTCACTTCATACTGGTCGCAGGGAATGTCGAACTTGGTGGTGGTGGCGCCGCCTTTCACTTCAATGTTTGAGGCCTGGCCCCTTTGCTGTGAAAGCAGGCTGGTGACCAGCAGGCGTCCGAACTTAAGCTGTGTCTTGATACCGAAAAGGCTCTGGCTACCCTGAATCAACTGACTGTTGAGGGGCAGGCTGACATTTCCGGCTTCAATTTTCTGGATAATCTCATCTTCATAACCGGTATACTCCAGTTTCATCTGATTTTCGAAGTCAAAACTGGCCTGGGTATTATAGTTGGTGGTAATCTTCAGCTTCTCGCCGATGTTACCAATCACATTCATCTGTATCTGCTCACGGAAATCAAAAGTGGTGATGCGGCGCTGACGTTCGGGAAGGGTTGGGTTATCGTAACGGCTGATGTTTAATCCGAAGGCCAGCGATGCGGAACCCTGCGGGCGAATATCGATGGTGTTGCCTCCGAAAATACGGTTAAAGGCCTCCCCGCCAACGTAAATCCTAGGGGATCCGCCTTTACGCTTATCCAGGTTGTCGGAATTGGCCTTTTGTTTCCAGTAATTCCGGGTACTCTTTTCAAATTCCGCCTCCTTAAACTCTTCAAAAGTCATGTAACTGGGATTCCTGAAAAACTCGTCCCCTACTTTTTCGAAAATATCATACTGCCTTTCTTCCGGGTTATATTGGATGGTGGTCTGGATATTTCCGGGGTTTCCCATATACAGGGGACTGGAAGGCTGTTGGGAATTGTAGGGGTCGGCCCACCGGTCTTCAAAAGGATACGGAAGCAGCACTTTTGTGGTGTCCGAATCGCCGGGCGCAATCAGCGGCATTGCGGGAAAAATATCGAGCAGGGACTCAGGCCCGGTTGCCCAAACCATCGACATCAGCGAGCAGAAACAAAATGCAAGAATTGAATACGAACGGAAACGCTTCAACAGTTAGATGGATTGATAGGTAAGAATTACAGGCGGCCAAAAATAGCACAAAACCTGCAAGATTAGAACCCTACAGAGATTCCTTTCCTAAAGATTATACGGGCAATTAAATCATAGGTTTCAGAGGTAACTTAACGCAACCTTAATAATATCTTCTACCCTGGGTTCTGAACCTAATGATTTATAAGCTTGTAAGATGGCTTTCTCGGCATTAACCCTGGCAAAGCCCAGTGTCAATAGTGCACTTAACGCCTCGTTCCCTTCTGTATTGTGCGGTCCCGAAGAAATAACTGTTAATTCCTGCGGCCCCTTTTTCATCTTATCCTGTAGGTCCACCACAATACGTTGCGCCGTTTTGGCTCCAATACCCTTTACTTTTTGAAGACTCAATACATCTCCTCCGGCAATGACATTACGGAGTTGGGAGGCGGTCATCGAAGAAAGTACAATACGGGCAGTAGAAGCACCTACTCCACTGACACTCAATAACTCCCGGAACATGTGCCGCTCCGCTTCTTCGGCAAAACCGAATAAAAGATGGGCGTCTTCCCGTACCACCTGGTGGGCAAAAAGACGATAAGAAGACTTGTCCTTTAGCTCACCATAGGTATGCAGGGAAATCTGCAGGTGGTATCCAACTCCTCCACAATCTATGGTAACTGAAGTAGGACTGAGCCCTGAAATTTTTCCATTGAAATAATCATACATGCCGCAAAAGTAGCTTTAAAACAGAAAAATGGGCCGGAGCAAAAGCCGGGCGCAAGCGGTAATTGACAATTCACTGACCCTGGAAATCCGTAAAATTTCAACCTTTGTATTCTCCTCCGAAACATGCATAAAAGTGGATTGATCTTATTATGCCTCTATGCTTTTTGCGCGAAGGCTCAGAATCTTTTTCCCAACCCGGGCTTTGAAATCTATGATCAATGTCCTGACTATACTTCGCAAATCAACCGCTGCAGCGACTGGGATTCTGCCATCGGAACTGCTGATTTTTATCATTGCGGATATTATGCCCCCTCTACCATCGGACCCTATGGCATACCCCGGACCGGCGATGGCGTGATCGGCCTTATTTGTTCACCACCTTCGGTCTTTAATCCGGGTGCAATGTGGTATGGTGAAACTTTCAAGGGCATGTTGTTGCAAACCCTCCAGCCAGGGGCAGTTTACAGGGTGTCCTCCCACTGGCTGTTTACTACCACCAACATGCCTCCACCGGCTTCCTTTTGCTATTCCCTGGGTTTTTACTTTTATAAATCCAATCATCCTCCATCGGCCCCTTTAAGTGGTTGCGCCGCTTTCAGGCCGCAGGTTCAGATCGACCCCAGTCAGGTTGCGCTGAGCGCCTATACAGGATTCACCGTCGATTTCACCGCTGACAGTTGTTATGATGCGGTCATGATCGGCATATTTTGCAACGACAGCACAGAAACATTAGCCTGTATGCAAGTGGCCGACGCCGATTATTTCGATGTGGATGATATCAGTCTTACAAAAATAGCTGAGCCTCCTTTCACATTCAGTGGATTTGAGGCGGGAAGTTTGGAGCTTTGCAAAGGGGAGTGCAATCATTTTACCGACACTTCGTCCGCTAACCGTTACGCGCGTACCTGGCTTTTTGACGGCGCCATCCCTGCTCTTTCTTCTAATCCTTCACCGCAGCAAATTTGTTATCCTGACACGGGGAAATTTGATGTTACCCTGATTACCCGTTACGAGTGTGGCAGTGACACCCTCGTAAAAAAGGAATATATCAGTGTTTTGGAAAAACCTGAAATACACATCAGCGCCGACAGCAGTGTGCTTTGCTACGGACAAATAAAGGCCTTACAGGCCAGCAGCAATGATCCCTTCACCTGGTCCACCGGTGAAACCACAGCCACTATTTACATTCAATTTCCGGGCACCTATTACGCTTACGCCGAAAATAATTGCGGCGCAGCTGCCGACACATTGCAGATCAACTACGAAAGTTGCCCCTGCTACCTCTGGCTGCCCAATGCTTTCAGCCCCAACCGCGATGGTAAAAACGAAAATTACCTTCAAAAAAGTGAATGCAACTTTAAAAGCTACCGGATGAATATCTACAACAGATGGGGACAACGTGTTTTCAGCAGCCAGGTTCCCCATGAGGGTTGGGATGGCCGCTACAGGGGCAAGGATGCTCCGGAAGGTCTGTATGTAGTTACACTTCATTACGAAGCCTACGATCAAAACCGGCTGATCGAAAAGGATGTCAGGCAGGTAGTACACCTCCTGCGCTGAGTCATGCAGCTGTATTTTATCCTTCACGATAGCAGGCGGAAAAAAAACAAATGTTAACTTTTCCGACAAAGGGCATGGGTTACAAAGCCCGTTTCAACTTCCCGCTGACGTGCATTACATTCTAAAAAACTATTTTCGTCATCTTTCGTTCACGAAAACAGCCATTTCAAAAGTTCAGGAAACAAGGCAGGGTTTATCCGGGTTCTGCGTGCAATAAAATACGCAAACCGTTTGATTCAAGCGAATCAATGGTGGCATGGATGCGGCGACCGGTGATTATGGCCGTGATTTAACCGGAGCGGACGTTTTTTCAGATTCCTTTTCCGGCTGTCGTGACTGCGCATCGGCTACCGCGATGGTAACCATATTCACAATTTCACGCACGGAGGAGCCCAGCTGCAGGATGTGAACAGGCTTCTTCAGGCCCAGCAACACAGGGCCAATGGCTTCCGCCCCTCCCATGGTCTGCATCAGCTTATACGCAATATTTCCCGAGTCAAGATTGGGGAAAATCAGCGTATTGGCGCCCAGGCCGGCGAGATCGCTGAAAGGATAATTATCACGCAGCATGGCATGATTAAAGGCGAAATTGGCCTGTATCTCTCCGTCCACCAGGAGACCGGGATGCTTTGCGTGCAATATTTCCACCGCCCTTCTCATCTTAATAGCGCTCTCGGTATTGGAAGATCCGAAATTTGAATACGAGAGCAGCGCGATACGGGGTTCGATATTAAATTGTCGTACTGCCTTAGCCGTTAGCAGCGTGATTTCAACAATATCTTCGGTAGCAGGTTCAATATTGATGGTGGTATCGGCAAAAAACACAGGGCCATCCTTGGTAATCATGATATACATTCCGGCCACCCTTTCCACACCCGCTTCGGTACCTATGATCCTCAGCGCGGGTTTTATGGTATCCACATAATTCCTGGTGAGGCCGGAAATCATGGCATCCGCCTGACCTGTTTCCACCATCATGGCCCCGTAATAGTTTCTCTCCTGCATAATCTTCCTTGACTCGTACAAGGTATACCCGCGCCGCTTTCTTTTTTCAAAGAAAATCCGGCCGAACTCTTCCAGCATCTGGCTCTCTTCACGCGGGTCAATAACAGGGATATCATCGATGCGAAGGTTATGCTCCTCGATAAGTCTGCGAATTTTCATCTTATTGCCGAGGAGAACAGGGTGAGCAATGCCTTCTTCGCGAACCACCTGGGCGGTTTTCAGGATTTTATAGGTATCGGCATCCGCGAAAACAACTTTCTTGGGGTTTTGCTTCGCCTTACTGGTAATAACACGGATGAGCTTATTGTCAAGTCCCAGGCGCTTCTTAAGATCATTCTCATAGGCATCCCAGTTAGTAATCACCTTCTGGGCCACACCCGAAGTGATGGCCGCCATGGCAACGGCAGGGGCCACCGTGTAGATCAGCCGCGGATCCAGCGGCTTTGGAATGATGTAATCCCTGCCAAAGGTGATATTGGTTTGATTATAGGCCAGGTTCACTATTTCGGGAACCGGCTCTTTTGCCAGCTGGGCGATAGCATGCACTGCCGCCAGCTTCATGGCTTCATTGATCTGGGTAGCTCTTACATCCAGGGCACCACGGAAAATGAAGGGGAAACCGATCACATTGTTTACCTGGTTCGGGTAGTCGGACCGGCCTGTGGCCATAATCAGATCAGGACGGGCTGCGGTGGCGGCATCGTAGGTGATTTCCGGATCAGGATTAGCCATGGCAAAAACGATGGGATTAGCCGCCATGCTTCTGATATGATCACCGTTGAGAATATTTCCTTTTGACAATCCGATAAATACATCTGCGTCCTGTAAAGCCTCCTCGAGAGTATGAATATCCCTGCGGGTTGCAAAGCGGACTTTATGAATGTCCAGGTTTTCCCGGTCATGCCGGATCACACCGGAACTGTCGAGCATTACGATATTTTCAAGTCTGGCACCCAATGAAACAAAAAGGGAAGTACAGGAAATGGCTGAAGCCCCTGCGCCGTTCACTACAAAACGGACATCGCTGATCTTTTTACCTGCAATTTCGAGGGCATTGATCATGGCGGCTCCTGAAATAATTGCGGTGCCATGCTGATCATCGTGCATAACCGGAATTTTCAGTTCCTCCTTCAGGCGGCGTTCAATTTCAAAACATTCCGGCGCTTTGATATCTTCCAGGTTGATGCCGCCAAATGTGGGGCTGATTGCTTTCACGGTATTCACGAAATCATCCACCTGGGTCTGGTTGATTTCAATATCAAAAACATCTATATCGGCAAAAATTTTAAAGAGCAGGCCCTTGCCTTCCATCACCGGCTTGCTGGCTTCCGGACCGATATTCCCCAGGCCGAGCACGGCGGTGCCATTTGAAATAACAGCAACGAGGTTTCCTTTGGCGGTATATTTATATACGCTCTCCGGATTCTTTTCAATTTCAAGGCAAGGTACCGCCACCCCCGGCGAATAGGCATTCGCAAGGTCGCGTTGGGTGCTGGTAGGTTTGGTGGGAATTACTTCTATTTTACCCGGCCGGCCCGATGCGTGGTAATCGAGCGCCTCCTGATTATTATCCGGCATACTGTTCTTTTTGATACTCCGATCATACGCAAATAACAAATGTGACCGGACGGTTCGTTTTGTAAGCAAATTTACTGCTTTTTTCTTTGCCCGGGAAATATTTTTCAGGCCGTAAAAAAGGTTCAGGGAACAAAAAAGGGGCGCTATGGCCCCTTTTCGTATATTGTCAAACGTTAGCTTATTGATGGTTAACCACCAGGCGGCAACTGTCTTTTACTTTTCCGTTGCTGAGATAGGAAACCATGTACACACCTGCCTTCAGGTCAGCGGTATTTAATATGAGCGCCCCTGACTTTCCGGGAATATCCATTACTTTCACCTTTGAGCCCAGCATATTAAATACCACGAGCTTGTCATTCCTGTCATTGAACTGCAGATTGTATGAAAACACAGTGAACGCATCGGCAGGGTTTTGAAGGGGTTTGGATAAACCAAAGGCCTGCTGATTTTCATTTAATGAAGTGGTGAAATCCCAGGCAAGGTCAACGCCAACGGAATCAGAAGGGTTATCGGTGTCACTGAAACGGTAATGAATGGAGGTATAACCATAACTGCCCAGGGGCCTCACGGTACCTTTAAATGACTGATCTGTTGAATTGGCAAATACGGTATCATCACCGTTGGAGTTGTCCGTTCCCGGAGGATAACATAAACCGGTGGAACCGGAGCCGAAGCAGAAGAACTCGGAATGCCCGGAAGCCAGAACATTAATAAAACGGTCAACCCTTACGCGCTTATCGCTGGAGGAAGAATTTTGAATGTATACATGAGAATCTGAATCCAGCCAGGGGTCGTTGATAACAGTAACCGGAGTGATGTTGCTCAGACTAAAAGTTTGGGCGGAAAGTGAATGAACAAACAAGCTGGCGATACATGTTGTAATGATGGGTATAATTTTTTTCATGCGTCTTTATGTAATTATTTGCTTTGGAAGGCTAAAGATATAAAAATAAAAGGATACCCTGCGCATGGCCATCATAAAAATTGACATAGAGATGGCAATATCAATGAACGATCATAAGCTTTGCACTTGAAAAACGTCCGGCACCCTCTGCCTGTACCAGGTATGACCCGGATTGCATACGGCTAATATCCAGTATTTTATTGCTTAAGGCGGGGCCTTGTTCTGAAAATATCAATTTGCCGTCCAGGCTGAAAATCTTCCATATTGAAGCAGGAAAAGGGACCTGAATCATGCAGGACTGATTGGCCGGATTTGGATATACTCCAAGACCCTTAAGGATCGGATTACTGGTTTCAGGTAGCGCTGCAAGGCCATTTTCGTCAATGTGCAACAGGTAAAACTCTTCGTCAGCAAGTGTAGTCCGGCCCGCAACATAGTATCCTCCCCCTAAAGCAGGAACGATGCTGTAAGCGAGGTCGATACCGGATCCGCCAAATTCCCTTATCCATAACACATTGCCCAGTGTATCCATCCTCACCACTGCTGCATTGATGGGCAAGACACCCCCGCTGGAGCTATTGGTATATCCCGTTCCCAGATAATCTCCGTTTACGCATTCCATCATGTCAAACATCGCTTCAGCACCCGTTCCTCCAAAAGTAATTTCTCTGACGGGCATGCCATTTCCATCAAAAACATGAATCAGGAAATCAAAATAAGAGTTTGGGGAAATTTCCGTTTCACCGAAACTGACAATTCTCCCAGTGCTGCTGTAAAACATACCCTGACATCCATTGGTAAGAGAGTCATTGTGGATATGGTTAAAGGTTTCATTTCCATAGCTATCAAGCCCAATGATCTGCACATCATAACTTCCGTTGCCGGCCAGTTTAGTATCGCAGGTCATGGCCCAGGAGGTATCTGATGTAGCCACCACCCTTGCTGCCACATCATTGTCGGGCCCGCCAAAATTATTGGTCCACTCCACATTCCCCATTGAGTCCGTCTTCACCACCCAGGCATTGTTTGAACCGGCCGTATCGGGTGTGATTCCGCAGAAAATATATCCTTTGTCATGGGTCTGTTCCACATACCTGCAACTTTCATTACCGGTAGTTCCGATGCTTTGCCTCCATAGCTCCTGTCCTGAGCTATCCACTTTAATCAGCAGCACATCATCCCCCAACAACTGATTAGTATTTTGTGAAGTTCCAATCAGGATCAGATTAAAAGAATCGGATCGATTCATAAATAAGCCAAAATCTAACAAGGGGGTCCCATAATACCTGGTCCAACAGTGCGTACCATCGGCCTTGACTTTCATTAAGGTAAAATCATAATTGCCGGGAGGGGACGTTTCGGAATACCCGAAAAGGTACACGGAACTATCCGGTAGTTGCCTGACGCTGAAACAAATATCCACCCCCGCCTTACCATAGGACCTTTCAAAAAACGGAACCTGTGCGGCGGCCCCGTAGCATCCCATACTTAAGACACTTATATATAAGATGATAAGAATTCTTTCCATCCTGCTTACTTACAGTATTAACCCTACTATACTATAATTTTACACTTACTAAACAATCCCTAAATTTACTTATACCCAATTAAAAAGTAAAAGCTATTTTTGAATTTCTCAACAACAAAACTAAAAACTAAATACAAGTCATGAAAAAACTCTACACGTTTGTTATTGCCCTGATGGCAACAAGCCTTGCGATTGGGCAGTCTCAGCGCTTATGCCTTCTGGAAGAATTTACCCAGGCTTCCTGTGGTCCGTGTGCCGCACAAAACCCGGCATTAAATGCATTGCTCAGTTCGAATACTTTAAAGGTGGCTTCCATTAAATATCAAACCAACTGGCCCGGCGTGGATCCGATGAATACGCAGACGCAAACGTGGGTTGGACCCAGGGTAAGTTATTACGGTGTTACCGGCGTACCCAATGTCCGTTTTGACGGCAATGTTACCAATGGATTGCCCAATGTTATGAACCAATCGGTGATTGATAACCGCTATGCCGTAGCCAGTCCTTTTGAGTTTGACCTTGTACATTCCTTCTCTCCCAATTACGACTCCATTTATATCAATCTTCTGATCACCTGCACACAGGCTACTTCCGGCACCTTCAAAGCTAGGATTGCGATGGTGGAACAGGAAATTGATTTTTGTTCACCTCCCGGTACCAACGGAGAAGATGTATTTTACGGCGTTATGCGTACCATGTATCCCAATGCTACAGGTTTCACCCTCGCCAATTCCTATGCCCTTGGCGACACCTTCAGCATTTCTGTAGCAGAAGCCATCCCCGCTTACGTTTATGGCTTCGACCAACTGGCTGTAGTTGCATTTGTTCAGGACGATGCCACCAAAGAAGTTAAACAAGCCGCTATCAGTGAACCCCTGACACTTAGCAACTACGCGATCCTTAAATCCTGCAATCCTCCCGCATTGCCGCCATTGATCTGTTCCAATACGGTAAATGGACTTTCCGGCGAACTTACCAATCTGGGATCTGCTACGCTGACCACCTGCGACATCAACTATTCCGTGGACGGAGGCGCCCCTGCCACCTTTAACTGGACCGGATCGCTGGCACCCGGAGCTACCACCAACTTTACTTTACCGGCAGTAACTATTTCCGGTAACGGCGGACACAGTATTGATATTTGGGTAGCTACTTCAAATGGTACTGTTAATCCTCAATGCAGCGACACACGTACCAATCTGTCCATAATTGCTAATATCACCGGCGCCGTTCCTCCTATCAGTGAATTGTTCAGCGCTGTTACCTTCCCGCCTGCAGGCTGGGGGAAATATGACGCTAATGCAGATAATATCGGCTGGACCCGCGGGGTGCAGGGTGTAGGTGGAAACAACGGTTCCGCTAAAATCGATTTCTATAGCAGTGCCAATGGCAACATCGATGATTTGTACATGCCCAGTATTGACCTCACCGGCATCACCGCTGCCAACTTGACCTTTAAAATCGCCAAGGCCCCGTATTCCGGTTATACCGATAACCTGAAGGTAAATGCATCTACCGATTGCGGTGCTACCTGGAGCACCCTGTGGAACAAGTCAGATCCTGCTTTATCAACCGTAGCCGCTATGACTTCCGCTTATACTCCTACCATCTCCACTGTTTGGAGGCCAGAGACGGTGGATCTTGCCAATTTTCTGGGACAATCCAATGTTAACATAGTTTTCAAGGCTACTTCAGGCTATGGAAACAACGGATACCTGGATGAAATCAATGTTAACCTTACCACGGGCGTTGGTGAAAACCAGCTGGAAGAACAAATCAGCCTGTTCCCCACATTGAGCAACGGTCTTGTGTATGTAGATTTAAGCGCTATCAAATCAAACGAGGTCCTTATTTCCATCTTCGATATCAGTGGTAAACTGGTGAACACCTATACCACCTCCAGGAGCAACCGGCACGAGGTTAATCTCGGCCACTTACAAAGCGGAACTTATATGCTCCGCATTGACGCCGACGGACAGCGTATCAGTAAAAAAGTAATGCTGGAGAAATAATCATTACCTCCAGATAGTAATAGGCCGGAATTTCCGGCCTATTACTTTTTAAGGGGGTGGTCATGATGGTAGAATGAATAAAATCACCCCACCTTTCGGACACGGTAAATTTCATTATATTTGATACCCTAAAACAGATTCATCCTTATGAAAAAAATTATGCTTGCCCTGTCAGCACTTTTTATCTTTGGTTTCGTTGCTGCACAGGACACTAAAAAATCCGATATCCCTGCCGTTGTTATCAAGGATATCGACGGAAAACCATTCAACACCTCCTCTATCACCAACGATGGTAAACCCATTATTCTGGATTTTTGGGCAACCTGGTGCAAGCCCTGTGTAGCATCCCTCAACGGAATGAACGAACAATATGCGCAATGGAAGGAAGAAACAGGAGTTAAAATTTACGCCATTTCCATTGATGATACCCGGACCATGAGTTCCGTGGCTCCGTTCGTTGCAGGAAAAGGATGGGAATTCGATGTGTTCCTTGATTCGAATTCCGACTTCAGAAGGGCCATGAATGTAAACAATGTGCCGCATACATTTTTAATTGACGGACAGGGAAAGATCGTGTTGCAGAGAAATACTTACGCTCCCGGTGATGAAGAAAAAATGTACGAAGACCTGAAGAAATTAACAGGCAAGTGAACTGATTAAAACGATATACAGGGGCCGGTCACTACCGGCCTCTTTTATTTTTCCGGGAACCCCAATCTCGTCAGAACGAACAAAGGTCTATTGGTTAGAACGATGGCCGGGTAACGGAATAAAAAAATGACTGCTCAGGAACCAAAGCCCTGCACTGGTTTTTCAACAAATCCTCTCTGTAGCGTTGGCCATTCATGGATTTAATTTACTTTAGCTGATCTTAAATCCAACCCATACCCTCTATGCTTCGTTACCGTGTCCGCCTGTTGAAATTAACTGTATGCTGTCTGTTTCTTGCCAGCTTTCACCTGAAGGCGCAGCAGGCCTTAAGCCCGGGTAACTTTTCCGGGTATTTTGAAGCCAACGGCCAGTATTACGAAGCCGATTCAGCCATTGACGCTCCGGAGGTACGCGAGAAATGGCTAAACAACGGTTTTATGTCACTCTCCTATACCTATGGGAGTCTTACCGCCGGAATCCGCTACGAAAGTTACCTGAACACCCTGCTTGGTTTTGACCCCAATTTCAAGGGCAACGGCATTACCAACCGATACATCACTTACACCAACGATATTCTCAGCGTCACTGCCGGTAACTTCTATGAACAGTTTGGCAGCGGCCTTGTTTTCCGCTCTTATTGGGAGCCCAACCTGGGGCTTGATAATTCGCTGGATGGACTAAGGGCCATCTTCACCCCTGTACCGGGGATCACCCTCAAGGGCGTGATTGGCAGGCAACGTGACTTTTTCACTTACCCGGAAAACGTGGTAAGGGGCGTGGACGGGGACATCCAACTGAATGATGTGTTCCCCGCCTTTTCAGGCAAGAAATTACGTTTAGGCCTTGGCGGTAGCTTTGTAAGTAAATACCAGAAAGACGACAAGCCCTCCCTCGTGCTGCCGGAAAATGTGGGTGCCTATGCCGGCCGTTTCAATATGCGTTACGGAAAGCTGGCCTTTGATGCTGAATACGCTTATAAGATCAACGACCCTTCGCAGGCAAACCTCTTCACCTACAACCATGGCGAGGCCCTGTTTACCAACCTCACTTTTACGCAGAAGGGACTTGGTATCCGCGTGAGTGCAAAAAGGGTGGACAACATGGATTACCGTTCTGACCGTGGTGTTACCGGAACCAGGTTGCTCATCAACTACCTGCCCGCGGTAAACAGACAACAAACCTACCGCCTCGCTACCCTGTACCCTTATGCCACCCAAACACTGGGGGAAATGGGCGGAAGCGCTGAAATATATTACACCTTCAAGCCGAAGACAAGTTTGGGCGGGGAATATGGAACCACCATTATGGCCAATTTCGCCGGTGTCAGTGACATTAAAAGGACGAATCTTGATGATACTCTTGGCTACATTTCTGATTTCTTCACCATCGGCGACGACCGCTTTTATCAGGAAGTTACCTTCGAGCTGACCAAAAAAATATCCAAAAAAAGTAAAATCATTGCCAGTTACCTGTACCAGATATACGACCGTGTAAAGATTGAAGGGAAAATCGCTGAAAAGCAAGTCACCTCCCACCTGGGTGTCATTGAATATACCTATAAGTTTTCCTCCACCAACAGCATCCGCTTCGACTTCGAACACCTGTATACTGAACAGGACCGGGGGAACTGGGCAATGGCCCTGGTGGAATTTAACATGGCACCCCACTGGACCATTACCGCCTTTGACGAATGGAATTACGGCAATGATGACAGCAAAAAACGCTTCCATTATTTCAATGGCAGCCTTAACTACGTCAGAGGGGGAACCCGCCTGAGCCTCGCCTGGGCACGACAGCGGGCAGGGCTGCTTTGCGTGGGGGGCGTTTGCCGTTTTGTTCCCGCCAGCAATGGCCTTGCGGTGACCATCAGCAGCCGTTTTTAATCATAATACGCAGTATTTATCTTACCTTTGAATAACAGAAAAACAAACATGAAACTTCATCAACTCGCAATCAGTGCCCTGGCATTTTTTCTTATTTCAGGCTGTGACGAAATAGATGGGCCTTACGGTACCGGTATCAATGGCGGCCCGGTAGGAGGTGATACCATTGTGCAAAACGTTTTACTGGAAGATTTCACAGGCCATACCTGTCAGGCCTGTCCGAATGCTCACCGTGAAGCTACACGACTGCATAATATTTACGGGGAACGCCTCGTGATACTTGCCGTTCACGCCGACTTCTGGGCAGACCCATATCCTGCAGGAGCCCCTTATTTTACCTATGACTTCCGGAATCCAATCTCCACGCAAATAGCTACCGATTTTAATGTGATTGGCCAACCATTTCCCAAAGGAATGGTGAACAGAATGCTGAACCCCGGTACCAGTGATCAGTTAATCCTTGACTGGGCCAATTGGGAAAGCAAGGTGGACCAATGGATCAACACAGTGGCCAAAGCGGGCATGGAAATTACCCCCGGTTACGACACCGGCAACAGGAAAATCTCAGCAGAAGTGACCGTTAAAGCAGTTTCCGATCTCAGTGATCCTGTAAATCTTGCGGTATACTTTGTTGAAGACAGTATTATTAACTGGCAAAAGGATGGCGGTACCAACGTGCAGAACTACATTCACCGCCATGTACTGCGGGGTTCCCTCAACGGCACTTACGGTGAAAACCTGGGTACGTTGGCCGCAGGTACCGAAGTCACCAAAAACTACGATGGTTTTCTGACACCCGCCGATGCCGAACCTTCTCATGTTTACATCGTTGCTATCCTAACCAACAGCGTTACGAATGAAGTTGTGCAGGTTGAAGAAATAAAAATGCAATAAGCAGCAAGGTGCAAAAAACAGCGTTTTACATCATCAACGGAATTACGCTGTACCGGGTACTATCCGCCTTCGTATTATTTTATCTTATCATTTCAGGCAATCAGGATGTGTTCAAATGGCTGCTGCCAGTAAGTTTTTTCACCGACCTGATAGATGGTGTCCTTGCAAGGAAATATAAAGTCACCAGTGTAACGGGTTCATTTCTGGACTCCATCGGCGACGACCTGACCGTGCTGGCGGGAGTTAGCGCCATGTATTTTTTCAAATACGAATTTCTTTACGAACAAAGATTTATTCTGCTGAGCCTGCTGGCCCTGTTCTTTATACAGATTGGAGTTTCGGTTTTCCGCTACCGTAAAATCTCGAGTTTTCATACCTATTGCGCCAAAACAGCAGCTATACTGCAAGGCAGTTTTCTGATACTTCTTTACCTGCTTCCTCAACCATTTTACTTTCTCTTTTATCTGGCAGCATTGATAACCTTTCTGGACCTGATTGAAGAAATAGTACTGGTTTTTGTATTGCAGGAATGGAAAGTAAATGTAAAAGGATTGTACTGGATCCTGAAACAAAACAGGGAGGCACATCCATAATTCAGGATATACCTTTACAATTACTAATATCTTCATACTGCTGTGTACTGACAGATATCAAACCCGGCCATTATGCGAATCATACAAATCAAATTATAGTCATTTAATTTTGTTATCTATTCTTAGCCCATGCTAAAAGAAACCGTTTCACTGTATGCAGGGGAGGTTCAACTGGAAGGGGAACTCATCCTACCCGAAGGGTCAACATCGCTGGTTATTTTTTCACACGGAAGCGGGAGCAGCCGGTTCAGCCAGCGAAACAATTTCATTGCGGCCATACTGAACCGGGCAGGCATCTCCACTTTTCTTCCCGATCTGCTTACGAAGGAGGAAGATGAAAATTATGACAACAGGTTTGACATTGAATTATTGACCGGACGGCTTGCCACACTGACGCAGGAAATTTTAAAACACGAAGAACTGAAAAACTTCAGCGTTGGTTATTTCGGCGCCAGCACCGGCGCTGCATCGGCCCTGAAAGCATCCGTTATTCCTGATAATATCATAAAGGCCATCGTTTCGCGAGGAGGAAGACCGGACCTGGTTCCTGAAGTATTTGAACAGGTGGAGGCAGCCACCCTGTTAATAGTAGGTGAGAAGGACGAGGAAGTACTCGCTTTAAACCGCGAGGTGTATCATCGTCTTCGCTGCACTAAAAAACTCTCCACAGTAAATAATGCCACACATCTCTTTGAAGAGCCCGGTACGCTGGAACAAGTGGGAAATCTTGCCAGGGAATGGTTTCTGAAATACCTTTAACCACTTAAGCTCCTGTAATAAATGTACCTCGACAGAACCGACGCTGCCAGACAACTGAGTCCATTACTCCAGGCCTATAAAAAATGCAAAGGTATTGTAATGGCCGTACCACGGGGCGGCGTCCCTCTCGGGTATATCATTTCGCAGGAACTCGGATTGCCGCTGGAAATATTTCTTGCCAAAAAAATAGGCCACCCCATGAACCGTGAATACGCAATTGCATCCGTTTCATTACAGGGGGTCGAGTATGACCGGCATGTGTCGGATGTGGACCCTGAATATGTAGCAGGTGAAGGCAGGAAAATCCTGGAGGAATTACAGCGCAGGTATAAACGGTTCACGGGACACGCTACACCCGATATCGTCAAAGACAAAATAATTATCCTGATAGATGACGGCATTGCCACAGGAAGTACGCTGATTGCGGCGGCGAAAGGCTTACGGAAATTGCACCCTGCAAAAATCGTACTCGCCGTACCGGTAGCGCCACCCGATGCACGGTACCGTTTCAGGGACCTGGTTGATG
>CAZHSC010000012.1:31249-35211 GCA_964534995.1 uncultured Bifidobacterium sp.
TTTTACGAGGACTTTAGTGAAGTTACGGACGAAGATGTCATGGCATTGCTTCAGCGTGCTGAAAGCGGGCGGCATCCCGGTTGAAGCAATTTTTACAGTACTTACGCGGAGGATTAACAGGCGCCTGTTCATTACTTAAAAAAATTCGGGGGGCCATACCCTGTACCCGGGGTATATTTGTACACGGACACGGAAAGTTTGTGATAGTAAATATTTGTCCGGTTTTTCATTGAGCAGGCGGAACAACTAAACCCTTAGTAAAAATGCCCGCAAATGCTCAATCATATGAAACCATTCTTTAACAGGAGACCTCAGGTGCCCGGCACCTGAATATAACTCCAACCGCTCCCTCACCGGCAGGGCCGGTGACGTGGCAGGCTTCGTAACTGCCCAAACGTTACATTCCCAAAAAATTCATTTAATTTTAAAAAAAAACCATTATGAAAAAAATATTTTTATCTCTGTTTATCCTCATTTCCGTTATCAGCGCTGATGTGTACGCACAGATTGAAAAACCCATCAGAATATCTATACGTCTTGATTTCATTATTGCATCACGCCGGCAAAACTGCGAAAGCGGCTTCGGATTCTGCAGTGCAGGCGGCAGCATCACCTTCCGTAGCGTGAATACCGGACTCTACACAGAGGGCAACACCCTCTATTTCTGCCTCGACCGCAGCCGTATTTCCCCAGAACTGGAAAGCGAATTGCGTAACGCCGCGTTCTTCCCTGTAACAGAAGAAACCGTGATTTCGCAGGACATTGCCGTGAAGCTCGGCTTCCGGGATGAAATACGTTTAGCCATGGGCAACTATCCTATTACTTTCCGTGATGATTATATTGTAATTCCCTGCCGCATAGAGTAAGTGTGTAAACTGTAAATATCCACGCAAGCATTTCATTTCCCTGCCTGCGACTGTCAGGGTTGCAGGCAGGGTTTGCATCAATCAAAAACACTGTCCGAAATGAAAAAAAAGATCTGTTCCTCTGTGATGCTACTGGTTTCACTTGGTTTGCTCAGCAGTTGCGAACCTGTACTAAAATTATGTATGGGAATTAAAAAACCCTCCGGAAAAACGCCGGAAGAACTCCTGGCATATGCCCGGAAAAAATCAATGCCGACCGATAATATTTTTTATTTCAGGGATTCCGCGTCCTTCGTGAACACGGTAAATGCACTCCCAACCTTAACGGAAATTGAAGTGTACGATACCAAAGGAAACCTGATCACTTTCAAAGAACCGGGCGCCTGCGCCGTGCAAACAGACCAATTCCTGAACAACATTTGCCTCTCTGCAAAGCAGCCTCCTGACACTTTAAAAACCATTGCACAAAGAATGAAAGACCTGGTGGAGGTACCCGGCAACCTGGCTGCCCGCAATTACAAAGCACAGGATTATGATTACACCATTATACTTTACTGGGCCACCTACCTGGGAACCCTGAATAAAAAAAACCCACGAACCTGGGAGCAGATCATTCAAAACAAAAACGAATGCCGCATCAGGGTATTTAAAGTTTCTCTGGATATCATGGACAACTGGCAGACAAACTGAACGCCGGCGGATTTTTTATTTTCTGATGGCACAGCATGTAAAAAGGATCAAAAACATTACACGGAATCATTCCTTTGTGCCAACCCATAAAAAAATCCATCCCTTGCTATGACAATTTTTAACAAGGAAAGCATTTATTGAAAATCACAAACGCGTTTTTCCTACTTTTGCAGGGTTAAAAAAGCGTCCGGATACAAGGCGCCATAACGCTACACTTATGCCACAAGACCGATTCCAGGGCCATGATTATTACCTCATGGACGAGTTACTTACCGAAGAACATCGTTTGATCCGTGATTCCGTTCGTGAATGGGTAAAACGGGATATATCTCCCATCATTGAGGACTATGCGCAGAAGGCTGAGTTCCCAAAACAGATCATCAAAGGCCTGGCCGGCATTGGCGCTTTCGGACCATACATTCCCACAGAATATGGCGGTGGTGGTCTGGATCAGATTTCCTATGGACTTATCATGCAGGAAATCGAACGCGGCGACTCAGGGGTACGTTCAACGGCCTCCGTACAAAGTTCACTGGTGATGTATCCTATTTACACCTACGGGTCTGAGGAACAGCGTCGTAAATATCTGCCAAAACTGGCTACCGGTGAAATGATGGGATGTTTCGGATTGACGGAACCCAATCACGGTTCTAACCCATCCGGAATGCTTACCCATATCAAAGATGCCGGTGATCATGTTATCTTAAATGGTGCAAAAATGTGGATTTCCAATGCACCTTTTGCCGATATCGCTGTGGTGTGGGCCAAAGATGAAGAAGGTGTAATACGCGGACTCGTGGTAGAGCGTGGCATGGAGGGATTTTCCACCCCCGAAACGCATAACAAATGGTCGTTGAGAGCCAGTGCTACCGGAGAATTGGTATTTGACAATGTAAAAGTTCCCAAGGCTAATATTTTCCCCAATGTAAAAGGATTAAAAGGCCCACTGGGTTGTTTGAATTCAGCCCGTTACGGCATTGCATGGGGGGCGATAGGCGCGGCGATGGATTGCTATGATACAGCGCTGCGTTACAGTCAGGAACGTATTCAGTTTGGCAAACCCATAGGCGCCTTCCAGCTACAGCAAAAGAAGCTGGCGGAAATGATCACAGAAATTACCAAGGCACAACTGCTTACCTGGCGTTTGGGTGTTTTGAAAAATGAAAACAGGGCTACCCCTGCTCAGATTTCTATGGCCAAGAGAAACAACGTAAACATGGCTTTACAGATTACCCGGGATGCCCGTCAAATGCTTGGAGGCATGGGTATTACCGGTGAATATCCCATCATGCGGCACATGATGAACCTGGAAAGTGTTGTTACTTACGAAGGAACTCATGATATCCACCTCCTCATTACAGGGATGGATGTGACAGGGTTCAATGCTTTCAATTAATCCTGGCAGGGTAAAAAAACAGGCTTCGTTTTTCCGGGAAATACTTTGAAATTTTCAGTGGCTGTAAAAGGTGTTCAACTTACCTTATAAAGGTAATCATGGATATCCAATTATGCTGATTTCGCTTACAGGGAAGGTGTTTTACATGGAATAATTCTCTTCCCAGGCATTGTACAATTCATTCAAAAAGAGATTTTCGCGTGGGCTGATTTTTTTGTCGGCAGCGACCAGTTTAACTGCAAAATCAAGAAAATGAGAACGTTCATCGGGTGTTGAATCCATGTAAAAAGCATTCATGGCATTGTTAAAATGAATGGGGTAATCGGAAGCATCCAGTTTACTCAGGACTTCCATCTCACTGTCGAGATTCACCCGCGATGGAAAATTCTCAATAAGGTAGTTTTTAATCACTTTATCCTCTTTGCCATTGAATTTATTATCCACGGCTGATAAAATCATTAAAAGATGGTATCCGGCAATAGCTTTATTCATAATAACCTACATAAACTTAACCGAAGCTAAGTTACAAAAAAACCTTGCCCTGACCACTAACCCCGATCATTTTTGGTTGAAGATCAACAACAATTGACAAATTTACAGGTGAAACCGCAACCAAAAGGAAGGCATGGCGTTTAGTGGGGTGAAGCGAAAATTATAATACCGCGGGAGAAGCAATATTTATTATGTTTGCACCCGCAATTGGTCGCGTGGCCGAGCGGTTAGGCAGAGGTCTGCAAAACCTTGTACAGCAGTTCGAATCTGCTCGCGACCTCAACGAAAAGCCCCTTCTTCAACGAAGTTGAAGCGGGGGTTTTTCTTTTTTATGGACATGCAAACTCGCTTGCAAATGGACATACAAAAGAAAAACTCCCGGGCAAGCCGAAGGCTTGAAGGGGCTTTACGTTGAAGGCTACCCCCCTTTTACAGATCACCGAAGGAGCTCCGCGACTGAGGTAATCTGCTCGCGACCTCAACGAAAAGCCCCTTCTTCAACGAAGTTGAAGCGGGGG
>CAZHSC010000012.1:35311-55034 GCA_964534995.1 uncultured Bifidobacterium sp.
TTTTTCTTTAAAGGATACATCCATTTGCAGATGACGAGGGGCTCAGCTTCACCGGAATATCCATTTACTCTCTAAAATAATTTCCGAATCAAAGTAGAAGCACTGCAAAACGTAGCTATAATTCACACTGGGATATTTCTCTCAAGAATTTATTATTCGAAACTGGCAAATCATCGCTTTGAAAGATGTGATAATTGTATCGGACCGGCATTGCCGGAAATCGAAAAATTCGAAATAAAACCTATTAAATATATTGACAATAAGAGATTTGAGTCAACTTTAGAATTGGTTGAAAACACCATGAATATCTTTTTTGAAAGGGGGGTCCGGAGCGGTATTGACTTGTTTAAGTTTATTCGAAACTATTAACGCCATCAGCCCATGAAGTATCAAACATTCCTCTATCAAAAGTCAACCGTTTACGATGCCTGCTTAAAAGCATTGAAGAGAAGAGACTTTTTTGTATTGTCGGCCGACCCGCGAACCGGAAGTATCCATGCAATTACCGGCGACGGTTACCTCAGTCACAAAGTAGAAATGAGTATATCGATTGGTGAAATCACCTCTGATACTTCCTGCGTGCATTTAAACCTGCAGCTTATCAAAAAAAGTTTTTTAAAACCATTTCATGAAAACCAATCTGAAGAAAAGTTCATGGACACCCTGTACAACTGTATCACTTTTGGAGCTGTTCAGTTCAAAGAGTTCTGCCAGCGAAGCATGAAAGCCGCCTGATATTTTCAGTATTGTTTCTCTATAATCCACTTCAAACCGCCTTTTTGCTCTCTGAAATATTCCGCCCTGACGGGTCTGACGACGATCCTAGAGCTGATAAAAGCCCTACAGCTACGCTTCACCCTGCTCAGTGCACCGGTATAAACTGCAAGGTTAAATCTTCGAACATCTTGTTTTTCAAAATGTTCAATTACTTTCAGGTTTTTGTTGGAAAGGGTTTTATACATATTTTTGTCAAAATCGCACTTATATGAAAAAAGTAGTAAGGGTTAGTTTCGCGTTGTGTTGCTTCGCTGCATTTTTAGTGAGCTCCTGTAAAAATACTTCCGACAATCAGGAAGGGGGTGCAGAAGAAATAGCTTTATCGGATTCAATGCGAATTGACTCCCTGGATCAGCAAAAGAAAGAACTGATCGATTTCAAATTCTTTACATCACTGGCCAATTTACCTTCTCCCTTTGAAGTGGTGAATGATTTGTCAAAATTTAAAGCTCCCTTCAATGGCGATTTGCTTAACCCTGCTTCCAACACTGACAAGTACCTGGTTTCGTTTAAAAAAGAGGTCAACTTTGGCGTGCTGGGTGTTGATCTTGCCTATATTAATTTTTACAATCAGAATCAGAAAACGGTGCAATATTTCCTGGCGGTGCAGGGACTTGCCAAAGACCTGAATATTGAAAGTGTTTTTAATCAATACGCCGAAAGGTATCAGTCCAACTCGGACAATGAAGATTCCCTGGTTTCTATTGTGGACAACATCTTCAATGAAACCGACGCGTACCTGCGAAACAATGACCGTTACCTGGTTGCCAGCCACATCATGGCCGGCGCCCTGATAGAGGTAAACTATTTAAGTTTAAACCTGATTAAACAGATTCCAAAAACCGCGGAGAATACTGTTTTGTACGAGAAAATTTACAATGAAAACCTGGGTATTTTTCACCTGATCAATCTTTACGAAGAATACACTGATAAAGATTCCAGGGCGCTTCTCGATAACATGAAGGCATACAAAAAGGACTATGATGCCATCATTAAATCGCCGGAAGACCTGACTCCTGAAAATATTGATAAGGCCATTGTACTTATCAATAAACTCAGGAGCGGTTTGGTAAATTAATTACCTTCACTTACTTTCCTGAGCCCTTGGTTTACTGATGCGCGGGCCCACCCTTTACCACATACGATGAGCGACAGTATATTAAGAGCTTTGATGCAGTTGTTTGCCATTGTTGCGAACACTGACGAAGTCGGCTACAAAGGCCGGGATATTGTTGAGCGCTTTTTGCGCCGGCAGCTGGCCAGTAGTTTCGTTGCACATTACCTCGGCATTTATGATGATTTTCTCAACAAACTCAAGGGCAGCAGTGAAGAGGGCCGGGTAAGGAAAAGAACCTCCGTAAATTCAGTGAAGGTGTTGCGTATCTGCACTGAGATCAATAAGGAACTCGAGCAGAAGCAAAAAATCATCGTATTAATCCGGTTATTTGAATTCATTTATACTGCAGCGGGATCCATTGCCGAACAACACCGGGAATTTTTATCAACCGTAGCCGAAACTTTTGGCATTGAAAGCAGGGATGCCGGAAATATTTCCTCCCTGGTGAGCGGGGACATGGATACGGCCCTGACATACGCAGATAACTTTCTGGTCATCGACAGGAACACCTCCCATGCTCTCCCTTGCCGACATCTGCAGCGCGAAGGGCTTTCCGGCAAACTGATCTTCCTTACCATCCATGATCCTTCGCTGATGGTATTTACCTATACCGGAACGGATACTGTGGTAATGGATAGCCGTGAGATTACCCCCAACTCCGTCCAGGTATTTGAACCGGGTTCCCTGATAAAAAGCCCTAAATTTTCACCTGTTTACTATAACGATATCATCCATCACCTGAGTGATGACGGGGACCTGAAAAAACTTGTGTTTTCCGTTGAAAACCTGAACTACCTTTTTAAAAACGGAAAAACCGGATTACATGATCTTACCTTCAGCACCACTTCAAAAAATCTGGTTGGCATCATGGGGAATAGTGGTGCCGGTAAAACCACCCTGCTGAACCTGCTCAACGGAAGTGTAAAACCAAGCCGTGGAAAAATACTAGTGAATGGAAATGAAGTGTACTCCAATAAAAAACAACTCCGCGGCCTCATCGGAAACATACCGCAGGATGATTTGCTGATTGAAGAGCTCAGTGTTTTTCAAAACCTCTTTTACAGTTCGAAATTATTTTTTGGCGGTTTAACAGATGAAGAGATTACCGTTAAAGTAAACCGCTGCCTGGAATCGCTGAAGTTACTTGAAATCAAAGACCTCCTCGTTGGCGACCCGCTCAATAAGTTTATCAGCGGCGGCCAGCGCAAGAGACTCAACATTGCCCTTGAACTTATCCGCGAGCCGGATATTCTTTTTGTTGATGAACCTACCTCGGGGCTCTCTTCGAATGACGCAGAAAATGTAATGGACCTGCTCAAGCAACTGACCTCATCGGGCAAACTAATCTTTGTTGTCATTCACCAGCCCTCCTCAGAAATCTTTAAGCTCTTTGACCAGTTGCTGCTGCTCAATACCGGTGGTTACCCCGTTTACTTCGGCAACCCGGTAGATTCACTGAGCTATTTCAGGCAACAGATGAGTTTTGTGGATTTCGAATACAGTGAGTGCCCCGAATGCGGTAACATCAACCCGGAAGAAATTTTCAAGATGATGGAGTCAAAAACGGTGGATGAATACGGGCGTAATACCACACAACGCAAACTGAATTCGGAAGACTGGTACCGGCTCTACAACACCCATTTTGTAAAGGAAACCGGTAAAAGTACTCCCCTGGGTGATACCGGCAATGGGGTGAAGGCGGTAAAAGTTTCCAATCCACTGGTGCAGTTTTTCGTATACTTTCAGAGAAATTTCTTTTCTAAAATCAATAACAGGCAATACCTGGCCATTACTTTACTGGAAGGACCCCTGCTTGCTTTCATTCTTGCATTGGCTTTGCGGTCGTATGAAAACGGAAAAGAATATTATTTCGGAAGCAATCCTAATATTCCTGTTTACATGTTCATCTGCACCATCGTTTCCCTGTTCCTGGGGCTTATTACGAGCGCGGAAGAAATTATACAAGATAAAAAAATACTGAAAAGGGAATCCTTCCTGCAGCTAAGCCGGAACAGCTACCTGTTTTCAAAAATACTTTTTCTGTTCTTCATCTCCGCCCTGCAGTCATTCTTGTATGTTATCACCGGAAACAACATCCTTGAATTTCCCGGATTGTTTTCGGAGTATTTCTTCATGCTATTCTCTGTCTCCTGCTTTGGAAATTTACTCGGACTCAATATTTCTTCCGGCATGAAAACAAGGGTTGCCGTGTACATCCTGATTCCTTTTCTGGTAATTCCACAAATCATGCTCAGCGGGGTCATGGTAAAATTTGAAGACCTGAACCCCATGGTAGGTAACCCCTCCGGATCACCGTTAATCGGAAATATTATGGCCACACGATGGGCATACGAAGGACTCGCCGTGGAACAGTATCAGCACAATGCCTTTGAAAAAGCTTTTTTTGAAACCGAAAAAAAAGCCAACAATGCCTACTACCGGAAGAGTTTCTGGCTGCAGCACATGGAAAGCCAGGCTATGGTAGCGGAATCCCTCTTAAAGCAACCCCATCCTGATCCGGATTCACTGGCCGCGCTGAACGTTTTTTTTACCAGTGAGTGGAGCCAATTGCAACGCGAATTCCCTGCCTTCAGTCCGACCAGGTCCGGGTACAGGGATTTAAAAGCAGACAAATTAAAATATCTGGAAGACCTGCGGCTGCGGCTGGACTCTGTAAAAAAATACCTGACCGAAGCCTACAACAGCGCCAACGAAGAAAAAGACCGTATTACCGGTTTACTGGCAGGAAAGATGGGATCTGCCGAAAAGTATATGGAGTTTAAAAGAAAGAACCACAATGAAAAACTGGAAGACTTCGTATTAAATTTAAATGATGTGGATAACCAGGCGGTGATTGCCGACAACAAAATCGTAAGGAGGTTCAAGCCGGTATTTGCGAGTACCTATACTGACAGTTTCTTTTCCTCACCCTTTTATTCGCACAGTAAATCATGGTTTGGCAGCCTCATGTCTACCTTCAGTTATAACATCATCATCATCTGGTGTATGACGATACTCCTGTATATTACCCTTTACAAAGACCTTTTGCGCAGGCTTTTCGAAAAATAAAAAAAACTAAATGCAAATCAACTGAAAGGGAATGTCTACCAGGGCGTCATAATCCTGTCCGGCCTCCATCATATCCTCATCATCGGCTTCGTAATGCCATTTCACTACCACTTCACTCTTACCTGAACTTTTCAAAGACTCCAACTTACGCAAGACGTCGAGTAAACACTTGGAGGAACTGGTATTAAAATACTCCAGAATGATCCTGGTTTCTGTTTTTGGAGGCGGATTCAGAAAATAGGTATCCATCCAGCTGAAAAGGGGCTGGTAAAACTCAATTGAATTTTCCGGGATCGATTTTCCGGAAATTTCAATGATCCCTTCCCGTGCTATAAGTTTTACCTCGGGAGTTTTATTGGTACCGGCAATTATTAAATCTTCAACCATTCTATATTATAATTAATTAACAACTACGGAGAGTGTAAAGAATGAAAGTACATCCGATATTTTTTCAAAGTCATACTGCATCCGGCCCCCTGATTTACGCGCTATTTCGATCATCCCCAGGCCGGCCCCGCCCTTGTCGGATAACTCCGTTGAACCGAGGGTTTCAAGATAATGCGCCTTCAACTCTACGGGGTTCATTGCATTGATTCGGTCAATTTTTCCTTTCAGCAATTCAGCATTAGCATTGAGTATGAAGTTACCCGTATACACCCTGTAACTTCCTTCCCGCCCTTTCGCGATTATAAATATAGCGCCTCCGGCATACTCGCTTCCAAGGTCGCCATTCGCAATCTGCAGTGACTCCATATGGTGGTACATGTTCTGAAGGCATTCCACCAATACACTGTAGAACTTCTTTTTACGACGGATATCTTCATTGTCATTCTCAATCCGCATCTCCATGATCTGATAGACGGAGGACAGAAGTTCTTTGGTAACATCTCCTTTAAAAGAAAGAATAATTTCTTCCTTCTCCATGTTCCGGTAAATATCGTAGAGATTAAGTTTTGACATCAATGCCGCTGTAATTGCCAACCAAAAATACTACTTAATCCTGAGATCTGCATATAAAAGCATGGCATCAACAGTAAAAAGAATTCCCCCTTATTTCACTGTATGACAGTCATTTATAAACTCAATGATTGTAAAGTATTTCCTACGACCCAAACCGTATTCATTACAAGATGTAAAAAAGGTCATGCACTTAAGCGGCCTTCTTTTCAGAAATACAGGCGGCTATTCCTCTTTCAAAAAATATCCGCGAAATAAAAATTTTAGGAAACAAGAGGTAATTTTTTCTATTTTCAACCAATAATTATTTGTAAACGCAGCATGGACTTCTACTGTATCCGCAATAAGCAGTCACCCATGCGGTACGTGGACGGTGCTGCTTTACCTCTCACCCTTGCCTAATGGTGCCCCTGTGATTAATTCATACATTTTGCTTTTTCAAATGATTGTTATGCCGGTCAGAAAACAGTACACAGAAATAGTATCCTGCGCAAAACAATTTTCGCTGGTCATCATTACCGGTTTATTATGTATCCTTTGCAGCGCAAAGACCGCCTTTCCGGAAAAAAACAATATACAGTACATTGGCAAGATACCTCAGAAAGCGCTGCAGCCAGGGCAGGATACCATCCGTCACTTTGACCTTTTTTACAAATATCACTGGGACATTGAATTTTTTAATGAAGAAGGAAATAAGAAAACATACGCCACCAATCGCTGGGATACCATTTCAGAACCGGTAGATTTTAAAGCGGTCAAAGCGGTCTACAGCGCTACTTTTCACGTCAGGCCTTCTTTGTTGCATACCATTTATTCCCTGCGTTACCAGGCCAATGGCTCCATGCTTCTCACCCTGAACGGAGAGCGTTTAGTGGCCACCGGAAAATTTGCGGACAATAACGACCGGGAATCAACGAAAACTGAACAGGACAACTTTGCAAACATCGTTTTTAATGACACGCTTCTTACTTTGCGGGCGGAATACTATCCGGCACCCGACGACTATGAATTTGAGCTGACCCTCGGACAGAGAAAGTGGTCGGAAGAAATCCTGAAATACAGGAAGGAATCAGCGGAGGATTCCTTTGCCCTGGGCTTTTACTACCTCGCCTTCGGAATTGTATTCCTGCTTCTGTTTCTCTTCTACAATGTAATCAGTGAAAATTTATACTTTGCTTCCTTTTGCATCATGGCGTCACTGGCATTTCTCGCGGATGTTATTCCGCTGTCTCTGCCGGGAAATATCGAGGGCTTCTTCTTCATTTTCGCCATAGAATTTCTTTCCATGTTTTTTGCAAAAATTCTGCTCAATAAGGAAAAATCAAAAGTCCCTTTGTTAATGCTCCTGGGTCTTTTCGTTGTTGCGAATCTCCCCTTTACCAAAATATATTTATCATCCAGCCATATCAACTTAAGCGTTGACGGAAGTTCGAACATCCTGTTGTGGATCGTTGTACTGCTCATCATCACCGTAATTTTCTACACCCTGTTTAATGCCTTATATTACCTGGTGCAGGGCTTCGGGCAGAAACGCTGGGAAGCCAGAACCATCGTGTATGTTTGCTCCGGCGCCACCCTGTTGTTCATTATCAATATTGTTCTTGCAACCAATTTAACACCTGGTAATGGTGATCAGGTGGAACGGGTTATCCGCTACCTTGCCAACATCGCCTTCTGTACTTATCCCCTTTCCGCCGCCATTGTTTTAGGACGAAAAAACGGACATAACCAGAAACAACTGCTCAACCTGATTCATTCCATTCAAAAGTTGTCGGAAGAAAACCTGCAGACAGAAATAGAAAAAAAGCGCATCCTCGAAGGGCAGAAACTCGAACTGGAAAAGAAAGTACTGGAACGTACCAAAGAAGTAATGCTGCAGAAAGAAGAAATTGAGATCAAGAATAAATCCATTACGGACAACCTGAACTACGCGAAGCGGATACAATCCGCCATCCTGCCCAACACCGAATTGATTCATAAATCATTCAGAGAGTCTTTTATCATTTATTACCCGAAGGATATCGTGAGCGGCGATTTTTACGCCTTCGCGGAAAAAGGAAAACGTACCCTGATTGTTGCGGGCGACTGTACCGGCCATGGTGTTTCGGGCGCTTTCATGAGCATGATAGGGGTGTCATTGATAAACAGGCTGATTCTTGAAAACAACATGGTGGAACCCGATGTGATTTTAAATAACCTGAACAGTGCTGTTATAGAAACCTTCCGTCAGAGCGAAAGCGACTCCAATGATGGCATGGATGTAGCCGTATGCTCATTCGACCTTGCCGCTAATCAACTTTATTTCGCGGGTGCCAACAGGCCTTTGTGGCTGGTTCGCGATCATGAAATTACCGTTATTCAACCTGACAAATTTCCTATCGGAGGATTGCAGGTAGCAGCAAACAGACAGTTTAACAGCAGCAGCATCTCTTTACAGAAAAACGACGCCATCTATATATTTACGGATGGCTATGCGGACCAGTTTGGCGGTGAGAAAGGCAAGAAAATGATGACCGCCAAACTCAGGGAAAAACTTCTGTCCATTCAGGGAAAGAGTATGAAAGAACAGGAGCAGGACTTAAAAGCCCATTTTACCGCCTGGAAGGGGAATCATGAACAAGTGGATGATGTGCTGGTTATTGGCATACGGATATGATGTTTCATTCATGTCTGTTTCACCCGCTGACCCCGTTCCGGTTATTCCTATTTTTCACTTAAAATAAAAAAGTCACGTACGTATCGGATTAAAAAATATACCAACCTGGAATTCCGCTATGCGGCACCGGTATATTACTATTTTTATTTACAAAGCGGATGAACGGAAAATTTCCAAAACGACCATGCACCATTTTCCTGATATACAAATAATACAATTTTATCCTTATACTTGCAAAAAACCGGTGAATCAGAATGACATATAAACTTTTCATCATATTTTGTAAGGGCCCGGCTTAAAACAAGCGGCTGTTATCTTATTGATTTACAATATATATTACAATAATAATATTTACATGATATTTTCTTTACCAAAAAACCTCGCATACATTCAACTATTTTTAAGTACCTTAATCAGCTATTACAGGCGGGATTGTTTCCATGTGCCGAATTAATAACATTAAATTTCTACCTCTTTAATATAAATAACAATGAAAAATTTACTGAAAAAAGTTGCGGTGATGCACCGGATCTCTTTCACCGGAGGTTTACTGCTGTTATCTTCTTTTATGTTGCAGGCACAGCAACACATCAGCGATTATGTCCTTTTTTCCGGTAACGGAAATGTAGCGGGCGCCGCCTCTGCAGTGCCTGCATCTCCGGGTTACGCTGTTCAATTATCCTCCTCTACGGCGGTTACGGGAGGTAATACAGGCAGCTATGTGTTGGTGCAAAGTACAGGTAACAGTAATATTACCGGCTCTGTTCTCAGTGGTCAAAAAGTAATTTTGGCTAACAGCAATACGGTCGGCGGAAGCATCTACGCCTCAAATACCACCTCGTTAAGCGGAACAATTGTTCAGGTGGGTTCCAATGCCAACATAGGTGGCAGTATACAATCCAATGGCAACGTTATTGTTTCCGGCGGAATTATTTCAGGTGCCGTTGTTCATCCTTCCGGAACAAGTTATACCGGTCCTTTCCCCGCCGGAGGAAATATCACCGGCAATCCGGTTATCCCGGCGCTTCCCGTGCTTCCTGCAGCCATTTCCTTTCCTGCTGCCGGAACACAGTCTGTCAGCAACACCTCCACCATCACTCCGGGATCTTATGGAAATGTTGCGCTCGGAGGAAATAAAACGCTTACCTTATCCGGGCCGGGCATCTACGTATTTAACACAATCAACAACACCGGCAGCTGCAATACCTTTAAGTTTGATTTTAAAAATCAGGCAAGCGGCGTTTTCAAAATTTATGTACATGGTAATATCAGCCTGGGTAAAGTAGCTTCTGTACTGGTGAATGGGGGCAGCCCTTCGCGTATTTTCACGGAAACCCATGGAAGCGGGCCTTATGCCTTTTCCATCGCCAATGGTTCGGGTTCTAACCTCTCGCGCTGGAACGGCAATGTTTACGCGCCCTATGCCGCGATCAGCATTGGCTCCGGAACGGGTAATTCGGAGTTAACAGGCAGTTTATGGAGCGGGACACAAATTTTATTCAACAGCGGCGCCGCGATCACCTATGCCAATCCCAATCTGTGCAGCACCCCGCAGGTGAGTGCAGGAACGGACCAGGTACTTACCTGTACTGCTACCTCAGTAATTTTAAACGGGTCTTCCTCAACACCTGGTGTCAGCTATGCCTGGACCGGCCCCGGTATAGTATCCGGTTCCGGTACTGCCACCCCCACTGTGAATGCTACCGGATCGTATATACTCACCGTTACTTCGGGCACCTGTTCCGCTACCGACACGGTGCAGGTAAATTCCGACACACAGGCACCGGGTGCGGATGCGGGACCGGGAGCCACCCTCACCTGTGCTGACATTACGGTTGCACTGAATGGAATTTCCTCCACTCCCGGCGTTAACTATTCCTGGTCTGGGAGCGGAATCCTTTCCGGTAACTCAACGCCGACTGCAGTAGTCAATATTCCGGGTACGTATACCCTCACCGTTACAAATCCTGTTAATGGTTGCAGTTCAACCGATGATGCACTGGTAGGTACCAATTATGCGATGCCTGATGCCGAGGCAGGAAACGGCAACGCCCTTACCTGTACTATCCTGGAAGTAACACTCAACGGAAGTTCAACGGTACCGGGCGCGCATTTCTCATGGACAAGTTCCGGAAACGGAGCTTTTGTATCGGGAGCCAATACCGCTACGCCAACGGTTAACGGTATCGGCACCTATTATCTCACCGTTACAGAGCCTTCCAGCGGATGTACCGCCAGCGATTCCGTTGTGATTGAAGAAGGCCCCTGCATACTTCCCTACTATACACCTTGTCCTGACGGTAAATACAACGGAGTGCTGGGTTGTGAATTAAGTTCATTGTACACCAATTATGTGGTAGGATCTGATACAATCAATGATGTTTACTTTTTCTCGGGTGACAGTGTATACATTGAAATCATTACCATCGAAGGACAGACACAAAATCTGTTTAATCTGATTTACAACGCGACGGGATATGGTTTCACGGATACCATTCCCAACGGTTTGAATCCCCTTATCATCACCGGCCGCTACCCGATTGCCAACCTGGGTAATCTGGCAGTACCTCCCGCCTCCAATTACATCAATTATGTACGACCGGTATATCCGTCCATCACCAACAGCGGGGTAGCCACCACACAGGGCGACATTGCACAGGGTACACACCTGGTACGTGATGGCTTTGGCGTTGACGGAAGCGGTGTTAAAGTATGTGTGCTTTCCGACAGCTACAATACCATCATTGGCAATCCCGCGCATACCGATATTGTTAATGGCGACCTGCCCGGTAACGGCAACCCGGAAAATCATCCGGCTCCGGTAGATATCATCAAGGAATTTCCCTATGGTACCCGCTCTGATGAAGGACGCGCCATGCTGCAATTGGTACACGATATTGCACCCGGTGCTGAACTTGGATTCAGGACGGGAACCATTAGCGAGGGAGATATGGCGCAGGGAATAATTGAGTGTGCACAACAGGGTTGTGATGTTATCGCCGATGATATCACATGGGTGACTTCGCCATTTTTCCAGGATGGTGTCCTCGCAAAAGCGGTGGACTCCGTTAGTTCCATGGGCGTTTCCTATTTCGTGGCCGGAGGAAATTTCGGATCTAAATCATACCAGCATTTCTACAATCCGACAACGGCTCCCTTCGGACTTAGTGGTACTGCACATGACTTCGGTGGTGGTGACAACCTGTTAAATGTTACCCTGGCTCCGGGAAGTTATACCATTGTACTACAGTGGCAGGACTCCATTTATTCACTCGGGCAAACACTCACCGGTACCCAGACCGACTACGATATTTACCTGACCAACCAGTATGGAACACAATATTTCGGTTTCAACCGGAACAACCTGGGTGGTGATCCTCTTGAAGTGCTGCCCTTCATCGTTCCGGGCACAGCCCCTGTTCAGGCAAATATTACCATCATCAGGGCAGCCGGAACCATCAATTCCAATATTAAACTGATTGTCTTCAGGGGAGAACTCTCCTTCAACGAGCACGCTACAGGCACTTCCACCATTGTTGGCCAGGCCAATGCCGCATCCGCCATCACAGTAGGAGCCGTAAACTACTTCAACACACCCGCTTTTGGCGTGAACCCTCCTACTGTTCAGGATTTCTCCTCACGCGGAGGCACTCCCGTAAATAATGTAACCCGTAACAAACCGGATCTTATCGCCCCCAACGGCGGCAATACTACCGTGCAGTTGGGTGGACCCAATGTGGATGGCGATCTGTTCCCGAATTTCTTTGGCACGTCGGCAGCAGCCCCCCATGCCGCCGGCAGCGGCGCCTTACTCATTGGAGCAAGGGAAAAATTTTACGGGGAGGACCTGAGCGGAAATCAAGTGAAAGACCTTTTAAACAGTTCCGCTCTTGATATGGGAAATCCCGGATTTGATTTCAGCACCGGTAACGGATTTATCCGGCCCTTTGAAGCCATGCTGACTTTTGCCGCTCCAACACCTCAGGCAGGATCACTCATCTGGGATACGACGCTTGTTCCCGGATCTGTTGTTTTATCCGCCGCCGTAGAAGGCAGTTATTTCACCACACAGTCGGTCATCATATTTAATGGCGATACCCTGCCCACTACCTTTATCAGCTCCTCGCAAATATCAGCGGTCTTCCCGTCTTTCTTTGGCAATTATCCTGTTTACGTATATACACCGCCGCTGGTACCCTTCCTGAATGACGGAGGGAATTCCGACACCCTGTACTTCTTCTCAACCATAAAAAAGAATGTCAGCATCAGGGCGGAGAATGCAACAAAAAAATACGGAGAAGTCCTTCCCACCTTCAGCGCCGCTGTCTTTGTTGACGGAGTTCCGCTTGACAGTTCCGGGTTGACCTACGCCGACCTCGGACTGAGTCCTGTCAGCTTCAGCACACCCGCAACCAGCAGCAGCAACACCGGCATTTATTTTATCAGTCCTTCCGCTTCAGTCCTTGATCCCGGCTATCATACTTTCTTCAATTATGAATTTGTAAATGGCCTTCTTTCGATTGAAAAGATGCCACTGGTCATTACGCCTGAAGATACCACAGTTGTTTATGGTGACAAGATAGAGATTCACTCCTTCACGTACCAATACGACGACAGCCATATTGATCCTTCGGAGCAAGCCGCTTTCCTGAGCAGCCTGTCGTCAGATCACCAGGCGGAAATCGCCAATACACTGGGCCTTGTTAATGCAAGGGCCTTGGTTAACGGCCGTGCCCTCGTAAATGCCGACCTGGTCAACATGAGCGCAATGGTGAGTGCCAGGGCGCTCGTGAACGCCCGTGCCCTGGTAAACGCCCGTGCATTGGTGAATGGCACTACTACCTACGACACCACCCAACTTGTTGACGTTGCTACCGCGTCTATTTTTAACTACCAGGATGATCCGGATACCGCCTCACTCGTTAGTGCACGTGCCCTCGTGAATGCAAGGGCTCTGGTGAACGCCCGTGCGCTGGTGAATGGCAGGGCACTCGTAAACGGAAGGGCGCTCGTAAACGGCGCTGCCATTGTCAACAGTTCAAATACAGGTGACAGCAGCAACAGCAACAGCAATGTGGCGGTTATCATCGATGAGGAAGATGTGGATGCCCCCGCTGATGATACCCTGTATCAGTTTAAAGGTATAAACATCATCACCGGAATTAATGCCGGCACCCACGCCATCGTACCTGCCGCATATTTATCCAACAACTTTGAGATTTCCTATGGACTTGGAACGCTCACTATTTTACCCGCTGCACTTACCCTTACCGCAGATGATAAATACACCGTTTACGGACAGGCGGTACCGTACTCATCCGTTATCAGCGGCCTGCAATACGACGACAGTCTCACCGGAATCAGCAGCGGCGTTATTCAATATCAGGTTATGGATAATAATAACGCGGTTGTACCGGTCGAAATTCCTGCAGGCAACTTCAGCATTCATCCCTCTGGCCTCAATCTCTATTCACCTGCCGATTATATTGTTTCCTATATAGCAGGTAACCTGTCCGTTGCAAAGGCTTCATTAACCGCTGTTGCAGATAATCAAACGAGGACTTACGGCGACCCTAATCCCTCACTTACCATTTCCTATTCAGGATTTGTTTACGATGATGACGCTGCCGACATCGTGACACCGGTGGCGACAACGTCAGCGACAGGCACCTCAAACATTGGAAATTATCCTATCCTGCTCAGCGGCGGCGCATCGGATAATTACAATATTTCATTGCAGCAAGGCGTACTCACCATCACCAAAGCCAGTTTGATTGTTAAAGCGGATACCAAATTCATGTACAAGGGAAATTCGGTTCCCTCCCTGACTTCCACCATCACCGGCTGGAAAAACAACGATCAAAATACGGTTACCTGCGGACCCACCTTATCGGTTCCGGTTGGATGTAATCAATCTGCCGGCGTGTACACTATTTCCATTTGCTGTCTTAATTTTTCAAAGAGCGCCAATTATAATATAAGCTATCAATCCGGCTTGCTGTACATAAATCCCAAAGGCACCGGAGCCAAAAAAATTGTGCCCTATCTGGATTGCGTAGATACATTAATCAATCATCCTTCGGGTTTACCCTATGTTGCCAGGTTCCGGTATCAGAATTATAACAGCACCCCGCTCTACATTCCGGTTGGCAGCGACAATAATCTGAGCTCATCGGGCGCTTATTCAGGTACGCCGCCGGTAGTATTCAACCCGGGAATCGGCAACTTCGAAATTTATTTCTCCGGACAGACCATTACGTGGACCATTAAATCATACCAGGGAAATACGAAATACACCATGACAAAATCGGCAAGCACTTCTTCCGTAAGATGTACGGGTACCGCCCGGTTGCTGACGGATAATTCATCATTGCCTGAGTACCTGGAGCTCTTTCCAAATCCGGTCATTGACGTTGTCCGGCTCCGGATACAGGATATTAGCCTGGATCAGGAGATGATCACGGTGTATGATATCAGTGGCAGAAGTCAGTTTACACCGGCAACACGGTATGAAAACGATCTAAGACTCGATTGCTCCCATTTGCTTCCCGGCATGTACCTGGTTAAAATTACCTCGGGCGGAAATGAATACATAGGCCGCTTCATCAAAGAATAAAATCGTTACTTACATAGAAGAGGCGGTCACCATAAGGTAACAGCCTCTTCCCTTTTCATATGGATTTCAGCAGGCAAAGCCTACTCATCGTTTTCCCGGGACCTTGCAGGATCAACCTGTATTTACCTGTACATCAATAATTTCAAAACACCTGCAAGGCGATGGAATGTGAACACATTGAAGGAAGGCGCTGTTAAAAGCCCTGATGAAAACAGCCGTAAGCGTCCAGGGAGTCACGGGCAAAAAACATATATCTTTAACGCATCGTGCAAAACAATTCCGGCCATCTTCGTTTCATGATACGGTTTTTAGGTATACTGACGTTATTCATCTTAACGGGTATGCGTTCATTTTCGCAGAACACAGCAGCCGATAGCATAAAGCAATTATTAAACGCCGCTAAAGAAGATACCAACCGGGTTCAGTTATTGCTTGAACTATGCAAAGTAAATTTCAGTGACGCGCCCAACGAAGCTATCCGATGTGCCACCGAAGCGGTTACCCTTTCCGAGAAACTTAAATATGGTAAGGGGGTCGCCCTGGCACTGAAAAATATTGGCCTTGCCAATTACATGAAAGGTGACTATATCCAAACACTGGATTATTGGAATCAAAGCATGCAGGCCTTCGACTCCATTGGGGATAAATCCGGAGTTGCCAACCTGCTCAGCAATCTGGGCGCAGTATATTTCAACCAGGGAGATGATGCGAGTGCCCTTGAATATTACCTTAAATCATTAAAGCTGGCGGAAGAACTGGATGACACTTTAAGAATCATCACCAATTGTATCAATATCGGAGCTGTTTATTTTAACAAGAAAGCGACGAAATCAAAGGCACTTGAATTTTATAAGCGCGCACTTCCCTTAAGCGAATTGCATGGCGATAATGACGCCATCGGGACCGTATCCGTTAATATGGGAGAAATCTATCTGGAAAGGATGGACCTGGATTCGGCATTGCTCTATTTTGAAAAATCACTGAAAGCGTTTGAAGGTTCCGAGAATCTGCCCTATACATTGATCAACATTGGTAAAGTGTACCGCTACAGGAAAGATTATTCCAAAGCCATACTCTTTCAGTCGCAGGCCTATGATTATTCCAAATACCTGGATGCCAAAAATGACATTGCACTTTCTCTGATAGCCCTGGGCGAAACCTATAATGAAAACAACAACCTTAAAAAATCGCTGGAATATTTTACGGAAGCGGAGAAAATATCAAAAGAAATTGGAGCGAACTATCAACTGAAAGAAACATATCAGGGTCTTGCATCTACTTATGCCAGGATGGAAGATTACAGGCAGGCATTCAAATATCAGAATTTACTGCTTAGTATCAAGGATACATTGTTCAACCTGGATATTGAAAAAAAACTGGGCACCCTGCAATTTGGATTTGACCTTGAGAAAAAAGAATCACAAATCAGCTTACTGACCAAAGACAAGGAAATACAGGAGCAGGAATTAAAAAGGCAGAAAGTTGTAAGAAACAGCTTTATCGGAGGCTTTACGATTGTACTGCTTTTCGCCGCTACTTTTTTCGCCCAGAAAAACAGAATTGCCAAAGAAAAGAAGAGAAGCGATGAATTGTTGCTGAACATCCTGCCGGAAGAAACCGCGGAAGAGCTTAAAGCGACCGGTACCGCAAAAGCGAAAAGTATCGATTCGGTAACTGTCATGTTCACCGATTTTAAAAATTTCACCCAGGCCAGCGAAAAACTTTCGGCGGAAGAACTGGTAGCTGAAATCAACTTATGCTACAGCGAATTTGACCGCATTATTACAAAGTACGGACTTGAAAAAATTAAAACGATAGGCGACAGTTACATGTGTGCCGGAGGCCTGCCGGTGCCCAGTAACACACATGCGGAAGACATAGTCAGGGCAGGACTGGAAATGCAGAAATTCATTACAGAAAATAAATCAAAGCGGGAAAAAGAGAACCTGCCTTATTTTGAGTTGCGTTTAGGCATTCATACCGGTCCGGTGGTAGCGGGTATTGTGGGGATAAAAAAATTCGCCTATGACATATGGGGCGATACCGTCAACACCGCCTCCAGGATGGAAAGCAGTGGAGCCGTTGGCAAAGTCAACATCAGCGGATTTACTTATCAGCTCATCAAAGATAAATTTGAGTGCACACGTCGCGGAATGATTGAGGCGAAGAACAAAGGCCAGATAGAAATGTATTTTGTAGAAAGGGAATTATAGCTTTGATTTTGGACGGGTTTGTTTTCGTACCTGTTCATGGTTTTATTAACTCCTCCTGAAATAATACAATCGCCCTCTTCCGTTTTTCACCTTGTAAAAGGAATAACGCTACACCTTAGCTTTAACAGGATCGCTGAGCATAGCGGTAAAGAAAATAAAAAATGCCCCCGTTTCCGGAGGCATTTAAAAGGTGAACAGATTACTTTATCTAATCAGAATTAAGCGTTTATTGATAATTACATCTCCGCATACCAACCGGCAAACATATACTCCGTCAGCCATTCCATCGCTGTTAATATTTATTTTATAAACCATATCCTGTTCTATTTCTCCTTCAAACAGCTGCAGCACTTTCTCTCCGGCAAGGTTAAAACATTCAACTGTTGCCCTGCCTCCTGAGCCTTCCTTCATAAATTCAACGGTTGTACTGGAAGCAAAGGGATTGGGGAATGCATTTAATGAAATACCGGCATCGCTCATTACATCACCGGAAACGGCATCATCCATACGGACGGGATAAGTAACGCTTACCATACATGATTTGGTACAGGCATTTGAATTTGTAACAGTAACACGATAATTACCCGCCTTATTCACAGTAATACACCTGGAGGTGGCTCCGGTATTCCACTGGTATGAAGCAAGTCCCGTAGGTGCGCACAAGGTGGTTGTCTGGCCCGGTGCAGGAGTAAGGTTACCGCTTATCAAACATGTGGGTTTGGCATACACCACTACACCGACTGTGGCGGTACCCGTACAACCCTGACCATTGGTTACTGTAAGCGTAACGATGCCCGCTTTAGTAACCGTAATTGTTTTAGTAGTGGCGCCGCTTGACCAAAGATAGGAGGCGTAATTCGCATTCGCAGACAGGGTAGTTGATCCTCCCGAACAAAATGCCGTTACACCTGTGATGGTGGGTTTAGGCGCAGCCTTTATTGTGGTTGTAACCTGGGCGCTGCCGCTGCATCCATAGGAGTTTGTTACTGTAACATTAAATGTACCCGCAGTATTTACAACAATGGATTGCGTTGTAGCACCCGTTGACCATACATAAGACGAATAGCCGCTTCCTGCATTGAGCGTAGTTGAGCTTCCCGGACAGAATGATTTAGCCCCCGTAATGACAGGTTGAGGATTTGGATTCATAGTAACCGTTGCCTGGGCACTGGCAGAACAACCTTGTCCGTTGGTAACCGTAAGTACATATACGCCTGCCGTGGTAACGGTGATCGATTTTGTGGTAGCGCCAGTTGACCAAAGATAAGATGCGTAGTTTGCATTGGCCGATAAAACAGCGGATCCCCCCGCACAGAATGATGCAGGACCTGTGATGGATGGTTTAGGAGCTGTTTTAAATACCGTGGTTGCACTGCAGGTACTGCTACAACCGTACATATCCGTTACCGTTACAGTAAAGGTTGCTGCGGTGTTGACGGTGATGCATTGCGTTGTGGCGCCGGTACTCCATACATATGATGACAATCCGCCCGGAGCGCATAACTGCGTTGACCCTCCGGGGCAGAATGTTTTACTGCCGGAAATTTTACATTCCGGAAGCGGGTTTACGGTAAATACCCTGCTGCAGGTGCTCGAGCATCCGTTCGCGTCGGTTACCGTTACCGAATAGGTGCCGGAAGCACTCACGGTGATGCACCTTGAAGTAGCGCCCGTGCTCCATACATATGAGGCCATGCCAGCTTCCGCGCACCATTGCGCCGAACTGCCGGAACATACCGCGGCAGGACCTGTGATCTTACAATCAGGTGGTGTGTATATACTTGTAGTTACACTGCAACTGCTGCTGCAGCCGTTGTTATTGGTTATCGTTACCGTATACGTTGCCGCATTGCTAACGGTGATGCACCTGGTAGTGGCACCGTTACTCCACTGATAGGAGGCCATACCACCTGTTGCGCACAACTGCGTGCTTCCTCCCTGGCAGAAGGATAAGTTACCGCTGACACTGCATACCGGTAAGTTTTTAACCGTAAACACCTTGCTGCAAGTACTGCTGCAGCCGTTCGCATCGGTTACCGTTACCGAATAGGTACCGGAAGCGCTCACGGTGATGCACTGTGTGGTAGCACCCGTACTCCATAAATATGAAGCCATGCCGGCTTCCGCGCACCATTGCGCCGAGCCACCGGAACATACCGTAGCAGGTCCTGTGATCTTACAAACAGGATTTGGATACACGGTAAACACCTTGCTGCAAGTACTGCTGCATCCGTTCGCATCGGTTACCGTTACCGAATAGGTGCCGGAAGCGCTCACGGTGATGCACTGTGTGGTAGCACCCGTACTCCATAAATATG
>CAZHSC010000012.1:55134-56196 GCA_964534995.1 uncultured Bifidobacterium sp.
AAGCCATGCCGGCTTCCGCGCACCATTGCGCCGAACCACCGGAACATACCGTGGCAGGACCCGTGATTTTACAAACAGGGTTCGGATACACGGTAAACACCTTGCTGCAAGTACTGCTGCATCCGTTCGCGTCGCTAACCGTTACCGAATAGGTACCGGAAGCGCTCACGGTGATGCACTGTGTGGTAGCGCCCGTACTCCATACATATGAGGCCATGCCGGCTTCCGCACACCATTGTGCCGAGCCGCCGGAACATACCGTGGCAGGACCCGTGATTTTACAAACAGGGTTCGGATACACGGTAAACACCTTGCTGCAAGTACTGCTGCATCCGTTCGCGTCGCTAACCGTTACCGAATAGGTACCGGAAGCGCTCACGGTGATGCACTGTGTGGTAGCGCCCGTACTCCATACATATGAGGCCATGCCGGCTTCCGCACACCATTGTGCCGAGCCGCCGGAACATACCGTGGCAGGACCCGTGATCTTACAATCAGGAGCTGTTCCTGCTGAAATTATTTTATCGCAAGAACTACTGCAGCCGTTGCCATCGGTAACCGTAACGGTATATGTGCCGGAGGCGTTCACGGTAATGCATTGTGTGGTTTCACCCGTACTCCACAGGTAGCCGGAGGCTGTGCTCGCGCAGAGTTGCGTAGTGCTGCCCGAGCAGAAGTCACCGCCGCTGATGCTGCATACGGGGGTCTGGTAGGTATTTACCGTTTTATCGCAGGTGCTGGTGCAGCCGTTAGCGTCGCTAACCGTTACCGAGTAAGTGCCGGCGGCGCTCACGGTGATGCACTGTGTGGTTTCACCCGTACTCCACAGGTAGCCGGAGGCTGTGCTCGCGCAGAGTTGCGTAGTGCTGCCCGAGCAGAAGTCACCGCCGCTGATGCTGCATACAGGGGTCTGGTAGGTATTTACTGTTTTATCGCAGGTGCTGGTGCAGCCGTTGCCATCGGTAACCGTAACGGTATAGGTGCCGGAGGCGTTCACGGTAATGCATTGTGTGGTTTCACCCGTACTCCACAGGTAGCCGGAGGCTGTGCTCGCGCAGAGTT
>CAZHSC010000013.1:0-55515 GCA_964534995.1 uncultured Bifidobacterium sp.
GGGAATGCTGGCATTGAAGTTCAAAAACTCGTGATCCGATGATAATAATCCGTAGTCTACTCTTTACTGGTTTAATCGCAGGAAGTATTCAGCTTACTGCTCAAACAGTAACCCTCTATCGTGATACGAGTATTGCTGTTTTTCATAATACCAACAGGCTTGAAAACGCATGGGCCGGTGGCATGAACACCCCTGTTTTCGGAACTATGGACCTGAATGGCGATGGTAAAATGGACCTGATTGAATTTGATGCACCCAGTTTCAGAGTAAACACCTTCATCAACCTTGGCATTGCGAATACTTCGAGCTACAAATATGCACCCGAGTATGCCCGTAAATTCCCCAAAGACCTGGAAGGTTGGATCAGAACTTTTGATTATGATTTTGATGGGGATATGGATCTGTTTTCTTATGCCGGAGGTGCCATATCCTTATTCCGCAATGATTACAATACGGGCTCAGGTCTTAGTTTTACACCCATTACAAGCCAGTTGGGTACACACTATGGCAGTTTCCCGACGAATATATATGCGTCGAGAGTGAATGCTCCCGCTTTAAGTGATATGGATAACGATGGTGACATGGATGTATTGGCATTCAGCATCAGTGGATCCTGGGTTGAACACCACGAAAGCTATGCCATGGATTCTGTGGGTGTGGCCGGTGCTTTGTTGCATTATAACATTCCGGTATGCTGGGGCTATTTTGTATTGGCCAATAATTCAAATGTCGCCGTGCTTCCCCCTGTGCTTCCTACCTGTCCTTTATGGCCTGCCAATCCCTCCATTCGCAGCCCTTTTGAAGAGGAGGCTTATCCGGGACGTGGACCCTTGCTGCTTGCCAACAAACAACAAAGGCATGCGGGATCCTCATTGCTGGCACTGGACATGAATGGTGATGGCGATAAAGACATTATTAACGGTGACATACTTGGAACCAATCTGCTTTATATCGAAAACTGTGGTACACCCGACTCTGCATGGATGTGCGCTCAGGACTCCGCGTTTCCCTCCTATGACATTCCTGCAAATATGCTGGATGTTGCCGGTCCTCATTATTTTGATGCAAACAATGATGGAAACAATGATTTAATAGTATCAAATTTCTTCTTTACCGGGGAAGATTACTATAATGTTAAATTTTACAGGAATACGACGAATAATCAGTCGAATGTTTTTTCCTATGTTAAAAACAGGTGGTTGGTGGATGGTATGATTGAAGTGGGCACCGGAGCGCACCCTGTCTTTTTTGATGTAGACCAGGATGGAAAGAAGGATTTACTGGTGGGTAATGATTATTATTATAACAACAACACGCCCGTTGGAAAGATTGCTTACTATAGGAACACGGGTACGGGTATCAAGTCGGAGTTTACGCTGGTAACGGATGATTTTGCAGGGCTTTCAATGACCGGTCTGATTGGGATTTATCCCACCTTTGGCGATTTGGATGGTGACAATGACCAGGATATGCTGATTGGTGAATCGGATGGTAACCTTGTCTATTATCAGAATATTGCAGGTGCGGGGAATCCATGCATTTTCATTTTGACACAAGCTAATTACCAGTCGATAAATATAGGGGATAATGCCGCGCCGCAGTTAGTGGACGTTGACCGAGATGGAAACCTTGACCTGTTAATTGGTGAGAGAAGCGGTACCCTGAATTATTACCGGAACACAGGAAGTGCGGGTGTCCCGGTGTTTTCTTTTGTTACTGACACTTTTGGGAATCTGAATGTTACCAAGTGGAATTCATTTGCTGGATTTTCTGCCCCCTTGCTGTTTGATAACGGTAATGGATATGAGTTATTAGTTGGCTCGATGAGTGGATATTTGTACCATTTTAATAATATAGACGGCAACCTTGCCGGTACTTTTACTTTGACCGATAGCATGTTTCAGAATATCTGCGAACCACAGATTGCTGTGCCAGCCATGGCGGATGTAGACGGTGATGGTAATTTTGATCTTGCCGTTGGCAGTCTTGCCGGAGGTATTGTGTTATATACCCAGAATACGGCATTGACCAACCCGGAAACCCTGCAGGATGATGTTTTTTTCAGGTTATATCCTAATCCTGTTTCCGGAACATTGTTTGTAAACCTGCCTTCGTCGGTTGAACAAAGGGTGCTGATTGAAATATACGATGTAACGGGAAAGTTAATGTGCCGTCAGGAGTCCGTTTCCGGGTTAATCGGCATGGATATATCCGGTTATAATTCCGGACTTTACCTATGCAAGGTGCAGCGTAATGGAAAAAGTTTTAACCAGAAGTTTTTTGTAAATTAAAGTGGATATTTAATTAATGACATATAGCGATACAATGAAACAAAAATGGTTTTCCTTACTTTCACTGTTAAATATAGGTCTCGCTGTTTTTTTTAGCGGATGTAAAGAAGATAAAAAGGAAGAGGAATCAGATAATTGCCTTGAAGGAAGAACCGGTAACCTTACCCTTGTGGCAAAGATGGTACATCATGCGAGGCCGATTCCGGGTTGCAGGGTATTTGTGAAATACAATGCGGTAAACTTTCCGGGGGAAGATACGTCCTTATATGACTATAGAATTACCGCAGCCGCTGATACACCCTATGTTACGATTGACAGTTTGAATTGCGGGAATTATTATATCTACGCGGTAGGTATTGACAGTTTACTGGATCCTTCCAATTGGATATGTAAAGGCGGGATTCCATTTTCTACCCCCCTTATTAGCGGAACAGATTCTGTCAATGTGTACATAACAGAAGGAGACTAATAATTATGAGGATTCTGACATTATTTCTTTGCTTGATCTTGACAGCCTGTACCTATGACAACTATGAGCCCATCGTAAGTACCGAGACCGGTTATCCTACGGAAGTGGAAGGAATTATTATTGGGAAATGTGCTACTGCAGGCTGTCATAATACTTTAAGTAAGAACGCCGCGGCGGGTCTGGATTTAAGCAGCTGGGATAAGATGTTTGAAGGAACCAATAATGGCGCTGTGGTCATCCCCTACCGCTCCGATTACAGCACCTTGTGTTATTTTACCAATGTGGATAGCAGTCTGGGTTTGGTGGTATTGCCAACCATGCCTGCAAATGAAGATCCCTTGTCAGCCACCGAATACAATACCCTCCGTACCTGGATCAATGCGGGTGCGCCCAATAAAAATGGATTTGTGAAATTTTCAGATGATCCCTTGCGTCACAAATTCTATGTTATCAATCAGGGATGTGACGTTGCTCATGTTTTTGATGCCAACAGCAGGGTTGCCATGCGGATGGTAGACCTTGGGCAAATTCCCGGCGCATCTCCTCCCGAATCACCACACAATATAAAGGTCACGCCGGATGGATTGTACTGGTGCGTGGTTTTTCTCAATGCGGATATTGTACAAGTCTTTAGTACGGTCACCGATCAACTGGTAAAATCCATACCTATCGGAAATGGTATTGCCGGGGGATGGAATACCCTTGTAATTTCCAAAGATTCAAAGAAAGCCTATTCGGTGGATTATAACGGAGGTCGTGTCGCTTTTGTGGATCTTGAGGCCGGGACCTCCACTACCGTAGGGCCTTTTCCCATTACAGGGAATCCTGCACCCAACCTGCATGGCATAGCACTTAATGAAAACGATGATACGCTGTATGTTACATGTCAGGAGATAAGTAAAATTCTGAAAATACCCGTAGACGATGTAATTAATTATTCCGATGTGAATATTAATCCCCTGGGGCCCTGGCAACTTCCTTTTCCGATGAAGCCCCATGAAATTGTTTTCAGTCCGGATTATACCAGGTATTTTATTACTTGTCAGGACACAAATGTAAATCAGGTAAGGGTTTTCAGTACAGCCAATGACCAGTTGCTGCAGGTGATTCCGGTGGGTAAAGTTCCGCTTGAGTTTGCCCTTCATGCACCTGGGAATTTATTGTTTGTGACCAATACAGAAGATGATTACTTTCCGGATGTGCGGGGTTCCATAAGCGTAATAGACCTCATTACGCTTACGGAACTTAAAAAGATAAAGGTGGGCTGGCAACCCCATGGCATTGCAGTGGATGAAGTGAAGGGTCTTGTAATTGTTGCCAACAGAAATTATACGGGTGGCCCAGCACCGCATCATGCAGCATCCTGTGCGGGTAAGAATGGATATATGAGTGCTATTGACATTGCTACTCTTGAACGGGTGCCTGGCTTTAATCCGGAAGTAAGTGTCGACCCTTATGCAGTCGGCGTCAGGGTTAAGAATTAGGATGGCAATTAACCGGTAATATTTTAACTAAACAGCGGTAAAAATGAATGGGCACCAGAAACTCATCGTTTTGTTTGACGGGCACTGTGGGATGTGTTCCGGATGGGTTAACTTTATTCGTAAGAGAGATAGGAAGAGAAAGTTCCATTTCGAATCTATGCATACCATGGTTGGCCAAAACATATTATCAGAAGGAGGTTGCCTGGGAATTGATGCCGTTGTGTTGATGGAAGGGGAAAAGCCTTTTATCAAATCCGATGCGGTGTTGCGGATTTTATCGTCTCTGGGTTTTCCATGGATACTGTCTGGTGTTTTCCGGCTGTGTCCCCGGGTGATAAGAGATTTTTTTTATGATGTGGTTGCAGCCGGGAGAAAGCGTTTGGGTATGGAGGTAGGTGCAAACCAATGCACGTCCACAATTGACCGCTGCAGTCATTGACAAAAAGAAAGCCCCGCTACAGCGGGGCTTTACAGCATATTTGCGCTCAGGTTATTTAACTGTTTCGGTCATTTTGTCCAGAACAGACATTACTTCTTTAACAGCTTCGGATGATTTTTTCAATAAGTTCATTTCATCCGCCTGAAGTTTTAACTCAATGATTTCTTCAATGCCCTGTTTGCCAAGTTTAACGGGAACACCCAGGTAAACATCTTTCATACCATACTCTCCCTGGAGCCAGGCACAAACCGGGAAGATGCGCTTTTGATCACGGACAATAGCTTCCACCATTTGTGCCGCTGCGGCGCCGGGAGCGTACCAGGCGGAGGTTCCCATCAGATTAACCAATTCACCCCCTCCAACTTTTGTACGTTGCACGATCGCATCCAGCTTTTCCTTCGAAATAAGTTCGGTAACAGGTATTCCTGCAACTGTTGTATACCTGGGCAAGGGCACCATGGTGTCGCCATGTCCGCCCATTAAAACAGCCTGAATGTCTTTTGGAGAGGTATTCAGGGCTTCGGCCAGGAAGGCGCGGTAACGGGCGGTATCCAGGATGCCTGCCATTCCAAAAACACGCTTGCTGTCAAAACCGGAGGTAAGAAAAGAGCAATAGGTCATCACATCCAGCGGATTGCTCACCACAATGATGATGGTATTGGGGCTATGTTTAACGATACTTTCCGTTACAGATTTTACTATACCGGCATTGGTGGCGATTAAGTCATCGCGGCTCATCCCGGGTTTGCGGGGAAGTCCTGAAGTAATAACCACCACATCAGAACCTGCAGTGGCAGAATAATCGTTGGTTACCCCCTTGATTCTGGTGTCGTACATGTTGATAGGGGCGGTTTGCCACATATCCAGCGATTTACCTTCAGCAGTACCCTCTTTGATATCAAGAAGGATTACTTCATTAACGAGTTCCCGTTCTGCAATTACATTTGCGCAGGTTGCACCAACATTACCTGCACCTACTACTGTTACTTTCATGTATGTAAGGGTTTAAAACTGTTATTATTCGAGCGCGAAGGTAGCAAAAACACAAGGCTTTCTGCAAAGAAAATTTTTATGATTTAAGTTGGGAAAATGCATTTTATCCAGGAAAGCACCTTGGCAATGGCGATAAATTTCGTTTTGATAAAATTATTGTATATCAATTTATTATAAAGTAGTTTTGGTGAATTTGGAAACGGGATGGTATGGAATGTTTTTCAGGGGCAGGAATAAAAAAACAGGCTGTTTGATAAAACAGCCTGCAGATTCATCAGATGGATTGACGAAATATCTTAAACATCCACCTTGGCGTATTTGGCATTTTTCTCAATAAAATCACGGCGGGGAGGTACATCATCCCCCATCAGCATTGAGAAGATATGATCCGCTTCAGCGGCGCTTTCAATAGTTACCTGGCGAAGTGTTCTGGTTTCCGGGCGCATGGTAGTTTCCCATAGTTGTTCCGCGTTCATTTCTCCAAGACCTTTATACCGTTGCACATTTACTGAACTTTCTTTTTCTCCTCCCAGTCTTTTAATAGCTTCCAGTCTTTGCTCATCATTCCAGCAATAAACTTCTTCTTTTCCTTTTTTCACCAGATAAAGTGGAGGGGTGGCAATGTATACATATCCCTCTTCAATCAGTTCCTTCATATGACGGAAAAAGAATGTCAGGATCAGAGTAGTGATATGGCTGCCGTCAACATCGGCATCGGTCATGATCACCACTTTATGATAGCGCAATTTTTCAAGATTCAGCGCGCGTTCATCTTCCGCGGTACCTTTGCTTATACCCAGGCCGGTGAAGATGTTCCTGATTTCTTCATTGTCATAAATTTTATGATCCATCGCCTTTTCAACGTTGAGGATTTTACCACGCAGCGGTAAAATCGCCTGGAAGTTCCGGTCTCTGCCTTGCTTGGCGGTACCACCCGCTGAATCTCCCTCCACGAGGAATATCTCACATTTTTGCGGATCGCGTTCCGAGCAATCGCTTAGTTTTCCGGGGAGACCCGATCCTGAGAAGGCGCCTTTTCTTTGCACCATTTCACGTGCTTTGCGCGCGGCATGTCGGGCGGTGGCTGCCAGGATCACTTTATTAACGATATTTCTGGCTTCACGGGGATGTTCCTCGAGGTAATTATTCAGCATTTCGGAAACCGCCTGATCCACCACTCCCATGACCTCGTTATTTCCGAGTTTCGTTTTCGTTTGACCTTCAAACTGGGGTTCCTGCACTTTTACGGATATCACGGTAGTTAGCCCTTCTCTGAAATCATCCCCGCTAATGTCAAACTTAAGTTTCGCCAGCAATCCTTCCTTTTCAGCATAGTTTTTCAGGGTTCTTGTCAATGCTCTCCTGAAACCGGCAAGGTGCGTACCCCCTTCATGGGTATTGATGTTGTTTACATAAGAATGCACATTCTCATTAAAGGAAGTATTATAGGACATCGCTACTTCCACAGGTGTGCCACCCCTTTCACCTTCCATGTAAATCACATCATCAATGAGTTTTTCACGTGTGGCGTCGAGATATTCAACAAACTCTATCAAGCCTCTTTCACTGTAAAAAGTCTCTTTGTTTACCGGTTCACCCACTTCATTCAAATCGCGCAAATCGGAGAGGGTAATCCGGATTCCTTTATTCAAAAATGAAAGTTCACGCATCCGGGAAGCCAGCGTCTGGTAATTGTATTCGCTGGTAATAAATATCGAATCATCCGGTTTGAAGTGTATTTCAGTTCCGGTACGGTTTGTATCGCCAATAACCTTTACATCGTATTGCGGTTTCCCGATTTGATACTCCTGTTGCCATATCTTCCCGTTTCTGTGTACAGTAGCTACCAGTTTGGTGGAAAGGGCATTTACGCAACTGACTCCCACCCCATGCAAACCCCCGGAAACCTTATAGGAATCTTTATCAAACTTTCCGCCGGCATGCAACACCGTCATTACTACTTCCAGCGCCGATTTACCTTCTTTATGGTGCATATCGGTTGGGATACCACGGCCATCATCTTTAACCGTAATGCTGTTATCGGGATTTATAAATACCTCAATATTTTTACAATGTCCGGCAAGCGCTTCATCGATAGAGTTGTCTACAACTTCATATACCAGATGGTGAAGGCCTTTAACACCGATATCACCAATATACATCGCCGGTCGCTTTCGGACTGCTTCAAGTCCTTCAAGGACCTGAATACTATCGGCAGAATATTCATTGTTCTTTAATTCTTCTTTTTCCAAGACCTGTTCGCTCATTATCAGTTAGTTAACCTGTATTTATCAGAGGATAACAAAGATACGGATTTTAATGCTTTCCAGCGTTTTATTTCTGGCCGGATGTTAATAATTATCAAAACTGTTGAAAACGTTCGTCTGAACAGGTTTTTATTTGAATCATGGCAATATCTGAAGAAGGAAGGAGGAGTCCTTTTACAAGCCTCAGCAGTTAGTCTGCAAACTTTGATAATTATGGAAAATCAGTTGACAGCTCGCCAGCTGAAATTAAAGTAAAGGAAGAACTGCTTGTGTTTATCATATTTTCACAATTTTGTTCAATGAATCAACTCCTGCGTTTTTATAACGATCATCCGTTGCGGTTTATTATTTTTTCAGGGCTGTTGTTCAGATTGATCGCAGTAGTTTTTTCGAAAGGATTCGGAATGCATGATGATCATTTTCTGGTGATAGAAGCGGCGCAAAGCTGGGCCGATGGGTATGACTATAATAACTGGCTGCCATGGAACAACAGCGGTACGCCCAGCGGCCACAGTTGGTTCTATGTTGGATTGCATTTTTTCCTCCTTAAGCTGCTGAACATTACCGGGCCTGATGATCCTCAGGCGAGGATGTATATTGTAAGATTCATACATGCCATATATTCTATCGGAGTTATTGTTTTTGCTTATCGTATTACGCGCCGGATCGGAACAGAAAGAGACGCTATTTTAACGGCATGGCTGCTTTCCCTGTTATGGTTCATTCCTTCCACCAGCGTACGTAACCTGGTAGAATGGGTTTGTGTTTTTCCTCTTATGTTATCCACTTATTATTTAATTAAGTCAGAACAGGAAGCGCGATCCGGAAAACATCTTTTTCTATCAGGGGTGTTTGCCGGTATTGCCATGAGTATTCGCTTCCAATCCTTGTTTTTTCTTGCCGGAACGGGTATTTATCTGTTGTTAAAATCTAAATTCAAAGGCGGCTTGGTGCTTTTTTCGGGCTTTATCCTTGCTTTCTTTGTTACCCAGGGGGCCGATTTAATTTTTTATAAGCGCCCGTTTGTTGAGGTGACCGCCTATATTAACTATAACCTGCTCCATGCCACTACCTATTTCGACAGGCCCTGGTATCAATATATTTTAACCATAGCGGGGATGTTGATTCCCCCGGTGAGCTTGTTTTTATTGGTTGGTTATTTCAGATCTTTGAAAAAGGCAATGGTGATTGTACTGCCGTCTCTTATGTTTTTTGTTTTTCACTCCTGGTTTCCCAATAAACAAGAAAGATTTATTCTTCCTTTCATTCCATATTTTATCATTGCCGGGACCATTGGTTGGGGAATGATCAGGGAAGGAAAGGTTAGAACACGTATGGAGGCTTTTGGATGGAAGTTCTTTTGGGTGCTGAATACGGCAGGATTACTCGCATTGAGTACCATCTACTCAAAAAGGTCCATGACGGAGGCGATGTATTATTTATATCAGCAAAAGGATTTTAATAATTTCATTATGGAAGTCAGTCACCGGGATTCACCTCAATGGCCACCGCAATTTTACTCCGGACAATGGAATCAGGCCTTTTGTATTTACAAGGAATATCCGGTAACCCGTTTTGTATCATATATTAATAATGCTAGCCCGTCGGAGTATCCAAGGTATATCCTGTTTTTCCAGGAGGAGCGAATATGGCAAAGAGTAGTGGATTTTAAAATGAAAAGCAAAAAGAACCTCAGGTTTGTTTTTAAGGCTGAGCCCAGTTGGTTTGATGCCTTGTTGCATTGGTTAAATCCAAGAAACAAAAATGAACCAGTCTATATTTTTCGTATTGAATCCGGCGCAAAATAAACGGATGCCTCAAAAATTTAAGGGAAAATCGTAATAAATGGCAGGTCTGAACGGGCCTTGTTTTAATGAGTTAATGATTTATTATTTACGGTCATTAACTTACTTAAAAGTATAACGGACCGATAAGCCGATATCACCTGCCCAGAAATTGCTTACACCGAAGATATTGAAAGCGGGTTTCCAGTCAAGAGCCAGGTTTAATGGGATTTCATTAAAAACATATTCCAAGCCAATCTGACCATCAATACCCACCACCGTCCGGGTGTCGTTATATTCCTTTTCCTCATCCCACCAAGGGGTTTTGTCACGATCCCAAAAGCCGATATGTCCACCAGCCCCAATAAAAAAATTGAACCCGGGTTCTTCAAAGACCGGAAAATTAACATTATATAATCCCGTAATATTCAATCCTTTCCATCGAGTATACAAAATACCTTCTATGCTTTGTTTTTCATCTAAAAAGTGACGAACACTAACGCCTGCCCCACCGTTAAGTCGTAAACCCAGGGCTGTTTTATAATGGTTTTGTGCATTACTGTGTAATGAAAAAAGTAATAAGTACACGACCAGAAAATACTTAGTGGTTTTTAATTTCATGACTTCAAAAGTAAATTCAAATTCACTTGTTATAACAGTTTTTTTTACATTTTATTAGCACATATTCACACTGAAAAATTCATCTGCCATACCCTACTATCAATAACGAATAAGTGCATTATTTAATATATTGTGTATAAAAATAGTTTTACAGAAGTAGAAAGCTTGTTAAATTCAAATGTAACATATTCATGATCAATACGGTGGGAGAAATCATGAAATTCCGCCATATTTTTCCTTTTAATAATTATTTGTTTCCTTTGTCCTTCATTGAAAATGTTTAACATTCGTGTCCTTATGATCAAGAGAACCCTAAGCCTGTTGTTGATACTAACCATCTCCATATTCAGTGGATTTGCGCAGGAGAAAATGACAAAAGAGCCAAAGAGCAAAACAAAAAAGGCGGATAAATTTTTTAAAATAGGAGAATATTACACTGCCTCAACCTATTACAAGAAGGCTTACACCAAATTTAAAAAGAATGAAGACAAGGGCAGGGCTGCTTTCCTGGCCGGGGAGTGTGCCCGTGCCATGGGAAATAACCTGGAACAGGAAGATTGGTATGGCAAGGCGGTTAAAGCAAAATATAAAGATCCGATTGGGATTTTGCGTTATGCTGATGCCCTGAAAGCCAATGGAAAGTATGCGGAAGCCATTGTGCAATACAATGCCTATAAAGAAGAAATGCCCTCTGATGCCAAAGCAACGGAAGCTGTGAAATCTACCGAAACAGCTCAGGCTTGGAAGGATAAGCCTACCCGGCACCGTATCGATAATATGTCTGCGCTAAATACCAAGTATTATGATTTTGCAGTCTGTGAAAATCCCGCTGTTAAAAACAGTCTTGTGTTCTCCTCTTCACGTGAAGAAGCTTCCGGCAGTAAAAATGATAACTGGTACGGAGAAAAGTATTTTGACCTTTTTCAGGCTGCAATGGATAACAATGAAAAATGGAGTACTCCCACTAATTTCCCCGGTCCTGCCAATTCAGAGCACAGTGACGGGGCGGCTTGCTTTGATGCCAGTGGTAAAGTAATGTATTACACCACCTGTCCCAGTGACAAAGAAAAAAATACCCAGTGTAAAATAATGATGACTACCATGACGGACGGTAAATGGAGTGATGCAGTGGCGCTTCCTTTTAACAGCGACACCTACACTTGTGGACACCCCTGTCTTAGTCCTGACGGCAAATTATTGTTCTTCTCTTCAGATATGCCGGGTGGATCAGGCGGTAAGGATATCTGGGTTTCTGCCTGGGATGGCAGTGTATGGGGTACTCCCACCAATCTCGGAACAGGGGTGAACACAGAGAATGACGAGATGTTCCCGACCATGGGTAAAAATGGCCGCTTGTATTTTGCCTCCAATGGTAAACCGGGAATGGGTGGACTCGATATGTTATACAGTACCAATGAAGGTGGAGTATGGGCAGAAGCCATCAACCTGAAGTCACCCATGAATTCTTCGGGTGATGATTTTGGATTAATATGGAATACGGAAACTACAGGTTATTTTACATCAAACCGTGATGGTGGCAAGGGGATGGACGATATTTATTCATTTGTCGTACCACCTTTAAAGCTATCCGTTGGCGGAAGGGTATATGATACGGACACCAAGGAAAGCCTTCAGGGTGCTACCGTTGAACTGTTTGGTTCAGATGGTACTTCGCTCAGTGTGCAAACGGGTGCCGACGGAATGTATCGCTATGACCTGAAGCCAAATGTGAAATATAAAATATCGGCTTCTTTTACAGGGTACCTTACCAAATTCCATGAATTATCAACGGTAGGCCTCGAAGAAGATGAAGATTTTATCAAGGATTTCGACTTCCCGCTGAAATCTACAGCGAAACCGATTACAGTTCCTGAAATTTTCTATGACCTGGATAAATCTACCCTTCGTCCTGAATCCAAGAAAGCGCTTGATGGTCTGATCCAGGTATTGAATGACAATCCTACCATTACCATCAAACTTACTTCACATACCGACTATCGTGCCGATGATAATTATAACCTCAAACTTTCCGATCGTCGTGCGAAGAGCGTAATGGATTATCTGATTGCCAACAAAATTCCTGCTGACCGTCTGACATGGGAAGGTAAGGGTGAAACAACGCCTAAAGCCGTTGAAAACGACGAAGAATATCTGCCGTTTAAGCGTGGTGATGTACTTACCAAAGAGTTCATCGATAAACTGGAAACCAGGGAACTTCGTGAAAAGGCACACCAGTATAACCGCCGCACAGAGTTTGAAGTAACCGGTACCACTTATGTCCCGAAAAATTAAAAAACTAATGATATCACAAGACAGGGCGGCCAGCAATGGCCGCCCTTCTTGTATCTTTGCATCATGAATACTTCCGACCGTTATTCTCAGCGGGGTGTGTCTGCCACCAAAGACGATGTGCATGCGGCCATCCGAAACCTGGACAGGGGATTGTTTCCGAAAGCATTCTGTAAAATTGTTCCTGATTTTCTGGGCGACGATCCTTTATATTGTAATGTCATGCATGCCGATGGCGCGGGCACGAAGAGCAGCCTTGCCTATGCTTATTGGATAGAGACCGGTGATATCAGCGTCTGGAAGGGAATTGCTCAGGATGCCCTTGTTATGAATCTCGATGACCTTCTCTGTATCGGGGCGACGGATCGTATATTACTTTCATCTACCATCGGTCGCAACAAGCGGCTTATTCCAGGCGAAGTGATTGCCGCAATTATCAGTGGTACGGAAGAACTGGTGGAGCAGTTAAGGAGGTATGGGGTTAACATATATACCACAGGAGGGGAAACGGCGGATGTAGGGGACCTGGTGCGCACCATCATAGTTGACAGCACCGTTACCTGCAGGATGAAAAGGAGTGAGGTGATTGATAATGCAAATATCAGTGCCGGAGACGTAATCGTCGGGCTTAGTTCATCGGGACAGGCAGTGTATGAAACAGCCTATAACGCCGGTATGGGAAGCAATGGCCTTACTTCCGCACGGCATGATGTTTTTGATAATTACCTCGCCATGAAATACCCGGATACTTTTGATCATGGAATAGACCCTTCTCTGGTGTATAATGGGAGCCTGAAACTAACGGATAGTATAGCTGAATTAAATATGGATGCAGGTAAACTTGTATTGTCACCTACACGCACCTACGCTCCTGTTCTGAAAAAAATACTGGATCAATACAGAAGCCGTATTCACGGGATGGTGCATTGCAGCGGTGGCGGCCAGACTAAAATCCTTCATTTTACGGATAAGTTGCATATTATTAAAGATAATTTATTTCCCGTGCCTCCTTTATTTACAATCATCCAGGATCAGTCCAAAACTGAATGGAAAGAAATGTATCAGGTTTTCAACATGGGACATCGTATGGAAATTTATGTGGATAAAGATACGGCGGAGGAAATTATCGCTGTTTCGAAAGAGTTTATGGTGGATGCACGGATTGTAGGCAGGGTAGAACCCTCTGACAGAAAACAGTTAACCATCAGAAGCGAAGTGGGAGAGTTTACCTGGTAAATTATTAACATGTCAAAAGAAACTTTGTTAGAGCGGCTTGAAGGAATAGAATCCCGTTTTCATGATATCGGTGTACAGCTGGGAGATCCTTCTACTATCGCGGATCAGAAGAAATTCAGGCAGCTGAATAAATCATACCGTGATCTGGAAGAGATCGTACAGGCTACCCGTGAGTACCGTTCAATTCTGAACCGAATAAGTGAAGCAAAGCAGGTGCTGCTGAATGATAAGGATGAGGATTTCCGTAATATGGCGAAAGAAGAGCTGGATGAACTTGAGCCGGAATTACTGAAGAGGGAGGAGCATATACAGCAATTACTCATTCCGGCTGATCCAGAAGACAGCAGGAACGCAATCCTTGAAATCAGGGCAGGTACCGGTGGCGATGAAGCCAGTTTATTTGCTGGTGATTTATACCGTATGTACCAGCGTTATTGCGACAACAGGGGATGGAAGACAGAACTGGTGGACTACAATGAAGGGAACACCGGTGGTTACAAGGAAATAGTAATGGAAGTAAAAGGTGAAAAAGCATATGGTGTTTTGAAATATGAAAGCGGGGTGCATCGTGTACAGCGTGTGCCGGCCACTGAAACGCAGGGGCGCATACATACATCGGCCGCAACCGTGGTTGTACTTCCTGAAGCGGATGAATTTGACAGTGTAGATATCAATCCCGCCGATCTTGAGTATCAGACTGCCCGTTCAAGCGGTGCCGGGGGACAAAATGTAAATAAAGTAGAAACAAAAGTACAGTTAACACATAAGCCAAGCGGTATTGTTATTACATGCCAGGTTGCCCGGTCGCAGCATGCCAACCGTGATATGGCACTGCAGATGTTGCGGTCAAAGTTATTTGAAATTGAATATACCAAGCGCATGGATGAGGTGGCGAGAAGGAGGAAAACGCTTGTCAGCACAGGCGACCGCTCTGCGAAGATTCGCACCTACAACTTCCCGCAGAGCCGCGTTACCGATCACCGTATCGGCTACACGAGTCATAATCTTCCGGCTGTTCTGAACGGGGATATTCAGGACTTCATTGACGCCTTGCAATTCGCGGAGAATGCTGAGAAGATGAAGGAAGAAAATATGGTTGGGTAGTTTGAAAATTTGAAGATGAGTTAATCTGATGATGTTTGTTTGGATTGATATTATTATTTTGCGTGTTAACTGTCGGGGTCGTTATTGGATGATGTAATGTAGTAGAATGATTGAATTAATATTGAAAATACCGCTGCGTTCGCTGTAAAATAGTTGCGGACCCTGCGTTTAAACGAAGATTACATTGAATCGTCAGGAACTCTTTCAGCAAATTATAAGGAAACGCAGTTATTTATGTGTTGGCCTCGATACGGACATTTCCAAAATCCCTGAACATTTGCTGGAGCTGGAGGATCCGGTATTTGAATTCAACAAAGCCATCATCGAAGCAACGCAGGATCTTTGAGTGGCGTATAAACCCAATCTCGCATTTTATGAAAGTCAGGGAGCAAAGGGCTGGAGAAGCCTTGAAAAAACAATGGAGCTTGTTCCCGGTGACATTTTCACAATTGCCGATGCCAAGAGGGGTGATATTGGAAATACTTCCGGCTTGTATGCCCGCGCTTTCTTTCAACAAATGTCATTTGACGCAGTAACGGTAGCTCCTTACATGGGAGAAGATTCGGTGAAGCCATTCCTTGCTTTTGAAAATAAATGGGTGATCCTGCTTGCGCTTACTTCCAATGCAGGGGCCAACGATTTCCAGTTGAACAGGCAGGAGGGAAAGGGGATGCTCTATGAAGAAGTGATGAGAAAAGGCCAGCAATGGGGGAACCCCGGTCAGCTGATGTTTGTTTGCGGTGCAACAAGGCCTGAAAAATTCAAACACCTCAGGGAAATAGCGCCTGATAGTTTTTTTCTGGTTCCGGGTATCGGAGCACAGGGAGGGGATCTTGCGGCCATCTCACGGTTAGGCATGAACGAAAATTGCGGCCTGCTTGTTAATTCTTCAAGGCAGATTACTTATGCCTCCTCCGGTCATGACTTTGCGGACGCGGCAAGGGCTGAAGCCATGAAGGTTCAGCAGGAAATGAAACTACTCCTTGAGGAGCTGCTTCCTTCCCGGAAATTCTGAGTTAGATTTTCCGGCCCTATGGGTTTTTGCCGGTACATCAGGGCCTTTTTAAAGAGAACCGCGAAGTAATCAGCAATGATGCGTATTTCGCCATTCCCAGTCGGTCGGGTATGCCTTACTCTTACAAGTAAACGATTATAAATGTTTATTATACGGCTAACGGCCAGGAAGATACTTGTTTTGTAATAAAAATATTTATGAAGACAAGTAAAGTCCGGCATCTGTTGGTTTCTTATTTTACATATACCCGCAAGGAAAGGAATGCGGCCCTTGTTTTGACGGGATTGATATTGGGAATACAGTTAATAACCTGGTTCCGGATGCATATTTCAGAGCCAGCGACTGCTGTAATCAGCATGGAAGAGGAAACCGCATTCACCTCCATGAAAAAATCAAAATATAGAAAGTCAACCGGGGTAAAGGAATTCGATGCAAGGGTCAGAATGAAACCGGAGATTGTTGAGTTTGATCCCAATACTACAGATTCTTCCGGCTTTGTGGCTTTAGGTCTTTCACCGCGCCAGGCGGGAACGGTAATTCGTTACCGCAATAAAATTGGAGGTTTTAAAACACGGGAAGCATTGAAAAATGTAAGAGTGATTTCGCCTTATTTGTATTTGAAATGGGAGCCACATATCGTCATCAGGAAAGACAAAATTGATCCAAAGCATTCACGCCTGGTTGAAAACACCGGGTATCGGAAATCTTTTCCGGCGAAGAAGCAGGAGCGCCCTGTTTTGGATGTAAACAGAGCGGACACCAACGCACTCATGGACTTGCCGCTCATAGGCTCCGGCCGCGCACGTGCCATCGTTATGTATCGTGAGCGATTGGGTGGATTTATTAATGTGGAACAGCTTAGGGAAGTAAAAGCGATTCCTGATTCAGTTTATGAGGTCATTGTTCCCTACTTACGGGTGGTGTCAGGACCTTTCAGAAAATTAGATATCAATCATTTACCGGCCGATAGTATGCGACATCCTTACCTGTCGTGGCAATTGGCCCGGTTAATCGTTTCTTACAGAGCACAGCACGGATTCTTTAAAACTTATGAAGATCTGACTAAACTGCCTTTGGTCAATGCCGAAATCCTCAGTAAACTTGCACCATATTTACTTATAAACCCTTAAACAATTATGGACTTCAGGCCCACCGAAAGCCAGGAACTTATTGCACAGACTGTACGTGATTTTGCGGAAAAGAATATACGGCCGTATTTGATGGAGTGGGACGAAAGTCAGCGTTTTCCGATAGAAGTTTTTAAAAAACTTGGCGAACTTGGTTTAATGGGGGTGCTGGTCCCCGAAAAATACCATGGTGCCGGATTGGGTTATTTTGAATATGTAACGGCCATACAGGAATTGGCACGGGTGTGCGGTTCGGTTGGTTTGTCAATGGCAGCGCACAATTCATTGTGTACCGGACATATCTTGTACTTTGGTAACGAAGAACAAAAGAAAAAATATCTTCCTAAATTAGCTACGGCCGAGTGGATAGGAGCCTGGGGCTTGACCGAAGCCAATACAGGTTCAGATGCTTTGCGGATGCGGGTGGTTGCTAAACAAGATGGAGATTACTGGATATTGAATGGGGCAAAGAACTGGATTACCCATGGCATCAGTGGTAATGTAGCGGTGGTATTAGCCAGGACCGGTGAGTTGCTGGATTCGAGAGGCATCACAGCCTTTATTGTTGAAAGGGATACACCCGGATTTAAGGCCGGAAAGAAAGAAAACAAGTTAGGTATGCGTGCCTCTGAAACCGCTGAAATGATTTTTGAAGATTGCAGGGTTCATAAAAGTCAGATAATGGGAAATGTAGGGGACGGCTTTATTCAGGCTATGAAAGTGTTGGATGGCGGACGTATTTCCATCGCCGCCTTATCATTAGGCATTGCTAAAGGCGCTTTTGATGCTTCCGTTAAATATTCGCAGGAACGTGAACAGTTTGGTCAGCCTATTTCTAATTTCCAGGCAATTTCATTTAAACTGGCTGACATGGCTACACAAATTGAAGCGGCTGAGTTATTGATTTTACAGGCATCAGATTTGAAGAACAGAGGTGAAAAGATGACGAGGCAAAGCGCTTTTGCCAAGTATTATGCCTCAGAAGTAGCTGTACGCTGCTCTACGGAAGCGGTACAGATTTTCGGAGGATATGGATATACCAAGGATTTTCCGGTTGAAAAGTTTTATCGCGACTCTAAACTATGTACGATTGGAGAAGGTACCAGCGAAATCCAGAAACTCGTCATCGCAAGGGATATTCTGAAAGCCTGATCCGTTCGGTGCTCAGGTTATGTATTTCCTGTTTACTGTCTTTTCAACTGAAACCTGTTTTATCAGGATTACTTCATAATTTGAAAGAAGTAATCTGATCAGCCTTGTAAAGTTCGCGTGGGCATCATTGCTTAAGCCGTAAACCTCATCAAAAAGAATAGGTGAACCCGGCCTGTCCAAGAAAGCGGTAACTGGGATATTGATACCATCTGAAATAACGTGCGAAGCCGATATTATTCATTGAAACAAAAACAGAAAGCACTTTACTGTAGCGGTAATCTATACTGATATTGGCATCAAGCCAGCCCTTGAGTTCCTTATAGTTTGTGTAAACTCTGGAGCTGTCTGAACTGAATTCCAGGCCGGTGATGGTGCTGTTATAAAACACATCCGCTTTCACATAAATTTTTTCTGCTATGGCGTAATGGCTGTTAAAACCAATCCTGAATGAAGGAACGTACAGTTGTTCTTTCAATTTATCGGTATTGTAATTATTGTATTCCGCTGAAATGCCGGCGCTGATTTTTTCAGACTGTTTATATTCCAATGAGCCTTTCAGTTGAAGCAGGGTAGCCTTATCATAAAACACGGAGAAAGTAACGGGAACTTCAAAATTATTCAGGAAGAAGGGCTGGTTTTTCAGGCGTGACCAGTTAACGATACCGGTGAACAAAAGATCATGCTCCAGTTTTATGGAAGCGCCTCCGCTTATGCCAAGTTTATTATTGGTATTGGCAACAGGAACGAATGAACCATAAAATGGGTTCTGTCTGCTAAAACTCCGTAAATCATTCCGGATGAGATCGCCACTCAATTCCGCAAAAAGTTTAAAGGCGTCATCAATTACCCGGTATTCTGCTTTCGCATAGGGATAAAGCCGATAATCGCTGCTGTTATTATTTGTTTCAAGGGCCAGATTTGCGCCAAGATCAATACTGAAAAGGTCCAGGGTCAGATTAAACCTTGGCCTGAAACGGATGATACTGCGGTTGAAGCTGAATGTTTCTTCTTCTATTTTTCCGAATTCACCCGAAGCATCCAATATAAAGGTAGCATTGTTCATCAACTTGCTTCCGCCTATTGAAAAGGCGGCATTGTTTTCATTGCTTTTACGGTTATCACTGAAGTTATAAAATGACAAGGCAGAGCGGTACTTCCAGTCATCTTTATTTGCATCCAGTGATTGCAGGGTAATGTTTCCTTCAATATCGCTCATACTGTGTCTGGTTTCGGATTTTGAAAAGAGCTCGGGTGGTGTTTTAAACCCATAAAAGTGCACGACGTTGCGTTGATAGTTCAGTGAAGCGCCCAGTTTGAATTTCTCAAAATATTTTGTGCCGAAAATTTCTGCCAGGTTACTGCTGTTGCCGGGATATCCATAATCCTTTATTTTTCCGGTTGCAGACAGATGCTTCAAACGAATGCCGGCATCGAAATTTTTTGAACGTAAACTGTTGAAGGAAACATCGAGCAATGGCATATTTTCCAGACCATAGCCTGCTTTTACAAAGCCATGGTAAAGTTTTTTTATGGCATCATCTTTTATCCTTACCGGTTTTATCGGTGAGGTGGTGTAATTCGAGTTCATGGGTTTAGGAACCACGGAGTATTGGAGGCGCTGCTTATCCTTAAAGGTGCTGGTGTCGCTATCCGGACTAATATTAATTTTAAAAGCGTCATTCAGTACCGGCTGATAGTCCTTTACGACATTGATATCTTCATTGCCCAGGTTGTTGTTCCCGCCGCCTTGTGCTGCGCTTAATACCGGGGTGAGAAAAATGAGTAGAAGAAGGAGTGTGTTTTTCATGGTTTTTCGAAATGGTCTGCCGGTTTATTTTTCTTCTTTGTTTAAATCTGTTTCCGGTTCTGGTTGATCTTCCGGTTTTTTTATTTCATTCATTTCGATCAACAGGATATCGTCGAGTTTTTCCTGGGCAATGGCTCTGATATCTTCCGCGTCTGAAGGGTCTTTTTCATAATTTTCAAGGATACTTTGCAGGGTGGCTTTCGCCTGGAAGGTGTCTTTTAGTGCCAGGTAGTTGTCGGCAAGTAGAATAAAACTCTTCGCAATCCAGAAGTCATAGGAGGGAACCTGGTTCGCCACCTCGTAGCATTTTTTCTGTGATGCTTTGAAGTTACCCATTTTGTAATCGATGTACGCCAGTTGGTAAGTGGCTTCCGCACCGGCAAGTCCGGCCTGCTTTGAGAGTATCAAATATTCACTTTTCGCAGCGGCAAAGTCGTTTAACTGCAGCGCTGAGCGGCCATAGGTAAGATGGGCTTCCGTCAGGATATCGTTGGACACTTTTTCGCTGTTAAGCAGTTTCCTGGCGTAGTTTATTGCTTCACTATAGTTGGATTGATTATAGTATGAACGCATCAGGCCGGTTTGTGCGTTCAGCGTATTCTCCCTCAACTCAGCAATTTCTTCCAGTTTTTTAAAATATTCTATCGCTTTGCTGAATTCCTGATTGTTGTAGTGAAGACCGGCTGCTTTGGCAAGCGATTTTTCAGTGTAAATATTTACAGGTTCAGAAATAATTGCTTCGTAGCCTGTAAGGGCTTGCGGATAATTTTTATTTCTGAAATCACATTCCGCTTTATAGAAACCAGCATTCAGTTTGTAGGCACCATTGGGAAACTGAGAAAGATATTTTTCAAAATCGCGTGAAGCATTGTCGAAATTGCCTTTTAGATATTGTTGTTCGGCAGCTTCGTACGTGATTGAATCCTGAGCGCCTGTACTGACGGTGGCATTTGGAATATTTTTCACATAGGCGAAGTAATCATCGGGTTTGCCCGCCGATACGTAAATATTCTTGATACTGTTTAATGATTCGGAAGCTTCAGGGGTTCCGGGGTAGGTGCTGATCACCTTTTTAAACTGCGTCAGTGCCTGATCGTCTTGTTTATTGTTGTAGTAAATTAAAGCGATATTAAGTTGGGAGCGTTTTGCATACTGGCTGTTTGGAAACTCCTTTAACAACTGATTGAAATTTTCCCGGGCTTTTTCGCTTTCGTTCCTGGCCATATATGCGCGTCCCCTTTCAAATAGTGCGTCAGCACGGTATTTTGATTTTGGGTAATTGCCCAGCAGGCTGCTCAGCGTTTTTGATTTCTCTTCGGAATTTCCCTGCAGGCCCTGTATCACACCCCGCTGGAATAGGGCGTAGTCGGCGGAACTGGCCTTTTCTGCTACGGCTTCATTGTAATATCCAAGCGCGCTCTCATAGTTGCGTAAAGCATAATGACAGTCGCCGGTTCTCAGTAAGGCGTCATTGAAGATGGCTTTCTCATCAGGATTTTTCTTGGCCATGTATTTCCTGAACCAGGATTGGGACTCATTGTAATTACCTGTTTTAAAAAAGCAATACCCCAGGTTGTAATTGGCTATATTGTACATCGGGGTATTCACCGACCCGGGATTAAAGATGTAGGTCCTGTATTGTTTAATGGCCGCATCATACTTTTCCTGTTTAAAAAGAATTTCGGCCTTCCAGTATATAGCCCTGGCCCTCATATCAGGATCAACATCATTGATAATTGCTTTTTCAAACATGGAGATGGATTTATCATTTTCACCATCATTCATCAGTTCAATGGCGCGGAAATATGCAACCTTCTGATAAGCGCCCCTTGTTCGGGTGCTTTTGTTTTTTACTTGGTCAAGTGCTGTCAATGCATCTTTGTAGTTACGGGTACTGAGGTAAACGTCCGCCAGTAATTCATTGGCTTCATCTGCATTGTTGGAATCGGGATATTTGTCGAGGAATTCGCGGAAGGCAGTGATGCCGCCGGGCAGGTTCAGTTCGTAGGATAGTTTGGCATAGTTGAAAAGGGCGTTTTCTCTAATAGAGGAATTGAAATTATATTTGGAGGCGAACTGAAACGCGTTTCGAGCAGAGGTTTTGTTTGAAGTTTTAAGATAGCAATCCCCTAAATGATACCAGGCGTTCTGTTCAAGTGAATCCTGTGGTCCGGTTACTTTCTCGAAATTCAGAATGGCGTTGTTGTAGTCCTCGTTTTTATATTCGCAATAGGCGATGGTATATCTGTCATCACGGCTTAATACGGGAGTGGCCTGTGAATATCCGTCAAAATAGACTAACGCGTTTTTGTAATCACCTTTCCGGTAATAGGACTCAGCTACAATTCGCATAATTTCCGCGTTGTTTTGCGGACTTTTATTCTGCAGCACGGGTACTGCGTAAGTAATAACTTCATCATATTTACCCTGATCAAAATACATTTGTGTGATGTAATAAGGGACTAAGGGGGAAAAAGTGGCCGATGAATCCAGTTTACTGAAATACTCAAAGGCAGTTTTATAATTGGAGTTAGCATACGCGATATGTCCGTAATAATACTGCGCTGCCGTTTGGTATTTTGATTTTACCTGAAGAATTTCATGAAATTTCCTGGCTGCCAGATCCCGCTCGCCTTTGTTGAAATAACAATAACCCGTTTTAAAATAATACTCCGGAACTTCATCGCCCGATAAATAATAAACATCCGCTTTTTCAAAAGCAGGCAGGGCCTTTGTGTATTTTTTGTTGCGGTAATAGTGCCTGCCAAGATAAAACCAGGCAAGTGGCGCTTTGGTGCTCTCGGGATGTTTTAAAGTAAAATCAAGAAGCTTCTGTTCAGCATCCGGGTTAAAAAGCTCATAGGAGCACACGCCCGAATAAAATTCAGCATTGATTTTATTGTGCTCACTCCCTTTGTTTTCCGAAAGGTATTTGTCAAATACCTGTTTCGCCGCGCTGTATTTCTCCTTTATATACAGTTCCCAGGCAATTTTATAATTCCTGTCTTTTTCGGTAAAAATTTCGGTTGCTTGTGTAAAGCCATCGGTAAACGTCAGTACGCAGCTGGTAATCAATAATATGCACAATTTATTTTTCATGCTTTCCTCCTAGACTATTCTTTCAAAAGTACACCTAAGGAACGCCTTAACTTTTAGTAATCGTATGCTGCTTTCTGAAATTATTAACAGGCTACTATGAATTAAAGGTGTAGAAAGAGTGAGCTTGTCCTGCGTATACAATAAGAAATATTGCAGGGCGTTGCTTCTATTGTTCCCGGAAGGTCTTTCACAATAAAATGTGAAAGGAATTGGTAAAAAGGAGTCTTATCCGCATTAAACCAATTGTATTTTCGTATGTCTTAGCTGTGTTTTCCAAAAACAGATATCTTACACTTAATAATAACCACATGAAAAGGAACATGAAATTAACGGGGGCGATTATTGGCTTGTTAACAATAAGCCTTGGCGCCTGTAAAAAGGAAAAGGATGAATTTGATAATGACACGAGTTCGGTGGTGGAATATGCCATGTCTGATGCCGCTTTCAGCGATGTAGCCAGCATCAGCGACGAGGCATACGACGGCACCCTTGATTCTTATCGTTTGCAGCATGGGAGTAGTTCAGAAAGAGTAATGTCCACTTGTGCAACAATTACATTCGACACCAGCGCCACCCCTAAAACACTGACCATTGACTTTGGAACAAGCGATTGCTTATGCGGAGATGGTAATTACCGTCGTGGTGCCATCATAGTAAGCTGGTCCGGCCCATACAAAGATTCAGGATCAGTGAGGACCATTACCTTCAATAATTACTTCGTCAATTACAATCAGATTCTGGGTACCAAAACGGTAACCAATAATGGCCGTAACCAAAATGGAAACCTGAGTTATACGGTTTCCATCAATGGGTCGGTAGTATGGGATCCCCAGTATTTTGGCGGCGGAGGTACGAGTACCTATACATCCACACGAACAAGGGAGTGGATTGCAGGTGAAATTACTCCAAACTGGCTGGATGATGTATACCTGATTAGTGGAACTGCCAGTGGTACCACCCGGGTAGGGTCTTCCTATACAATGGCCACCACCGAAGCTTTGAAAAAGGAAATCGGATTCAGGCATTTCACAGATGGTACGCTGGAGTTTACCCCTTCCGGAAAATATACCAGGGTAATTGACTATGGATATGTAAATGGTCAAAGAGATGCACTGGCACAGGTTACCATCAATGGTTACACATTCACAGTGCAGTTGAAATAGTGTTTTTTTTCCGCTTATAGAAAACGTCGGTTGTAGGGGCCGGCGTTTTTTTTGAACCCTGCTTGTAATCAGTTTGGAAGCATGGCGAATGTAAATGCGATATCCCTGAATTCGGGGTTGCTTTATAATAATTTTATTTCCTCCCGGCGGTTTTCTGATTACCTGATTATCTGATTATCGTAATTCTTCCTCTGAAATTGTAGTTTTTATTGTTAAAATCTCTGGCCCTCGCTTCATACACATATACTCCTGCCGGACAATCTTCTCCTTCATTTTCATATTTCCCGTTCCAGTCAGAAGTAGTTTCATCACTTCGGAAAACCACCTGGCCCCTCCGGTTGTAAATCTGAATTTCAAACTGCCGGATCCCTTCCGCGTATATCCTGAATATGTCATTCAACTGATCATTGTTAGGGCTGAAGGCCGATGGAATGTACAATGAGAAGTTGGGCCTCACTTGCACCGTAAGGCTAAAAGTATCTGCACAGCCACCCGTTGAATTTGTATATAAAGTGACAATATAGGTGCCGGTATCGCTGTAAAGGTGGGTGGTGTTACAACTGCTGTCCCCGCTTCCATCTCCGAAATCATAGTAGCAGGAGGTATTTCCGCTAAGCGTGTAAAAATTGAACAGGGGATTCAGATTACTTGCCACCAGGGGTTGTGCGCTGAAAGCAGCGTTGGCTGCGGGGAATACGCTTAGCAGCGTGTTGAGTGTGTCGGTAGCCGTGCAGGTATCCGCGGTTATAATGGTCATCGTTGGCAGGTAATTGCCATCGGCGGTATAAGTGTGAACAGGGTTCTGCTGGAATGATACAATACCATCTCCGAAATTCCAGAGGTAGGAGGCGCCCGGTAAGGCTGGATTCAGGTCGTTGAAAGCAATTTGCAAGGGTGCGCATCCGCTGATAATATCGGTTTCAAATTCAACTTCCGGATTTTCCTTAACATAAACCGAAGTGGAATAAGATGCAGAAGGACAGCCTGGCGTCTGGGTCAGCAAACTAATATTTTGAATTCCGCTGTTGGAGAAATGATACTGCAGCACCTGACCGGACTGAATGGTGTCGGTATTAATAACCCATAGCTGCTGTGAACCTGGAACGATGCCATAGTATGGGCTGAAGTCAAAACTGTTGCCTGCTTCACATTGTGGGTCGGGTGGAATAAAAAATGCCTGTTGTACCGCCTTAACCTGTAATTCCATGGTATCATTGAGCGAACAGAAGCCGAGTGTGGTGGTTACGATAAACTGAACCACAGTGTCCGTTGTTCCATTATGGTTAACGCTTGCGAGCGGCGACGACAGGCTTGCATTGTTTAAAAATACGGATGGGCTCCAGTTATAACTATAACCTGCCACCGGTGTCGTTCCGATAGCTACCTGGTCTTTGGAACATATGACAAGATCACTTCCTGCATTTGAAACCGGGAAATTACCGGCAATGACCGTATCCCGTATTGTATCAGAATTGCAAACATTGTCATTCAGAATCAGCGAAAGCGGATAAGCACCGGGAGCAGGGAATGCGATATAAAACGGCCCCCACTGATTCGCAGTTCCTCCATTCAAGAGGTTGGCAGTTCCAAAATCCCAGGTAAAAGTGTTACCGCTTACAGGCGCGGTTCCGGTATAGGTTAAAAGTACAGAGTCGGCACCGCAGATGACAGAATCACTGATGTTGAATGCTGCGTCCGGCTTCGGTTGAACGGTGATGGATATGGAGTCTTTTTCTGACAGGCAACCTTCCGGACTTAATGCTATCGCCGTCATATAGGTGTTTCCGGAAGTGGGCCAGGTGAAAATTCCGGAACTTCCATCCGTTGGGTTACCTCCACTCAGGATAGCTGTGCCAAAATCCCAGGTAAATACAGAACCTGCCGGGGCACCGGTGGCGAGCGGAGAAACGGTTGTCGCAACATCTTCACAAACGATTACCGGTGACTGTATAGAAATCTGAGGTGTACCAAATACCCTGAGCGAATCAACATGCGTGGTGCTTGTGCATCCGTTTTCATTTACGGTCAGCGATAATGTGTAAGAACCGGGGCTGTTCCACTGGATGGAGAACTGCGTATTTGTAGGGTTGCTGACATTTCCCCCGCCATAACTCCAGGTATAAACGGCGGAAGGGCCTGAGTTGCCCGTGTACGTCACCGTTATATCATAGCCGGTACATGCGCTGTCCGGCAATGAAAATGTCGAAACCGGAGTGTCGAATATATACAGGGTATCCGAAATCGTATCAGAGGTGCATCCGTTTTCGGTGATTTGCAATCCTACAGGAATGATTCCTGAGGTGTTCCAGGAGGCTGTAGCCTGACCGGTACCGGTAATCAGGATGCTGCTGTTGTTAGGAAATATCCAGTTATAGACGGTAGATGGAACTGGATTGGTAGCAGTAAAATCAGTGGTTGCCGCCAAAATACCGTCAAAGCACAAACTGTCATCCAGGATGGAAAAGTTGGTGGAAGGAGCCGGCTTCACGATAATCTGCCTGCTGAAAGTGTTAGAACATCCGCCTGCCTGCAATAGCGTCAGGCGGGCCAGGTAGGTGCCCGGGCCGTAAAAATGAGGAGGAATGATAATGGCGGGGCCTGTGCCGGTAATGAGGGCCGATCCATCCCCGTAATTGAAAGTCCAGTTGGTGGAAGCATTGCAGGTGCTGCTGTCACTGAAATTGGCAGTGAAAGATCCGCATGCTTCGAGGCTGTCCACATAAAACCTTGCGGTAGGCATTAACACTACATTGGCTCCCCAGAAGAAATCAAAGCCCGAATTACTCTGGGTGGTATCATCAAGGAGAAGGGCATAGGTATTTCCGGCGGTAACGGTTACCGGCGGGCACAGGGGGTTGCTGTTGCAATTTGCAACCACGGATGACATTCCAAAAGGAAGTACAGGGTCATAAATGGTATTGCACGCAATTTCTGTTCCCGGACACCCGGCACTGATGTCGTACAATGCCCAGCGAAAGCCGCCAAAACCGCTTGGGATTCCTGTGAATTCAAGCGGTCCATTGTAGCCGGCGGTAAACTTGTACCAGAAGGGCCGGACAGGAGGAGAGTTAAAACACGAGGGTACAGGAGCAGAACCCGGTTGACCACTTCCGGGACTGGTAAAATTATAAGTATTACAGAGCGGACTTGCATTGTTACAACTTAAGGCGGGATTAATAAATCCATTGCTGCTGTTTATGCATATGAGGAATTCGCCATTGCTTTCAAGAGAGGTAACGTAAAACCAAAGTTGGGTTCCGGGAGTTGCAGTAAAGGCAACAGAAGCAGGGTCGGTGCTGGTGGGAGCGGTATTGCACACGTTAACAGATCCCGGCGAGGCACAGTTCCCGCTTAATACCGTAACTGATAATTTACCGGCAGGATTAAATCCTCCCTGATTAACCGTGATGGTATTGACAGTGCCGGTTACCACATAGCTATACCACACTTCATTTCCGCCCGCTGGAAGAGGAGTTATTGCCGCTGCATCACAGGTATTGGAAGTACCGTCGCCGGTGGCGAAGGTATTACTGTCGCTGATGCAAAGATTGCCGCTTGGATCCAGGTATAGAAACCGGGAGTTGGCGCAATCATCGTTAGCGGGCACTTGTGCAAGAAGTGGTTGAACGTATATCAACAACACCGACAGGCACCAAAGGTATCTTTTCATTGTATTTTAGAAATAATTGATTTGGAATTGGTTGTTCCGGATAATTTTTATTGACTCAATTCCTTGAATTAAAACGCAATTACAGATTTTCACATGGTTGGAAGCACTATTTTTGCTGTAACAAAGTTATTGAATATATGGACATCATTCAACCCTATATCGGGCAAAATAAAGACAGGTTCATCTCTGAATTAATGGAATTATTGAAAATTCCATCCGTCAGCGCTGATTCAAAATATAAGGCAGATGTGGTACGTGCCGCTGAATTTGTTAAGACAGCGTTGCTGGATGCCGGTGTTGATAAAGCTGAAGTGTGCAGTACACCGGGCCATCCCATCGTATATGCCGAGAAGACGATTGACAGTAAAATGCCGACTGTGCTGGTGTATGGTCATTATGATGTTCAGCCTCCTGACCCTCTTGATTTATGGGATTCACCACCTTTTCAGCCTGTGCTCAAAGATGATAAAATTTACGCCCGCGGTGCCTGTGATGACAAAGGTCAGGTATATATGCACATCAAGGCCTTTGAATTAATGATGAAAACAAACTCCCTGCCTTGTAATGTAAAATTTATGATTGAAGGGGAAGAAGAAGTAGGTTCCGCTCACCTTGGTTTATGGATCAGGGAAAACAAAGACAGGCTGCGCGGAGATGTTATTCTCATTTCCGATACCTCCATCATTGCAAATGACACACCCAGTATTGACGTAGGTTTACGCGGCTTGAGTTATGTGGAAGTGGAAGTTACAGGCCCTAACCGTGACCTTCATTCAGGGGTTTATGGTGGTGCGGTGGCCAATCCGATCAGCATTCTCTGCGAGATGATTGCGAAGATGAAAGATGAAAATAATCACATTTCCATCCCTGGTTTTTATGATGATGTACTGGTGTTGAGTGCTGCAGAAAGGGAGGAATTGAACAAGGCCCCGTTCAATCTTGAAGAGTACAAGCGTGACCTTGGTATTGCCGCTGTACATGGTGAGAAGGGATATACGGTACTGGAGCAAACGGGCATCCGTCCAACTTTTGAACTGAATGGTATCTGGGGAGGCTATACCGGTGAAGGCGCCAAGACGGTACTTCCTTCCAAAGCGTATGCAAAGATTTCCATGCGCCTGGTGCCCAACCAGACATCTGAAAAAATCACCCGCTTGTTCGCCGACTACTTCACAAGTATTGCGCCTCCCGGAGTTCGTGTAGAAGTTAAACCTCACCACGGAGGGGAGCCGGTGATTACACCAACAGACTCAGTAGCCTATCAGGCGGCAAGCAAAGCCATGGAGGAAACCTTTGGAAAGAAACCTGTTCCCACACGGGGAGGAGGCAGTATTCCCATCGTAGCCTTGTTTGAAAAAGAACTGGGGCTCAAAAGCGTGTTGATGGGTTTTGGCCTTGACAGTGATCTCATACATAGCCCGAACGAACATTATGGAATTTTTAATTTTTTGAAAGGGATAGAAACCATACCACTCTTTTTCCGCAATTACGCTGAAATGAAAGCAGGTTGATTCTTATGCATGAAGGTTTTTTCAATTGGAAATTGTTTTGTTTTTCATTTTCTTCATTTACCTTTAGCCTGTAATGAGAATTTCAAAAGCCCCCTGGGAATTGATGATGTGGGTTTCCGGTCTTACATGGCTGATCTGTGTGAATCCTGACGCCAATATGGTAAGTATATGTTTCTTTAAATGGATCGGGTTAACATGGTGCCCCGGCTGTGGTATGGGGCATGCAGTCTATTCCCTTTTTCAGGGCCATATTGAGGAATCATTCCAGAAGCATCCAATGGGGATCTTCGCAGTTCTGGTAATTATGAACCGGATTTGTTTTCTGGCAATGGATGAACTGAGGAAGTGGAAGGGAAAGGATAAGTCAGGTTATTTCAGTTATATACACCAAAAACATACATCATGAACCAAAATCTGTTAATGTCTCTTCCCGGAATAGAGGCGGAAGAAATGGTTTTTATACAGGAAGCAATAAAAGACCTCAATGAAGAGCAGCAAAGAAATTTTTTCCTGCTTTATCAGGGAAGGAGAAAAGATCCACAAATTATTATGATATGCACGCTGTTAGGTTTCATTGTGATTGCCGGAGTACAGCGTATTTTATTGGGTCAGATAGGGATGGGGATTTTATTCTTCCTGACGGGTGGTTTATGCCTGATCGGAACCATTATAGACCTTGTTAACTACAAGCAGATGACCTACGCCTTTAATCAAAGACAAGTGGTTGAATGTAAAATGATGGCCGGATCCCTGGGACAGCAATAATATTATTCCGGACAACCCTTTAAAAAGTAACATTGAACACATACCAGATATCGCTCCTGAACCGTTATCTGTGAGACAAATTTCAGCTTGCAACCGAATGTTAAAGTTATCATATACAGCAATTGGAATAGCATTGATTTTCTTTTCCTCCTGCAAAAAAGAGGAACTGGAACGGATCAGTGGCAATACTGCTCCTGTGGATACGAGCATTTCAGGAGATGTGTACGATGACTACATCAACAAGACCTATATTATGGTGTTGGGCAGGGAGCCTGACAGCCTGGAGTTTGACGCAGCAAAGCTTGTACTGAAAAACGGTTTGTTAAGTGTTCAAAGCCGTTATGTTTTTCTTGACAATGTTTTTAATTCTCCAGATTATTTATGGCGTCAGTACAATAAAAACCGGATCGAATTGCTGAATAATATTGACACGGCCGATTTTACGATTCAGATTAATGTGTTTTCTTTTTTTCTGGGAGATACAACATACCAGGCGTTTTGGCCCGCATTGCAGTATGAAACAGACCGGCTGTTGGAACTCCGTAGTGCGGCCGCAGCATACACGGGCGGACAGATTTCCGTGCGCGAGCTGCAGTCGAAGATGATAAATAATTATTTCTATGATCAGATTAATATGGGAGCTGCCAATTTTATCATTTCATCTTTCCAGCATTTTCTAGGCCGGAACCCCACCCTGGATGAACAATCAAATGGTGTGAGTATGGTGAATGGAAACAACGCCCTGATTTTTCTCCAGGCGGGAGCTTCAAAAGATGATTTTCTTTCCATCCTGTTCAGTTCTTTGGATTATTTTGAAGGGTCAGTAGTACGAATTTACCAGGATTATCTCCTTCGTAAACCGGAGTCATTGGAAATGAGTACTGCAGCCATAAAATACAAAACCAGTCTCGATTATGAAGCCGTACAAAAGGATGTTCTGGCAAGTGATGAGTTTGCCGGCCTTGAGTAAAAACAGACGAAATATGAAAAGAAGATATTTGGTTTTTCTGTTAATGCTCCTGATGACGGGTTGTCTCTTTGTTGCCTGTGAAAAGGAAACAGCCTATCTCTATGAGGTGAATACGGTAAGCGTTCAGCAAAGTGGCAGTATAAAGAGCAATGCGAAGAGCACCACGGAGTTTATTACCATTGCCTGGGCTGATCTCTTCGGCGCACAGATTCCTCAGCAGGAACTGGTAAAACTGAATACCGTTTATTCAGCATTTGGAGATAAGAAGCTGATGGAAGACAGGATTTTGCTGAATATGCTGAACAAGCCCGGCAACCTGATTCCCGCAGCTCCCCATGTAAATGGCGATACGCTCTTTTTTATTCAGAATACCTATAAGAAATTATACAATCGCGATCCCGACGCCTTTGAAACCTTTTATTTAAAAGAACAGATACGCCTGAATCCGACCATCAGTGCTACCTTGTTATGGTATGCGCTAATGAGTTCAGATGAATACAGATATTATTAATTTCATGGAATTGATATGAACAGAAGACACTTTATCAGAAGGGCGGGACTTGCAGCGGTAGGGGCATTGGCGGCTCCATATTTGTTGCCGGGTGGACGATTGTTCGCTTCCAGCGGATTGCGTAAGGTGAATCACGTCGTTTTCCTGTTGTTTGCAGGTGGGGTCCGGAACCTGGAGTCTGTTCAGTTTAATGACGGGAACCTGATGCCGAATATGCTTTCGGGTGGCAGTGCTGTTTCTCCCGATATTCTTCCGGCAATGGATTTTCTTCCTCCCGGACCGTTATCACAACCCTTGCAAAATTATGGTACCTTGTTCAGGCAGTTCAGATACAATGCGGGACCAACGGGACATTATAACGGGCATACTGTTGCTGTTACAGGTCAATATGTGAGTACAGATCTCAACATACGTGAGGCGCCGCGTAATCCTACCATTTTTGAATATTACAGAAAGCATAACAGTCCGCAGCAAACGGCCCTTAACTGTTGGTGGGTAGCCAATACGCTTGGGCCTTATCCCGCATTGAACTACAGCAGTGATCCGGCATACGGAGCTGCATATGGTGCCAATTTCATATCTCCCAATTTTCTGATCAGTCAGGATGGTTTTGATACGCTGGGAAACCCTGCATCATTCAGCGCCACAGAGACAGATGCGATAAGAAGTGTCCGCAAGTTTGCCAATGGGGTATTCAACAAAGCCTATGCAGGCACCGGAGAAGGGGTTGTGAATGCAGAGAATGAGGCGCATCAACTGCAGCAATTTATGGATGACATCTTTGCAAAAGCGCAGTCCGGGCAATTTCTGAATCCCTGGGGCGCAGGAGGGTCGATGAATAATGATATGTATAATGTGATGTTTGCCGAAGAAATTATTCAGCGATTTAAACCTGAATTGCTGGTGGTGAATATGCAGGATGTGGATATTGGGCATTTTAATTTCAGTCAATACGCGAATAACCTCCGCAAAGCGGATTGGGCTGCAGCGCATTTGTGGAGTGTCATACAGAGCACTCCGGGAATGGCCAATGATACAGTACTGGTTATTGCGCCGGAGCATGGCCGTAATTTCAATCCCAATACTTCTGTCGACGCGTATGGGCGTTTGGCACTTGATCATACGGCGCCGGTTGACGGTGTAAGTGGTGACCAGATGGCAAGAGAGATTTTTTGCCTTGTAGTAGGTCCTCCAACGGTAGTGAAGCAGGGTGTGGTGGTGAATTCCGTGCAAGGGGAAAGTACCGAGATTGTGCCCGTCATCGCCAACCTGCTGGGATTTGATACCAATATTCCCGGCAATTCGGGATTGAAAAATTATAACCAATGTGACCTAGCACAGGCATTCTATTAAAATGAAGAACGTTTTGGTAACATTTCATTCAGCTATATTCAGTGGGTTTCGCAATGCCGGATGGAGGCTGATGTTGTTGCTATTTATTTTTTCCTGCAATAAGGAGGACGCGCCGGTTAATCCCTATGATGCTGTTGATTATACACAGGGTAATGCTACCGACTCTATACCTGACCCATCCTCCATAACAGGCCTCCACAAGAATATTTTTTTTCCAAAGTGTGCCAATCCCGGATGCCATGATGGCACCTTTGAGCCTGATTTTCGTACCGTGCAAAGTTCCTACAGTACCCTGGTGTACATGGGGGTGAACAAAACCACGCTGGATTCCCTGAGTTTTTTCAATTACCGGGTATTGCCCGGAAATGTCAGCGGATCATTTCTCCTGGAGAGGCTGCTAACGCCAACCAGCGACTATATGCCTTCTAACGCTACCAGATTACCGAATACTGATATTGATAATATCCGTAAATGGGTGCTCGACAGTTGTCCGGATGTTCATGGAAATGTAGCTCAGAAGCCCGATTTGCCACCTAATATTATCGGTTATATAGCCTTGGATCAGCAGTTCGTAAGAATAGATACTATGCGTGTGGGAGGTATTCCCTATAACGCCTTTATAGCTCCGGCCAATACATCCATTATTATTCCTATTGTTGCCCTGGATACAGCTGACGGTTCTTCGGCCACTCCGCCCGCCAGTTTTACAGTTCACGAACTGAAGTTATCTACAGATAAAAACGACTTTTCCAATGCCGCCACCGTCAACGCCGTATGGTTTTCTCCCATACCGATTGATGTATGGCAGGCAAGCGTCAATACCTCAGGGTGGGCTGCAGGCACAACAGTTTATTTCAGGATTTATGTGAATGACGGATTCCAGGTTTCTCCTTCTGAATTTCCCCGCAACAGTTCCCCCGATTATTTTAAAACGTATTATTCATTTATTATCCAATGATACATCGCAACAACATTCCTGGCAGGGAGGAAAGTAGAAAAAATCCTTTCAGATTTTCCGGACCCTGCTTGCTGTTTGCCCTGTGGCCGCTATTTTCAGGATGTACCAAGGAGGATAAAGAATCATTGGGTGATCCGGTTCCCCGGATAGAACTTCTGTCCGTTATTCCTTCCACTGCTGTTGAGTTTAACGATTCGATTGTATTTACCATTAAGTACCGGGACAATGATGGTGACCTTGGAGAAAATGATCCGGATGTTAAAAATCTTTTTCTGACAGATAACCGGATCGGAATCCAATACAGTTACAGGATTCAGCAACTTGCCCCTTCGGGATCTTCTATACCCATTGAAGGAAATCTGGAACTTATTCTGAATACCATAGCCAGAACGGATACAAGCCTGAGCCAGGAAGCGGTTACTTTTTCAATATACGTGGTGGACAGGGCTGGGAATAAAAGCAATGTGGTGACCAGTAGCCCTGTAATTATTATACCCTGACAGACATCACAGTGAAATAACAAGGCCCAGGCTGGGAATGATGGACCCGCTGGTATTATCAATTTCCTTAACGAGATAACGCGTTGAGTCATTGGGGTCGGTTACGGCCAGCCCGTTTCCATCGCGCTGTACAGTGATATAGGGGGCTAAATAGGTAAGCCTGTTGTAGAGGTTCTGGATATCCAGAAACAAGTCGAGCGACCATTTTTTAAAATAATACTTCTTGTCAATGCGTATGTCCAGTTGATGGAAGATCTTTGTTCTTTCCCGGTTGAGTAAGTTGATATCTGGTATACCCTTACCTGTTATATCCCAGTTGTCCTTCAGGGCGGAAGCATTTACATCAAAGGGGGTAAAGGGACTTCCACTGTTAAAACGGAATCGAAGGCCCGCTTCCCAGTTTTTATTAAAGGTCTTTCCTGCTGTCATGCTCAGGATATGCCGAAAATCCCAGCTGGAAGGAGCAAAGGTCTTTTCAAGATTGGTAAACTCACTCTTCACCCAGGTATAGGATAATAAGGCGTAAAAGCCCTTGTAAAGTTTTTGTTGGAATAGAAATTCGATACCAAAGGAGCGGCCTTCGGAACCTGATTGAACGGGTTCATCTCCCACCACACCGAAATCACTGCCCTGGTTGGCTATGCTGACCGAGTCGTATAGTCCGAAAGGATAATAGGAATATCCTTTGTAAAAACCTTCCAGTGTCAATTTCGCGTTTTTCAGATTCTGATATTCAAATCCCGCCACCAGGTGGGTTGAACGGATATACTTTACATTCTTATTTACCAGTTGATTTTCGTTATTCCTGAACCCCAAAATGGTGTATGCAGGCACCTGGTAATATACCCCTGTATTGGCATTAAATGAAAACCTTTCCCCGAGGGATTTCGATATTGAAAAGCGTGGCGAGAACTGATCGAATGGATTGTTCATCCTGTTGCCGAAGGTATTGGCATCAACACGCGCTCCTGCCGATAACACAAGTCCCGCTCCGTTAAAGGTCTTGCTGACCTGTCCAAATATCCCATACCTGAAAAATCCGATACCGGATGAATAGTCAACGGTTCCGATGTTGGGCAACCTGGTAAAAGTGTTGTTGGTATACATGGAGTGCTCAGCATTGAAACCGGCATTGGTTTTCCAGGAATTTTTTAAGGTCGTTCTTTCCAGCCGTAACTTATTTTCAACCTCCTCACTCAGGTATTCAAGAGTTTTATTGTCTTCTGAACTCTCGTCATTGTTGATATACTTTTCCGCTTTATTGTGCAGGTAGTTACGGCTTAAGACCAGGGTAATATAACTATTGGTACTGTATCTCTTATAACTTCCGCCAATGGTATAATTCCATTGGGTGTTTTCGGGGATATTTCCCAGTAGGTATTGTTGTTCTTCATTCTTATTCGCTTTCTTGTTTAAAACCAGTACGTCATAGGCCCCCAGGCCCAGCAAGGAAAATTCCTGCTTATTGTCGGGCTTGAATTTGTATTTAAATTGAAAATCATTGTAGGTGGGAAGAAAGGGAAGTTCAAGTAACGAAAAAAGAAATTGCAGGTATGATCTTCTGAAGGATCCTATAATGCTGGAGTTTTTAGTTAAGGGACCATCAAAGGTTACCGCCAGATCGGAGGCGCCTGTGGTAAAAGTCAGGCCGGCCTTATCGGTTCTTCCATCCTTGTATTTTAAATCCAATACGGAGCTGAGGGCATTTCCCTTTCCGGCGGGGAAGGCACCGGTATAGAAGTCCGCATCACTGATAAAATCCACGTTCAGCATCCCCACCGGGCCTCCTGATGCCCCTTGCGTTGAAAAGTGATTGATATTGGGGATCTCAATACCATCCAGAAAAAACCGGTTTTCGTTTGGAGAACCCCCTCTTACTATCAGATCATTTCTGAAAGAGGGTACTGAGGCGACTCCGGGCAGCGATTGTAGCACTTTAGAAATATCTCTGTTTCCGCCCGGGCTTCTTTTTATTTCTGCTTCGCCGATGTTGCGCATTGATATGGGACTTTCTTCTTTACGGATAAACAACTGTGCCCTGATGGTTACTTCACCCAATAGCTTCTGGTCTTCTTCAATGCCGGCGTTGACTTCGGTAATTCTTTCAGGTTTCAGTTCAATTTCGAATTTTGCATAAGGCCTGAAGCCTGTCATGATCACTTCGAGTGAATAGAATCCGGGTTCAGGAACAACAATTTGATAATTTCCTGAGGAGTCCGCGTTTCCGGGAATGACGGTTTTCCCGTTTTTAAGCAGCACAACAGCGTTAGGAACGGATTCATTGCTGATGGCATTGTAAATGCGCCCTTTTATCACAGACTCCTGACCGTAAAGGGTTTCCTCGCATATAACGATTGTGATCAGGACGATAAAGAGAATTCGCAGTTGTTTCATTGCGTGTAACAACAATTTGCCTTTTAAATTGTTCCAATATTATTAAGATATGTTATACATCGCCCTAAATCTTGCGGTTTTCAACATGATATTAAATGGTGTTAGGGCTTATACCTTATTTTTGCCGCATGAATAAACCCGGTATATATTATTTGAAAAATGGGTTGTGTGTTTTGCATTTGCACCATAATGAAAGCCAGGTTGTTCATTGCGGGGTACTTATCAAATCCGGAACCAGGGATGAGCCTGCCGGTAAAGAAGGATTGGCCCATTTTATCGAGCATTTGTTGTTTAAAGGTACTGCAAAAAGGAAGGCCTACCATATTTTGAACAGGTTGGAGGTGGTGGGAGGAGAACTGAATGCATACACCACCAAGGAGGAAACTTGTATTCACGCTTCCGTATTGGCGCCGTACTTAGACAGGGCGGCTGAACTGATTGCTGATATCCTTTTTAACTCCGTTTTTCCGGAAAAGGAAATTGAAAAGGAAAAAGAGGTCATCATCGACGAAATAAAGTCCTATCAGGAAACACCCTATGAACAGATTTTTGACGATTTTGAAGGTCAGATTTTTAAAGGCCATAGCCTCGGCCATCCTATATTAGGTACTGAAAACTCCTTGCGAAATTTTAAAAAATCAGATTTGCTGAAGTATACCGGCAGGCAATATGATCCTTCTTCCATGGTTTTTGCGGTGTGTGGTAATATTGATAAATCCCGGCTGTTGGAAATGGTGGAGAAGTACTTTGGCCATCACCCGAAACACAAAAAGGCGAGTCCGCGAATGTCTTTCAGGAAATATACCCCCAGGGCAGTCAGCCAGGAGCGTTCGGTAAACCAACTGCACTACATTGCCGGTCGTCCGGCCTATGGTATAAACCACCCTCACCGTTATGCGCTTGTCCTCCTTAATAATATCCTGGGCGGACCGGGGATGAACTCCAGGCTCAACCTTAACATACGTGAAAAGTACGGGTACACCTATACCATTGAATCGGGGTATTATCCGTATACAGATACCGGAATATTTCATATTTACTTTGCTACTGACACCCGTAATTTTAATAAGACACAGCGTTTACTGGAAAGGGAATTGAATAAACTCTGTTCTGAAAAAATCAGCGTAGCCCAGTTGAGGCAGTATAAAGAACAGCTTACGGGGCAAATTGTGCTTGCCCGGGAAAACAAGCTGAGCCTGATGCTGTCAATGGCCAAGAGTCAGTTGAATTTGGGCAGGGTGTTTACGCTGGAGGAAATTAATAACAGATTTGAGGCAATAAACAGTACTGAAATAATGGAGGTGGCGAATGAAATTTTTGACGGTGACACCCGTTCTGAATTAATATACCACCCTAAATAGATGTTGTTGCTGTTTGCGCCAATTCTTTCGTAATTTCGTATCAATGAAAAAGCTAAGCTACCTCCTGATACTGTTGGGCAGTTTTCAGTTTCTTTCCTGCGGAAAGGATGAAAGCTTCAGCCCTGTACCCGAAATTACTTTTGAGCGCTTTGTATATTATCAGGATGCCGCAGGAAAGGATACAACGGTAGATTTTATTTTCAGCCTTGTGGATGGCGACGGCGATATCGGTTACAGGGAAAATGAATTTGATAATTCTTGCGGGGCCGATAATTTCAATCTCTACATCGCTTACGAAGAAAAAACAGGAAGCACTTACCGGCCTAAGAAACTATGGATCCAGGTTACTGAAGTGACTCCGGCCTGTGACACACTTATTTTTTTCGACAGCGTTCAGGTAGCTTTCAACCAACGCATGCAATATATTGAACCCGCCGGCAACAGCAAAGGAATTGAGGCTACGGTTACTTACCGGATGGATTACACTTCAGCGGTTGTTTTATTGAGCCAGCAAGGCCGTTTTGATTTTTATATTCGTGACAGGGCGAACAACAAGAGTAACAGAATATACTCTTCGGATATTATTATCAATAAATAGTTTTTTAAAAGGGGATTTGATATTCCCTGGTCATTCCCGGTTTCAGTAAAATACAAAGCTGTTGGGACCGATACCGGCACCTGAAGAGTCGATCAGTTGTCCGTTGTTTGTATATCGGTACATGAATGTATTAGATGAAAAACTTGCTTTTGCCGTATAAATATTGCCAGCCGGATGTATACCCAGTGCATAGAATTCATCGTTGATTACAGAAGAGGCGGGTTTAATGACATCATTAATATGCATGCGGAAAACAGCCCCGGTGTAAGTACTGTTGCCGTTCAGAAAATACAAGGTATCTTTTGTGGTATTCATGGATATTTTTACCGGATGCTCATCATAGTTGAAATGGATAAGCGTTTCTTTATTCAGGGAAACCGGGTCAATCCTTGTCAGCATACCGCCGGCATCATCAGGGCTGGGAGTAAAGTCGCTGCCGAGGCTGCCTTTGCTCAGGACCCATATTTTTCCATCCCGGTCTTCGCACAGAGAAGAGGGATTTACTCCGCAGGGCACTTGCGCTATTACAGCCATCGTATTTACATCTGCAACGGTGACGATGCTGTCTTCCGAAAATCCTCCGCCATTGCAGATAAACAATCTGTTGCCGGAAATCAGCATTTGTTCCGGGCCTTGTCCGCATAAAATACTGTCAACAATACTATACGTATTCAGGTTAACGAGGTAAACATGGTTGGTACTCCAGTCGCTTACAAATCCCCTCGCAGTGGTGTGACCACAAAAAAACCGGGGACTGTTTACGCCCGTTATCACACCTTCCCTTTTAAAGTTGTTCATGGAAACCACTTCCACTTTTTGCGAGTTGTTGACGCACAGATAAGCCTTGTTATTAAATACAGACATTGATTGTAAAATGTCGCCCACCGGAAATCCATTTGCCGAGTAAAAGAGGTCATTGTTCTTGTAGGCGGAATCGGAAGAAAAGAAAGTGACCGAGGCGTTGCCTGCCAGAAAAGCCCCTTCATTGATAACGAATACTCCGTTTAGTTGATCGGGTAATGGATTTTGTCCGGCATTTTTTTCCTTTTCACAAGACAGAAAGCTAAGGAATAAGAAACTAAATAAGAGGTTGGAGATTGTATTTTTCATGGCTTGATAATTTTTAAACAGGAAGCCATAAAGAAAATACGAAGGAAAATTGTGGCAGATATTCTGCGGCAACAATTTCAATCCTGCCTTTCCTCCGAAGGTTTCTTTATGGATATACTGTTGGCAGGTCTTCTGACTCACAGCTTCCGAAGGCGCCTTCCCATCCGCATTACGGAAAGTGGCTTTGCCTGCGTTTACCGGTTCGGTAATACTGTTTACAGCAGCGGGGACTGTTGCCGGATTGCACGGCATTCCCTTTTCATTTCCGTATTGTAACGGAAAACCATCAGCGCAGCTAAAGTAGGAAATTAAGGATTTATTTACTGAGTTTTTCTATAAAAACTTTGACGCTGTGGCTAAGAAGGTCATTAACAGGTAAATTCAAAGGACTGCATTCCCGGAGCTTTTGAATCCCTTCTTCAATGGAAAGGCGGCCCTGCTGAAAAGTTACAATGTGCTTCATGGCCGATAATTTTTCAGCAAGATATTCCTGTTCTGTTTGTCCGGGGGTTGGTATGGCAATGGCTGTTCTCTGAAAAGCACAAAGATCCATCAAAGTAGAGTGTCCGGCACGGCAAATGATATACCTGCTGTGTTTAAAATGATACGAAAGCTCACCGGGAGGAAGGGAAGGAACGGTGAGGATGTTTCCGTTTTTATGAATTTTATTCTCAGCAGGTTTGCCTCTGACCAACAAAACGGAATATGGAAGGCCACTCAGCTTTTGCACGAGCTCCAGTTCAAGCCGGCTGCGCTGGGGTTCAGGACCAGAAAGGATAGCCAGGATATCGTATCGTTCCTGAATATCCGCAACAACAACATCCTTTAACCTGGATAAAGGTCCGATAAATACCGGTTTCAACTCTTTCAGTGCCCTGACGCTATGCGAAAGTCCGGCAGTGATATTTTGCTCGCTTTCATGGTCCGGTACCCATATTTCAGAGAAGTGCAGCAAGTAGCGTTTATGAAATGTAAACAAGGCGGGCTCGGCAAAACGAAGAAAGGCCGGTGTTTTAAGTTGCAATTGGTGACAAATAATCACCGATGGAATATCTTTTACCCAGGCGCCATAACGGTTGTCGCTTATAATGGCATCCGGCCTGATTTCTTTCACCAAATCAAGAATTTGCCTGTGTTCCCTCCGAATGGCTCTACGGATATGAAAAGATTGTTTCATCATGGCCAATGCCATCGGTAGTCGGGCAGGATAGTTAACTTTAATGCCATGCACCTCATAGAAATTGAGTTGCGGGAATTCGCTTTTCAGCAATAGCAGGGAATCCCCTTCTCCCGCAAGGCTGACCTGCACTCCCTGGTTCATTAGTTCTTTGATGAGGGGAACGCTCCTGGTGGCATGTCCAAGGCCCCAGTTTAATATGGTATATAATATGTGAAGCCGTTTATTCACTGCGGCTCTAAATTAATCCTTTGTTTCTTGCCAGCGCTTTGTAATTTTGCTATTGAGGCATGGCAAAACATAAATTACAAAGGTTTGAGGAGTTAAAAAATTTTGAAAGAACTTTTCAGTTTCCTTTTCCACTTTTACATTCCAACCATGGATTGAAGGGTGGCTGGAATAAAAAAGTATTTCATAATGACCATGATATTGTTCTTGAGCTGGGATGTGGCAGGGGGGAATATACGGTAGCGTTGTCAAAAACCTATCCTGACAGGAATTTTATCGGCGTGGATATAAAGGGTGCCAGGATATGGAGGGGGGCAAAAACCATCCATGAGGAAGGGATCCTGAATGCGGCATTTTTACGTGTACATATTGAGTGGCTGCATGAATTTTTTTTACCGGGAGAAGTCAGGGAAATATGGGTTACTTTTCCCGATCCCCAGCCCCAGCTTTCAAGAGAAAACCGGCGATTGACCAATCCTAAATTTTTAAACTTATACCATAAGATATGTGGTAAAGGAGGTATATTCCATCTTAAAACGGATAACAGCACTCTGTTTGAATATACCCTTGAAATGCTGGCAGGGCAAAAAGGGACCGTTAAAGAAATTACCCGTGATTTATACCGCGATACGCCCGAACATTTTAATTTGTCGATTCAAACCACGTATGAAAAAAAGTTCCTGGCTGAAGGTGTGAATATCAATTATTTGAAATTTGAATGGGCATGAGTTTAAAAAAGTTTACTTTTACGTAATCGTACAATTTATATTAACCTTTGTCGTCTTATCTTATAATGTTATCATTAAATAATATTCAATCATGAGAAAAACACTCATCACCCTTGGGATTGTCGTTGCCGTACTCTTCATCCTGTACCGCTTTTTTGCCGGCACTTACAATAAAATGGTTGACAGAGATGTCGAGGTACAAAATGCCTGGTCGCAGGTGGAAAACGTTTACCAGCGACGCCTGGATCTCATTCCAAATCTTGTAAATACAGTAAAGGGAGCCGCCGAATTTGAAAAATCAACCCTGACAGCCGTCATAGAGGCCAGGGCAAATGCCACACAGGTTAAAGTAGATCCCAAAAATCTGAGTCCGGAACAGCTGGCAAAGTTTCAGCAGGCGCAGGGTGAATTAAGTACAGCACTGGGTCGCCTGATGGTAGTTGTTGAACAATATCCGCAGTTGAAAGCCAATCAGAATTTCCTCGAATTGCAAGCGCAACTGGAAGGAACGGAAAACAGAATCACGGTCGAACGTCAGAAGTTTAATGATACGGTGCAGGCTTACAACCAGTACATCCGTAAATTCCCTCAGCTCTTGCTTGCCGGTATGTTTGGTTTTAAAGAGAAGGCGTTTTTTGCTGCGGAAAAAGGTGCTGCCAAGGCTCCGGAAGTAAAGTTTTAATGCATGAAGGCGGTTGATATTATTGGCGCTGCCGGAAGGGAGAAAATCCGTGCTGCTGTTGGTATCGCAGAGAAACGCACCTCCGGTGAGATACGGGTGTATATTGATGATGTATGCGGGGAGGATGTGTTGGACAGGGCCGCGTTTGTTTTCGCTCAGCTGGGGATGCATAAAACCGAATTGCGGAATGGTGTGCTGATATATGTTGCCATCAAAGATCATAAGTATGCGATCATCGGTGATGCAGGCATCCATGCCCGGGTAGGCAGTGATTTCTGGAATAACGTAAAGGCAGAAATGTTGAATCATTTTCGGGAGGGTCGTATTGTAGAAGGCATTGAGTATGCGGTGACGGAAGCAGGTAACAAACTGAAAACTTATTTTCCGAAACTGCAAGATGATATCAATGAACTGCCGGATGACATCATATTTGGCGCGGAGGATAATAAATGAGAAGTTTCATGTTGCTTTTTTTGGTACTGATGGCCAGCTTTGCAACAAGCCCGGCGGCCGTTGAGTTCCCTCCGAAACCTGACCCGCCCAGGCTGGTGAATGATTTTACTTCCACCTTATCGGCACAAGAACTTTCCGAAATTGAAGGTAATCTCGTATCCTTTCATGATACCACGTCCGTGCAGATTGCCGTTGTCATGATTTCAACTTTAGATGGCTACCCGGTAAGTGAATATGCTTTTGAGTTGGCCCAGAAATGGGGAATTGGGCAGCAAAAAACCAATAATGGCGCATTGTTGCTAATTGTTAAGAACGACAGAAAAATTTTCATAGCCACCGGCTACGGACTTGAAGGTGCCTTGCCGGATGCAATTTGCAAGAGAATTATTGAAAATGATATCAGGCCACATTTCCGGCAAGGTAATTTTTTCAATGGAATAAAGGCCGGCACTGCCAAAATGATGGACGCCGTTAAAGGAGAGTATCATGATTCACCAACGAAAAATTCCAAAGGGGGATTCCCGCCGGTGTTGATTATCATCCTGGTATTTTTATTTATTATCCTGATGAAAATTTTCAGTGTCAGGCGCTATGCTTCGCTAAATGATATTCCATTTTGGATAGCCTGGCAATTGCTGAATGCGGCCCGGGGTCGCCATACCGGAAAGTGGGGCGATTTTAACCGGGGTAGCGGTGGTTTTGGTGGGGGTAGTTTTGGCGGCGGGGGAAGCAGTTTTGGTGGTTTTGGAGGGGGCAGCTTTGGCGGTGGTGGTGCTGGTGGGAGTTGGTAATATACAGACCATCCTTCCTCCGGGTAAAGGAATCCTTATTATTTGTCAAAGTAGTCACTACTGCACTGGTAGGCTTACCCTAAAAACAGCACCCTCCGGTATTTCTTCGTACATAAGGCTTCCGCCATAGGCCGTAACAATCTGGTGACTGATACTCAAGCCCAGTCCGACCCCTTTGCCGGGTGGCCGCGTAGTAAAAAACGGCAAGAATATTTTCTCGGTATTTTCTTTTGGAATACCGACTCCATTGTCTGTAACAAGAATATGTATCTGTCCGTTTTCATTACGGGTGCTGATATGAATCAAACCCTCTGTAGGGTCATTGGCAGCTTTGCGATCCTGTATCGCCGAAACTGAATTGCGCAACAGGTTAACAAGTACCCTGAAAATGTCGCTGTAAACTGCCTCTATTTCGAAGTTTTCAGCTTCAAAATTCAAAATGCTTTTTATGGAGTCCTCCTGTAAATTACCCGACATGGATTTTGTACTCACGCCAAGGGCATCTTCAATCAGAACGTGAAGATTGATTAATTGCTTCTCCTTTCCGAATGCGGAGGAATGTTCGGCCATGCTACGTACGATTTCACCGGCTCTTTGACCGTGCTGTGATATTCTCCTGATATTGTCCAGCAAATCGGTACACAATTCCTGTGCGTCTTCGTCTGTAATAGAGGATTTCATTTCATCGATCAGGTCAATGGAAACCGATGAAAAGTTATTTACAAAATTTAAAGGATTAAGCAACTCATGTGCGATGCCGGTAGTAAGCTGACCCAAAGAAGCCATTTTTTCCTGATGTACCAGCAGTCGCTGGGCCTCCTGCAGTTCCTTCAGGGCGAGTTCAAGTTCCTGTGATTTGATTTCCACATTTCTTTTTTCTTCCAGAATTTGCTCTGTCCTCAGTTCCACCAGTTCGGTTAGTTTTTTCTCCCTGCCTCTGAATTCCGCCACTACATTGTCATTTTGATTCCTGAGGCGGTTGATCAGTTCTTTCATAAGCAGCCTGTTCATATAAGGGTGGCTTCCCAGTAAACTGAAAAAGTCCTTTTCGCCCAGCCTTAAAATGATAGCATCCGTTTTCGCCGAGATGGAAGCAGTGCGGGGGGAATTATCTATCAGGGAGGCCTCTCCGAAATATTCTCCGGGACCTAATTCGGCCAGCTGGATGCCTTCGTCATGCACTTTTAAGCTGCCTTTTTCAATGATATACATGCTTTCACCCGGATCACCCTTTTTAAACAGAGGTTCATCTGCTTTGAGATGTATGCGCTCAACGAGCATGGCGATACGTTCAAGTAATGAACGGTCGCCGGTTTTGAATAAACTGGTTTTATTTAATAAGTCAACAAGGTGAAGCCGGTCATCCGCAAGATTCAGAAAGGCGTTTTCCGGAACAGCGTTTATTTTTTGGGTAAGGCCAATGTCTTTTAAAAGTTGCCGGATTTCATCCAGGTTTTCAAGTTTACCTTTATTGCGCAGAGCGTAGGCGGTTTCCGTATAGAAAAAATGATTTTCAAGAAATTCTTTTTCCAGTTCATACCACTCCGTAAGTTTGATGCTCCTGCCGTGTTCTGTCCACTCCCTTCGGAGTGACTGGCTGATGGTAAAAAAATCAGCTCTTCCGGTATAATCAAGGTCAGCGTCGCAGATGATTTTTTGAAGCAGACCTTCCGGTTGCCGGGGGCTCGCCGTACTCATGATCAGTTGACTGATTATTTCAATCTGCTCATTGCTGTATCCAAAGCCGGGAAGATATTCCGCGGCTATCCTGGCACCGATGCTTTCATTTTTATCGTATAGCTCAATGAAGCCTGTATCATGAAATAAAGCGGCAGTTTTCAAAAGAAGGGTAGTATCCTCCTGCAGGTTTTCGAGCCTGCAGATTCTTTCAGTAGACTCCACAACGTCCAGCGTATGCGGGAGGTTGTGATAATATAAATTCGCCGGCAGTTTTGATTTCAACAAATTAATCACAAAGGTTTCAGCGGCCTGATAATTCATAGGGGCGATTTTGGGTGGGTTTAAATTAACAAGTCTAAATTAAAAAAGAATTGCTTATAATGGTAATGGATGATTTTAAAATCAGGTGAAATGAAGTATGTAAGCTTTATTATACCAGGGATTATTTGCCCGTTTACTGCTTAATCAGGATTTCAGGCGCCCTGGTGTCAAAACGCACCCGCGAAGATTGGGCGATTTTCAGGACATGAAACAATATTTCTTCCCTTTTATCAGAGTAAAAGTCCATATCCACTGTATTGATAAAAAAGAAAAACTGCAGTTCAATACCGGATTCAGTGATTTTATCAATACGGACGGAGGGTGCCGGGTCATGGATCACCTCCGGATGGTTATTCAAATAAATCAGGACTTCTTTTTTAAAAGATTCTATGATGTCAACCGGGGTTTCAAACCGAACTGTAATTGGAAACAAAGCCCTGATCATAGTGCGCATACTTATGTTTTCGAGATCTGCATCAATCATTCTCTTATTGGGTACTGAAATTAATGTGCGTTCCAGTGTGCGTATTTGGGTGCTCCTGAATCCTATTTTTTCCACTTTTCCCTGTACAGTTCCGACTTTCACCATGTCACCCAGCGTAAAGGGTTTATCAAGAAAAATGGCAAAGGAACCCAGGAGGTTTTCGAGGGTATCCCTGGCAGCGAGGGCTATGGCGATACCGCCAATTCCAAGTCCGGCGATAAGGGAGGCTACATTCACCTGAAAAACTATACCTAAGGCGATAAAAAAACTGAAAATGATGACGATTATTTTGAGCGATTCTTTGATAAATGGCACCAGCTGGTCATCGGAGCGCGAGGTAGTGGATTTCGCTCTGTTTAACAAGATGATGCCAAAAAAGTCAATCAGGCGCGTGATTATCCAGGTGAGGGAAATGATAATTGAAAACTGAAAAGCTTTCCATAAAATAAAGCGTATTCCGAATTTTTCTTCCGAGGGCAGGTGCCAGCTTTCGGGCCAGTGCAGCTGTTTGCAGGCGATGTATACACTCAGCAGTATGATAAAAAGTCCGAAGGGCTTACGCAGCAATTCCCTTAATTCCTTCACTTCGGTTCCGGAACTGTACCTCTTCAGAAACTTATAAATAAGTCCTGAGAGGTGGTTTGAAACAAATCGCTTAAGAATGATACCGGCCAGGATGATACCGCAAAACCAGAGTATGTTTTCAATCCTGTTTTCAAAAATTGTTTGGTTCAGCCAGTGTAATTCCATAATGAAAGATAGGTGTTAATTACCTGAATACCTTTGAAGCAATACCGGGGTTCAAACCAGTTGTTTTAATGCGATTTCATAACCGCTGGCGGTAATTTCTGTTTTCTTATTGTTGATAGCATGAATGTTGTCCAGTGCCTTGTGTATGGTTAATGCCACATCCTCAAAGATGCTGTGGGTATCTGTTTTTTCCGGATTGCCCATCAGATACGCGAATACCCGGGCCATACCGCAATTGGAAATAAAATCCGGAATGACGCTCAGGTGATGATCGGCATAACGACCGATGGGTCCTAAAAATATTTCGGAGTCGGCAAAAGGTACATTGGCGCCACAGGCGATCACCTGCAAACCGTTGTCAGCCAATTCGGACACCTGATCCAGCGTTACCAGCCTGGAGGCTGCGGCGGGTATGAAGATGTCCGCTTTCTCTTTCCAGAAGAGTTCGTTGATATGTTCTTCTTTGCTGAATCCCCCAAACATGTTGGTCGTTCTTGACTGAAAAAGTGCGTTCACCTCATTTTTCGTATATCCATTCCTGTTAAGGATACCTCCTGATCGGTCCAGGATACCGGTAATCAACGCGCCTGCCATGGACAGATAATATCCTGCTGCCGCTCCCACATTGCCCCAACCCTGCACCAGCACCCTTTTGCCTTTTACATCTTCACCATGGAGCCGGTAAAAATGAATGACGGATTCCGCAACGCCGTAGCCTGTTATCATATCTGCTACGCGACAAGAGGCGCCTGCCGGCACGTAACGTGGATCATCCACCATCAGGCTGACTCCATTTTGCAGTTTTGAAATTCTTTCTTCCCGGTCTGCGCCATTGCTGTTGAAATGTCCGTTTACCACGCCTTCCTGCGGATGCAGCAGCCCCAGCGCGGAGGTGACCGGAATCACCTCATGTATTTCATCCACAAAGAGGTCGCCCCCTGTACCATAGCAGGACTTGAGCATGGGGAGCACCGCTTTGAACCATCGCTGAAGCACTTCCGGTTTACGTGGATCTGAAGGGTCGAAATTGATACCTGACTTTGCTCCGCCGATTGCCGGGCCTGCCACGGTAAATTTTATTTCCATGGTTTTCGCCAGCGATTCCACTTCGCGACGGTCAAGACCTTTACGCATCCTGGTTCCACCACCTGCTGCACCACCCCGCAATGAATTGATAACTATCCAGCCGGTGGCTTCTGACAGGGGGTCATTCCATTCATAAATAATTTCAGGTTTCTTTTCTTCGAAGCGTTTTAGCAGTGATAGCATATCAGGGTGTGATTATTATTTATCCTGCAAAGGAATCTATTTTTTAATCAGGCTATGTTCCCAGCACAGGTAATTTGTACAATATTTTTTTCAGGTTACCCGCTTCACGGATGATGGCTTTACTCAATGTAACCTCCCCCCATGGTTTATCTTTTATAAGGCTTTCCTCAGGCCTGTTCATGCCGAGCAGATAAATGCCACCAGCTGTATCGGATCCCAGGCAAACATCCAGTGGACGGATACTGAGCCAGGCTTCTTCCAGGTGATTTTTGGTTAGTTGGGGTGGAAGGGAAAATAATCCCACCACTTTACGATATCCTTCGCCAAAGGCGGACAGATAGGATGTGAGAATAAAGTTTTCAGCCGCGGCGCCAACCCGTCTTGGCCACTCCAGGTCGCTGTTTTGTTCCGTAAAAGGAGCCTCAATAATCTGTATCATGGCTGAAGGAAGATAGGGTGTAACGGCGTTTGCCGCTGCTTCCGGTGTTTTGGCAGGGGCGTGCAAACCAGTACCGATTCCGGTAAAAGTAATGAGGCAACAGCTTGTCCAGTAATCGGTCATAATGCTGTGATCACCTCTTTAAAAATTCCAACAATCTTAACATCCGCCTGATTGGCTACCGCTATTATTTCTTCCAGTGTTACCGTTTGCAGGTTATCGGGATCACATTCATCCGTGATTACAGATACCGCCATGCATCGCATTTGCATATGCCTCGCCGTAATTACTTCGGGTACAGTACTCATTCCCACCGCATCAGCACCGATCAATCGGAGAAATCTATATTCAGCCCTGGTTTCTAACATGGGTCCGCCTACCGCCGCATATAAGCCCTGGTGAATTTTGATTCCCAGCTTTTCCGCAGCAATTCCTGCACTATGCCTTAACTTTTTATCATAGGGGGCACTCATATCCGGGAAGCGAGGGCCAAAGCGATCATCATTAGGGCCGATTAAAGGGTTATCGCCCTGGAGATTTATATGATCCTCAATGACCATAAGGTCCCCTTTCCTGAAACCGGGATGCAATGCACCGGCCGCGTTAGAAATGAGAAGAGTATCAACACCTAATAATTTCAATACCCGGACAGGTAAAACCAATTGCCGCATGTGATAGCCTTCATAATAATGAAAGCGCCCTTGCATAACAAGTATCTGACGTCCATTCAGCTTCCCGATCAGAAAATTTCCGCTGTGGGAACTGACGGTACTGAGTGGAAAATGTGGAATTTCCTTGTAGGGAATCCGGTGAAGTACTTCCATTTCATCTGCCAGCAGGTGCATGCCGGTACCCAGTATTATACCTGCCACCGGATTTTCAAATTTAAATTGATTTAAATAAGCAGCGCTTTCCCTGACTTCTTCAAACATGCCGGCAAAAATAGCCTATATCACCAAACGGTTGCCCTTAAAAAAACTACCTTTGCATTCATTATTATTTGTTTATGATTCAGATAACGTATATCCGTGAGAACAAGCAGGATGTCATAGACCGTCTTGCCGTTAAAAATTATGATGCCAGAAGAGACATAGAGGAACTTGTTGATTTTGATGTTGAAAAGCGCAAAGTACAAACAGAACTGGAGTCTTTGCTCGCTGAACAGAATACACTGGCGAAACAAATTGGTGAACTTTTCAAAGCGGGCAAAAAGGCTGAAGCCGAGGATTTACGCAATCGCAGTACTGCCATTAAAGAGATAAGCAAAGCGCTGGAGGATAAAATGGCAAACCTGGAAGACCAGATCAGTGGCATCCTGGTGAAACTTCCCAATCTTCCCTCTCCGATGGTGCCGGCCGGAAAAAGTGCCGATGATAATGAAGTGTTTTTTCTGGATGAAAGTTTTAAACCCACCCTGCCTCCGGATGCTTTGCCTCATTGGGAACTCGCGGCAAAATATGATATCATCGATTTTGAATTGGGTAATAAAATTACAGGAGCGGGATTCCCTGTTTATAAAGGCAAGGGGGCAAAACTGCAGCGCGCCCTGATAAATTTTTTCCTTGATTCCGCCGTTCGTGCGGGCTATGCCGAAATACAACCCCCTATTCTCATCAACGAAGACTCCGGGTTTGGCACAGGGCAACTTCCTGATAAGGAAGGGCAGATGTACCATGTTGGAATGGATAATCTGTATCTGATTCCAACTGCTGAAGTTCCTGTCACCAATATCTTCAGGGATACGATACTGAAGGCAGACGAATTACCTGTTAAATGCACGGCATATACGCCATGCTTCAGGAGAGAAGCTGGTTCCTATGGTGCGCATGTGAGGGGATTAAACCGCCTCCATCAATTCGATAAAGTAGAAATTGTACAGATTGCACATCCCGAAAGCAGTTATGAAATCCTGGAGGAGATGCGAAATTATGTGGCTGGCTTGCTGCGCCAGCTGGAACTGCCTTACCGTATTTTGAAACTTTGTGGGGGAGACATGAGTTTTGCATCTGCTTTGACATTTGATATGGAAGTGTGGAGTGCCGCTCAGAAAAGATGGCTGGAGGTGAGTTCTGTTTCTAATTTCGAAGCCTTCCAGGCCAACCGGTTGAAGTTGCGATATCGTGAAGGAAACGGAAAGCCTGCCCTTGCCCATACACTAAATGGTTCAGCGCTGGCGTTACCTCGTATTGTAGCCTCTATACTTGAAAATAACCAGGAGAAGGATGGAATACGAATCCCTGCTATTTTAATTCCGTATACCGGATTTGATAAAATATCATGACCCGATTAGTCAACTTACTTTTCATCCTCTTTCTTTGTGGTATGGCGGATGTCATGGCCCAGCCGGGTCAGGGTAACGCCGATTTAGCGAACCAGTACTTCAGCACCGGCGAGTATGAAAAGGCACTTGTGTATTTTGATAAGTATTATGATCAGGATCCCTTTGGGGCTTATGGTGGATACCTGCAATGCCTCTTAAAGCTGAATGATTTTGACAAGGCGGAGAAATTGGTCAGAAAGCAACAGAAACGGTCTCCCCAGGACCCTTCACTCAAAATTGACCTGGGATCGGTGTATGAGTTGAAAGGAGATCCTGATAAAGCCAGGAAAGTATATTCAGAGGCTATCAGGAACCTGAGTCCCGACATCAATCAGGTGAATTTGCTGGGCAATGGTTTTACACGCCGGCAGATGTTTGAATACACGGTTGAAACGTACCTGCAGGGGAGGAAAATACTGAAAGGCGCTTATCCCTTTTCTTTTGAGCTGGCAGAAGCCTATGCCCAGACAGGTAAATTTCCGGAAATGGTGAATGAGTACATCGAAATGCTCGATTTTAATCCCGGCTATTTACCCAATATTCAAACCATACTTCAAAATAAAATCGGAAACGACCTGAGCGGCAATTTAAGTGATCTGGTGCGTCAGGCCTTGCTCCGGAAAATTCAGAAAAATCCGGATGATACCAATTACAGTGAATTGCTATACTGGTTGTTTTTACAGGAAAAGGATTTTGAATCAGCCTACATACAGGCGAAGGGTCTTGATAAAAGGCTGGGGGAGCAAGGACAAAGACTGATCGGTTTAGGAAAAACATGTGTCAGCAACCTTGATTATCTCACAGCAGAGAAGTGTTTTCAGTATGTGGTGGATAAAGGGGTTTCATCGGTAAATTATATTACGGCAAGAATGGAACTGATCAACACCACCAACGAACGCGTAACCTCATCCGGCAGTTATACCTACAGTGATCTTCTCCGTTTGGAAAAGGACTATGAAGCGGCTTTGCAGGAGTTGGGCAAAAACGTTGCAACCGCTCCTCTTATCAGAGGTTATTCGCACTTGCAGGCCTTTTATTTGCACAATACCGGAAAAGCCATTGAACTGTTAAATGAAGCCCTTGAATTGCCAAATTTGAAGCTGCAGTTTAGGGCTGAGTGTAAGCTGGAGCTGGCGGACATATACGTATTTGATGGCCTGGTATGGGATGCAGCACTGCTGTACGGTCAGGTTGATAAGGATTTTAAAAATGACGCGTTGGGAAGGGAAGCTAAGTTCAGAAACGCGCGGTTATCATATTTTCTCGGTGAATTTGACTGGGCAAAAGATCAGCTCAATGTATTAAAGGCTGCCACAAGCCAGCTTATCAGCAATGATGCCTTGTATTTGTCTTTACTGATTACCGACATTACCAACCTGGATACAACCATGGATGCCTTGTTGATGTACTCACGGGCCGATTTGTATGATTTTCAGAATAAAGACAGTCTTTCATTGATTACACTTGATAGTATTCTGTCCGTTTTTCCGGGGCATATGCTCAGCGATGAGGTTTGGTTTAAAAAGGCACAAATGTTTAGACTGGCCGGGAAATATCTTGAAACAGCTGCCCTTTTACAGGAAATAATTGATAAGTATCCTTCCGATATCCTTGCCGATGATGCCATGTACCAGCTTGGGATGCTTTATGAGTATCAGTTAAACGATAAAGAAAAGGCAAAGGCCACTTATGAGTTGTTGCTGACCAATTATCCCGGAAGCCTTTTTGTGGTAGATGCGCGTAAGCGTTTCAGAACACTAAGAGGTGATAAGCTTAACTGACAGACGTAAAGAGGAAAGTACTTTTATTGGAGGAAGGTCTGAATATCTTTTCACTTCAGTTGCTACTCTTGGTTTGCTGTAATTATTGGTAAATTTACTTACAGATTTCATGAGGAAACACTTACTGCTGCGTTTGTGTTTTTTGTAGTTTTACTTTTTATTTCGCCCCATGATAATATACAATGTAACTGTAAATATTGATGAAGATGTTGCCACGGAGTGGCTGCTATGGATGAAGGAAGTGCATATTCCTGCGGTAATGGCTACCGGTATGTTTTCCGGTCACCGCATTTGCCGTGTACTGGCAGAAGAGCAGGGTGGTTTAACTTATGCGATTCAATACACCTGCCCGGATATGGCCACTTATGAAAAGTACCGCGACACCTTTGCAGCCGGTCTGCAATCGGAAACAGCCAAAAAATACGGAGGGAAGTTTGTGGCTTTTCGCACCCTGCTTGAAGAAGTATAATGAAGCAGCATTCCGTGGTCAGGGCAAAAAAATTTCTGGGGCAGCATTTCCTGAAAGATGATGCGGTTGCCCAGGATATCGTTAACGCCCTGGTGTTACCTCCCGGCCTGGATAGCGTACTTGAAATCGGCCCCGGGATGGGCGTGCTTACAAAATATTTGCTTGGCCACAGGGAATACACCACCAGTGCCATTGAACTGGATAAAGAGTCGGTGACCTATCTGCTTGATCATTTTCCGGAACTAAAAGAACGCCTTACCGAGGGCGATTTCCTGAAGATAAACCTGAAGGAAATGTTTAAGCACCCCTTTGCGGTTATAGGAAATTTCCCTTACAATATCTCTTCACAAATACTGTTCAGGGTGCTGGATATGAAGGATGAAATACCTGTTGTGGTAGGCATGTTTCAGAAAGAAGTGGCGGAAAGGATCGCCTCTCCGCCCGGCAACCGCGATTATGGTATTATCAGTGTGTTACTGCAGCCCTGGTATGATATTGAATACCTTTTTACAGTTCATGAGCATCAGTTTAATCCCCCCCCCCGCGTCAAATCAGCAGTGATCCGGCTGGTCAGGACTTCGCTAACCTCCTTAAGATGTGAACAGGATTTTTTTACGAAGGTGGTAAAGCAGGCTTTCAGCCAGCGAAGAAAGACGTTGCGAAATGCCCTGAAACCATTGTTGCCTGCCGATTCATCCCTGGTGCCTTATCTGAATCTTCGTGCCGAGAGTCTTGGTTGGAAACAGTTTGAAGAACTGGCAGTGATATTGTCGGATGTTAAAGAAAGCAGGCATCGCTGAGTGAATCCGGTTCTCTGTTTGACCAAAACTGGGTCAGTCAATGTATGGAAAATCCAATGCAGGTAACCCTTCATATTTTGAACCGGTGCCGGAGTAATGAGCGTTTATTGGAATCATTTTGCTGCTACACATCTTCCGGAAGGAAATCCATCTTCAGTAATCCGGACATCAGTTTTGATTTGTAATTTTATATGCAGATGTATTTTTATAAATGGCACTGATAGAGGTAACCAGATGCGGCTTGTACTGTGCCGCCGCGGATGTATATATTGATCCCTGGCGGGCTGTTCCCAGGGCAATTATTACCCATGCCCATTCGGACCATGCCAGGAAGGGAAATGGCTTATACATCGCTCATGAACACTGTGTGCCCTTGCTCGCCGCCCGTTTGGGAAAAATTCAGGCTGTTTCCTATTCTTATGGCACCCGCTTTAGTTGTAATGGGGTGAATTTTTCCTTGCACCCCGCCGGGCATATTGCAGGCTCAGCGCAAATACGAATTGAATATAAAGGGGAAGTTTGGGTGGTTTCAGGAGATTATAAACTGGAGGACGATAAAATCAGCACGCCCTTTGAGCCCCTGCCATGTCATACTTTCATTACAGAATCGACTTTTGGATTACCGGTGTACAGGTGGTGCAGGCAGGAAGAAGTTTTTAATGAGATAAATACCTGGTGGAGTGAAAATGCTGCCGCTGGCATCGTTTCCGTTATCATGGCTTATAGCCTTGGCAAAGCCCAACGGATTATACAGCACCTGGATTCTTCGACAGGGCCTGTTATTGTCCATCCGGCTATTCAAGAAATGAATAATGTTATCAGAACCTATACCCCGCACCTCGCCCCTGCATTATTACTGAGCCCTGACAGGGTATTTTCTTCAATGAGAAATGCCATGTTGATTGTTCCGGCATTGGCGGGAGAAGAGTGGATCGAAAATTTCAAGCCCTGCTCGCTGGCATTTGCTTCCGGTTGGTCATCACTCCGGGGTCAAAGCCGCTATAAGAGTGCCGGCAGAGGATTTATGCTGAGTGACCATGCCGACTGGCCGGGATTGTTGGAGGCAATAGAGGCGACAAAGGCTTCAAAAATATATGTGACA
>CAZHSC010000014.1:0-8530 GCA_964534995.1 uncultured Bifidobacterium sp.
CGATGATAATGATAATTATAAGGAGGAGTTTAACTATGCGATAGGACAAGCTTCGGAACCGGGGTCCACTTTTAAACTGGCAAGTTTGATGGCGGCTATGGAAGACGGTTATGTTGACCTGGATGACTCTACCGACACTTTCGGCGGGGTGATGCTCCTGCCCGGTGGTATCAAAATGAGAGATTCCCATGAAGGTGGTTATGGCCGCGTTTCGGTTAAAAAGGCTTTCGCGGTTTCCTCTAATGTAGGCATTTCCCGTATAGCCATGAAGTATTACAGCAGGAACCCGCAGCAGTTTATGGACAGGCTTCGCTCCATGCATGTTGCGGATCCGCTGTCGTTACAATTGCCGGGAGAGCCTTCTCCCCGGTTAAAAGGCACAAAAGACAGAGATTGGTCGAAAGTGTCGCTGCCCTTTATATCTATCGGGTATGAATCAAAGCTCACCCCGCTGCAATTGCTCACTTTTTATAATGCGGTTGCAAATAACGGTAAAATGGTGCAGCCACTTTTTGTAAAGGAGATAAGGAACAAGGGTCATGTGGTAAAGCAATTTTCTTCCGCAGTCATTGCGGAACGAATTTGCTCACCTGCAACAATACAGAAAGCACGCAAACTGCTGGAGGAGGTGGTTCAAACGGGAACCGCTTCCCATATTAAACATGCGCAGTATTCTATTGCCGGAAAAACAGGAACCGCTCAGATTGCACAGGGCAAAGATGGCTACAAAACCGGCCGCGTAAAATACCAGGCTTCTTTTTGCGGGTATTTCCCGGCAGATAATCCAAGGTATTCCTGTATCGTGATGGTATATGCTCCGGGCAAGGACGTGTATTATGGTGCATCCGTGGCATGTCCCGTTTTCAAGGAGATCGCCGATAAAGTATATGCGCTCGACACCGAAATGCATAAGGTGCTGGAGTCGGCGCCGGATTCCCTTTTTGCAGGATATCCGGTACTGAAACCGGGCCGTGCTAATCCGGCCGCAATTGCCGCACGCCATCTGGAAGTGAAATACAAAGGTCCGAACACCGGCTGGGTGAATGCGGCGCAGCATGCCTTTACACCCGATTATAACAAAGTACCTGATGTGAAAGGCATGGGTTTGAGGGATGCTGTATACCTGCTTGAAAATCAGGGCTTACAGGTAAAGCCTGTCGGCCGTGGTGCCGTAATACGTCAGTCAATACAACCGGGGACCAGGTCCGGAAAGGGACAACAGATAATTATAGAATTAGGTTGATGAAAGTACTCAGCGATTTACTTTATAAAGCAGGTATCGAAGAACTCAGCGGTTTAACCACTGTTTCCATCTCCGGTATATGCTTTGACTCACGCAGAGTGAGCGAGGGAAGCCTCTTTGTGGCAGTGCGTGGCAGTAAGAGTGACGGCCATGCATATATTCCTGAAGTGATTGCGCGGGGCGCAGTGGCGGTGGTTTGCGAAGAAATGCCGGCGCAGCAGGTTGCCGGTATCACCTATGTGCGGGTGAAGGACTCTTCGTATGCGCTAGCCGTTATATGTTCAAATTTTTTTGATCAGCCTTCCTCTAAAATTACCCTCGTGGGAGTAACCGGTACCAATGGTAAAACCACCACGGTTACGCTGCTCTATTCGATGTTCCGTAAGCTGGGTTATAAAACCGGATTGCTGAGTACAGTCAGAAACTGTATCAATGACCTGGAGATAGAAGCAACCCATACTACTCCGGATCCCTTGCAGCTCAACGCGCTCCTGGCGAAGATGGTGGAGGCGGGATGTACACATTGCTTTATGGAAGTAAGTTCACATTCGGTGGTGCAGCAACGGATCGGCGGTTTGCACTTCACCTTGGCCATCTTTACGAACATCACCCGGGACCACCTGGATTATCACAAAACTTTTGATGAATATATCCGCGCCAAAAAGGGCTTCTTTGATATGCTTGGAGCCGGCGCCTTTGCGCTTGTTAATGCCGACGACCGTAATCACAGGGTAATGGTGCAAAACACCAGGGCAAAAGTGAAGACCTATGGACTGGAAGGCGTGGCTGATAATAAAGCCCGAGTACTCGAAAGTACAATCGCCGGCCTGCTTATCAGTATTGACGGCAATGATGTCTTGTGCAGGCTTGCCGGAAATTTTAATGCTTACAATCTGCTGGCAGTGTACGCCTCGGCAATATTGCTGGGAGAGGACAAAATGCATGTCCTTACCGCCCTTAGCACACTGGCGGCTCCCGAAGGACGCTTTGAACAGGTCAGCAGTCACCAGGGCATTACAGGTATTGTGGATTATGCGCATACGCCCGATGCCCTGAAAAATGTGTTGCAAACCATCAGTGAATTCAGGACCGGCAGTGAAAAAGTGATAACTATTATTGGTTGCGGTGGCGACCGCGATGCCGGAAAACGGCCGCTCATGGCAGCAATAGCCTGTGAGCAAAGTGACAGGGTCATCCTTACTTCTGATAATCCCCGCAGTGAAGATCCTGAGTCAATTATTGCCGAAATGAAGCAGGGTGTTCCGGCACATCAGATGAAGAAGGTGCTTTCGGTAACGGATCGCCGTGAAGCGGTCAGGACTGCCTGCGCCCTCGCCACACAAGGTGATATTATTCTGCTCGCCGGAAAAGGACATGAAAAATACCAGGAAATAAAAGGTGTTAAATATCCCTTCGATGACCGTAGGGTGCTGGAAGAATCATTAGAACTCTGCTAAAAAATGCTTTATTACCTCTTCGAATATCTGGATGCTGCATACGATCTGCCCGGCGCAGGTGTATTTCGTTTTCTTTCTTTCAGGGCGGCTATGGCCATTATTACATCGCTGGTAATCACACTTTTTTTAGGAAAGCGAATTATACGCCAGCTCCTGCGACTGCAGGTAGGAGAGACCATCCGTGACCTCGGCCTCGACGGCCAGAAGCAGAAACAAGGAACCCCGACAATGGGGGGGCTGATTATTATTGCTGCAATTCTGATTCCTACAATCTTGTTTACACGTCCTGATAATGTGTACATCGTTATCATGATGATCAGCACTGTATGGCTGGGATTCATCGGCTTCCTTGATGATTATATAAAGGTTTTTAAAAAAGACAAGGAAGGACTGCGTGCCAAGTCGAAACTCATCGGTCAGGTCGGCCTCGGACTGATAGTTGGCGGTATACTCTACCTGAACCCTAACGTGGTCGTAAGGGAGAAAGTGGACAACCAACAGATCGTTGTGCGTCAGCAGAGCAATATCGTAGATGATATCCGGAACTCAGAAGGCCTTCTCTTTTCCGGAGTAAATGAGAAGTCAACAAAAACAACAATTCCTTTTCTGAAAAATAATGAATTTGATTATGCCAGCCTGGTATCCTGGGCGGGCGATCATAAAAGCTGGCTGTTGCCGGTTATGTTCATCCTTATCGTGACTTTCATTATTACAGCGGTATCCAATGGTGCAAATATTACGGATGGGATAGACGGGCTGGCCACAGGAACCAGCGCTATCATCGGAGCCACACTAGCAGTTTTTGCCTATGTGTCGGGTAACGCGGTATTCGCCGATTACCTGAACATCATGTATATTCCCAATACAGGCGAACTGGTGGTTTTTATGAGCGCCTTTGTAGGTGCCTGCGTGGGCTTCTTATGGTATAACTCATATCCCGCCCAGGTTTTTATGGGAGATACAGGCAGCCTTGCACTGGGAGGTATCATCGCGGTATTTGCCATCGCCGTCAGGAAGGAGTTGCTCATACCCATCATCTGCGGGATTTTCCTCGTAGAAAATCTATCGGTAATGGTACAGGTAAGCTACTTTAAATATACCAGAAAGAAATACGGGGAAGGAAGGCGCATCTTCAAAATGTCGCCCCTGCACCACCATTACCAGAAACTGGGTTATCATGAATCGAAAATAGTAACGCGTTTCTGGATTGTGGGAATCATGTTGGCCGTATTAACAGTTGTTACATTAAAACTCCGATAAAAAATGCCGGTGCCGGGAGGTAAAATAGTTGTATTGGGTGCCGCGGAAAGCGGTGTGGGAACTGCCATTCTCGCACAACATCTGGGCCTTGATGTATTTGTTTCCGATAAAGGCAGGATCGCGGATAAATACCGTGTGGAACTCCGGGAACGTGGTATCGCTTACGAAGAAGGCGGCCACACGGAAAAAAATATTCTGGAGGCCTCGGAAGTGGTGAAAAGCCCCGGCATCCCCGACAACGCCGGTATAATTAAAACTGTTGCCGCGGCGGGAATACCTGTCATATCTGAAATTGAATTTGCCGGTCGGCATACCGATGCAAAAACCATTTGCATCACAGGTACTAACGGTAAGACAACTACGACATTATTGACGTATCACCTGCTTACAAAAGCCGGCTACAATACAGGCCTGGGAGGTAATGTGGGAAAGAGTTTTGCCAGGCAGGTAGCGGAAGCAAAGCGGGATTATTACGTATTGGAATTATCCAGCTTTCAGCTCGATGGATGCTTCAATTTCAAAGCAGATATCGGCATCCTGACAAACATCACACCGGATCATCTGGATCGTTACGAATATCAGCTGGAGAATTATGTACGATCCAAATTCAGGATTATTCAGAATCAGGGTCCGCAGGATGCATTTATTTATTGCGCCGATGATGCGCTCACCATGCAGCATCTTGCAGGTATCGAAACGGAAGTAAGCTGTTATCCTTTCAGTATTAAGTCAAAGGAAAACATGAGCGCATGGCTCGAAAATGACCAACTCTGTATACTAACACATAACCAATATTTCACTATGTCTATTCATGATCTTGCCCTCCAGGGTAAACACAACCTGTATAATTCAATGGCCGCCGGAATAGCGGGAAGGATTCTCGATATCCGCAAGGACGTCGTGCGTGAGAGTTTCTCGGATTTCGAAAATGTTGAACACAGGCTGGAGGCAGTAAGTACGGTACATGGCATTGACTTTATCAATGACTCCAAGGCTACCAATGTAAATTCTACCTGGTATGCCCTCGAAAGCATGAAGCAACCAACTATCTGGATTGCAGGAGGCGTGGATAAGGGGAATGATTATTCCCAGCTGATGGATCTGGTGCAGTCAAGGGTCAAAGCCATAGTTTGCCTTGGGGCGGATAATGAAAAAATTATTCATGCATTCCGTGAGGTGGTGCCGGTTATTGTGGAAACTTCCTCGGCCGAAGAAGCGGTTCAGGCGGCATATCGCCTGGGTAAAAAGGGTGATGCCGTGCTGTTATCTCCCGCTTGCGCGAGTTTCGACTTATTTGAAAATTATGAAGACAGGGGGCGCAAGTTTAAGGCCGCTGTGCGCAACTTATAATTCATACGCTTCAATTAACAATCTGGAATGACCTGGCTTGAAACCTATTTCAAGGGTGACCGCACCATATGGCTGATTGTAATACTGCTCAGTATTGTCAGCATTCTCGCTGTATATAGTTCTACGGGGACGCTGGCTTATAAGTATCAATCCGGTAATACGGAATATTATCTCTTTAAGCATGGCATCATCATGATGCTGGGCTTTGTACTGATGTATTTCGGTCACCTGGTAAAATATACACTGTACGCCCGCATATCCACACTGGGAATTATTGTGGCTGTGCCCTTGTTGTTGCTCACCCTGTTGTTGGGTAGTAATATCAATGAAGCCAGCCGCTGGCTTACCCTCCCGATTGTGGGTCTCTCTTTCCAGACTTCGGATTTTGCAAAAGTGGCCCTTATACTCTATGTGGCGCGTATGCTTTCGAAGAAGCAGGACAACATCAAGGATTTTAAAAGCGCGTTTGTTCCCATTATCATCCCGGTCGGACTCGTTTGCGGCTTGATTCTTCCTGCCAATTTCTCTACCGCGGCGGTGTTATTTACCACCTGTGTAATTTTAATGTTTATTGGCCGTATCAGCCTTAAGTATATTATGTCGATGATAGGCATCGCCATCGCTGTGTTCGGTATTTTTCTGCTGATAGCTTATTTTACGGGGTATGAAGGACGTATTGATACCTGGAAAGCCAGGATAGAAAATTTCAGCAAAGGGAATGAGGAGGGGAATTACCAGGTGCAACAGGCAAAAATCGCAATCGCCACCGGTGGTATTATAGGCAAAGGTCCCGGTAACAGCGAACAGAGAAATTTTCTGCCTCATCCATATTCGGATTTTATCTTCGCGATCATTGTTGAAGAATATGGACTGGCCGGAGGATGCATAGTCGTGTTCTTGTACCTGCTTCTTTTTTACAGGGCGCTGCAAATCGTCAGGAAAACGGAACGGGCTTTCGCGGCAATGATCACGATTGGTTGCGCGTTTAGCCTGGTGTTTCAGGCACTGATAAATATGGCAGTTGCTGTGAACCTGTTTCCGGTTACAGGTCAGCCATTGCCCATGTTGAGCATGGGAGGAACCTCTATATGGTTTACCAGTGCGGCGCTGGGTATCATTTTAAGTGTAAGCAGTGAAATAGAAAAATCGGAAACACAAGGGACGGCACATGCAGTCGCATGATAAAAATATACGGGTGATCATCAGTGGTGGTGGTACAGGGGGGCATATCTTCCCCGCTATAGCCATTGCCAATGCCTTAAGGAAACTAATGCCTGCGGTGGAGTTGCTTTTTGTCGGAGCGGAAGGTAAAATGGAAATGGAGAAAGTTCCTGCAGCAGGATATACGATAAAGGGATTGCCCATTGCCGGGATTAAGAGGTCGATGAGTATGGATAATCTTTCCTTTCCCGTGAAACTCATACGAAGTCTGGGTAAGGCACGGGCGATAGTTAAGGATTTTCATCCTGATATCGCCGTGGGCGTGGGTGGCTACGCCAGCGGACCTTTACTCTATATGGCTTCGCTATGCCGTATACCCTGTGTCATCCAGGAGCAAAATTCATTCCCCGGCATTACAAATAAATTACTGGCAAAACGGGCTGAAAAAATTTGTGTGGCCTATGAAGGAATGGAAAGGTTTTTTCCTGCACATAAAATTGTTTACACCGGAAACCCGGTACGCGAAGATATAGGTAATCTGGAAGGCAAGCGGGGCGAAGCAGCCTCTTACTTCGGAATTGATCCGGCAAAAAGCACCTTGCTGATTGTTGGCGGAAGCCAGGGGGCCGGCAGTATTAACAGGGCCATCCGCGATGGATTAAAAGTGTTGGTTGATTCGGATATGCAAGTCATCTGGCAAACCGGTAAGTTGTTTTTTCCGGAAGCGAAGAAAGCAGTCGAAGCATTGGGTAGTCCGAGGGTGAAAGCCTTTGATTTTATTACACGGATGGATTTGGGATATGCGGTTTCAGACATGGTGGTGGCAAGAGCCGGCGCCAGTACAGTTTCCGAATTGTGTATCGCCGGCAAACCGGCCATCCTCGTCCCCTTACCCACGGCGGCCGAAGACCACCAGACAAAAAACTGTATGTCGCTCGTGGAGAAAAAGGCAGCTATACTGGTAAAGGATAGTATGGCGGGTGAAATGCTGGTGAAGGAAGCGGTTAAACTGATGAAGGACCCCGCCGGGAGGAGTGAACTGGTAAGTAATATTCGTCCGCTGGCAAAACCATCCGCGGCCATGGAGATAGCTGCTGAAATTCTGAAAATAATTCATAACAAATAATCATGGACCTGCTTTCACTGCAGCATATTACGCATGTTTTTTTTCTCGGCATAGGAGGGATTGGGATGAGCGCGCTTGCCCGTTATTTTTTGGCTGCCGGCAAACAAGTGGCCGGTTATGACCGCTCCTCCACCCCGCTGACGGATGAACTGAAGAAGGAAGGAATGATGATTCACTTTGAAGACGCTGTTGGGAATATTCCGGAAGCATTCAGGGATACGGAAAGGAAAGAGAGTATACTGGTGGTGCTTACGCCCGCCATACCCTCTCAACACAATGAACTGAATTACTTTCGGAAGGAAGCTTACCACATCGCCAAACGTTCGCAGGTGCTTGGGTATATTACCGCGCAATTTACCACCTATGGCGTAGCCGGCACGCATGGGAAAACCACCACCTCATCGATCCTGGCTAATATTTTCCATTCGGCTGGCAGAAATTGTACAGCCTTTCTTGGAGGTATCAGTACAAATTTCAACTCGAATTTTTTACAGGGAGATGTAACCCGGCAAGACCATGAGATCATTGTAGAGGCGGATGAATTTGATCGTTCCTTTCTGACGCTTCACCCCACCGCAGCTATCATCACATCCATGGATCCGGATCACCTGGATATATATGGAACCAGCCATGAAATGCAGGATTCCTACCGGGCTTTTGCCTCCCAGGTACATAGTGAAGGGTGTATTGTACAGAAATACGGGCTGGATCTGGGTAAAACGGCGGCAAGGAAAATAACCTATTCTATTACCCATGATGCCGCGGATTACAGAGGGGAGCATATTAAAGTGGAGAAGGGCAGGTATTCTTTTAGCCTTGTTACCCCGGGATATGTTATCGATGGTTTGCAGCTGGGACTGCCTGGCAGGCACAATGTGGAAAATAGATCGGAAGAGCGTCGTGTAGGGAAAGAGTGTAGGGGTGGGGGGTGGC
>CAZHSC010000014.1:8540-54583 GCA_964534995.1 uncultured Bifidobacterium sp.
GCGCTCGCTCTGGAACGCGGCGTGGATATTGTTTCCTTAAAAGAAGGGCTGCTGAGCTATGCGGGCGTGTATCGCCGCTTTCAATATCATGTAAACCGGGAGGATATGGTTTATATCGACGACTATGCGCATCATCCGGAGGAATTAAAGGCGGCAATATTATCGGCCAGGGAATTATACCCGGGAAAGATGATAACAGTGGCTTTCCAGCCGCACCTTTTTACAAGGACTAGAGATTTCGCAGATGGATTTGCCGAAAGTCTCAGCCTGGCTGACCATGTGTATATGCTGGATATTTATCCTGCCCGCGAGGAACCGATTCCGGGTGTTGATGCGGGAATCATATTTAATAAAGTGAGTTGCACGGTTAAAGAACGTGTAACGAAGGAACAGCTCATACAAAGACTGAGAGTTGATCGGCCGGAAGTCCTGATGACCCTCGGTGCCGGTGATATCGACCAATTAACTGCACCCATAAAAACCCTGCTTGATAAAAAATGAAAGCTAACTTCAGATACAGGAAAATACTGGTCATTACTGCCTGGGTTTTGGGAAGTCTGGGTATGATCACCCTGCTTGGCTTTGTAAGCCATGAGCAGGAAGCATTGAAATGTGCAGGTATCGTCATCAGCATGAAAGGCGACCAGGGGCATGAATTTGTAGATGAACAGGAAGTCATGCATCTCATCAACAGCAAAGGAAAAATTTTAGGAAAACCGCTTGGAATGATTAACACTTCGCTGTTGGAAAAAATAATTTTAAGCAATCCTTTCACAGAATCAGCAGAAGTATATTCATCGATTGACGGAATCCTTCATATTGACCTTGTTCAACGCAACCCGATCGTGAGAATTATCACCAAAAATGATGAGCAGTATTATATCGATCAGACAGGTGCATTTATGCCTGTATCAGATCGTTATACTCCTCCGGCTCTGGTGGCGAGCGGGTTTATTTTCAACACCTATAATGAACTGAAAGTGGGTTACCGGACTCGGGAAAACGATACAACGTCCACGCAGATACCAAGATCGGTAGAGCAGGTTTACGCCCTCGCTTCTTTTATTGCGGCTGATACATTCTGGTCTGCCAATTCGGAACAGATCTATGTAAACGAAAAACAGGAGTTGGAATTGATCCCCCGCTTTGGCAATCACCGTGTACTTGTTGGCGACACCAGTGATCTCTCCGGCAAGTTCAAAAGACTAAAGGTTTTCTATAATGAAGGTTTGAGTAAAACGGGATGGAATAATTATAACCTCATCAACCTGAAGTACAAAGGCCAGGTGGTATGTACAAAAATCAAACAGTAAATGGAACATTCAGGGATTATAGTAGGACTGGATATTGGTACAACAAAGATTGCGGTCATTGTTGGGCGACGGAATGAACACGGAAAGGTAGAGGTAATGGGAATGGGGCGTTCGGAATCACTGGGCGTTATGCGTGGCATGGTGGCAAATATTGAGAAAACCGTGGTTTCTATTAAGGAAGCCGTTGCCGAAGCTGAATCCAAATCGGGCGTCGAAATCAGCGATGTACACGTGGGAATCGCGGGCCAGCATATTAAAAGCATGCAGCATCGCGGCATGATTACCCGCACCAGCACCAACGATGAAATCAGCAGGAAGGATATTGATGCTATCATCAAGGACATGTATAAGCTGGCCATGCCTCCCGGAGAAGAAATCATTCATGTTATTCCTCAGGAGTATATTGTAGATAACGAACAGGGTATCAAAGACCCGATCGGCATGTCTGGAATCAGGCTCGAAGCAAATTGTCATATCATCACAGGATTGATTACGGCTGCCAATAACATTCAGAAATGTGTGACCAAAGCCGGGCTTAAAACAGTAGATATTATCCTGGAGCCATTGGCTTCAGCGGAAGCGGTGTTGACTGAAGAAGAAAAGGAGGCCGGTGTGGTACTGGTTGATATAGGTGGTGGAACTACAGATATTGCCATCTTCCAGGACGGCATCATCCGTCATACGGCTGTGATTCCATTTGGCGGAAATGTAATTACAGAAGATATCAAGGAGGGTTGTTCCATCATACGTAACCAGGCGGAACTCCTGAAAACAAAATTCGGTTCAGCGCTATCCAAGCAGATGAAGGAAAATGAAATCGTTTCCATACCGGGTTTGAGGGGCCGTGAGCCAAAGGAAATTTCTGTAAAGAACCTGGCGTCGATTATTCAGGCTCGCATGGAAGAAATCATTGAAAGTGTGTACTATGAAATAAAAAGCTCCGGTTTTGAAAAGAAACTGATTGCCGGCATTGTAATTACCGGAGGTGGCGCTCAACTCAAACACATTACCCAATTGGTTGAATTTATAACAGGCATGGATACCCGTATAGGTTATCCCAATGAACATCTTGGCAAGGGAATGGATGAAGTAAAAAGCCCGATGTATGCCACCGGTGTGGGTCTCGTTATTAAGGGCCTGCAGGAAATTGAAAACGAAAACAGAGGCCGGTCAACCAGTTCGGTTGAGGTGCCGGCAAAAGATGCCAGGAAAAAGGGATGGTGGACAAATATCTTTAATCCGGAAATCCTGGGCGACGATAAAGACGATAAATTATAAGATAATAACCTGCTAATAATATAAAAGAATACTATCATGAATCAGAAAGAATTTTCCAGTCAAAAGTCATCGTTGATCCAGTTTGATCTGCAAAAGGATGACGTATCGATAATCAAGGTAATAGGTGTTGGTGGCGGCGGCAGCAACGCCGTTAACCATATGTTCAAACAGGGAATAAAGGGAGTGGATTTCCTGGTGTGCAATACGGATGCACAGGCCCTCAACATCAGCCCCGTACCTCAGAAGATACAACTGGGGCCCGGCCTGACCAAGGGACGTGGAGCCGGCGCCATCCCTGAAGTAGGTAAAAATGCTGCGCTCGAAAATGAAAATGAGATCCGTTCGCTGCTGGGCGATGGTACCCGAATGGTTTTTATTACTGCGGGCATGGGGGGCGGTACGGGCACCGGTGCAGCACCGATTATTGCAGGTATTGCTAAGGAAATGGGTGTTTTAACGGTGGGCATCGTTACCGTTCCCTTTGGCTTTGAAGGCCGCAAACGCCGTCTGCAGGCTGAAAGCGGTATCGAGGCGATGAAGAAGAACGTGGATGCATTACTTATCATCTGCAACGATAAGCTGCGCGAAATTCATGGAAACCTGCAATTGAGCCGCGCCTTTGGCCATGCCGATGATGTGCTCACCGTTGCAGCCAAGAGTATCGCTGAAATAATTACCAATACCATGCACCTTAACGTCGACTTTGCGGATATAGAAACCGTTATGAAGGACAGCGGAGTCGCCATCATGGGTTCAGCGTCAGCTGAGGGAGATAGCAGGGCAGTAAGGGCCGCCGAAGCCGCGCTTGACTCTCCGCTCCTTAATGATAATGTCATCGAAGGTGCCAACTTCATCCTGCTCAGTATTACCAGCGGTGCTGTGGAAGCTACCATGGATGAAGTAGGCGAAATAAATGATTATATCCAGGAACAAGCCGGTCAGACAGCGGAGATTATCCTGGGACTTGGTCATGACCCTGCACTCGGTGATAAGGTGGCTGTAACCGTGATAGCGACTGGCTTTAAAACCGGTGAGCAAAAGCAAGCCGAAATTAAAAAGCCGGATGTAATTGTGTATAAACTCGACGATACACCAGCACCCGCTGCAGTTGTGACGCCTCCGGTTGCTGATACAACAGAAAATTCAACCGGGAATGATGACCCTTTAATGGAATCGAATCCGTTGGAGCCCGTGTTGATTATTCGTGAGCCTGAACATCAGGAAACGGCTCCTGATTTTGAATTGTCGGTTGATAGGGATTATATGGATGCTTCCCTGAACATGGAATCCCGCCTGGTTGAATTTGATTTCCCGGATGAGCAGATCATAAATGAGAGAAATTCCGTATCCATGGATGCAGGTCTTAACGAACCTGAAAAGGATAATGGCGATGCTAAAGTAATCAGACATGATTTGTACAATGAAAACCCGGTGTCATCACGACCCCCGGCACAGAAGGATCAACAGAGTCCATCCTCCCTCGAAGATGAAATGTACCAGCGTTCACGTGAACGTATCTTTCGCCTGAAAGAAGTTAGCATGCGCCTCAATTCACCAAACGGGCTCGCCGACATGGAAAAAGAACCGGCATATAAGCGCAGGAATGTGAAATTGGAAAGCACCCCAGCCTCTTCCGATTCCAGCGTGTCACGTTATACACTGTCTATGGACGAAACACAAAATAAACCCGAATTGCGTCAAAACAATCCCTTTCTGCACGACAGGGTAGATTAATACGATTTCGCCATGAACCTTGAACAACAAATTATGGCCGATCTTAAAGCGGCGATGCTGGCAAAAAATGAAGCGGGATTAAGAGCCATACGGGCCATTAAATCAGCCATCCTGCTTGCTAAAACCAGCACTGCCGGAAAGGAACTGACGCCGGAAGATGAAGTAAAAATGTTACAGAAGCTGGTGAAGCAACGCCAGGAGTCCATTGAAATATATACCAATCAGCAAAGACCTGACCTCGCTAAACCTGAAATGGAGGAAGTAGAAATAATTTCCAAATATCTTCCACAGATGATGAGTGAAGTCGAGATTCGGGATGCTGTGAAGAAAGCGATCGCTGAAACCGGTGCTTCCTCTCCTGCCGAAATGGGTAAGGTAATGGGAGTTGTAACCAAACAACTGGCCGGTAAAGCAGATAATAAAGTGGTGTCGGCAGTGGTGAAGGAACTGCTTGGTAAATGAAAAGAGTATAGTCCCAGTTTCTCATAATTCCCTGAACCCGGTCCCGTAAGACCGGGTTTTCTTTTTCCGCGATAATGGTAATGGATAGGACCCTTACTAATGATAGCAGTACATTTTTTACGTATGACCGGCTTTTCTTTTTCTTTTTATATGACAGGCTGATAATTGACATTTCCCTTTAGCGACGATATGCTATTCTGTAAATCATCGCGCTTATTATACTTTTTTTTCAAAAGATGAAACTTTTCCACTTCATTAAAGTAAAAGGGGGTTATTCCTTTTGAAAGAAGAGCCTGTTTTTTATTCCTTTTTCCCTGAAACGGTATTTTTTTACTTGTATGTTCAGGCGTATTGTGCCGAAACCCATCTTACATTTTTTTCGTAAGAACAGGTGTAAAAAAGTGTCCCACGGCACCAAAACCTGTTTGAGAATGTTGCGAAGTATTTACCTGATCATTGCGAAAGGACTGTTCCTGATAATCTTGTTTGGGACTTATAGTCCGGTGAAGGCGCAGGCGCCAATAGCTGGTATTGATGTCAATGATTCCATTGTATGTATTGGTAACTCAGTTTCATTTACCGATATTTCAATACCGGGTGGTTCCGCAATTACTGCCTGGAACTGGTCATTTGGAGATGGAGGTACCTCAACTGCGCAAAATCCTTCTTACGTATATACCATAGGCGGAAATTACACCGTTACGCTGGTGATTACCGATGTCCTGGGTAATTCGGATACCGCCACAAAAATTATTTATGTACTCGTAGCACAGGCCATCTCTAACACCGTCCGTATTTGTTCTCCGCAGAGTTCCGTCTCAATTGCTGCTATCGATCCCGGTATCAACGGTGTTAACGGTACCTGGTTTACCGCATCAGGGGCGGTGATAGCTTCACCGAACAACGATACCACCGTTATTTCAAACTTAATAAGCGGTACCTATCTTATTTTTTGGGTGGTTTCAGATGGCGTATGCAGCGATGCCGACCAGGTTACCATCATCGTTGATCAGCCAGTATCTGTGAATGCGGGTCCTGATCAGCAAATTTGCACTACTCCCGGAACAGCCACGATGGCTGCTTCCAATCCGGCTCCCGGAACCGGTTTGTGGACCACAACAAGTTCTGCGATAATTGCCAATACATCGAATCGTAATACCACAGTTTCGGGGATGAACACACCCGGCACCTACACCTTCGTCTGGACAGTTACCAATGGCGCCTGTGTGAACCGTGATACGGTTGCTGTTATTGTGTCATCACCCATTGCTGCCAACGCAGGCGCAGATCAGCAGATTTGTTCTGCTCCCGGAACCGCCATTTTGTCGGCAAATTCTCCTGTCCCCGGCACCGGCCTGTGGACAACAACAAGCAGTGCTACCATTAATAATCCGGTAAACGCCGCAGCGACAGTAAGCGGGTTGACGGCCGCAGGAACCTATACATTTATATGGTCCATTACCAACGGCGCATGCGTTACGCGGGATACCATGCGTATTGTTGTAACGGTACCCGTTAACGCAAATGCAGGAAATAACCTTCAGGTGTGTACGGTAACGGCACAGGCTACCCTGAGTGGGAATAGTCCTTCGCCCGGAACCGGTCTCTGGACTGCGTTGAACGGAGGGGTGATCACTTCACCATCAAGCAGCGTTACCACCGTAACAGGTCTCTCGGTGGCCGGTTTTTACAGCTTTGTATGGACTATCACCAATGGTCCATGTGTGAGCCGTGATACCATGGTCATTATTGTCCGTGATCCTGTCATTGCTAATGCGGGCAGCGATCAGCAACTGTGCAATACTTTTAATGCAGTATTAACAGGGAATAATCCGGCTCCCGGCACAGGCTTATGGACAAGCAGCGGCACCGCCATTATTGCAACGCCCTCATCCGCCACTACAACTGTGAGCGGATTGGTTACCGGTTCCAATACTTTTATATATACTACTACCTATGGAGCCTGTGTCAGCAGGGACACTGTAATCATCCGTGTTGACTCTTTAATCAATGCCAATGCAGGACCTGATATAGCCATTTGTGAAACCCAAACCGTGGTGACCATGGCTGCAAATTCTCCGTCACCCGGAAGTGGAACATGGACAAGGCTGAACGGAGGTACAATAACTTCGCCTGCAAATCCCGCCACCACGATAAGCGCCCTTACTCCCGGCACACATCTTTTTGTATGGACAGTGACGAATGGTTCCTGTATCAGCAGAGATACCATGCGTATTGTGGTAAGTGTGCAAATCCCCTCCAACGCAGGCCTTGATCAACAGGTTTGTCAAGGCGCTACAATTACTCTTTCGGGTAATAACCCGATTCCGGCCTCCGGTTTGTGGACTACCGGGTCTGGCGCTGTCATCGCTTCTCCTTCTAATCCATCAACAACGGCAAGCGGATTACTTTCGGCTGGCATATATACATTTGTTTGGACTGTAACCAATGGAGCATGTGTTCTGAGAGATACGGTGCGTATTACCGTTGACTCATCTGTGTCGGCGATTGCAGGCCCGGATCAGAATATTTGCAACCTCAGCATTGCTACGCTCACAGGAAATAATCCGGTACCGGGCAATGGCACCTGGACCAGCACCGGCAGTGCAGGCATTGCAAGTCCTTCATCATCTACTACTGCTGTCAGTAATCTGGTTTACGGAAATAATGTATTTATATGGACTGTTACCAACGGCAGTTGTGTAAACCGCGATACTGTAGTGATACGTCGCGATTCATCCATTGTATCAAATGCAGGCCCGGATCAGAACATCTGCAGCAATGTGGGCAATACCCTGTTGGCTGCCAATGCTGCCTCACCTGGAACCGGACAATGGTCAACGCTTTCTTCGGCTGTTATTGCCAACCCATCAAATCCTGCAAGCGCTGTCAGTGGAATGAATACTGCGGGTACGTATGCATTTGTCTGGACTATTACAAATGGTACCTGTGTAAGCAGGGATACAGTATTAATTACAGTTTCACAGACAGTGATTGCCAATGCCGGCACTGATCAGCAGGCGTGTAATGTAAATACTATTATGCTCGCCGCCAATAACCCGGCACCGGGAACAGGAAGCTGGACTACAACTTCCTCCGCGACGATCCTGCAGCCAAACAATCCTGCATCTCAGGTCAGCGGCTTAAGCGTGGGCGTTCACACTTTTATCTGGACCATTAACAACGGCGCATGCTCCACATCCGATACTGTTCAGGTAATTATTGATTCATTAATTGCAGCACTGGCGGGGCCGGATCAACAGGTTTGCGAAGGCAGCCTGATTACGATGTCGGCCAATGCACCCGTTTCAGGAAGTGGTGTTTGGACAGCACTGAATGGTGGTGTAATTTCAAGTCCCTCATCGGCCACAACCGGCATCAGCGGACTGAACACAGCGGGAAGCTATTCCTTTATATGGACAATAAGCAACAATAGCTGTATCTCAGAGGATACGGTATTGATTACCGTGGATGAGCAGGTCATTGCCAATGCAGGTTCCGACCAGCAGTTGTGTGATGCGGTTTCGGCGGTGCTTGCAGCGAATTCCCCTCTGCCGGGAACCGGAAACTGGAGCGCATCCCCGCCACTTGTATTTTTAAATCCCGGTAGTGAAAGCACTTCTGTAACCGGATTAACGACCGGTGTATACGATATTATATGGACAGTTACCAATGGTTCCTGTTCAAGCAGCGATACGCTTCAACTGCAGATTGATTCCACAGAAACCGCCATCGCAGGTGCTGATCAGTTGATTTGTTCCGGCGATCCCGTAGTATTATCTGCTAATGCCCCCCTTGCCGGAGCAGGCATATGGACCGCGGGCAACGGTGGTGTTCTTGCGGATCCTGTTGATCCGAACACCCTTGTCAATGGACTGTTGACAGCCGGTAATTATAATTTTATATGGACCATTGTAAATGGTGTTTGTATCAGCAGTGATACACTTGTCATTATCGTTGATTCCGTCATTCCTGCACTTGCCGGTGCCGATCAGCAGCTTTGTGAGACCCAGACTTCTGCAACACTCGCTTCCAATAACGCCGCGCCGGGTACAGGTACATGGTCAAGCAGCAGCGCAGCCGTCATTACCAACATCAATGATCCGAATTCATCCGTTTCAGGCCTGGTTCCCGGTAACTATGATTTTATCTGGACGGTGGAGAATGGAAATTGCACATCATCGGATACTGTGAGCATTGTGGTTTCCGCTCTTCCAACAGCCGCCAATGCAGGTACGGATCAGCAGCAATGCGCAAATACCGTAATTACCCTGAATGCGAATGTACCTTTGACTGGAACCGGATCCTGGTCATCCCTGGGTTCAGCTGTGGTAGATAATCCGGCAAGTGAAATAAGCACGGTCAGTGCGCTGGTGCCGGGCAACAACACTTTTGTATGGACCATAACAAATGGCGCCTGCAACAGCAGCGATACGGTCAGCATCTTTATCAATCCTGTTCCGCAGGCTGATGCAGGGCTTGATCAGTTTGTGCTAAGCGGCACCAATGTAACTTTGGGCGGGATGCCTGCCGCGAGCGGCGGTACCGGCCCCTATACCTATCAATGGTATCCCGGTACAGGCCTCAGCGACAGTACAGCGTCAAATCCGGGTATTGTGGTAACAGTAACTTCAACATTTATACTGTTGGTAAATGATAGTCTGGGGTGTACGGATACTGATACCGTTACCATTTGGGTGAACAATCCCCCGGATGCGCAAAATGATACCGTGACGGGTGCGGAGGACAGTGTGCTTACCGTTGATGTATTGCTGAATGACCAGGATCCTGATAACAATCTTGACCCCGCTTCAGTGGTGATCCTGCAAGGACCATTTAACGGAACAGTCACTATTGGCGCCGGCGGACAGGTTGTTTATACCCCCGGACCAAATTTTTACGGAGTGGACTCTGTGTTATATATCGTATGCGACAGCGGCCTTCCCGTGTATTGCGACAGCGCCTGGTTGTATATTACGGTGATGCCGGTTAATGATGCTCCTTTAGCCAATGATGATTATGGAACTACCCCTGAAGACAGTTGTATTCAGATCGCGATTTTATCAAACGATTCGGATTTTGAGAATATGCTCAATCAGGCCACGCTGCTGATCCTGTCAGGACCTTCCAACGGAACATTTAATCTGGATACATTAACCGGCATTTTAACATATTGTCCTGATTCAGATTTTACCGGCATTGATACTCTCATCTATGTCATCTGTGATTCAGGATATCCCCAGCCATTCCTTTGCGACACCGCCCTGGTAATTATTACAGTGACTCCTGATAATGATCCGCCTGTTGCCGTAAATGATTCAATAGTTATTTGTTCAGGTGACCCTGCGCTGGTTCCTGTTCTTCTCAATGATTTCGACCCGGAAGGAGATACACTCAGTGTGTCAATACTTATCCAGCCGGTTTCCGGTACAGCGCTGATCACGGCTTCTCAGGAGATTGTCTATACCTCTACTACCGGTATCTCGGGATGGGACAGCCTTCAATATGTCATTTGTGACCAGCAAATACCGGCCGCATGCGATACCGCCTGGCTGCTGGTGTATATTCATCCTTTGCCTCAGGCGGTTTCCATGTCAACAGATATTCTTTGCTACGGCGACAGCACCGGTTCCATTGATGTTACGGTACTGAGCCCGGGAACCAGTTCTTATGCCTGGTCCAACGGAGCTGTTACGGAAGACATAAGCAACCTGGTTGCAGGCGTTTACACTGTTAGTATAATGGATACTAACGCTTGTGTACTAACAATAACGGATACAGTATCCGGTCCGCTGTTGCCCCTTACGGCTTTCGTTACGGTTCAGCATGTGTTGTGTTACGGGGATACAAATGGTGTGGTTGACATTACGGTCAGCGGAGGTACTTCTCCTTATATATTTTCGTGGGACAATGGCAGCACAGAGGAAGACATCGATTCATTGACGGCGGGAACGTATAGTGTGTTCATCACAGATTCCAATGCGTGCAGTGTTAGTGTATCTGCCACGGTTACGGCACCCGCGTTGCCACTCACGGCATTGCTTACAACAACCGACATCCTTTGCTCCGGTGACAGCACCGGCTCTCTATCGGTGATGGTGGGAGGAGGAACACCGGGATACCAGTACAGTTGGAGTAATGGCAGTACCTCCGCGGTACTTACTGATTTATTAGCCGGTATATATACGGTGATGGTAAGCGATTCCAATGCCTGTACGTTGATGCTGTCGGACACTATCAGTGATATATCAACACCAATTATATTGTCAGCTGTTGTGACAGATCCCAATTGCCTCAATGGAATTCAGGGAGCGATACAGACGACTGTAAGCGGTGGATATAGTCCATATAACTTCGTATGGAGTACCGGTGATCTGAGTACAGGAATTGACAGCCTTGGTGGCGGAATATATTTGTTAACGGTGACGGATTCATTAGGATGTATGGTAACGGCATCGTATACGCTTCAGGACACTTCATCGATAACCATCAATATCAGTGGTACACCGCAACTGTGTTCCGGCGACAGTGTTGTTCTCAGTGTTAATCAATACGCCGGCATTTCATATCAGTGGCTGTTAAATGGCACTGTACTTACGGGGGATACCGCCCACCAGTTGACCGTAAATGCTGCGGGTGATTATGAAGTTACCGCAACAACGTTATGTGGCGTTTTCAGCGATGGACCTGTCACGGTAACGGTACATCCACTGCCCGTTATAGATGCCGGAAGCGATGCGTTTATACATTGTGATTCATTGCTGACACTAAGCGCTGTAGGCGCAATGAATTATCACTGGAGTCCTGCTTCATTATGCACCACGCCCGATCAGGCTGTTACCGGTATCAGTGCTCTGATTACTACAGCGTTTGTGGTAAACGGAACGGATGTAAATGGCTGCAGTTCTTCAGATACTGTACTGGTAACGGTAAGTTGCGATACCATATCCATACCCAATGGTTTCTCACCGAACGGGGATAATTTCAACGATTACTTTGTTATAGACAATATTGGCAGGTACCCGGAGGCAAATCTTAAAATATTTAACCGCTGGGGTCAGCTGGTATACGAGAAGGAGCGTTATGATAATTCGTGGAACGGACTTTCTAATTCTGACCTGATCCGGCTGGGTGAAGATTTACCGGATGGTACTTATTTTTACATCCTGGATCTTGGTAACGGTGATAAACCACTGAACGGTTTCGTTGTCCTGCGCAGGTAGAAAGCAGCATTTCAGGTAATCCATCTCATACTCTTAACAGGAAGGTGAGAAGAGAAGTGTTTTCTCCGCTCTGTTTTTCCTGATGAGCTATGGAAAACGCCATGATGATTTTCAATACGGCCTCAATTTAATACTTTTGCCAAATACACGGAATTCAATATGAAGATTTCTTATAATTGGCTGAAGCAGTTTGTGGATATGCCGTATTCCCCGGAAGAATTATCGGGTGTGCTGACATCGTGTGGCCTTGAAGTAGAACACCTTGCAAAATGGCAAAGTGTGGCCGGAGGTTTACAGGGCCTGGTAATCGGAAAGGTGGTAACCTGTAATCCTCATTCCAATGCCGACCGCTTGCGCATTACTACCGTTGATACGGGTGATGGTCAGATACGTCAGATTGTATGCGGTGCGCCCAATGTTGCTGCCGGACAAACGGTGATTGTCGCTTTGCCTGGGACAAAGTTGTATCCTTCATCGGGTGAAGCTTTCGAAATAAAAAAATCAAAGATCCGCGGAGAGACTTCGGAGGGGATGATTTGCGCTGAAGACGAAATTGGACTGGGGAGCTCGCACGATGGAATCATGATTTTGCCGGACAGTATTCCTGCCGGAACACCGGCTTCCGACTATTTCAGGGTGGAGAACGATTGGATTTTTGAAATCGGTTTAACTCCCAACCGGGCGGATGCTGCTTCTCACCTTGGTGTGGCCCGGGATATCCTCGCCATACTTTCTATGGAGCGGAGCACGGCTTTGAGCATGCCTGACTTGTCGGCATTTTCAGAAGGTACTGAAACGAACAGGATCAGGGCAGAAGTGCTGAATAAAGAAGCCTGTATCCGTTACTCCGGGCTTGAAATCAGGGGAGTGCATGTGGGCGCTTCGCCGGAATGGATGCAAAACAGATTGAAAAGCATCGGACTCCGTCCGGTGAATGCGATCGTTGATGTTACCAATTATGTGATGCATGAATTAGGACAACCCCTTCATGCTTTTGATGCCGATAAAATAGGAGGGAATATTGTTAAGGTGGGGCAATTGCCTGCAGGCACAAGGTTCAGAACACTGGATGATACGGAACGTACGCTGCAGGGTACCGAACTGATGATTTGTGACGAAAACGGCGGCTTGTGTATGGCAGGGGTCTTTGGGGGGATCCGCTCAGGTGTTACCGGTGAAACTACTGCTGTGTTTATTGAAAGCGCCTGTTTTCACCCGGTTCATGTCAGGAAATCGGCCAAATTACATGCATTGCATACCGACTCCTCTTTTCGTTTTGAGCGCGGAACCGATCCGGAAATGACGGTGGTGGCCTTGAAACGCGCAGCCTTGCTCATACAAGAACTGGCAGGGGGTAATATTTACGGGAAGATCACAGATATTTATCCGGTAGCAGTACAGCCATACAGCATTTCTCTGTCACTGGATTACCTGGATACACTCGTAGGCAATAAAATCAACCCCGCATTGGTAAAGAAGATCCTCGTAAACCTGGGCATTTCGGTCACCGCGGAGCAGAATGGGATAATGTCGCTATCGGTTCCTTCCTTCAAGGTGGATGTTACCAGGCCCGCCGATATTGTGGAGGAGGTGTTAAGGATTTATGGGTATAACCGTGTTGAATTACCGAAAAAGATTTCCATTACTCCCGCGGGTCCTGCAAAGCCCGACCCGGAGGAAACACTTGAACGGGCAGGCTCTTTTCTCGTTGCCAATGGTTTCTGTGAAATTGTAACCAACAGCCTTACGCGCGTATCACACCTTGAGGTGTTGCCTGTGCAGGGTCCGGCTGAAGAAGTGAGGGTGCTCAATCCGCTTTCAAACGATCTTGCCCTGATGCGGCATCATATGTTGCTGACAGGACTGGAGTCGATAGCGTATAATATTAACCGGCGAAGGAAAGATCTTCGGTTTTTTGAACACGGGAAGACCTACTGTAAACTGGACGATAAGTATATTGAAAGAAAGCATTTGTGTTTTTGGTTAAGTGGTTCTCCTTTTGCTGAACACTGGAAATCGAAACAGGGGGATTATGATATTTATTTTGTGAAAGCTTTGCTCGAACAGCTTTTTGTGAATGCCGGTGTGGAAGTGAGGAAAACATTTTCTCTGAGGGAAGGAGAGGTTGAAGGTTTAGATAACGCGTTGAGTTTTAATTTTGGTAAAGAAACCGTTGCCGTTGCGGGAAAGGTGAAGAAGACTATCCTGAAAGCCATGGATATTGCACAGCCTGTTTGGTATGCTGATATTTCATTTGATGTATGGCTGCGTATGCTGAATACCAGGGATAAGGAAGTATCCGGTCCTCCTAAGTTTCCGGAAGTGCGCCGCGACTTGTCAATGCTGTTGTCGCGCGAGGTGCGGTATGCGGAGCTTGAAAATATGGCCTATAGTGCTGAACCGGAACTTTTAAAGGATGTAAATCTTTTTGATGTGTACGAAGGAGATAAAATTGAAGCCGGTAAAAAGTCCTATGCCTTGAGTTTTACTCTTCGCGATGAGGAGTCCACGCTTCAGGAAAAGCAAATTGAATCGGTGATGAATAAACTGATGAAATTGTTTGAGACGAAGCTGGGCGCTGTGATCAGAAAAAGCTAAAGCCAGAAAAATTTATTAAACACATTAACGGATCAGGAGTTTTACGGTCTGTTTAATATCTCCGGAGCTGAAGCTTGCCAGGTAACAACCTGGTTTGAGTGGGATGTCTGTATTAAATACCTCAAGTAAAAATCCGCTGGTGCCCGGATCCCATTCACGGCTGGAAATGATTCTTCCCCGCAGGTCAGAAATGGTCAGGTTGAGAATGCCGGTCAGGCCTTCGGCTTTAATCACCTGTATATTTCCATCGCCGGGGTTGGGATATATTTCGGCACTGAATTTATTATTACGTCTTTTTAAGAGGGCGATGCTGTTGGATTTTGTTTCAGTACCATCATAATCTACCTGAATGAGCCTGTAATATACTAACAGGTTGTCATCATCAGTATCCTTAAAAGAATAATGATTAACCGTGTTGGTTGTTCCCGCGCCTTTTACATTTCCTCTTTTTTCGAAATGAATTCCATCTAGACTTCTTTCTACTTCAAAGCGGTCGTTGTTTTTTTCATTCAGGGTGATCCAGCTAAGGCTGACTTTTTCATCTTCGCGGCTACCTGAAAAATTGACAAGACTTACAGGGAGGGGCGAGGTGACACTGATGAAATACCAGGCGGTATCGCACAGAGGGTAATTGTCGCAGCTTACATACCGCAAGCTGTCGGTGCCTGTAAATCCACTGCTGATAGTATAACGGATACTGTCGCCGTTGATGACTGTAGCGACGCCGGAATAGGGTCCGGCAATGATGCTGTTGGTATGAAAGGGTCCTCCGTCTTCATCCGAATCATTGGATCTTACAAAGTAGTCCTGGTAAAACGGAGCAGTAAAGTGTAGCGTGTCATTGAGCGCTACCGGCCTGCTTACCCCGTAAATGGTCAATGAATCCAAGTTGTCTGACAGATCATATTCAAGAGAGCTGCAACCAATGGAAGCTGTGTACCTGATATTACCCAGGCTCTTGACGGTGGCTGTAATTTCCAGTGTGTCGCTTTCATTTTTTTTCAAAGAGTCGAGCAGCCAGGTTCCCGTAGCAGGATTGAAGTTCCCTCTGTTCAAAGTATGCGAGGTGTAGTGCAAACCCGCCGGCAATGGGGCATTTACGTAAATGGACTTCGCCCTTCCCGGGCCCTGGTTTTTTGCGATGATGTAGAGTTTGTAGTTCTCATTTTTCACTGCCAGGCCGGCCTGACACTTCAGTGAAACCACAACATCGGTTTTGAAATCGATGTCCTCAATGGAATCGCTGACAGGGATGAAGATGGCATTCATAAAGATCCGGCGACCATTGATTTTGTTGGGGTCGTTGATGGTGCCTGTAGGAGCAGTCCAGAAAAACTGATCGTGACCTGCTACATAGAAGAGATTTCCTCCTGCCAGTGAGTTGCTTCTCATTTTCATTCCAGCCATTGTATAGAGTCTGTTCCCGCCGGAGCCCCGCATGATTTCGTAAGTATTGGGGCGGAATACACTGCCGGGTTTTTCTTTCCACATTTTACAATCGCCATGCGGTGTGGCAATAGTACCGATAAATTGCGCAACCGGTAAATCATGGTTCAGGTAAGTGGGGCCAGCCCATCCGGTAAAGAGTGAATCCACTCCACCGGTCGTCATGGTGAAAGTGGCATTTTCAAATGATTTTAATGCCACGCAGTTCATCATGATATTGGCGCCGCGCTCGATGCCATATCGTAAAATCGGGTTTATACGCGAGGTGTCATTGGAATCCCAGTGCGATTCAGATAACAAGGTCCAGTTGCCTGCGGGGTTAAAGGCGGTTCCGGCGGGTAATTGCAGGTGATAGGTGTTTGGAGGAAATCCGGCTTCTTTTAGCATACTGACGGCAGTCGTATCGTAGCCGGAGGAATTTAACAGCAGGATCCGTGGTTTGTGGGTAAGGGTATAACGTATATCAATAGCCGAATTCGCATCTAAGCGGTATACATATACATGGTTACCAAACGATGTAATGACCGGCCAGGCGGCACTTATCCAGGAGCTGTCGATGATGAATGCGCTGCTTCTGAATGAAATGTTACCCATAGCCATTGTATCGGGATATATCCTCGTAACACTGGCAGTAAAATCAACGGACCCCGAAATGCTTCTTGTTTTTCCCGCCTTAATGGCCCATTTGACGGGTATCTCATGCTGGAGTAGTGCATTGACCATTCCATAGGCTTTCATATTAAAATAGCCCGGATGTTTCTGGTACAGCGTATCCATGGCAATGATCCAGGAACCGTTTTTAATCAGTTGAACAGAAGAGGTCGGCCCCGGTAAATCATTTTGTGCGAAGAGCAGGGTGCTGAGGCAAGCACAGGCAAAGGAAAGGATAAAAGTTTTGATTTTTAAAGTGCACATGGTCATCTTTATTTAACCGCAGTATTTTACGTCATTATTGCCCGAAAGTTACCGGCCTATGCATGCGCGGTGTGCATTATAATGACCATGAAATCATCTCCTTTGCGGGTATTGCCTCCGGCACATGCTTCTGACTGTAGATTCCGGACAGGGTACATCTTTTAACTACTTTCGCAGCGTGAATTCATTCAGTCACTTTAAATTGAACCGGCAATTGCTGGATGCGGTGGAAGAACTGGGCTATCTGGAGCCTACTCCCATACAGTTAAAGGCTATTCCGGCTATTTTGGGGGGACAGGATGTATTGGGTATTGCCCAGACAGGCACTGGGAAAACAGCGGCTTATCTTCTCCCTTTACTTCGCACGCTGAATTATGCCCAGGGGCAAGATGCAAGGGCGCTGATTATTGTCCCTACCCGTGAATTGAGCATCCAGGTAGGTAAGTCCATCACTGAACTTGGAAAGTATACGGACCTCCGGCATGCAGTAGTGTTTGGCGGACATGGTACCAAAGAGCAGATAAAGGCCATCAAAGAAGGAATCGATATCCTGGTAGCTTCCCCGGGCAGGTATCTTGATCTGTATCTTGAAGGATATATCAACGCCAGGAAAATAAAACACCTCGTTTTCGATGAGGCGGAGCGGCTGATGGATAAAAGTTTCATTGGACAATTTCACCGCATCCTTGAAACCATGCCCCAAAAACGTCAGAACCTCCTTTTTTCGGCAACCATGTCAGAACTGGTGAAAAGAATAGCGGGTGACTTGCTTGATTTTCCTGTCGAGATCAGCATCAAACCCGAAGTCAAGACCGCAGAAACAGTGAGTCAGGCCTGCTATCAGGTTCCCAACCTGAAAGCAAAACTGAACCTGTTGGTGGAACTCTTCAGCGACAATGAAATTTTTACCAAGGTAATTGTGTTTTGCAAAACCAAAACGATAGCCACCAACACCGGTAAATTTCTACAAAGGATATTTGGTGATAATAATGTGCTTGTTATACATGGCAACAAGACACAGCAAGCTCGTATTAATGCCATGCTGCGGTTCAGGAATGAAAATGTTCGCATCATGGTGACTACTGATCTTGCAGCCCGTGGACTTGATGTACCGGATGTCAGTCATGTGATCAATTTTGATATTCCGGTTGTTTATGAAGATTATATTCACAGGATAGGGCGCACCGGCAGGGCTTTCCGTACAGGGCAGAGTTTAACATTTGTTTCAATGGCAGATGCGTATCATTTGCATCAGATAGAAAAACTTATTGGCAAAAAAATTCCGCAGCTGGATATTCCTGCAAGAGTAGACATCCCTGAAACGCCGTTTGAAGAACAACAGGAAATGCTCAGAGAAATTGACAGGCAGAAGCGGAAAGATTCACCGGCGTTTAAAGGAGCTTTTCATGAAAAGAAAACGGCCGCAGGAAAGTCAGTGAAGACGGGTAAAAAGGGAAGGGCGAAAAGGGACAACAGGAAAAACGGAGGAATGAAAAAGTGAATCGTTTTCTGCAACTGAAATGGATCATTTTGCTGGCGCTGGCGCTGATCTGGGGCAGTTCGTTTATTCTGATGAAAAAGGGCCTTACCGCATTTCGGCCCGATCAGGTAGCTTCCATACGCATGCTGATAGCCTGTCTGGCATCCCTTCCATTTTTATTGGGCAGGCTTAAAAAGTTGAAATGGGAACATGCCCGTTATATGGGTGTAGTAGGTGCCGTTGGCAGCGGCATTCCCGCTTTCTTATTTGCAACCGCGCAAACCAAAATTTCTTCCTACCTGGCAGGAATGCTCAACGCGCTTACACCTGTATTTACGCTGATCCTGGGCTCTGTTTTCTTTCATGCGAAGTTTACAAGCCGCCAAATGACAGGTGTATTGATTGGTTTTTTGGGTGCAGCCGGATTGGTGCTTATTCGTTCGGAAGGTGGAATAGGGACGCAGGCCGGCTTCGCGCTCCTCATTGTATTGGCCACGCTTTGTTATGGAATCAGTGTAAATACCATCAAGACCTTCCTCAGCGGACAAGATACCTTGCTGATTTCCTCTGTGTCGCTGTTGGTTGTTGGTATTCCTTATGGAATTTATCTTTTTACCACCGATTTTTTATATCGCTTGTTTTCACTGCCTGAAGCCCGGATGGCCTTTGCCAGTTTGGCGTTATTATCAGTGTTTGGTACCGCTATTTCAAATATTCTTTATTTTCAGTTAGTTAAAACGGCGGGGCCTTTGTTCGCCTCCGCAGTTACTTATGTTATGCCTGTGGTTGCCCTGGCCTGGGGTATGCTGGATGGAGAGATGCTGCATCCTCTCCATGTGTTGGCCCTGAGTGCTATCTTGTCCGGAGTAGCATTAATTAGCTGGAAAGGTAAATTATACGGTAAATCAAGCAATTAACTCTTTAAGTAATTAATGAACCGCTTCTTGAATTTGCTCTGGTTTTGTATAAACAATTGATTTGTAGATAGGTAAGATAAAGATAGTTTTCTTCACAGTCTTTTGTTAATTCCGTTTTGTTATACTATCTTTGCCCTCCCTTTTAGAGGGATAAGAATAAATAACATGTACGCTATTGTAAATATCGCAGGACAGCAGTTTAAAGTACAGGAAAACAAGCCTGTATTCGTTCATCGACTGGATGCCAAAGAAGGAGATGCTGTTAAATTCGACCAGGTTCTTCTTGTTGATGATAATGGTTCCGTAAAAGTTGGCGCTCCGTTAGTGGCAGGTGCTCAGGTAACGGCCAAAGTTCTTTCTCATCTTAAAGGGGATAAAGTTTTGGTCTTTAAAAAGAAGCGCCGTAAGGGCTATCAGAAGATGAACGGACATCGTCAGTCTCTTACCAAAATTCAAATTGAAAAAATCTCAGCTTAAAGAATTAATAGTTTTAAGACATGGCACATAAGAAAGGCGTCGGTAGTTCCAAGAACGGACGCGAATCACATAGCAAGCGCCTTGGCATTAAGGTGTTCGGCGGTCAAAAAGTAATCGCCGGTAATATTATCATTCGTCAGCGTGGTACTAAACACCATCCTGGAGAAAATGTTGGTATGGGTAAAGATCATACCTTGTTCGCACTGGTTGATGGAACCGTAATGTTCCGCAAGCGCCGTGATGATAAATCTTTTGTTTACGTTAAGCCTTTCGATGCTTCTGCCGAAGCATAATTGACTTACCTGATATCCCAAAAAAAGCCCTGTGATTCACGGGGCTTTTTTTTTCTCTATGTTCGAACCTTTAAAAGCACTTGCGGCCCGTAAAAATGCCATCGCTTTCAAAATGGACATACCAATGAAATGGCAATTTAAAATTATTTCTCAACATGAAATGTTTTTTCAGGCCATGTAAAGGGTAGTACTGAGCAGGAAAAACCGGTCATGCGCCGTAACTGAAACTTAATTATTTTGACAGATTCTCCACCGTCACCGCTTAGATTCCATCCCAATTAAAATTTTTAATAATTAAGGAGAAAGCCTGACTTTAGAGTTTCCAGCTGGAAATAGAAATGGATCGTTTGTTAAAACCGCTGATGCCGAAAATTTTTTCCTGTTTGATATTTGTGCAATAATCAAAGCGGGCAGGTTCCGAATTGGCTTCCAGTGCCGGATTAACCACGATCTTATTCTGACTTGTGTTTTCAAAGATAAGATTATAAAAGCGGTCATAATAGACTACGGATTTATTCATATCATTCACCAGTAAAATTTTACTTTTTGGTGTAAGATTATCCGACAACCATATGTCTTCCTTTTTCATGTTGGCATAACTCTTATGATTGTTGATTTTCTTGATGTAATTGTAATGGGCCTGGTATATGTATCCGTTTTTATAATTGAGGAATAAATTATAAGAATAGGTGAAGCGTGTGAAATAAAAATCCTGCAGGTAGTCATTATTGCTGTAATAGGTGGGTATGGATGGGATTTCGAAATGTTTATAATAATGATTCAACAGGGTAAACCAGTCTTCCGGTTTAGCATAGGGCAGGGTTTCCAGCTTCCTGAATTTGGAGGAGTATCGGTAGATGTTCTGCTCGTTATTGTCCATGATAAGGAGGTTATCATATTCATCGTATTCCAAAGCGCGAACACATTTTTCATTGGGAAGTTTAATACTGTCGATCTGCTCTCCGCTGATGTTAAAAATATACACGTAAGGCCGGGAGCATGCATTGAAGGCGATGTTTTCTTTTGAATCGGCAGCCATCTTAAAGCTGTAACCGGAAACACCTTCCACTTTTTCGGTAGGAATGGTGAAGAGGTCGGTACGATACAGTCGCCCTTCCTGGGCATGAGATGAGTAGCAAGCCAGGAATACGAGTAGCAGAATTAGTTTCTTTTTCACACCTGCAAAGAAAATGAAAAACAGTTTTACCTGCTGAACCCTGGGGGTAAGCTTGTAATTTCATAAAGTAATTCAACGGTAAACTCGCACTTTACCGTTGAATTCATCCTTTGCCACAGCGGGATTTCTGAAGACCGAATCACAGCCAACCATGCTGAGTATTTTCAGTAGGTACGCCTCCTTCCTGATAGGAAGGGGCCGGGCATCAGTTCCCGGAAGATATCATTTCCGGGTCGACCGGCTTTGAATCATGGATTACGGCTTCGTCTTTGTTGCCACTCAGCCTTTGTAACATACGGTTCCATCTCATCCGAAGCCTGTCCGTAAGCAAATACATTACGGGCACCAGAATCAGGGTCAGGAAGGTAGCGAAGGACAGTCCAAAAATCATGGTCCAACTCAGAGGTCCCCAGAAAGCCACGCTATCTCCGCCAAAGAACAGATGTGGGTTCCCCGTGCTGAGCAGGGATTCAAAATCGATATTCAAACCGATGGCCAGCGGAATCAGGCCAAGCATGGTAGCACAAGCCGTCAGCAAAACGGGAGTCATTCTTGTTTTTCCCGCTTCAATGATGGCGTCCCAGGTGTTGTAGCCCTGTTCTTTGAGCAGGTCGGTAAACTCTACCAGAAGGATTCCATTTCGGACAACGATTCCCGCCAGGGCCACAATACCGATACCCATCATAATCGTGGAAACTGTCATACCGGTAATGGCATAGCCCAGAAATACGCCAATCATACTGAATATAATTTCGGTGAGAATGATTATCGGTTTACTTAGTGAGTTGAACTGGGTAACCAAAATCAGGAAAATGAGTCCGAGTGAAACCAGCATGGCGGTACCCAGGAAACTCATGGTTTCAGCCTGCTCTTCGGTTTGTCCTGTCATGACTACTTCAATGCCATCAGGAACCTGGAACTGGGCCACCTTTTTCTGTACATTTCCTACAACACCGTTTGGATCATAACCCGCCAGTACATTTGAATTTAATGTGATAACACGTTTCTGATTTATTCTTTTAATACCTCCATAGGTGCTGGAATACTGGATTTCGCAAAACGCAGAAAGCGGCACTTGTCGCACTATGCCACCCATGTTCATATCACGGAAGGTGATTTTGGTATTCTTTAAAGCATCCACATTGGTCCGCTGGCTGTATTCATAGCGCAACTGAATGGGGTATTCATCATTGTCGTCCCTGAATTTGCTTACTTCACTTCCAAAAACAGCGTTGCGAATTTCCATGCCAATCTGTGCAGTACTGATACCTTCGCGGTTGGCGCGTTCCCGGTCGATATTAAAAACGATTTCCGGCTTGCTGGTTTCAAAATCCGATTTCAGCTGTTCTACTCCCGGCACATCTTCCGTTTCAAGGTAACGCTTCAGGGCTTCAGCCGTTTTCACCAGTTCTTCAAACTTATCACCGCGCACTTCAATGTTAATCGGTTTACCTACCGGAGGGCCGCCCTGCTCCTGGTCAACACTGATTTCAACACCCGGAATGCCTTTTACCGCTTCGCGTATGTTGGTCAAATATTTTTTTGAGGAGATCCCGTCACGGTCACTGAATTTTTTAAAGGCGACGGTTATTTTGGCCTTATGGGGCTGAACACTGGGGTCAAATTCATTCGCGTCGTTCGTACCTACGGCAACGTTACTGATTACCGAGGTGACAATTGGGTTATTTTCGCCCAGGGCTTTATAAACCCTTCTCTCAACAATTTTAGTGATACTGTCGGTTGTTTCCTGATCGGTACCGATAGGGGCTTTGATATAGGCGTAAATAAAATTAGGATCGCTTGAGGGAAAGAAAACGAATTCATTTCTTCCGAAAACCATGGCGAACAATGAAACGAAAAACAGCATCACGGTTCCCCATATCATCATCTTGGGGCGGTGTAAGGCCCATTCAAGTTTCCGTGCATACCATTCTTTAAATCTGGGCCATTTTTCTTCCTGGAAAACCCAGATAATCCGTTGCAGGTAATAATGGTTCAGAAAATTGAATCCAATAGTAAGTAACATCAGGTTTCCCAGTGCATGCCCGCCGCCCAGGTGAAAAAGTATACTCAGAGCGATGAGTACTATTGAACTTATTTTCAACCCCCGGGTCATTGTAGGGTGCTTGATATGTTCTTCGTCGTGCGGTTTCATAAACTGTACAGCGAAGACCGGATTAATGATATAGGCTACAAGGAGGGAGGCCAGCAGGGTTACAATGAGCGTTATGGGCAGAAAGAACATGAATTCGCCAATTGTACCGGTCCAGAAGGCGAGCGGTATGAAAGGGGCGAGGGTGGTTAATGTTCCGCTCAGTACGGGAAGAAACACTTCACCGGCAGCCAGTTTTGCTGACTCTTTAATGTTCCGCTTGCCGTTGGCATAAATCCGATGTGTGTTTTCAATTACGACAATCGCGTCATCTACCACGATACCCAGCGCAAGCAGGAATGCGAAAAGAACAATCATGTTAAGGGTGAAGCCGATCGCCGGCATTACCAGGAAGGCCAGGAACATGGACAAGGGTACGCTCGTGGCCACAAAGAAAGCATTGGTGGTACCCATAAAAAACATCAGTATCAGTAATACCAGGATAAAGCCAATGATGATCGTATTGATAAGATCGTGGAGGGTGGTCCTTGTCTGATCGCTTTGGTCGCCGGTCATGGTGACTTTAAGGGAAGAGGGCAGCTCCTTTTCCTGCATGTCAGCAATGATATTTTTAATTTTATCGGTAGCTTCAATCAGGTTGTATCCGGTTCGTTTTACTACGTTGAGGGTAATTACGTTTTTTCCATCCAGACGGGCGAAGCTTTCCTGTTCCCTGTAAGTATCCTGCACATCGGCGATATCTTTCAGGTATACTGTGGCACCTGAAGCGCCTCCGATAATAATATTTTTAACCTGATTTATGTCTTTGAATTCACCCTTTACGCCTATGGTCCTTCTGACGCCATCACTTGAAACAGTTCCACCGGAAATCGACATATTTTCATAAGCCACCGCCCTCTCGATATCGCCAAGTGCAATCTGGGCGGCCTGCATTTTATACATATCCACATTGATCTGTATCTCACGGTCAAGGGCCCCCACCATTTCTATACGGCTTATTTCTTTCAGGCTTTCTATTTTATCCTTGATGTCATCCGCGTAGTTCTTCAGCTTGTTCAGTTCCATATCTCCCGACAGATTGATGAAGAGGATGGGGATTTCGCTGAAGTTGATATCTGTGATGGCAGGCTCCTGTTTCAGGTCATTGGGTAAGTCCGAACGCGCTTTGTCCACCGCATCTTTCACCCGTTGTTTGGCATCGGAAACAGGAACATCGGTATTAAATTCAACGATGATGCTCGTAAAGTCCTGTACCGAGTTACTGGTAATTTTTTTCACGCCCGTTGCGGCCTTGACCTGTTTTTCGATAGGCTTTGCAATCAGGTTTTCCATGTCCGCGGGAGAAGTTCCGGGGTGTACCACGCTGACAAATATTTGTGGCAGAGAGATGTCCGGGAAGTTCTCTTTTGGTAAACCTGAATAGGTCATCATACCTGCAAGGGTAATGATCACCGTAAGAATAAAAATGGTGGTTTTATTATCTATGGCCCAGCTGCTGGGTTTAAATTCTTTAAATACGTCTTTCATTACCTGTATGGATTAGTAAAAATTTCATAGGAGTAGGGCGGTGTTCAAAGATTGATCTTTTGTCCGTCAACGAGATCCTGGTATCCGCTGGTGATTACCAGGTCGCCCGCCTTCAGGCCTTCCAGAATTTCTAGTTTACCTGCGTAATTAAGTCCGGTTTTTACGAGTTGCTTTTTTGCTTTTCCACCCTCGGCAATGAAGAGATAACTCCCTTCAGGTGTATTTTGCACTACCGCCAGCGGGAGAACGATGGCTTGCTCTGATTTGTAGTCGGCAATACGTACAATAGCCACTTGATTGGGGTGCAGTGAAACCTCCTTATCGGTTAAATTAACCTCTACCCGGAAAGTGCGGTTAACCGGGTCGATAACTTTTCCGGCATAGGTAATGTTTGCATGAACCGTTGATTCCTGATCAGGGAAATAGACTTCTACAGGATCTCCTTTCTGTACCTTTGAAATATATGCTTCGGCTACCTCCGCCTGAACTTTCAGTTTAGAGAAGTTAACCACCCGGAGGCCCGGCATTCCGGGAGCGAAGGACTGACCGGGCTTCAGATCCATCGCGTCCACAGTACCATTGATGGGCGATTTTATGCGCGTCATCTCCAGTTGTTGGCGAACCGTGGCCATTTTCCTGTCGATAGATTCAAGGTTGTTTTTCGCCTGAAGGAACTGGATTTCCGTACCAATCTTCTGGTCCCACAGCGATTTTTGTTTTAAGTAAAGGGTATTGGCGAAATCACGGGCACTTTGCAGTTCCTCGAGGCTCTTGGTATATACCGTGCTTTCCAGTTGTGCAAGTACACTGCCTTCGTTTACTTTATCCCCTGCTTTTACGAAAATCTTTGCGATAATACCGGGGGTTTCGGGGCTTACCATCACATTGTCTTCTCCTTCCACTTTGGCCTGCACTTCAATCAGGTGACTGAAAGTAGTAGGTGCAATGGAGGTCACGGCTACATCGCGTCCTGCCTCTTTTTTTCCTTCGCCGCTTTTCGAAATTTCAGCTTCGAGCAAGGCGATTTTTTCCTTGATTTCCGCCTGTTGCTTTTTCAGGGATTCAAGTTCCGCTTTTTTATCGCCCTTGCCGCAGGAGCTTAGGGCCACGGTTAAAACGATACCGATAATATATGGAATATTTTTCATATCTGTTGGGGTGGATATAATCAATTTATTTTAATAGTTAATCTGGCCACTGGCTTTGTCAAGTTCAATCCTGGCGATAATGGTATCATATAATGTGCTGAAATAATTAGCATCGGCTTCCCGCAGTGAACTTTCGGCATCCACCACTTCAAGGCTGGAGCCAACGCCATTGTCGTATTTAACTTTGGCCACACTGGCAATTTCATTGGCTAGTTCTTTGTTTTTCTTTACAATGGTAAGGCTGGCGAGATAATTCTCGAAATTTGTTCTGGCAGATGCGAGTTCCAGCTGGTAGCTGTTTTTCATCAGCTCCATGGCATTTTCAACTTTTTGCAGGGAGAGCCTGGCTTGTGCCACTTTTGAACTGCGCTGTAATCCATCCCAGATGGGGATGGATAACTTTAATCCGATGATAGAAGTAGGATACCATTTCAGGCCCGATTCAAAAATATCAAAGGTATTCCTGGCGTTGTTATAGCTGAAACTTCCAAACGCAACAAGGCTTGGCAGATACAATGACTGGTATCTTTTTACATCCAGCTCCTGCATCCTTTTATTAACGGTCATCACTTCATATTCCGGGCGGTTACTCAGGTTAACACTGTCGGGTAAGGCCTTTTCCGTCAAAGCAATCTCTTCCAGTTTGTCGCTCAGTGTAATTTCCTGCATGGCAGGATAACTCATCTGAAATTTCAACAGGGTGTAACTTACGCTTTTAAACCTGATAATTTTTTCTTTTTCAACCATCAGGTTGTTATAGGTAAGTTCAATGCGGTCGACATCTATTTTTTCTACAAAACCATTTTCATAGAGCGCCCGTGTGTCGCTAAGTAATTTTTTGACTCTTTCCAGGTTGGCTTCAATAATTTCCATCCTGGCCTCTGATACAAGCGCCCCATAATAAGCTTTACTTACATTTACAGCGGTTTCAGTACGTGTTTGCTTGGACTGTTTATGGCTGAGTTCCCTGTAGGTCCTGCTCGCCTGTAATCCTACCAGATAACTGCCGTCAAACAACAATTGTGAAACAGAAGCGCCAGCCGAGGCGGTGTACTGCAGGCCAAACTGCACCGGGAAAAAGGAACCGGGTTCGCCGTCAAAGAACTCACCCGGCACAAAACTGACCGGGATGTCAAGGAAGTCATTCAGTTCTGCGTTTGCATTGATTTGCGGGGTACCCAGGCCTACCAGTTCCTTGATTTTTTTCTCTGCTATTTCTTCTTCCAGCAGTGCATTCTTTACCGAGGAGTGATTTGCCAGGGCATAATCTATAGCCTGTTTCAGGCTGAAGGTGTTTTCCTGGGCCCGGACAGTACCTGATATAAACAGGAGGAGGTACAAAGTCAGGAGTTTTCTCATTGCCATATTATTTTGAGGTCGCAAAGGTTACTATTATTTATGAAACGATGTTAATATATCGGGTAAAACGTTTATTTTGTTTACTGAGACGAATCAGGAAGGGTATAATTGCATATAAACACATATTTAATCTTCTTCCTCGATCAGCTTTTTATATTTGTTGATCAGCTTATGCCCCTTTAGAGTACAGATGCCATAGAGGTAATGCTCCAGTAACTGCACATTTACGTCGTGGAGGTTAAATTTATCGGCCGGGTAATATGCGGGATTCATACCCAGTTCAATTTCTTCCAGCCGCAAACGGGCAATTATTTTGATGTTGAAGTCGTTTCGGTACAATCCCTGCTCCCTGCCATGTTCAATGTTCTTCACGATCATTTGCAGGACCTTTTCTTCTTTGAATTTTTTAAATAACTGCCAGGCTTCCGGATGGTATTTCGGCATATCAAAAAACATGTTGGGATTTACATTTGCAAAGACACTGCTCATGTATTGCATGGTAAAAAGAATTTCCTCAATGGAATTTTTTGATTTTTTTTCTATTTCTTCGAATTTGATGTTGTGTTCATGAATCCATTTTTCAACCAGCATCAGGACAATTTTGTTTTTGTCTTCAAACTGCTGATACACGGTTTTTTTTGATACCCCCAGGTGGCGGGCGATATCATCCATCGTCACATTTTTAATTCCGAAACGGCAAAAAAGCTCATCAGCGCCCTTCAGAATACGGTTACAAACACTGAATACTTCCATTTTTCTTAGCGAGCGCAAAACTATGGAAACTATTTATACATAAATAGTTTCCATAGTGTATTGTTGGGAAGAAACCTAATAGTATACTGAAAATCAATGCGTAAAAATCAACCGGAGGCGGATTTGGTCTGAAAGTTCATGGTTTTGAACTGGCGCGAAAAGTTCAAAGACCCGGTTACCTGGGGGCGGAGCGCTCTTCAGGATTGATTTCGGGCGTCACCGGATTTTTGGATTCCGGAAGTGTCTCTGTTTCCTGGTCAGCAGTGTTTAATCCAGAAAGCAGGTTCTTATCTTCAGGAGGAAGAACTTTTGTCTGCTTTTCGATCTCATACATTCCCTGTTTGATTTCGCTCTGTACACCATTCATGGCATCCTTAAATTCACGGATCCCTTTACCCAGGCCACGTGCCAGGCCCGGAATATTTTTAGACCCGAAAAAAAGTAAAACAAACAACAGGATTACCAGTAATTCACCTCCGCCTAAACTCTCGAGAAACAGAATAATCGCAACTATCATCCTGCAAAAATACTGACATTCTGAACGGTTTTATCAATACTGCGGATAATTTTCATTTCCCGGCAGGGAAATCCCTTTCTGTTTTTATACCTCCTTGAACGAAGTGGGGTTTGCCGGGTAAATACTTTACCTGACCAATGATGAAATTCTTTTACCCGTGCAGCCGTTGGGCAAAGGGATTTTCAGGAGGAAGGAAAGGGTAGGAGCGATGTCGGTAATCTGAACTTCTTCCAGTGACGAACCGGAAGGTATGTTCCATCCGAACCACAACAACGGAACATGCGCGTCGTAGGGGTAGGGGCTGCCGTGAGTAGTTCCCTTTGTTCCATCTGTCCCATAAAGCGGCTCCGTCCAGCCCGGCGCAAAGAGCAGGCATATATTGCCGCTTCTCCCCGGAAAATATCCTCGCTGTATGCGGTTGCGGAACAGGCCGTTATATTCCTCCTGCCTGAAGTAGCATCCGGGAATTACGTCAGCAATGCCTTCGAGGCTTCGCTGCAGGAATTCACTTGCTTCCGTTTCCATCGTACAGACGGAAAGGTTGTCGTTACGAATCAGTTCTTCGTTAAAATATACCTGCTCATTCAGGTAACAGCGGAAATATTCTTCTTTGCCATACTTCGTTTTAAGGAAATGGCGCAAGGTGTCCTCTGTTTTCCGGGGGGATGCATATCCTGCTGCGAGTTTGTGGTCCATGAGGTAACCGGGATTTTCTGCGCAGGCATGGTCAGCAGTAATAAATAAAAGATAATTTCCCTTGCCTACGCGGTTATCCAAAAACGTTAGCAAATCCGCAAGGTCACGGTCCAGGCGAATATAGGTATCTTCGGTTTCTATCGAGTTGGGCCCAAATTGGTGTCCAATATAATCGGTAGCGGAAAAGCTGATGCATAGAAAATCAGTGATACTGTCAGTTCCCAGTTGTTCGCCCTGAATGGCGGCGAGGGCGAAGTCTTTGGTAAGCGTATTTCCAAACGGAGTTCTTCTGAGCAAATCATAGCTGTTGCCCCTCAGTGAAGGTAAGTCATGAGGGAATATTGGATTTGTTTCTCCGCGGTATGCAGCCTCAAAAGGACTGTCATCCCGGTCGCTTGCGCTATAACTGCTCAATGGGAAAACGGTCTTCCAGGGTCTTGATAAATATTCATCCGGCCAGCACCGGTCATTAAAGGAATGCACCCACTTGGGCAGTTCCGTCATATACCAGGAACTGCTGACCCAGTTCCCGCTGCGGCCTTCGTACCAATAAGCGGCATTGCCACTCCGTCCTGCCGGCAGGATGGCGCCACGGTCTTTCAGCGAAATGCCAATTACTTTTGATTTCATACGGGTGCTTAATCTCAGTTGATCGCTGATGGTACTTGCAATCATACGTGCAGGCGACATCCTTCCTTCCGTTCCTTCACAACCAACCGGCCGGACATGATTGTCCTGCGTACAGTAAACGGTGTCATTATCCCTGCTGTCGTACCAGTCATTGCCCGCAATGCCATGAACAGCAGGTGTGGTTCCGGTATAAATACTGGCATGCCCTGGTCCTGTATAGGTTGGTGCATAGTTGAACTGTGCGTTACGCAAATGATATCCTTCTTTTAAAATCCTTTTAAAACCGTAACTGCCAAACCTGTTGTAAAACCGTGTGAGATAGTCAGGCCGCATCTGGTCAATTACAATGCCTACCACCAGTTTTGGATGCGCTGGTTTTCCGTTTTGAGCGGTTACAGTATGCGCGAATAATAAAACTATGACAATAATCAGATATCTCATCTGACAAAAGTATGAAAACACCTGTAAATATATTTTATCATTTCTTTTAACTCCTTGATACGCGTTTTATGGCTTTAGCTCAAAGGCCGAAGCGATGCGCACCGGCAGCACGCATGGGATGAATGTAACCAACAATACGCTGTGGCGGCATCTTGCCGTTGTAAGGTCAAAGGGCAAACATAAGTTCTCTTAATAACTGACCATGGTCATTGTTATGTAGAGGCTTGTAAACCTACTTTTGAACAAAATATTAACTATGAAGAAGTACCTGATGCTTGCATTGGTCATCGGATTCGCCTCTTGCAGCAAGGATGATGAAACCACACCTGCAAAAGATAATACACTGAGTCTTGAACTCTCATTCAAGGCCGGTGCGGATGCGGTCTTGTTTGATACAATTCTCTACACAAACGCCGCCGGTAATGTATACAGCGTTTCAAGGCTGGAGTTTTATGTTTCCAATATTCATCTTCAGAAGCCCGACAGTTCATGGGTGGATATTTCTGATTACAGTTATGTAGATGCGCGGGAAACGGCCACGCTAACCATCACCAATAAAATACCACTTACCGGACAGTTTATCGGCATGAAACTCCAGGTAGGTCTGGATTCCGTACATAACATCACGAATGCGTTACCGGCAACCAATGAAAATATCAATATGGCCTGGCCGGATATGATGGGTGGCGGCTATCACTTTATGAAATTTGAAGGTAAATATCAGGATGGAGCAAATACTCCCGGCTTCGCGATGCATCTTGGGCGCAATGAAACGCTGGTAAATTGTATGATCAGTCATTCCTTCACACTTACGGAGGGCAATAATAAATTAGACCTCGTCATGGATATCAACGAATGGTTCGATCATCCGCAGGTTTACGATTTTAATGTGGACGGGAACTACTCCATGGGCGTGATGCCGGCAATGATGAAACTTAGTCAGAACGGAGTCGATATATTTACCTTGCAATGAAATATAGAATTGTCATTATATCAGGAATAATACTTCTTCTTACGGCGCTGCATGCCTGTAAGAAAGATGTTGAGTCAGACGGTTCGCCTGATACTACCCCCTATGTATTGAATGTTCCGGTGGGATTTCCGCCGGCAAATATTCCTGCCTTCAATCAACTCACCATAGAGGGGGTTGAATTGGGCAGGAACTTGTTTTATGATCCCATCCTGTCATCAAATGGTCTCAGTTGCTCTGCCTGCCACAAAGCGGAAAATGCATACTCCGTACCTTTATTTGTGACACCGGCCGGTGACAGTATTTCTGTGTTGCCGATCATGAATCTTGCCTTTAACCATGACTTTAACTGGATCGGGCAGTTTTCAAATACGGAAACACTGTGTCTGGGTGATTTTGAGCCGGAATTTTTTAATACCAATATGGATACACTGGTTAACAGGCTGGAGGCAAGTGCTAAATATAAAAATATGTTTTACCGGGCCTTTGGCAAAAGTAACTTTTCAGGTATGAGTGATAGCGAGTTGAAGTTCAAAATCGTTTCGGCCATTGGCCAGTTTATGCGTACGCTGGTGAGTGCAAACTCAAAATTCGACCGTTACCTGAACCATACCGAAAACCTGAGCACTACCGAATTAAACGGAATGGCCATCTTCTTTACGGAACAAGGGGATTGCTTTCATTGTCATGGGGGTTCACTGATGACAAGTAACGCCATTACAAACAATGGTCTTGACAGCATTCCGGTTGGTCTGGGGAGAGGGCGCTATAACCTCACTGCTAATCCTCAGGATGATGGAAAGTTTGCTATCCCTTCCTTACGGAACATTGCCCTGACAGCTCCCTATATGCATGATGGCAGATACCAGACGTTGGAAGAGGTAGTGGAATTTTACAACAGCGGTGTTCATCAGACTTCCCCCAATATTGATCCGATTATGACAAAATCCTTTAAACAGTTTGGGTTGCAGTTAACGGCATATGAAAAGCAATGTCTGGTTGATTTTATGAAAACGTTTACCGATACTTCATTCATCAGCAACCCGGCCTACCAACATCCATAAACTGGAAAGTCAAATAATATCTTTTTCAGAACCGGCAGATATTTTACGGGGTATCAGGTAAAAGTCTGAATGATCAGAGGGCGTATTTTTTTACGGTTTTGGATATTTTTCTTTAAAAAGGGACCTCTGTTATTTCTGAATATGCCGGATCAGGAATCCTGAAGAGACAGGTGTATAGTCAGGGTAAAATCATTCATTCATCAACGGAAGGAGGCCTCAGGTACATACCTCCAAACGTATTGGGTGATTATTAAGAAAGAAGCTTTTCGATAACCCTGAATGATTTCTCTATCCTTTTTGGATTGCCCAGGCTGCCCAGAAAGAGAAGAGGCAGGCAGCCAGACTGAGCATTGCATAACCCAGCGCCAGCAGGTAATGACCGGATCTGATCAACTCAAATCCCTCCAGGGTGAAGGTGGAAAAGGTGCTGAGGCCGCCACAAAAACCAATGCCGGTAAACAAGCGCATTTGCTCATAGGAGCCGGGCTTCAGGGCCAGGGTAGCCGACACAAAACCAAGAAGGGCAGCTGCTATTACATTTGCTGACAGGGTATGCCAGGGAACATGGCCATGAACAGATTTTTGCAGGACAATACCCAGCAAATATCTGGCAACACTACCCAGGCCTCCCCCAATAAAAACCAGCATTATATTATTCATTAATTATCCCCGTTTATAAAGGTTGCTTAATGATCTGACGTGTCACTGTAAACATAATAACAGCAAGGATAAATCCCAACAACCAACCACATAAAATATCAAGAGGGTAATGCGCACCCAGGTAAATCCTGCTGTAGCCGTTGAGTAGAATGAATGCCAACAGTTCAAGCCTTACCTTGCGTTTGGGTTTCGGCAGTACAAGGATCAGGAAAATGGCGAGGGCCATGGTATTGGCAGCATGAGAACTCACAAAACCAAATTGTCCGCCGCACTTATTATTTACAAGGTGTACGAGTTCCGCGAGCGAAGGGTCATGGCAGGGTCGGATCCTTCCGGTTGTGTTTTTTAACAGGGTCGACAACCTGTCGCTTGCTGCAATCAGGCCCGCCACAAAGGGAAGGAAATAAAGGGATTTAACGGAATAGTGGCGGTAAAGGACAAACAACAGCCAGGCATAAAAAGGTATCCAGGTATATTTTTCACTCACCCAAAACATGATAAAGTCAAGCACGGGATCGTGTGCACCGTTAATAGCAAGGAAAATTCTTGTATCCAGAGTTTGTATCCAAACGGGTAATTGCATGCTTTTATCTGGATAGAAAAGATCGTTCGTTCATCTGGGCCCACAGGGTATCTTTCAGTGCCGCAATGCCTTTTCCTGATATACTGGAGATGAATAATAAGGGAACAGGAGTTCCGTCAGATTGTTTGTCAACCGGGGCTTCCTTCCTCATCTCCTCCTGTAATTCATCATCAATCATATCGCACTTGGTGATGGCTATGACACGCCTTTTGTCAAGTAATTCGGGATTATGAAGCCGTAATTCATTGATGAGGATGTTGTATTCATTACGAAGGTTACGGGCGTCGGCAGGCAAAAGGAACAGCAACACAGCATTGCGTTCAATATGACGGAGAAATCGGGAGCCGAGCCCTTTTCCGGCATGTGCACCTTCAATGATGCCGGGGATATCGGCCATTACGAATGACTTTTCATCGCGGTACTTAACGATACCCAGGTTAGGGACCAGGGTGGTGAAAGCATAGTCAGCGATTTCAGGTTTCGCCGCCGAAACTACCGAGAGTAATGTGCTTTTACCGGCATTGGGAAAGCCGACAAGGCCAACATCGGCGAGTAGTTTTAATTCAAGTACTTTCCATTCTTCTCTTCCTTCTTCACCGGGTTGCGCAAATCGCGGTGACTGCAGGGTGGATGTTTTAAAATGATTGTTGCCTTTTCCGCCTCGTCCTCCGGGCACAATGATTTCTTCCTGGCCATCAAACTCTATTTCATATTCTTTTTCGCCGGTTTCCGCGTCTTTTACTATTGTTCCGAGAGGGACTTCAAGAATGACATCTTTGCCTTCTGCTCCGGTTTTAAGGGCGCTGGAGCCACCCTGTCCCGGTTCAGCGATAACATGTTTTCTGTATTTCAGGTGCAAGAGTGTCCACATTTGTGCGTTGCCCCGTAAAATAATGTGACCGCCGCGACCACCGTCACCACCGTCAGGACCTCCTTTTGCCGTGAACTTGTCACGGTGAAAATGAACAGAGCCGGCTCCTCCCGCACCTGAACGGCAGCAGATTTTTACATAATCAACAAAATTGGTTCCGGACATGGATGTGTGAAGGTGTGAAAATAATGGAGCAGGCCGGGAAGCGGAGTGCTATGTGAATGAGAGTATTTTGAATTCCTGCGCAGGCTTCGTTTGTTTTTATCAGCGGATTACCGTCTTTATACCTGCGCTATGGCGTTTATTTCCTTGCAGAGACGATCAAAAATATCATCTATCGTACCGATGCCATGAATGCCTTTGTATTTACCCTGCGACAGGTAATAATCCTTTACAGGTTCTGTTTCGCTGCGGTAAACGTCGATACGTTTTTGAATGACTGCGGGGTCTTTGTCATCCGGACGCCCGGACTCTTGTCCCCTGAGCAGCAGGCGTTTTTTTAATTCTTCCTCTTCCACTTCCAGTGCCAGCATCATGGTGATGCCGCTGCTTTTAGTTGTCAGGAAATTATCAAGGGCTTTTGCCTGTGCCGGCGTTCGCGGGAATCCATCAAAAATAAATCCTTTGGCTCCTGGCGATTTGTTGACTTCCGCTTCAAGCATGCGGATCGTCACTTCATCGGGCACGAGTTGTCCCTGGTCCATGTAACTCCTGGCAAGGGTACCCAGGTCGGTACCTCCCTTAATGTTGGCACGGAAAATATCTCCGGTAGACAAGTGTACCAAACCGTATTTTTCGATGAGCTTTGCGCTTTGCGTGCCTTTTCCTGCTCCCGGAGGGCCAAAGAGAACGATGTTCAACATAAATTTTTATGATTTTAACTGGTAGATATCAGCAAGGTTTCTTCCGAGTCCGTCATAATCGAGGCCGTAGCCAACAACAAACGCAGGGGGAATTTCAAAACCGATATAGTCGGGTTTAACCGGGTGACGAAGAGCGGATGGTTTGAAGAGAACAGTGGCAAACCGGATACTGGCAGGTCCTTTTTTATTTATTTCATCAATCAGATACACCGCGGTATCACCTGTATCTACGATATCTTCAACAATAATCACATCCCGTCCTTTGATGTCATCATTAATACCCATTATGTTTTTTACTTTTCCACTACTTTCAGTGCCATGGTAGGAACTCACCCTGATGAAGCCAATTTCGCAGGCACTTTTAATATGACGCAAGAGGTCGGCCATAAATATAACTGAGCCGTTGAGTACTCCAATCAGCAAAGGTTTTTTTCCTGCGTAGTCTCTGTCAATGGCTGCACCCAGTTCTGCTACCCGCTTCTGTATCTGTTCGGCGGTAATGAACGATGTGAAAGTTTTGTCGTGAACGGTTATATCCGGCATAAGAGGCGCGAAGGTATGAAAAAAGATGGCCCCTGCCACGATCCTTCATACGCTAATGCTTAGGCATTCACCCCGTTAAATAATGCAAATAATTGTATCCGTTTAAAAACCGCTTGGCTTGATTTTCAACGTATTTTTACCGCTCATGAGTTATCAGTTTGCAGGTACGCATTTCCGCCTGGGGGTTTTAGGTGGTGGTCAGCTTGGGAGAATGCTGATCCAGGAAGCTATAGATTTGAATATCAATATATCGGTGATGGATCCAGATGCCAATGCACCTTGCAGGCACCTTTGTGAACATTTTTATCACGGTGATTTCCGGTCGGAAGATGAAGTATATCGTTTCGGAAAGGAATGTAGTATGTTAACGGTTGAAATAGAGCATGTTAATACGGATGCTCTCTTGAGGTTGGAAGCGGAAGGTGTTCCTGTGTTTCCGCAGCCTTTACTGCTTAGAATGGTTCAGGACAAAGGATTGCAAAAAGAATTTTTTGTGAACCATGGTATACCCACGGCCGCTTTCGCTTTGGTGAAGGACAAAGAAGAATTAAAAAAGATGGAAGCACATTTTCCGGCCATGCTGAAACTGAGAAAGGGAGGCTATGACGGCAAAGGAGTGATGAAGATAAAGTCGGTGGCTGATACAGCGCATGCCTTTGAAGCACCCTGTGTGTTGGAGGAGATGGTGGACTTTTCGATGGAGATAGCTGTGATCGTTTCCAGGAACCATCTGGGTGAAATTGCCCATTTTCCTCTGGTTGAAATGGAATTTAATCCACAGGCAAACCTGGTTGAATTCCTCTGCAGCCCCGCCAGGGTGAGCAGGGATATCGGGGAGAAGGCTATTCAGATCGCCCGTAAACTCATTGAAAAAATGGCATTGACAGGCATCCTTGCCGTTGAGATGTTTGTCACCAAGCAAGGGGATGTGCTGGTCAATGAAATCGCGCCGCGTCCACACAACAGCGGTCACCATACCATCGAGGGGAATACCACCTCCCAATACGGGCAACATCTGCGTGCCATACTGGGGTTGCCTCCGGGAGATACAAGTACGGTAATGCCTTCCGTTATGATAAACCTGCTGGGGGAAGAAGGTTATTCCGGCGAAGCCCGCTACCTTGGCATTGAAGAAGTGATGAAATGGCCGGGCGTTTATGTCCATCTCTATGGCAAAAAAGTGACCAAACCCTTCCGTAAAATGGGACATGTAACCATTACGGCCCCGCACCTTGAAGAGGCCATTCAGCTGTCCAAAAAGGTGAAGCGTACCTTAAAAGTTATAGCATCGTAATTACGGGTCCGTTTGATTTCACTGCGGAATGCGGACGGAAATATTGACATAAGCAATACATACGATTCATCAGCAGGCATGGATCATATTCAATCATCATATGAAAAATAAACATGTTGGTATTATCATGGGCAGTGAAAGTGACCTGCCGGTAATGAAGGAAGCAGCTGATGTGCTGGAGCAATTGGGTGTTTCCTTTGAGATGACCATTGTGTCCGCGCACCGTACTCCGGAACGTATGTTCAGCTACGCACGTGAGGCTGCCGACCGGGGAATAAAAGTGATTATTGCCGGTGCCGGAGGGGCAGCGCACTTACCGGGAATGACGGCATCGCTAAGCCCATTGCCTGTGATTGGCGTTCCGGTAAAATCTTCAAACAGCATTGATGGTTGGGATTCCATACTTTCAATTCTGCAGATGCCAAACGGCGTTCCGGTTGCCACTGTAGCCCTCAATGCCGCCAGAAACGCCGGGATACTTGCAGCACAGATGCTATCCACCGGAGACAATGAATTACTTGCACGCATCATCGAATACAAACAGGCACTGAAAAATAAAGTTATGGATGCTGCCATGAAAATGGAGAAGTCCTCCATAAAAAAGCAAGAGTAAATTAAGTCAGATTGATAAGTTCTTAGTGTAACCAACTTTCTCCTTTCCTTTTTCTGCGGGGGAATTATACCATTTCTATGATAATAAAACATCCTTGCGGGGTATCTCTCGCGTTATTGCTGTTGATTTTCCCTGGAGTGCTTTTCGCACAGTTCCCGTTTAACCCGGAACGCATGGCCTCCGGTAATGGCATCTTGTTCCAGCATTCCGTATGGTCGGGCGGCTTTGGCAATATGGCGGCTGCGGATACTACCTTACGGTTCAGTGCCGGAGTGTACAACGCGCGTTCTTTTTTGGTGCCCGAGTTAAATGAACGGGGTGTCACCGTGAATGTACGAATGTCATCTGCGGCTTTATTCTCCGGCGCTTATGCTTTGAAAGGATATACTTTGTTCAAAAAGTACTACTGTGCTTTTGCGATGTCAAGGAGTTTCGGAACTTCCTTTACTTCGGGCCTGCGTATCGAAATTCATGGTATCACACAGGGAGAGCATTACGGAAGTGCAAAATACATGAGGTGCAGCGGCGGCACGATGGTTAGACTGAGTAAGGTGTTGGATGCGGCCACTGTATTCAGTATACCCATCCGGGAGGGTGAAGAAATTAACCATATGGATTTTGCAGTGGGTACCTGCATGCGTTTTTCGGAACTATTCAGGGTGAGTGCCGAAGCTTCGCTTACCAGCGGGCGCTTCAGTTGTAACAGCGCATTTCAATATAAGGTACATAAAAGGGTTACTCTGCAGGGGGGTGTGGATGTTGTAAACCGCAACCTGGGTTTTGGATTCAAAATGGACCTCGACCACATTACGATTCATGTTGCCGCAATGCACAAAGCCATATTGGGTTTTAGTCCGGCGGCGGGTCTGTCCTCCGGTATTTTATAAGATTACGTTTGTGGATATGAGAGAATTAATAATGCTGCTTTTGTTTGTTTTTACGGGCCGCCTGCACGCGCAGGAGGGGGAGCCGCTTGTTCCGGAGGAATTATCGGAATTCCGTCAGGAAAGCGTTGAGCATCCTTCGCAGACTGAACCTGGCGATAATGGACAGGATTGGATGCTGGATATCAACAGCAGGGATCTCGGTGAGATCATGACCGCTCCTTTTTTAACGTATGCACAGGCAGTGGCTATTGTGAGGCACAGGGAGCGTTTTGGCCGCTTTTTATCCGTTGAAGAATTGCAGGTGTGCGGAGAATTTGATGCAGCCCGCCTGAGGATTGTTAAACAATATCTGAAATGCGGAGAGGAAACGATAGAAGCTCGCTTTCATTTGCAGCCATTGTTGTCCGCTTCTAAACATGATGTATTGCTGCGTATGCGCCGTTCATTGAAGGAGGATAAAGGGTATGCCTCTGACGGGAATTTTCCGTTTTACCAGGGAGACCCCAGTCATGCAGCTTTCCGGTACCGTATGCAGGCAGGTCGTTACTTCAGTGCAGGCTTCCTTGTTGAAAAGGATGCCGGTGAAAAACTCCTGGCCAGGCGGGGAGGAGGAGGCTTCGATTTTTTCTCATGGCATGTTTTTATAAAGCCTGAAAAATTACTCCGCTCTCTGGCTATTGGTGATTTTCAGGTTCAGTTTGGGCAGGGACTGGTAGCATGGACCGGACTATCGCTCGGAAAGAGCGGAGAAGTTCAGCAATTTTACAGGAGAGGTTCCGGAATTAGACCTTATGCTTCATTTGCAGAGTCCGGATTTTACCGGGGCATAGCTTTCAGTCTTTCCAGGCGAAAATGGCAATTGGATATATGGAATTCCTATCGTAAAATAGATGCATCGCTTTTTCCGGCCGATACCAACGCCAGTGACTGGTGGGTGGGAAGTTTACCCGAAAGCGGCTTGCACAGGAATGGTGATGAAATCAGCAGCAAAGGGGTGTTGGGTCAGTATACGGGTGGTGGACATCTGCAATGGGAAAGCGAACGAATGCGTAATGAGTTTACCATTCAGTACCAGCAATTCGAATATTCACTGTGGCCGGGAGATGATGCATATGAGAGATTTGATGCTTCCGGAAAAGAATTTGTAAACATAAGCTGGTCGTGGCGTTATCTTTTTTCCAACGCGACCGCCTATACGGAGATAGCAAGCGATGCACAGCGGGATCCTGCAGGACTGGCCGGAATATTGTTCATGCCTGATCAACGCTGGACTTTCAGTATACATTACCGCAATTATAGTCGCGCCTATCAATGCATGGCTTGTGATGCCTTGCGCGAAGGCAGTAAGCCTCAAAACGAAAGCGGCATATTGACCGGTGTACTTTGGCAGGTTTCGCCGAAGATAAAGTGGCAGGCCTTCATGGATTATTTCTCTTTTCCGTGGCTGCGTTTCAATGCATCGGGGCCTGTGCAGGGAGGAGAATGGCATTCGCAGCTTGTATACACACCGCTACGCAGTTCGGAGGTATACCTTCGATACCGGCGTGAAGAAAAACCACAGGATGTCACAGTTGAAAAGAAAAATATCCTGGCGTCAGTAATTAAGAATAATATGCGTTTCAATTTGCAATGGAAGCAGGGTAGTGACTGGGAGTTTCAGTCGCGCTTTGAATGGGTGGAGATTCAACAGCAGGGTGGCCGGGAGCAGGGAACGGTTTTTTTTCAGGAACTGCGATATAAGCCGTTGGGTAAAGCCTACAGTATTGCCATGCGATGGACAGTCTTCAGTACCGGAAGTTATGAAAGCAGGATCTATGCCTATGAGCAGGATGTGGCCGGTGCTTTCAGTTTACCGGCTTATTCCGGTAGGGGGTATCGCTGTTATCTGATGGCGAGGATCAGGGTAAAGAAAGGCCTGGATATCTGGCTCCGCTATAACTCTGTTGTTAACCCCGGAACGGGGGAAGATACCAATGCAGCAGGTGAAGCAAAGGCTCAGATCAGGTGGCAATTCTAAGTAATTCTTATACTTAATTGAGAATTTAAACAAATTCCGTTTAATTTTTGTTTTACACCGCAGATTAGCTTAAATTCGTATCCACACAATCCCCCAAACCTAACCAATGAAAACAAATGTAGTGTTGACAGTAAGCCTGCTGTTACTGATCCCTTTTATAATTACAGCAGGAAACAATTCGGGTAACAGCAGTTTTAAATTGCCTCAGGGTATCACTAAAACTGATTATATGGAAAATACCATTATTCTCAGAGTGAAGCCTGAATACAGGTCAATTTGTCTGGAAGACCGCATTCAGGCTTCTGCATTTAATAATATACTGGCCAACCTCGGCCAAACCCATCTTCAGAAGATATTTCCCCGCCATCAGCCTCCGGCACAGGCCACCAATGAACGCGGACAAACATTGGTGGACCTCTCACTTTTATATGAACTCAAATACGCCGCCCATATTGATCTGGTCAAGACCATCAATGGGATGTTGTCAACCGGTTTATTTATGTATGCCGAACCAAAATACCTTCCCCGGCCACAATACAACCCCAACGATCCTCAGACGAGCCTGCAGTATTTTCTTTCAAAAATTGACGCTTTCAATGCATGGGATATTCACAAAGGTGATAGCAATACTGTAGTAGGTATTACAGATACCGGTACCGACTTGAATCATCCTGATCTGGAAGGAAATATTAAATACAATTATGCGGATCCCATCAATGGAATTGATGACAATGGCGACGGATATACCGATAATTTTTACGGTTGGGATTTGGGTGAAAATGATAACATTCCCCAGGTGAATGTAAATGGGCACGGCTCACATGTATCGGGTTGTGCTGCGGCAGTTACCGACAATAATGAAGGGGTTGCCTCCCCGGGATTTTACTGTCGTTTTTTACCTGTTAAGATCGCAGATGCATCGGGAGCTCTTTCCAAGGCATATGAAGGTATTGTTTACGCTGCCGATATGGGCTGCCAGATTATTAATTGCTCATGGGGCGGATCAGGGGGCAGTTCATTTGGACAGAATATTATTGACTACGCAACATTTAATAAGAACAGTCTGGTTATTGCCGCCGCAGGAAACAACGGAAACACCGTGTTGTTTTATCCCGCTGCTTACAACAATGTGTTATGCATTGCTTCCACTTCGAGTAACGATGGAAAATCTGGTTTTTCAAACTACGGAACTTACATCGATGTTTGTGCGCCCGGCTCCGGTATTTTATCCGCCCAATACGATGACAGCTACGCGCCTCAGTCAGGTACATCCATGGCTTCACCCGTTGCTGCCGGTTGTGCCGCAATTATTAAATCTTACTTTCCAAACCTGAATGCTCTGCAAGTTGGAGAAAAGCTGAGAGTAACTGCTGACAATATTTATGGCTTATCAGCCAATTCCAGCTACCAGAGTATGTTGGGAACAGGGCGCATTAATCTGTTAAACGCCTTAACCTTAAATGGCCCGTCTGTAAGAATAAACAATCTGGCGATTACAGATAACAATGATGATATTCTTGTGGTAAATGATACCATGCGCATTACAGGTGATATCATCAATTATCTTGACCCTACCGTAAATCTGGTGGTGACTCTTACCTCTACTTCGCCTTACGTTACTATCATTGACGGGGCTACGACAATTGGTGTGCTCGGAACACTGGCTACTACCAATAATAACAGTGATCCATTCGTAGTTAAGATCAATCCCAATGCACCCCTCAATGCCTCTATTCAGTTTAAGTTATTAATCCAGGATGGTACATATAATGATTTCCAGTTTTTCTCGCAGACGGTGAATGTGGATTATCTGAATATTACTATCAACGATGTATTTACCACCAATTCAAGCAAAGGCCGGATCTGTTATAACGGAGCAGATCAAACAGAAGGCCTCGGCTTTGATTATAATTCAGATGGCACTATGACTTATGAAACCGGGTTCATGGTTGGAGTAAGTAACAATGTAGCCGATAATGTAAGGGGGGCTACGGCAGGAGTAACAAATGAAGATTTCCAATCCCTTGTTAACATTCAGAAGAATGATCCGGGATTGTGGTCGGATTTCGATACCTATGGTTCCTTCAATGATGCAAGCAATTCCTCGTCCCCTTTAAATCTGTCGGTGGATTACCGAACCATGTCATGGACACCTGCTCCCTTTTCGAAATTTCATATATTTGAGTATACCATACATAATGCCGGAGCTAATGCCCTGAATAATGTATATGCGGGTATCTTTTCCGACTGGGACATTCAGAATTTCGGAAATAACAAAGCGGATCAGGATCCTGCACTTAAAATGGGCTATGTGTATTGCACCGATGTGGGAGGATATTACGCCGGGATCAAATTGCTGACCAATGGAGCTTTTTCTCATTATGCAATTGACAATATCAGCGGCGGTGGTGGAGGTATCAATATGATTGACGGAATGTCGGAGTCCGAAAAATATCAAAGTCTTTCCTCTTCACGGCCTGCAGCCGGTGGTACAGGTACCGGAAATGATGTGATCGATGTGGTTTCAACCGGCCCCTTCAATCTCGCACCCGGTGACTCGGCGGTAGTAGCCTTTGCCCTTATTGCAGGCGATGGTTTGAGTGATATACAGGGAAGTGCCCAACAGGCACAGATTAAGTATGATTTGCTGACTGCGATTGAATCACCCGATATCTCCGGAATATATACCGCTAATGCCTATCCGAATCCTTCCAGCGGAATGATATTTATCCCGTTTTATCTTTCTTACGGATCTGACATCAGGATCATTGTATATGATAATTTTGGAAGGGAAATCACCACACGCAATATGGGTAGCCTCCAAAGCGGAGAACACCGGGTTCAGATGGATCTTACCCAACTCAGCAGTGGTATCTATCACTACCGGATTATTAACAGCAAAGGAGCTGTTTCGGGATTGATTCAGAAATTCTGATTGAATACAGCAACCGGGATAAGCCCGTTTCTCAGTGAACGGGCTTATTTCTTTTTTCGGGCATGAATTTTCCAGGGAATCCTGAGCAGGAAGGAACTTATAAAATTACGGGAGATTGGATAGACGGCACTTAACAAATGCACCGGATTATTGTTGGCTTGAATAATGAACAACCGGAAATTAATAATGGTGACATCTATAGCCGGATGAATTAAATTCTTTCGAAACCAGCGTCATGCAGTCCAAAAATAAACCTCATTTTGATTTCGCCATCATTGGTGCGGGAGCCGCCGGATTACAACTGGCATTGGCCATGCTGGATGACGATTATTTTAGGGAAAAAAAGGTGCTGCTGATAGAAAGGGAAGTCAAAGATAAGAACGACCGTACCTGGTGTTACTGGGAGGAGGGGAATGGAAAGTATGACGGGCTATTATATAAACGTTGGGAAAGGGGCGTATTTGTGGGCATGGGAAAGGAAATTAAATTAGATCTTCCGCCCTACACCTATAAAATGTTACGCTCGGCCGACTTTAATAAATACGCATTTGAACGATTGAAATTTGCAAGTCAGTTTACTCTTTTATCTGCCGGAGTTGAAAAACTTACCGAAGGTGAAATGGTATTGATTGAAACCGATGAAGGTGAATTTGAAGCAAGGCATGTTTTCGATAGCCGCATAAGTAAGGACTTTTATGAGGATAATTCTTCCGTTAAAATATTACAGCATTTCAAAGGATGGATGATCGAAACTGAAGATGCTGTTTTTAATCCTAAAGAATTTGTCATGATGGATTACCGATTCAGGTTACCAGGAAGTACCGGATTTATTTATGTGCTCCCCTTCACTGAAAATAGGGCAATGGTTGAATTCACATTATTCACTCCCGAATTGATAGATGACAAAGAATATGACAAAGTATTGAATAAATATTTATCGTCTTTTAAAGGGTTGAAGGAATACACCATTAGCGAGACAGAATTTGGCATTATTCCTATGAGCAATTATCCCTTTTACCGGCACTCAACGGACAAGATAACCAAAATCGGTACTGCAGGGGGATGGGTCAAGTCCTCTTCTGGCTATTCGTTTCGAAACGGAACAAAATATTCTCTTAAAATACTTGAGGCGGTGAAACGGGGAGATATAAAGCCTAAATCGTACTCGTTGGCCAGATTTCGTTTTTATGACAGTATTTTCCTCCGTGTATTATACGACAATAATGACCTGGGCGAGGAACTTTTCGCTGCACTTTACTTCAAAAACAAGATACAGCAAATATTCCGCTTTCTGGACGAAGAAACCACTTTATGGGAGGAGTTGAGGATTATAAATCACTTTCCGTACAGACCTTTTTTGGCTGGTCTCATCCGGCAGGTATTTTCGTTTAATTCTCAAACATGAGTTTAACGGATGATATGTTCAAACTGGATTTTGATTTGGCATAATAGGAGCCTCCCCGGTTTTTTTCTGAATGAATTTTATGTGACCAATCTAATTATAGATATTACAAGCTAATAATCAAAAACTTATATATATTTTTAAATAAATTTTGGTTATAAGGGAGCAGCATTTATCTTTGCAGTCCCTTATAAAAACGAGGGAGCATAGCTCAGCTGGTTCATCGCATCCCGTCTACGACGGGAGGGTCACAGCAGAGACAAAAAATTGGGAGCATAGCTCAGCTGGTTCATCGCATCCCGTCTACGACGGGAGGGTCACAGCAGAGACAAAAAATTGGGAGCATAGCTCAGCTGGTTCAGAGCATCTGCCTTACAAGCAGAGGGTCACAGGTTCGAATCCTGTTGCTCCCACAAAACAGGCCACTCCGGGAGTGGCTTTTGTTTTTCAGATAAATTTTTAAAGTATGTTCAGGGTTTACATTTTACATTCGGCGACACTTGATAAATATTATGTAGGATTTACCTCCATGTCGATGGAAGATCGCATGGAAAGGCATTTAACCAAGCACAAGGGATATACAGGAAGAGCAAAGGACTGGAAGCTTGTATATGTTGAAATTTTTGAGGAAAGGCCGCCGGCAATAAGAAGAGAGAAAGAAATCAAAGGATGGAAATCGGGTCAAAGGATCAGGGAATTAATTGCTGATATGAAATGAGGATTATCCGGTAGGTTCATCGCATCCCGTCTTTGACGGGAGGGTCACAGCGCATGTCCCGTTTTTCGGGATTCGAATCCTGTTGCTCCCACAAAACAGGCCACTCCGGGAGTGGCTTTTGTTTTT
>CAZHSC010000014.1:54683-55017 GCA_964534995.1 uncultured Bifidobacterium sp.
CAGATAAATTTTTAAAGTATGTTCAGGGTTTACATTTTATATTCGGCGACACTTGATAAATATTATGTAGGATTTACCTCCATATCGATGGAAGATCGCATGGAAAGGCATGTAACCAACCACAAGGGATATACAGGAGGAGCAAAGGACTGGAAGCTTGTATATGTTGAAACTTTTGAGGAAAAGGCACCGGCATTGGAAGGGGAGAAAGAAATAAAAGGCTGGAAGTCCAGTCGAAGGATCAGGGATTAAATAGATGATTCGGGATAAGTATAGTTCAGTTGGTTAGGAGTGAATCATTGGAACTCCTTTTTTTATCTGTTGAAACAAAGAA
>CAZHSC010000015.1:0-1226 GCA_964534995.1 uncultured Bifidobacterium sp.
TTGAAAGAAAAATATCCCAGTGCCGGCAACACAACAGCGCAGTAGAGTACAAAACCGCATATCATTCCGTAAGGGGAGGCCGGTTGTCGCCGGTCGCTGGTAACGATTTTATAAAACTCCTGTAAACTCAGCATGGATACGGGTAGGAAAAGCAAAGCAAAGGAGAGGGGGCCCCACCAAACCGCGGCTATAATGCTGCCTGTAAATACAGTGCCTGTGATGATTCGCTGCCAGAAGTTGCTCACATTAAATCGCTTTCAGTAAGTATTAGTTGCGCCCTGGTGAGATTTCCTACTTCTACATATAATTCAATCTCACCAAAGATATAAGAGGAGTCCTTTTTGTTTATTTTAAAGGATGTGATACCTTCTCCGGTAAGTAGCGAGATAGCAGCTTCTATTTCAAGTGGTTTGCTGCTTGAAAACAGGAGCGCGAAGCCGGGTCCTTTATCAGGAGATATTCCTGTCATCGATTACAAAAATATAGACTTGCCTGGGTCCATGCGCGCCTATAACGGTTTTACCTTCGATATCAGCGGTACGCCCTGGACCACTTACTATGGAGATAGCGGAAGGTAATTTAGGGAATTTATACCTCAGCCAACTCATGGCATCTTTTAAGTCAAGCGTAATTTTACTTGCATGGCCCAGGATGATATGTACCGGAGCATAGGCAGGTACAGTGCGTGACTGGGTGCCTGAGGAGAGTACCACACTGCCGGTACGGGCTATCATGCATTCGCAACTGCTAACAGCTACTTCGGCCATGTCTATATCCGATGGGTTGACATGGTGTGGTAATTCACATTCGGTAAGCAGATTGCTGAGGCCGTCTTCAACGCATACTATGTTTTTCCACGCGTACTGTTCGCCAAGATTCACCAGCGACTCCATGAACTCCAACTCACTTTCAATAAGAAAGAATTTGGCTCCTGTAGCTTCCGACTTCTCCGCGAATACCAGCAGGAGGTCTTCGTCGGTGGTATTATAAAGACCCGAATCCAGGGGGACCTTTGGATAAGGATTATCCGTCTTCGCCAGAAGCGCTGTCCTTATTTTTTTCAGTACTTTTTCCCGGTTCGTACTTTCGTCCATGGTGTACAGCCTTTCTTAAGCATTGCCAGTCGCGGCTTCTGCTGTTGGCGTTTGTTCGGAGGAGTTTTGGGCGCTGCCGTTAGGGGTGATCGCGTTTACCAGTTTGTCATTTTCCTCTTTATCCCAAACACG
>CAZHSC010000015.1:1236-54603 GCA_964534995.1 uncultured Bifidobacterium sp.
CAGGTCTTCTTTATAAATCACTTCCTTTTCCAGCAGGCGGTTGGCCAGAGCGTCGAGTTTTTCCTTGTTGGAACGTAAAAGATCCAGGGTTCTCATGTACGCAATGTCAATCATCTTTTTTACTTCCGCATCGATCAGTTCTGCCGTTTTTTCACTGTAGGGTTTGGTAAAGGAGTAGTCAGCATTTCCTGATGAATCATAATAACTGATATTGCCCAGCTCCTCATTAAGTCCAAATACCGCAACCGTAGCATAAGCTTGCTTGGTTATTTTTTCAAGGTCGCTCAGGGCACCGGTTGAAACAGCCCCGAAGGTGACTTCTTCTGCGGCACGTCCACCCAGGGCAGCGCAGATTTCATCCATGATTTGTTCTTTGGTGGTGATCTGGCGCTCCTCGGGGAGATACCATGCTGCGCCCAGTGAATTTCCTCTCGGAACGATGGTTACCTTAACCAGGGGGGCTGTGTGTTGCAGCAGCCAGCTTACCGCGGCATGTCCTGACTCATGGTAGGCGATTACCTTCTTTTCATGCACCGAGATGATTTTATTTTTCTTTTCAAGGCCACCTACTATGCGGTCAACCGCATCCAGAAAATCCTGGTGCCCGATGGATGTTTTATTGTGCCGTGCGGCGATAAGTGCGGCTTCATTGCACAGGTTGGCGATATCGGCCCCTGAAAAGCCCGGGGTCTGTTTGGCCAGGAAATCCAGATCAACACCTGGGTCCAGTTTGAGCGGCTTGGCATGCACTTTAAATATTTCCTTACGTCCGTTCAGGTCGGGCAATTCCACGTATATCTGTCTGTCGAAACGTCCGGGACGTAATAAAGCCCTGTCAAGGATATCGGCACGGTTGGTGGCTGCCAGGATAATGACTCCTGAATTCGATCCGAAGCCATCCATCTCCGTCAACAATTGATTGAGGGTACTCTCACGTTCATCGTTGGCGCTGAAGCTGGGTTGCTTGCCCCTGGCACGACCGATGGCATCAATCTCATCAATGAAAATGATACTGGGAGCTTTCTCCTTTGCCTGACGGAAAAGATCTCGCACACGGCTGGCGCCTACACCCACAAACATTTCCACGAAATCGGAGCCGGAAAGAGAGAAAAACGGAACCTGTGCTTCACCCGCAACGGCCTTGGCCAAGAGTGTTTTTCCGGTTCCCGGAGGACCCACCAGTAATGCGCCACGGGGAATTTTACCACCCAGCTGAGTATACTTCTTTGGGTTTTTCAGAAAATCCACGATTTCCATGACCTCAATCTTCGCCTCTTCAAGTCCGGCCACATCATTAAATGTGACTTTTACGTGGAGGTCTTTATCAAACAAGGTCGCTTTTGATTTTCCTATGTTAAAAATCTGACTGCCTCCCGGACCGCTACCCATTCTCCTCATGAAGAACATATAAATGCCGATAAGCAGGATAAAAGGAAATATCCAACTCAGCACATCCCAGTAACTACGGTCGTTGTTGTTATAAATAATATTAACCCGGTTGGTTTCGGCAAGATCCTTTTGCACATCATCGAGGTCCTTCTTGAAACTTCCGACATCGCCAATGGTAAACGCAAAATGAGGACCTTCATTCAAGCCATTTCCAAAGGTTTTACGGGCTACCGCCTTAAATTCGGGCTTTGCCAGACTCGTTTTTTTGATGAAGACATTGACGATTTCCTTGTTTACCACAACGATTTTGTCAACATCTCCATTTCTAACCCATGTTGAAAACTGCGACCAGGTAACTTCCCTTGCATGGTTACCGAAATCAAAGGAATTGATGATGATGATGACGAAAAGCACCAGGGCATAAATCCAGTATAAATTGAAGTTAAAACGGGGTGGTTTCTGTTTTGGGAAATTATTACCCGCTTTCTTTTTTTCTTCTTTTTGCGATTGCTCAGACATCTTTAATTTTCTGTTCAAATTGTATTTTATCAGGGAACTTAAACAATCAAACCGCTGTTTAGTTACCTTCTATTCTTTTAATTTCTGCATCTGCCCACAACTTTTCTATTCCATAATAGGCCCTTTGTTCGGGTTGAAAGATGTGTACTACCACGGTGATATAGTCGATTAACACCCACTGCGCATTTTTAATTCCTTCAATATGTGCCGGAATGTCCTTGCACTCTTTCTCCACCATTTCTTCTACCGACCGGCTCAAAGCCTCTACTTGTGTAGAGGAATCCCCCTGACAAATAATAAAGAAATCGGTAACCGCCCCACTCAGGCCCCGCAAGTCCAGCATCACGATATCCCTGGCTTTCTTTTCCTGTAACCCCCTGATAATAGCGTCTGTTAAAAACTCAGTCGCACTTTTTGTTTGCTTCAGGCTGACCCTGGCACTTTTTACCATTCTTTGATAATTCGTATACGTAGATTTGCAAAATTACTCATTTTTGAACCTGAAATGAACCTAATTGTACTTACTTCTGTTGATTCTACTAACAATTATCTCCGCCAATTGTGTGAAAAGGGAGAGGCAGAAGAAGGGACCGCCGTTTTGGCTCTGGAGCAAAGTGCCGGTAAAGGGCAGAGGGGAAGAACCTGGGAAAGCAGGGCCGGACAAGGCCTGTATCTTTCTATATTGCTGATGCCGGAGAATTGCCCTGTTGAAAAGCAATTTCAGATCAATAAAGCAATTGCGGTAGGGGTAGCCACCTATGTGGAATCCCGGTGTGAGGATAAAGTACAGATTAAATGGCCCAATGATGTGCTGGTTTCCGGTAAGAAAATCTCCGGGATTCTTATCGAAAATAACATCCGTGGTCATAAGTTATCTTCTGTGATTGCAGGAATCGGTGTTAATCTGAATCAGGATGAGTTTACCGATGAGTTTAACACGCCTGCCACTTCATTGTTCCATCTAAACCATCAGAAATTCGTTCCGGAAACGGAAGCAAAAGCATTGTTTCGTGAAGTTTGGAATGCCTACTGTCAATTGAACGCCGGTGAGGAGCAATGGATCGAAGCGCAGTATGCCCATCGCTTGTATATGAGAGGGGAAATGGCTGTTTTTATGAAGGGTGAAGGACTTTTCAGCGGCGTTCTTACCGGGGTGGATGATGCAGGACTCGCGATGATTGAAGAAAACGGCAAGATCATACGGGCCAGTCACCCGGGTATCCGCTTTTATGTAAGGGGTACTTGAATTTTATGTATTGGTCTTTTCCCTGTATTTGTTGACCAGCATATTCAGGAAGTTTTTCAATGGTTTTTCAGCTACCATCTTAAGGAAAGGGTTAAGGTCGGCATCAAAAAATAATTGTAAATCGCTGGTTTGCGCATCTTTACTATCAATTTTGCAGATGAGTTTCAGATCGAAAGGCGCCTTTTCATGCTTCGTCATCACCACCTCCGAATCCGGGATTTTACTTTCATATTTTAATCCCAGGCTGGCCATACCCTTTATGGTGAATTTACAGGTGTCTCCATCAACGGTAAATCCTTCAACCTGCTCAGGCATCAAAGTGCCGATATTGTGGAAATCAGTGAGGAAATTGAATATTACGGAGGCAGGCTGCTGTATCGTTACTTTGTCCGATTCGATTCTTGTCATATGGATTTTTTTTCGCTTTAAGTTCAAAAAATATCTGTGTTCAACAGGGTGTTTGGGGCGTGATGACCTCCTTGTATAAGCCTTGCAGGAGGAAGGATTGACCGCCGGTCTGAAAATATAATTTTGACGCGAAAGTAAAACCAACTCCCATGCTTTATAGCCCTTTCCAACCCTCGGGCTTTTTACGCCATGCTTCGAGCGCGGGAAGGTCGTTTTTTGAAATATAGCCGCTGAGCAGTGCTTGTTTAATCAGGTGTTCGTAAGTGCTTAGAGAATATACCGGACATGCAGCCTTCTTGAAATTGTCGGTAGCCACATCAAAGCCGTAAGTGAAAATAGAAACAAGACCTTTCACTATGACATGATTGTTGCGAAGTTCCTGAACTGCTTTGATACTGCTTCCTCCTGTTGAAATCAGGTCTTCGATGACTACTGCTGTTTGGTTAGCCTGTACTTCCCCTTCAATAGTATTTTGCCTGCCATGCTCTTTAGCCGATGATCGTATGTACACAAATGGGAGGCCCATGGCCTCGGCTACCAAAACGCCCGGGGCAATGGCGGCGGTAGCTACTCCGGCAATTAAATCGGGCCGGCCAAATTTGCTCTCTATTAATTTTACCAGCTCCTGACGGATAAAAGTACGTACCCTCGGGTAGGACAATGAAATCCTGTTGTCGCAGTAAATAGGTGATTTCCAGCCGGAAGCCCAGGTGAATGGTTGCTCGGGCTGAAGTTTGATGGCTTTGATTTGAAGCAGGAATTCGGCTATTTTTGAAGCAGTTTCATCCATGATTACAAACCTAATGCATTCGTTTGAAAATACCAATCTTTTAAAGAAGCCTCTTATTGCCTATGTATAATGTTTATATAAATGAACGATTGCTTCGCTTTGTGAGTGTGCACGATTCATTGGGAAATGCGGAAATGGTTTTAAAACTTTCCGGAAACGAGTCTAAACAGGCGCTGGCGACCATCGTTGAAGCATTTGAGAAGAATGAACATACTGCATCAATTGTACTGCAGACAACCGACATTGATAAAAGCTGGAAGACATTTAAATCTCTGTATAAAATCATGGAAGCAGCCGGTGGAGTAGTTATAAACGAAAAACATCAGTTGCTCATGATTTTCAGAAATGGCAAATGGGATCTTCCCAAAGGTAAAATAGAGCAGGGGGAAGAGGCGGATGCGGCGGCAGTTCGTGAGGTCTTTGAAGAATGTGGAGTGGGCATGCTTAAGTTATCAAAGCAAATTGAAACTACTTTTCATACTTATCTCTACCATGATATAAAAGTTTTGAAGAAGACCTTTTGGTTTTTAATGAGTACGATTGACACAACACCTCCTGTGCCGCAATATGAAGAAGGGATTCTGGATGTACAATGGATGAACAAGGCGGAAATTAAAAAGGCGCTTTCCAACAGCTATAATTCAATAGCGCGTTTGTTAAAAGAACAGGTTATTGAACCGGAGCACGGTTTATTGGGCTGATTTTTTATTGATGAAGCAGGGCCTTTTTCATGAATCAGTATTTTCATGGAGGCAGGAACCGGTGTCAAAGCAATCGTTTAATCAGGCGGAGGTTGTGTGTATATTTCCTGACATCGCTGTTAAAAATACCATGGTGGTCAATATTGTCAACCCGTACCTGTCCGGAGGAATGGATGATCTTATTTTTTGAAACCAGTATACCTACATGTGTGATACGCCCTTCTTCATTGTCAAAGAAGGCAAGATCGCCGGCCTGGCTCTCATCCAGAAGATGCACACTGTGTCCCTGTTCGCTCTGCATCCAGGCGTCCCTTTTCAAGGCCATTCCCGAAAGCTTGTAAGCCATTTGGGTTAATCCGGAACAATCGATACCAAAAGGACTTCTGCCTCCCCATAAATAGGGGGCATTAAGGTACATAAAAGCGTTTTCGACGATAGTTTTGCCCATGACTGCAGTATCCGATTGCCGGGCATTACCTTCAAAATTATAACTGGTGGTTCCAATCCTGCAATTTCCACTTCGGTACCAGGGCAGATTTGAGCCCAACAAAATCGAAATAATACTTTGATGGTTGATGAGAATCTGAACCAGGTCGTAGCTGAGGAAACTTCTGCTTTTCTGTAATTCGTTATAGTCGGTAAGTGAAAGTGCTGCGTGCTGCGACTTTTGAATCCAGCCTTCATAATCATCAAAGGTGAGCCGGATTTTTATCCACTCCGCCTGTTGTTCCAGTACGGTGAATGTTTCCCCAAATAATACCTGGGTTACCTGTTCACTGCGGTGCGATGCTTCGGCACGTACAGGGATGATGCTGAGGGGGCAGATACCGTAGTTCATGTGTTTTCCGCCATATAAGAGGAGGGTAAAGCCGCGGTATTAAATGCGTTCAATAACAATGGCGGAGGCGCCGCCGCCACCGTTGCAGATTCCGGCCGCGCCGGTTTTGGCATTTCTTTGCTGGAGTACGTGCAACAGGGTAACAACAATTCTGGCACCCGAGCAACCCAGGGGATGACCGATAGATACAGCTCCGCCGTTTACATTTACCTTGCCGGGATCCAGTTTCATTTCCTTATTGTTGGCCAGCGCCACTACCGAAAATGCTTCATTGATTTCAAAAAAATCAATATCATTTATTTTAAGTCCGGCTTTTTCTATAGCTTTCGGTAAGGCCTTGGCGGGAGTAGTGGTGAACCATTCAGGTGCCTGCTGTGCATCGGCAAAGGAACGGATTTTTGCAAGCGCTTTAAGACCCAGGGCTTCGCATTTTTCTTTGCTCATCAGTACCACTGCCGCCGCGCCATCATTAAGGGTACTTGCATTGGCCGCGGTTACGCTGCCGTCCTTAATAAACACAGGTCGTAAGGAAGGAATTTTATTAAAATCTACTTTCTTGTATTCTTCGTCTTCGTTTATGATGATAGGATCTTTGCCTTTTTGGGGGATACTCACCGGGGCGATTTCATCCCTGAACAAGCCCTTCGCCCATGCGGCCTGCGAACGTTTGTAGGATTCAATGGCATAGGCATCCTGCTCTTCACGGCTGATCTTGCATTCGCTGGCGCATAATTCAGCAGCATTACCCATATGGTAGTCTTTGTAAACATCCCACAGGCCATCTTTCACCAAACCGTCAATCATCTGAGCATGACCTAAGCGGTATCCGTTACGCGCTTTATCCAGATAATAGGGTACCGAACTCATGTTTTCCATTCCACCGGCAACCACTACATCGTTTTCTCCAAGCATGATGCTTTGTGCGCCCAGCATGATGGCTTTCATACCTGATGCACACACTTTATTAACGGTAGTACCCGGAACTGTATCAGGGATACCGGCAAAAATAGAGGCCTGAGTAACGGGAGCCTGTCCAACATTTGCCTGCAATACATTTCCCATATACACTTCATTCACCCATTCAGGCTTGACCCCACCTTTTTCAAGGGCGGCTTTGATGGCGATAGCACCCAGTTGCGTGGCGGGAATTCCGGCTAAAACTCCTGCAAAACTGCCGATAGGGGTACGTACGGCAGAAACGATATATACTTCTTTCATAGTTACGGTATAGGAGCGCAAAATTAGCTAAAATGCCATTATCCGCCACCGTATCTGTATTGCCGGTTGAATTGAACTGATAATTGCTGTTAACGACTGATCTTGCGCTATTAAGAGAAAATAGCAAGAGGAGGTATAGCTGGCTTTTATGGTTTTTGTTTTTTATGAATGGCTGAACTTCTCTTACCCTGAAAGCAGTGAAAATGAAAACTTAAATAGTCCTTTAAATTCCGTCCGCAACTTCTGTGTTTGGAAAAAGAACAAATCGTTGCAGGAAGTTCCGGTTAACCCTTCGGAATGTTGAAAGAACCGGATGACTAAATATTTAATTTCTCATTTATATTAGATTACGAAAAGCTTGATTTTCAGCATGACTCCTGATTAATTTCATACCTTTGCCGGATGAATACATTCCATGACCTGGGCCTCGATGCTCGATTAGTAAAAGGCGTTGAAGCTCTAGGGTTTACAACTCCAACCCCCATTCAATTACAGGCAATTCCGGCTTTAATAGGAGGTGACCGCGACCTGGTAGGTCTCGCACAAACCGGAACCGGTAAAACTGCCGCCTTTGGGCTTCCCTTGCTGCATATTATTGACCTGCATAAAAACTATCCTCAGGCTTTGGTGCTGGCACCAACCCGTGAGCTCTGTGTACAGATTTACAATGATCTTTTGAATTTTTCAAAGGAAATGAAAGGTTTTGATGCGGTACCGGTTTATGGGGGCGCGAGTATCCTCGATCAGATCCGGAAAATTAAAAAGGGTGTACATGTGGTGGTGGCAACCCCCGGCCGTTTGATTGATCTCATTAACCGTAAGGCCCTCGATTTAGGTAAAGTGAGAATTCTTGTTCTCGACGAAGCCGATGAAATGCTCAATATGGGCTTCAAAGAAGATATCGATTTCATCCTTGAAAATACGCCTGCTGACAGAAATACCTGGTTGTTTTCGGCTACCATGCCCCGTGAGGTGCGTGAAATCTCGAAAAATTACATGAATGACCCCTTTGAAATTACAACGGAGTCTCGTCAGAAGGGAAATGAAAATATAGAACATTGTTATGCAGTGGTTCGTGCCAAAGACCGTTATGCCGCTTTAAAACGCTTTGTCGATGCCAATGTTGAGATTTTCGGAATTGTATTTTGCCGTACCAAACTCGAAACACAGGAAGTTGCGGAGCACCTTATGCGCGACGGTTACAATGCCGACTCTTTGCATGGCGATCTTAGCCAGGTGCAGCGTGATAAAGTAATGGGACGCTATCGTGACCGTACATTGCAATTGCTGGTGGCCACGGATGTTGCAGCCCGCGGTATTGATGTGCAGGATGTGACCCATGTAATTCATTACAATCTGCCCGATGAACTGGAAAATTACATGCATCGCAGCGGGCGTACAGCCAGGGCAGGTAAAACAGGAATTTCCCTGGCCATTGTACATTCCAAGGATATCAACCGTATCCGGCAGATTGAAAAATCTACCGGCCGTACTTTCAAACAACTTAAAGTGCCGGATGGCATGGAGGTTTGTGAAAAGCAACTGATGAAACTTGTAAAGAAAATTCATGATGTAGAGGTGAATGATACAGAGATAGAACCTTATCTTGAATCCATTTATCATGAACTAAGAGGCCTCGACCGTGATGAACTGATTCACCGCTTTGTTTCCATTGAGTTTAACAGATTCCTGGAGTACTATAAAAACGCCCCGGACCTGAATGCTGATGTGAGACCCGGAAGGGGAGATAGTGGTGGAGGTAAATCTTATGGTGATAAGTTTAACCGTATGTTTGTGAGCATTGGCGCCAAAGATGGTTTGGATAAAGGGAAATTATTGCGATTTATTTGTGATACCACAGGCGAAAAAGGAGTTGTTTTCGGACGTATCGATGTGCAGGGTGTTTATTCCTTTGTGGATGTAGAGCCCGATAGATTTGATGCTGTAATGAAAGGACTGAATGGTGCAGTATATCATGACCGTAAAGTCAGAACGGAAAGGAGTGAAAGCAGGCCTTCGGGAGGACGTGATAGAAATTATGAATCCGGTTCCGGGCGGAGAAATGAAAAAGAGGGCGGACGGAGTTATGGAGGAAACAGGGAGCGTTCTTCGGTACGCAGGCGTGAGATGTCACAGGGGGGGCAAAACGCAAAGACCTACACGGGGCGTGACCCATGGAAAGATGAAAAGCCTTCCAGGAAGAAAAAGGAAACGGAAAAGCAAGGCTCCTCCTCCGCATCACGGAAGGATAAATACAAGTCGCGCTGGTAGCATTGTGTTCTTTGATTTTTCAATTTAAACCCGGTTTATACGATATTAAAAAGCTTATATGCATCAGAGTATACTTATCATTGACTTTGGTTCGCAATTTACGCAGCTCATAGCCAGGCGTGTCCGGGAGTTACATGTATATTGTGAAATACATCCTTATAACCATCTGCCTCCTATCCATGAAGGGGTGAGGGGGATCATTCTCAGTGGCGGGCCAGCCTCTGTGAGGGAGGAAAATGCACCCGTCATTGATACACTCTCCCTGCGGGGACACTATCCGGTATTGGGGATATGCTACGGTGCCCAGCTGATGGCTCTGCAAGGGGGTGGAAAAGTTCAACCCTCTGCCACCCGGGAATATGGACGAGCCATGCTCACCGTGAAGGAAAGAAGCGACACGTTTATGCATCACATTGCCGAGGAATCACAGGTGTGGATGTCGCATTCGGACTCTATCATGGAAGTAGGTTCCGGTTTTAAAGTGATTGCCAGTACCAGTGATGTGCCGGTAGCCGCCTATCATGTAGAAGGGGAGAAGACCTATGGCCTGCAGTTTCACCCCGAAGTAGTTCACAGCGTGGAAGGAAAAAATTTTCTGAAGAATTTTGTTTACAGTATTTGTGGATGTTCCGGTGACTGGACTCCCGGATCTTTCATTGATGAAACGGTGGAGTCTTTGAAAAAGCAACTGGGAAATGACCAGGTAATACTTGGTTTGAGCGGAGGAGTTGATTCAGGCGTTGCCGCGATGCTGCTCAACAGGGCAATCGGAAAAAATCTGCATTGTGTGTTTGTGAACAATGGCCTGCTTCGTAAAAATGAGTATGAACAGGTATTGGAAACTTACCGGCATTACGGACTGAATATTCATGGTGTAGATGCCAGCAGGAAGTTTTACGATGAACTGAAAGGAGTAAGCGACCCGGAGCAAAAAAGAAAAATTATTGGCCGGGTATTTATTGAAACCTTCGATGCAAAGGCGCATGAAATTAAAGATGTAATGTGGCTGGCGCAGGGAACTATCTATCCTGATGTGATTGAATCCGTTTCTGTCAAAGGGCCTTCAGCTACCATAAAATCCCATCATAACGTAGGCGGCCTGCCCGAAAAAATGAAACTGAAGGTGGTGGAACCCCTGCGCAGTTTGTTTAAAGATGAAGTGCGTATGGTGGGGGCTGAATTGGGTATGCCTGCCGAACTGTTGAACCGCCATCCCTTTCCGGGGCCGGGCCTTGGTATCCGCATCCTTGGAGATGTTACCGAAGAGAAGGTGCGTATTATACAGGAGGTGGACGCCATTTATATCGATGGTCTCAAACAGCATGGACTGTACGATAAAGTCTGGCAGGCCGGTTCTGTTTTTCTACCTGTCAATTCAGTGGGGGTAATGGGAGATGAAAGGACCTATGAACATGTTGTAGCCCTGCGTGCGGTAAGTTCTACCGATGGTATGACTGCCGATTGGTGTCATCTTCCCTATGAGTTTCTTGGTAAGGTGTCGAATGAAATAATCAATAAAGTAAAAGGTGTTAACAGGGTGGTATATGATATCAGCTCCAAGCCGCCGGCAACAATCGAATGGGAATGATCAGGTTTAACTTCACAGGGGGAATCTTTTTAACAGGCCTATTGGTGTTGATAATGTCCTGCGGCAGTACAATAAAGATCGCGCCCGCTCCCAAAAGCACCGGAAACGTGGTGGCTCCGGTAAAAGATACGCTGACAGTGGTGAAAGACACACTTCCACCTGTACCTGCCGCACGAAGTAAGGTAAAGGTCGCGCTAATCCTTCCTTTGCAACTTGACAAACATTTTGAAGAAGATACGGTACCTGATGATGCGCCCCTGATTTTACCGGAAGCCCTGCCCGCATTAAATTTCCTGGAAGGGGCCAGGCTGGCTCAGGCGTACCTTGCCGGTCAGTCGCTGGATATGGAATTTACGATTGTTGATGCAGGGTTCGATTCATCGGCGACGGAAAAGAAACTCAGTAGTGAGAAATTTCAACAAGTGGACGCGATCGTCTCTCTGCTGCCCCCCAATTATAACCAATTCCTCTCGGCCAATGCAGGCTTGTGGAAAAAGCCCTTGTATCTCTTTTATAGCCCCAACGTTCAGTTGCTGGAACACAACCCTTATATTCATTTGGCTTATCCCAGCAATATTACGCAGATCCGGCAAACGGCATTATTTCTTGCCGAAAATTATTCCGCCTCTAATTTTATTGCTGTTTCCCGCGATCAGCGGAGGGAAAAAGAGATCGCCTCCTTATTTGCCTCCGTGATTGACAGTGTGACGGGAAAGCCGTGCTGCAAGTCTTTGAATTATACCGTTGATGGATGGCCGGCACTTAAAAGTAAATTGGTGAAAAATAAAAGGAACCTGCTTATTCTCCCTACAGCCGACGAGTCATTTTTAACCGCTTTGCTGAATAAAATCAGTGAAGTGAAAAATGAGTACGGTTTTATGCTTTGTGGAATACCGGGCTGGGAAAATTTTAACGCGGTTGATCCCGTTGTTATGAAAGAGATGAACGCTGTTTTTTTCAACGGAATGTATATTGACATTGAAAACGTAGAAGTGATTGCCTTCCGTAAAAAATTTATTTCGGAATATCACGCCGATCCACTGCTGCAGGCCTATATGGCTTACGATGTGTTGACACTTATCGCTTCTCAGCGTCCTGCCGGCCCGGGTGGCAAAGTGATTCCCTATGCCTATTTGCTATCGCCATCAAAAAAAACATCCGGGCTTGTACCCTTGTGTGATGATTGCGGCAAAGAAAGAAATGTGGTAAATATCATCCGTTATGATGATTATAAATTTGTCCTTTTAAATTAAAATCAAAAGACAGTCACAGGTGATTCAGGTATAAATCATTTCCAATTTCATTGGCGCCGGGTAATGGGCGTAGTCCTGTGCTTTTACGCTTTCAGGATTCAAGATAAATATCCAGCAGTCCCTCGGGCATGTTCACATGAAACTCCCTTGCTTCCCGGTCAATTTTAACAATCAGTTTATCGTGAACAGGAAACAATACTTTGTGTTCCTGATACAGAAACTCAATAACCGGCTGATCTGCCCGGTCAAAAACTGTGGTTACCGGACCCAGGTGTCCCAGTTTTTTATCACATACTTGAAAGCCTATTATCTCATGAAAATAGAATTTTTTTCCCCGTAACCTGGGGAGCATTTCCAGGGGTAGAAATATCCGGTACTTCAGGTAATTTTCGGCCGTTGTCATATTTTCAATTCCTTCCAGGTGCAATATAGCCGCTTTTTCCTTTTCCCTGATAGAGATTTTTGTAACGTTATATTCCTTTAAAACTTCATCTACCTCAACATATACAACCTTCAGTGATTTATAACGTCCCGGGCTATCCGTATCCATAGCCACAACAAAGTCTCCTTTGACGCCGTGCGTACGTACAATGCTGCCAAGTTGAAAATAGTCAGGATGTTCATTCATGATTTGTGGTTTTAATAAAATTATAAAGGCTGCCACTCAGAAGCGACAGCCTTTAGGAATGCTTGATTTTAAAATTAGGCTTCAGCTGAGGCTTCTCCTTCGGCTGCAGGGGCTTCTCCTTCTGAAGGTTCAGTTGATCCGCCATCTTCTGCAGCAGGCTGCAGGGCCAGGGCTGCTTCCGCTTCTTTGCGTTTGCGCGCCTCAACACGTGCGGCATTTACTTTTGCCTCCTGTTCGATACGTGAAGTTTGCGACTTCGCGCGGCTTTCGGCAATCCGTTTTTTCTTGCCTTCGATCTTGTTGACTTTCTCCTGTTCCCAGGCTGCGAATTTCGCATCGGCTTGTTCCTGTGTAAGGTTTCCTTTCGCTACACCCTTGTTAAGGTGTGCACGATACAAAACCCCCTTGTAGCTGAGGATAGCACGGGTCGTGTCAGTAGGTTGAGCTCCTTTCATCACCCAGTCAGCGGCTTTTTCAGTATCAATACTGATCGTTGCCGGATTGGTAATCGGGTTATAAGAACCGATTCTTTCGATGAAACGTCCATCTCTTGGAGCACGACTATCCGCCACCACAATATGGAAGAAAGGCTTACCCTTCTTTCCATGACGTTGTAATCTGATTTTTGTTGGCATAGTATTTTGTTTTTTTAAAATCCCCTCCATTCTCCAAATGAAGGGCTGCAAAGATGCGAATTTTTTCATTCCACAGCGCGTGTATCTTGTTAATGTACTGAATTACAGTTATTTGAAAATTGAAGTTAGTTGTTAAAAGCCTCAAAATTGTGATGGAAGAGGGCTAAGAAGCCTCAAAACAGGATAGCGCATATGGCTGGGTTCTTTCCATTGTGAGCGTTCAAATATCCAGCTAAGCATGGCCCAGGAACTGGAAGCAAAGGCTGTATCATTTGCTTTTTTATTTTCAAATTCCTGCTTTAACTGATGGTCAGATGCCAGTATCCTCAGGGCTTCTTCTTCGAAAAGATAATCGGAAAACCATTCTTTTTGCTGAAGTATGGCATCAAAAAAATTCCAGGCAAAGAAGGCATCCGGAGCATGGGGCTCCAGCGTTTCTATTATGTAACGGTTTTTCTTCTGGTTACATTCAATCAGGTAATCTCCCGCAAAGCACTTAACCAATTGCGTATCGCTTTCTACTTTAACATTGGAGTGGAGGTAATGTCCCTCATAGGGTGATGAAACTGTTTTGTAATCCCTGATATAATACACGGCAGCTTTAACAGTTGTATCCCGTTCAAGGGAGCGCATTTTTATTCCGTTGAGTTGCATTCTCTCTGCCACCTCCTTCCAGGCTTGTGGCAACAAGTAGGCGGGAGGTCGCTTTACTGCGACTGTTACTTTGTAGTTATTGTAATAGGGGATTTTCCTGGAGTAGGGCTGATCCCGTTGAAAATAGAGCCGTTCCAGTCCCGTTACTTCACTTTTAGCGCTACCGGTGGCATAACCCATAAATGTAATACTGTCGTAAGCGGCACTGTCAACCTTCCATTGCAGGGGAAATAATTCTTCCTTTTGGATTTTGGTGGAAGCTTCTTTTCGGGCCATTAAAATTCCCGCACCCAGCTGGTCGCATGCGCTTATCATGGTCTTGAGAAAGTGATAGGTGGCCTCAACCCTTTGTGGAAAGGGTTTTAACATATGCGTTTCCGTAACGAATGGAAAGGCATTAAACAGGGCGCTGTATCCGGAAGCAAAGCGGGGGTATTCAAGAAATCCTTCCATGCCCTCTTCAGGACCTTTGCCCCATACATTTACATAGGGGCTCATTGGAAATCCTGCTTTTTCCATTCCGGCGTTTAAGAATGGCAGAAGGGATGTCTGCATAAAACGGCTGATTTCAGGACGAAGTTTGTCTTTTTGTGAATCGATCAGCGTCATGACATATTGATAATCGGCTCCATCGGTTACATGGGTGTCAACAAACACATCCGGATCCCAGGCAGTGTAAATCCTCGTGAAACTTTTTGCATTTTCGGAATCACATTTAATGAAATCCCTGTTAAGGTCAAGATGGCGGTAGTTGCCCCTGAAGCCCACTTCTTCCGGCCCGTTTTGTCCGGCGCGGAAGTGCCTGGAAATAATTTCAGCGCCTTCGGTATTGTAAACAGGGATGATGGCAATTACCACCCTGGGTGGCAATTTAAATTTACCTTCCAATATATCTTTGGTAAGACGGATACAGGCATTGATCCCGTCGGGTTCACCCGGATGAATGCCATTGTTTATGAGTAATACAAGATGTCCGGTATTGCGCAGCGAATCTCTGTTAAACACTTTGTCCCCGCTGATTACAAACAAATGCAATGGCCGGCCATTATCGGTTTTGCCATATTCCATCAATCGTGCCTGGGCAAATTCAGCATCCTTTTCTTTGTAAAACTGAATAGCCTCCCTGTAGGAAACAGATATGTTCTTTGTATATAGATTCCATGGTTCCTGCGCTTCCACCGGGGAAGCTTTCAGTAACACCATAAATAGGAAGATCAATAATGACTTTTTCATAGTAAATGCAAAGATGTAAGAATTCATCGTTTTTTTATCTGACAAGATTTAATTTCTGTCATAACATTGTGATGTATTCAAACCGAATGTTTAATTAAATCTTTCTGCCTATGGTCTGATGAAATGAGAAAAACAAGATCAAAAAATTGACAGGGTGGCCCCAGGGCCACCCTTTATTTTTGCCTGTCTGTTTAAAGATTTACCTTCACCAATGCCTTTACTGACGGACGCTTTAGCTCTTTTTCTCCAGGCATCTCAGGGAAGTCTTTTCAGGGTGGCAAAGCTGTTTTTCATTGATCAACACCTACGGTGGGCATCCTCATGAACCGGATCAGTCATTTCTTGTATTTCCATCAGGAATAATAAAGTGCTAATTTCCATCGTTTTGTATTAACCAATGCAAAAAACAGCGGAAGGCGATGAAGTTCAATGATGAGAAAGATTGTTAAAATGTGAATAACTATCACTTCATTCATGCTGAATTGCTTATAAATATTGATAGCAGCAAAGGACATTTACTTAGCTACTTTTGCTTTTCGTCATGACCAGATTTTCCCATCTCCACGTACATACACAGTTCTCCCTCCTTGATGGGGCGGCCGATATTTCATCCTTGTATAAGAAGGCTGTAAAAGATAATATGCCTGCGCTGGCCATCACTGATCACGGTAATATGTTTGGAGCTTTTAAGTTTGTAGCGGAAGCTGCAAAGTACAATACAAAGGAGAATCCGGATACCATCAAGCCAATAGTTGGTTGTGAATTTTACATGGTGGAAAACCGGCATAAACTGCAGTTTACGCGGGATGAAAAGGATGTCAGGTATCATCAGCTATTACTGGCCAAAAATGCCGAAGGCTATAGTAATCTTATTAAACTTTGCTCACTTGGGTATATTGAGGGTCTGTACGGTAAATATCCGCGTATCGATAAAGAAATATTATTGCAACACCATAAAGGACTGATTGCAACCACCTGCTGCCTGGGAGCCATTGTACCCAAAACGATCATTAAAAAAGGAGAAGCGGCTGCCGAAGAAGAGTTTGCCTGGTGGCTTGACCTTTTTGGTGAAGATTATTACATTGAGCTGCAAAGGCATGATATCCCGGAGCAAAGGCAGGTGAATGAAGTGTTGCTCACTTTCGCTAAAAAATATCAGGTAAAGATCATCGCCTCCAATGATTCACATTATGTGGACCGTGAAGATTATAATGCGCACGATATTTTGTTGTGCATAAATACGGGAGAAAAGCAAAGTACGCCTACGATTAAGGAATTTGCAGAGGATGATATGTCGATGCGGGGCAAGCGTTTTGCTTTTTACAATGATCAGTTCTATTTCAAAACCACACAGGAGATGTCGGCTTTATTTTCGGATTTACCGGAAGCCATTGATAATACCAACGAAATAGTCGGAAAAATTGAAACCCTCCGGTTGAAGCAGGATATACTGCTCCCGAATTTCCGGGTGCCAGCGGAGTTCACTTCACAGGATGAATACCTGCATCATCTAACCTATACCGGTGCTTTACAGAGGTATGGACAGATCACTCCTGAAATTGAAGAGCGCCTGAATTTTGAATTGCATACGATTAAAACTATGGGATTTGCCGGGTATTTCCTGATCGTTGCGGATTTTATAAAGGCCGGAAGGGATATCGGTGTGTTTATTGGTCCCGGCAGGGGCTCGGCGGCAGGCTCAGCGGTAGCCTACTGTACAGGGATTACCAACATTGATCCAATTAAATATAACCTCCTCTTTGAAAGGTTTCTGAATCCGGATCGGAAAAGTATGCCGGATATTGATACCGACTTCGACGATGATGGCCGCCAAAAGGTTATCGATTATGTGGTGGAGAAATACGGCAGGAACCAGGTAGCCCAGATTGTCACCTACGGTACCATGGCCGCTAAAATGAGTATTAAAGATGTTGCGCGGGTATTGGATTTGCCATTGCCCGATTCCAATGCCCTGGCAAAGCTGGTGCCTGAAAAACCGGGTATTGAGTTAAACCGTGTGCTGAAAGCTCCTCTCGAAGGAGAAAAGAGTTTAAAAGAAAAGGAGGGGCTCAACAGCGATGAGCTGGAGCAGGTAAAGCAACTGAGAAGTATTTTGGATGGCGATGATATGCGCTCGCAGGTGCTGCATGAGGCCATGGTGTTGGAAGGTTCGGTACGCAATACCGGTATCCATGCTGCAGGAATTATCATTGCACCTAAAGACCTCAAAGAAATTATCCCCGTTGCCACATCGAAGGAAACCGATTTGCTGATCACGCAGTTTGACGGTAAGGTGATTGAAGACGCCGGTGTCATCAAAATGGATTTCCTGGGATTAAAAACGCTGACCATTATTAAAGATGCGCTACAGTTAATCCGACAGAACCACGGGGTTGAAATCGATATTGACAGCATTCCGTTGAATGACGAACTTACTTTTGAATTGTACCAGCGCGGGGAAACCAACGGTACATTTCAGTTTGAGTCGTTGGGGATGCAGAAATACCTAAAGGACCTCAAACCGGATAAACTGGAGGACCTGATTGCGATGAACGCTTTGTTCCGTCCGGGGCCCCTTGCCTATATTCCCAATTTCATAGCACGTAAGCATGGCCGTGAAGCCGTGGTATATGACCTGCCGGCCATGGAAGAATTCCTGCAGGAAACCTATGGCATCACGGTTTACCAGGAACAGGTAATGCTCTTGTCGCAAAAGTTGGCCGGCTTCAGCAAAGGCGAAGCCGATACGCTGCGCAAAGCGATGGGTAAAAAGCAGAAAGATGTGCTCGATAAAATGAAGGGTAAGTTTATGGAGGGCTGTGAGAAGAATGGGCATGACCTCAAAGTGTGCGATAAAATATGGAAGGACTGGGAAGCTTTTGCCTCCTACGCGTTCAACAAGTCGCATTCCACCTGTTATGCATTCGTCGCATTTCAGACCGCTTACCTGAAAGCACATTACCCGGCAGAGTATATGGCGTCAGTGCTGACCCATAACCTCAGTCAGCTCGAAAAGGTAACCTTCTTTATGGAGGAATGCAAAAGAATGGGGGTGCCTGTACTGGGTCCCGACATCAATGAATCTCAGTATAACTTTAGTGTAAACAAATCCGGGCAAATCCGTTTCGGCCTGGGGGCCGTGAAAGGAGTGGGTGAGCAGGCTGTAATTTCGGTGATTCGTGAACGTGAGTTAGAAGGACCATTTACATCGGTGTTTGACCTTACCCGCAGGGTCAGCGGCAAATCGGTAAACAAACGCTGCCTCGAGAGCCTGGCGCAGGCAGGTGCTTTTGATTGTTTTGCAGGGGTTCACCGCGCACAGTATTTTTACCTGGATCCGCGCGATGGCGTGAGCGGACTGGAAAAAGCCGTTCGCTTTGGTAATGCCATGAGCATACAATCAGGAAAACAACAGCAAAGCCTTTTCGGTGACAGCATGGTAGAAGAAATAACACAGCCTGTCCTTGCCCGGTGCGAACCCTGGAGCAAACTGGAAGCGCTGGGAAAAGAAAAGGAAGTGATCGGCTTTTATATTTCCGGACATCCTCTTGATGATTTCAGGTTTGAAATAAAGAACTTCTGCAGCCATACCATTGATCAGTTCATTACTCCCGATGGTATCAAAAGCCTCAGAGGAAAGGATATTGCTTTTGCGGGAATTATTACCCTGGTCAGTCACCGGATGAGTAAAACAGGAAAGCCTTTTGGCAGTTTTACAGTGGAAGATCTTAGCGGCAGCATGGAGATCACTCTTTTTGGTGAGGACTATGGGAAATTAAAGCAGTTCCTTGAACCCGAAAGCCTCGTGTATATTAAGGCCAAAGTTCAAAACCGTTTTAAAAAAGAGGATGAATTTGAACTCAAGCCCTATTCGATACAATATCTGAGTGATGTGGGCGATAAACAATCAAAGGAGCTCGTTCTGAGTCTCCGGTTGAGAAACCTGGATAATACCATGGGTCTAAAATTGCAGGACCTGCTGAGACAGCACCAGGGCAATACTCCATTACGGATCCAGGTGGTTGACGAGGACAAGAAATGGAATCTGCCTTTCGTTAATAAAAACCTGAAAGTTAAAATTAATAATCCGCTGATTGAACAATTGGAACTGATTACGAATGGTATAGTGAAACTAAAATGACATATTGTCAGTCAACTGCGGAGGGAACAATAATTGTAAGCGCAATCAGAAATTAAAAAAATAAAAAAATGGCATTAGAATTAACCGATCAGAACTTTGATGAACTTGTTCTGAAATCCGACAAACCCGTACTCGTTGATTTTTGGGCAGAATGGTGTGGCCCCTGCAGAATGATAGGCCCCTTCGTGGAAGAAATAGCCAAAGAATACGAAGGCAAAGCGCTTGTAGGTAAAGTAAATGTGGATCACAATCCGAATATCTCCATGCAGTTCGGCATTCGTAATATCCCTGCATTGTTGTTCTTTAAAAACGGACAGGTGGTTGACAAGCAGGTTGGTGCGGTACCCAAATCGGTACTGGCCGGTAAGCTGGAAGCACAGATGTAATAACCTGAATCCTGTATCAAATTTCTGATCATACTTTCGCCGGCTATATTAAGCATATCTGTCAGGTTGACCGAAGGAACAACAAAAAATAAGATATGGGAAATTCAGGAAAGATGGTTTAATGTTGATGAGTTGAGGGATCCTGACCGGTTGTGTTTGGGCATTGTGTAACGGAATGTTGTACTTTGCGTTAAAGAACATAACCGGTTATGATCTTTTTACCGTATGGCTATCAATCCCCAGGAATACCAGCAAATTACGCACCTCGAGCTGATCGCAAGACAGGTGGTGGAAGGATTTATCACGGGTTTACACAAAAGTCCGTTTCATGGCTTCTCAGTAGAGTTTGCCGAGCATCGTATTTACAATACCGGAGAAGCCACCCGGCACATTGATTGGAAATTATTCGGTCGTACCGATAAGTTGTTTACCAAACGCTACGAAGAAGAAACCAATCTGAGGTGCCAGATTGTGGTCGACAATTCAGCCTCGATGCATTTTCCTGAATACAATTCCAAAAGTCCCTCTGTACTGAATAAGATTACATTTTCCGCGCATTGTGCGGCAGCCCTCATTCAGTTACTGAAAATGCAGAGAGACGCAGCCGGCCTCAGTATTTTTTCCGATAAACTCGATTTGAATACGGCGGCACGGAGCAGCAGCGTTCATCATAAATTGCTTATACATAAACTGGAAGAAGCTATCGCCTCTAAGGGCAGTACTTCTACCGGACTGGCAAAAGCCCTGCACCAGATAGCAGAAAGTGTGCATAAACGCTCCCTGGTAATTATTTTCAGTGATATGTTTGAGAATACGTCCGAAGCCGGGGAACTGTTCAGCGCATTGCAGCACCTCCGTTATAATAAACATGAAGTAATACTTTTTCATGTGGTGGATAAACGCCTTGAATTGGATTTTAATTTTGAAAACAGACCGTATCAGTTCATAGATATAGAAAGCGGACAGGAGGTGAAAGTCCACGCTGCCCAGGTTCGGGATGCGTATTTACAGAGCATGGACGTTTTTTACAAAGACCTGAAGTTAAAATGTGCGCAATACCGGATTGATTTTGTAGAAGCGGATGTTAACAAAGGCTATAAGCAGGTGTTAATGCCTTATCTGCTTAAGCGGGGAAAGATGCTGTAAACCCCTTGGCGGGAAAAAATTCATTTACAGGCCCGGATTGTCATTTGCCCGGTCACAATAAGAGCGTAGCGGATTTCCGGTAGCCGCTAATTACTATTTTTACTGAAAAGAAAAATCCTCCTTGATCAGCATTTACCGCAAGTCATTTTCAGGTTTACAAAGAAACATATGGATTCTTGCGCTTGCCATGTTTGTGAACCGAAGCGGTTCAATGGTATTGCTTTTCACCTCTCTTTACATGACAAAAGTATTGCACTTCAGCATCGGTGAAGCGGGAAGTGTGATGAGTTTATACGGAGTGGGAAGTATACTGGGTAGTTATGCAGGAGGTTGGCTCACCGACCGGAGCAATTATTTTAAAATCATGATCGTGTCACTCATTTCCAGCGGTCTGATTTTGCTTTTAATGGTATGGGTAAAGTCGCTCATGGGCCTGGCATGTGTTGTTTTTACCTACGCCTTTACCGCCGATATATTCAGACCTGCCAACTCCAAGGCTATAGCTGCCTACAGTGATCCGGCTAACCGGGCCAGGTCTGTTTCGCTGGTGCGCCTGGCTATTAACCTTGGATTTACGGTTGGTCCTGCTATGGGTGGTGTAATTGCATTGCACCTGGGCTATACATGGCTGTTTGTTGTGGATGCCTTGACTTCCCTTTTGACGGCAGGTTTGCTATATGCGAAACTTCCCCGGCAGGAACCCGGTTCTTCCGGTCATTCCGGAACTGTTCTCAAAGAAATCAGCACCTCTGCCTATAGGGATTACCGTTATCTGGCTTTTATTGTCCTGGTAGCATTATATGGTACCTGCTTCTTTCAGATTTTTGCCAGTGTTCCGCAATATTTAAGCAGGGTCTGGAACTATCATGAAGATACCATTGGGTTATTGCTTGCACTGAATGGATTCCTGGTAGTATTGGTGGAAATGCCTCTTGTACTCTGGCTTGAAAAGGATAAAAATATTTTCCGGTATATTATCGCGGGCGCCTTTTTTCTGCCGCTTTGTTTTTCTGTTCTTTTATTGGGAAAGGGGATGCTCTTGTGGTCTGTCGTTTTTATGTTAGTAATTACGTTGTCTGAAATTTTTGCGATGCCTTTCATGATGAATTTTGCCCTTTCACGGCCGCTTGCCGAAAGACAGGGGCAATACGCGGCCCTGTATTCCATCGCTTTTGGTATCGCCAACATAACAGCACCGGTAGTGGGACTGGGTATTGCCAACCACTATGGTTTTGAAAACATGTTTTATGTTTTGATTTTGTTAAGCCTGGTATGTGTTGCAGGCTTTTTATTACTTTCAGGAACAATAACTGTCAGGCACTCCCCGGTTAGGGAGTAGTAGTTGTATTTAAGAAGCGGGCAAAATAAATCCCCCGTGCCGTATTTATCAATACCGGATCAGATTAAAAATTATTTTAAATAAGGTGTGTATGGATTGAAAACGCTGGTTTAAGCTGAAACGTGAACTTCCTGATTTTTATCTTTCCTGGAAAGGTGTGTATGTGTATGTGTATGATTTTCCTTGCGGGAAAGCTCCTGGAAGACATCATTTCTGATGAAAAGCCTCTTAAACTGATTGGTAGAATGAGCAATTTTATAACCACTGCGGATAAGCATTTCACTGGCATTCCTGATGCGTCTTAAATAGGGGAGGCCTTTGCAGTGATATACTTCATCAAATTCAACCAGAATTACTTTAATATCCAGTTTGTCTTTCACAATATCTTCAATGACTTTGTATTCCGCACCTTCAATTTCCAGCTTTAAAAGATCAATGTAAGTATGGCCCTGACTTTTCATGATGTTGCCCAACTTATCTACCGGAACCTCTATATAATCCCCATACTCCTTAAACATTTCAATAGAATGGGATACATAATGTTCAATATCTGGTTTGTAAAACTTAACGGTTGTTTTTTGATTCCATACACCGATTTCCAAAAACTTGATTTTCGGTAAATCCCTTTTGTCGATTCTGTAAGTGAATTTTGAACCATTGCTGTTGATACTCATGGTTTCATCGTTCTCCAGCTTCTTCTTCAGTTCATTAAAATGATTGATTCCTTCGGGCGCAGGATCCACGATGACCACATTGCAATTGTATCTTTTAATCAATTCAGTATCAAAAGAAATGTCCTCACCTGCACCAACACAATAACAAATAGAGGAGGCGTTCACAAAATGATCAGGAATATAATATCCGTGGTAATGTGTACCAATTTTAACAATGTCTTTAAGTGGAGTAAGATTGGAGGCAGGATGAATTTGTAATGCCCTCTTCACCAGATTTTTAATTCTTTGCATATGCTTTTTTTTAAATGAGTATTTAAAGTACCCCGGTTAAATGCTTTTTACCTGAATTTGTTAATAACTTCTGAAATTAATGCAATACAAATATACATGATTTATATCATGCAAAGCAAGTAAATTAATGTTAAAACATATATTTTTTTGTATTTTATGAATCATGAAATGAATTAATTACACTATAAATAGTGGAAGACAGGTGAAATTCAGTGTTCACCTGAAAATTGATCTGGATTAGCTTTTTGAGAAGGTAGAGCTGTTGATAAATACAAAGTAATATTTTTTCACACTTATAAAGGTATAAAGATCTCTTTAGTTTCCTGAAATTATTATTCACCTATTCAGGAGACTCAATTATTATTTACGATTTATTAATACATTTATACCATCCAATCATTTATAAACCCCTTACACGTGAATTCAAAATTATCATTCTCTGTAACGCTTGTATTCGTGATTCTGAGTTTATGTGCTCATAGTCAGGTAGTTATCAATGAATACTCTGCTTCTAACCTCACACAGTTTGTTGACGATCATTCGGATTATGAGGATTGGATTGAGTTGTACAATACCGCTGCTTTTCCCATGCCCCTGGGTGGTTTTCATCTGAGTGATGATTCACTGGAGATAAACAAATACACCATTCCGGCTAGCGTTGTGGTGCCTGCAAATGGGTTTGTGAGGTTTTGGTGTTCGGGCCGTGATACCTATACTTCCACAAATTTCCACACCAATTTCAGGTTAACGCAAACTAAGAACAGCAGAGAACAAATTATTTTCTCGGACCCATCCGGTGTGGTTTTAGACAGTCTTTCCCTGTTAAAAACACAACTGGGGCACTCCAGGGGGCGAACTACCAATGGAGCGGGTACCTGGAGTATTTTTACGGCACCAACACCGGGTAGTTCAAACAATTCCGCCACTCCCTATCTCCGTTATGCCGACAAGCCTGATTATTCTGTTTCAGCAGGATTTTATCCGCCTCCCATCATTGTCATTGTAACCCATACTGAGCCAGGCGGAACAGTTCGCTATACTACGGATGGTACCTTGCCTACTGCATCATCACCCATTTGCAGTACAGGGGTATTGATATCAAATACCAGTGTATTAAAAGCCATCACTTACAGCCCTGACCCTGCGGTATTACCCAGTTTTGTTGAATTTGCTACCTATTTTATGAATGTGAGCCATACACTTCCCGTTATTTCTATTTCGGCAACCCAATTGACCAATCTGGCCAATGGCAGTGGTTCCCTTGAACCGAAAGGCACTTTTGAATATTTTGATACTTCCGGAGCACGTAAAGCCAATACCTATGGCGAATTCAACAGACATGGGCAGGACTCATGGGTATTGAGCCAGCGAAGCCTTGATTTTATTTCAAGGGATGAAATGGGCTACAATCACAGCATTGAAGAAAAGTTATTTGAATATTCTACCCGGGAGAATTTTCAGCGGATCATCCTGCGCGCGGCCGGCGATGATAATTATCCTGCCGACCACCGTCCGGCCAACCTGGGTAGTGCCCATGTACGTGATGCCTATATCCATATGCTGGCCAAAAAGGGCGGCATGAACCTGGATGTTCGTAATGCCGAAAAAACAATTGTGTATCTTAATGGTGCTTATTGGGGGGTATATGATATCCGTGAAAATCCGGACGAACACGATTATACCGAATACTATTACGGTCAGGATAAATATAACCTGCAATATATACTTACCTGGGGCAGCACCTGGGCAGAGTATGGAGGTGCCACCGCCCTGTCCAACTGGAACTCCCTCTACAATTACATCATGACCAACAGCATGGCAAATGCCGCCAATTACGCGTATGTCAACGACCGTTATGACGGTACCAGCCTTGCCGATTATGTTATTGCCAATGCCATGACGGTATGTTCCGACTGGCTGAATTATAATACAGGCTGGTGGAGAGGAATGGATTCAACAGGTACTCACCTGCGATGGGGTTATATCCTTTGGGATAATGACGCTACATTCGGCCATTACATTAATTACACCGGAATTCCCAATACCAGCGCATACGCCGACATCTGCGATCCGGAATCTTTAACAGGTAATTCTGACCCCGAAGGTCATATTCAGGTGCTGAACAGATTAAGACAGAACCCCGATTTCAATCAATACTATATTTCAAGAATTGTGGACCTCTGGAATACGGTTTTCAGTTGTGACAATATGATCAGCCAGCTCGACAGCATTGTGGCAAAACTGACTCCTGAAATGAGCGCCCATGCCACACGATGGAACGGAACGCTGACCGAGTGGCAGTTAAATATCGACACCCTGCGTACTTTCATACTCAACCGTTGTAATAATTTATCAAGTGGAATTATCAGTTGTTATAATCTGAGCGGTCCTTATGAAATTACCCTGAATGCGGATCCCGCCGGAGCAGGTCGTATTAAGTTTAATACCCTCATTCATGATTCCCTGCCATGGACCGGAACTTATTTTGGTGGAATGTCAAACATCCTGGAAGCTTTACCCAATTCTCCTTACCAGTTTGTGAACTGGACTTCGGGCTCACAGGTTTTTCTTCCCAATGACAGCGCAATCATTGCGAAAATAAATCCAACATCAGCAGATACCGTCGTTGCTCATTTTTCATTTGCCACCCCGGTATTTGAAATTACAAGTGATGTACCGGTAGCCAATGTTTATCCTACCTTGGTGGACCAGTTCACCACCCTTGATTTCAGTTTGCCTGAAGCATTGCCGGTAAGTATACAGTTATTTAATATCAACGGACAATTGATTTCTACCTTGGCGGATAACAGTTATATGCAGACAGGATTTCATTCTATGCGTCTGGCATTAAATACGGGTAAGTTAAATGAGGGAGTATATATCCTGCAGTTCCGTGCAGGCAATACACAAAAATCTTTTAAACTTATTTATACGGGTAAATAATTGCCGCGTAATTTCATTGTATCCAATAAATGAGGGGGGGTAATAATCAGCTTCCGTAGTACCGGGTCAGCGAAATATTACAAGAGCTTCCAGTCACTGACAAATGGTGAAATCCTGCCCGGGGGTATACTGCCACATTGCAATAAAAAGGAACCTCGCAGCGGAGTCCTTTTTGCAGCACTTATGGTAATCGAGTAAAGACCGGGTTCAATTTTTTTACCTCCCTCAGGTGTGATGAACCGGATCAGGGAATATTCCTTTTGGATCATCTCTTCATTATTGTCATTTTCAGCCATCAGGATAAAATCAGGACTGCCTTGCAGCTGATGGAGTTCACGAAGGGATGATATGAATGTTGCTTTATGTATTCTTAAAAATGGATCAAAGCCCCTTGATTTCCCCTGACAACTATCGGTGTAATTTTCGGATACGGTATGACCCCGGTTAGGGCTCACCAGTTCTGGTACCGGAGATAATACCCTGAATCCAATTTCCTCAAGGCTGTCTTCCAGGAAAAAGAACAAAACATAGGTTTCCAGATCCTTTTCCTTTTTTAGGAAAGGATTGCCTTCATTAATGCATTCAAAATAAAATATCGTGTTTTCATAAGGTATACGTTTGGATATATTGCCGGTACGGATTGCGACCCCTTCTGACAAAAATGGCTCCAGGCGTTGAGAATATAAAGAATAACTCATTATTTGAAGGAAAAAAATCGTTATATAAATCCTGTTTGCCATTGCCATGCTAAATTTTGGCTAAGGTACGTGAATGTTAAATTTTATCAGGTTAAATTTTAAATATCGAAGTATACAGCTTAGTAAATTGTAAAGGGATAGATGCTATTACTCTTCCATTATGGCGATCCAGGCGGGAATGATCAGTCCGCAGCTTTTCAACACTTAGCAATGAACCAGAACAACACTTTACTTCTGGCGGAGTAGCGATTGATCTTGCAGATAAAAAATGCAGACTTCCGGATGGCATACATCTATTTTAAAAAAGAAGCTCGCCTACGTCCTGAATTAATCAGGACTTCGGCGAACGAAGGCGGTCCAGACGGGAATGACTCCGTCGGACCCTGTTCACCCGTTGTAGTGGACCAAAACAAGGCTCCGCCAATGGCGGAGCAGTGCTTGTGCTCACGCATAAAAAAAGCGAGCTTTATTATTTGCTCGCTTCAATCGCTTTGACCTTGTTTTGGTCATCAAGCGGTCCGGACGGGACTAGTATCAAATAGATATACAATAGGTTACAAGTGATTACGGTTAATGGGATTTTGTTTCGGGCTAATTTTTTTCAGTATTCCGGTTATTCAGGTTAATCAACTTTTCCGGAATAAATTCAATCATTAAAGCTATTAGACCTTACCTGATAGGTTTATTAATTGGCAGATTGCATTGCTTCAATTTTCAGATCAACTTTCACCTGGATAAAGCACTGTTTGGAGTTGGTCTATCATGGATTGATATTTTTCCGGGTTTTCGCTTTTCAGCTTTTCCAGGTTAAGCAGTTTCCATTTTACTCCCGGATACTCTTTAAAATCATATATTGTCCAATCCGGCTGCAGTTTCAGAATTCCCATCAAAAAAATTTTATCACTTTCTGTCAACCTTTGATGAATAACTTTAATAAGTTCCTCCCTTGTTTTCTCAAATTCTTTGTAATTGAAACCATCCGTAGTCATTCCTGAAAATTGTGTCTCCATCGCACTACTCTGACCTAGCATATTCGGTGCAAGAATCTCATGCATCGGCCTGCTATGACCCAATAAATAAAATATGAATCCGGATTTGACTTCATCTGTGAAACCTTCATTGTTCAGCAGGTATAAAACATCAAATAAGTCTCTCGGATGTTGCCTGTCCAGTGCCGCACAAATTTTGCCTCCGAAAAGCAAGCCATAATTTAACACTCTAGTCTCAACATAAGCACCGAATTCCTCTTGCGCCTTCATGCACAGCTCCATTACTCGAGGCTCGAAAATACTTCCCCTTCCCATAAGACTGACCTCGACTTTAACCGAAACCTTTTTATCATTTACAATTAATTTACAGGTTTTTCCTTCATGGTGTATTTTTGAATCAGGTAGTACTTTTTGAATATTGACTACAATTCGCTGCAATGCTTCATTGATATGTAATCGAGATGTTTCAAAATCTTCAAGCGGCAGGTAGGTCAGATCAATGTCAACCGAAAGCCGAGGCATATCGCGAACAAACAGATTAATCGCTGTACCACCATGCAGCGCAAAACATTCTTCTTTTGCAATTTCAGGTAATATGGATAACAAAAGACTAACTTGTTTTTTATATTCTTCTCTCATCCTTTTTCTTCGAGCTCTTTAGGTACTGTTATTTTATATTTTGAATTATAGCATCCATTCAAGATAATGCTCCTTTTACCTTTACCCAAATCTATTTTTTCGATTTCAAGCTTCTTAAACCAATTATGATTTACTTTCTCTGCTAAATAAAGAAACAATCTTTTCACTTTAATAGATTGACAGCTTTCGAGTAATTCCTGTACTACTTCAGGCCTGACGTTATTCATACTTACCATAAAATGATAACATTCTGTCAAGTCTTGTTTGCCCGGGACCAGATACAAGCATTCCATTATTGCCCGTGGTGCACTTGAAATTTTTATTGAGAAATTTTTAAATTCTATTTCTTGCAGAAATTTTTCAGTAGGGAGAAATGCTGTTTTGTAGTAATTTACTTCTGTGCCCCAGTCATACTCTTTAAACCAAATTGGAAGATTTTCGTTTTTTGATCCGAACAACACAACCGTACTTGAGGAAAAGTCTATGAAATGACCTAAGCCCATTAAGCTAAGGGCCGTTCTTCCTCCCGGGTGAATGGTCATCTCTGATTGTTTTTGTAAAGCATAAATAGCACCTTCATAGCTTACTTTATCATTTGCTCGCTTCATGGCTCCGGTACCAACGGCCTCCAACCATCGGCTTTTTTTGTACCTTTTTTGTAATTCTAGACTGTATCCTTGCTTCTTAAGCCAGAATGCTTGCATTATCGTACCTATTGGTTGAGAGGAAAGAAGTTGGTTTATTTTCGATTGATTCTCGGTATTCATAGTACCAAATTAGTAATTATTTTAAACTTATAGCGTGAACCGGTTTAAAATGTTTCTATTTAGGGTGCTTTTAGTACCCTAAAAGTTAAAAAATATAAACCAAAACATCCTCAGGAATAATTTATAGACGATTCGAAAGGAATACGGCTCTATTTGGAAAATTCCAGAATGAGAGTTATATTTTAGGATAATAAAAAGATAACTTCAGCAATGCCAACGTGTCTTTAGCATTAAAAAATGTCCAGACATTAGAGTGACTCCGCGACCATGATTCGGGCTATTGCGGTACTAAATTCTAGCTAATTAAAGACCCAACTGAAAAAACAAAATCCCTGTAAGTCAATTATTTACAGGGATTTTAGCGGTCCGGACGGAACTAGTATCTATTTAATTAACAGTGTAATACAGCAATTCGAGCTACAAGAAATTTAATTCAGGCTAATTCTTTTTGAATTTCCGGCTATTCGGGCTAATTTGACTACACATTACTTTGGAGTACCCTCCATCTAGCCTTGAATCCATAAAAAGTTGAACCACACTAGTTTTATCTTTATTAGATATTTTTTGCGTAAAGTATCAAAAAGTAATACCTTTCGCAAAATATTTCCAAGATGAAACACCCGGTCAATTACAAGCGATTGGAACATTGGATTGAAAATAAGCAAGCACAGGGAAAGCTTTGGTTTGACTTGAATGATCTGCGTGAACATTTCAAAAATGATAATGAAACTTCTTTAAAGCAACTATTACAACGTCTCTCACTTCAAGGAAAAATAGTTTCCATTTTCAAGGGCTTCTATGTGATCGTACCGCCACAGTATTCGTTGAAAGGAATCATACCACCTGTTTTATTTATTGATGGACTCATGCGTAGCCTGCAAAGAAAATATTACCTCTCGCTATTGAATGCAGCTACACTTCATGGTTCATCTCACCATCAACCACAAGAATACTTCATCACAACAGGATATCCGGTACTAAGGGCAACCAACAAGAAAGGAGTTAGAATTAATTATATCAGCACAAAACAGTTTCCGCCTGAATCGCTGATTGAAAAAAGAAAAACAGAGACGGGATATTTTATTATTTCAAACCCCTTGTTAACAGCAGTAGATCTTATTTCCTTGGAAAAAAGAATCGGAGGTTTGAACAGAGCAGCCTCTGTAATTAAAGAATTAGTTGAACCCCTTAAACCGCGCGACATTAAAGAACCATTGATCAGATATGCACATGTCACCTCTTTACAACGGTTGGGGATCATTCTTGAAGAATTTATACATAGAAAAGACCTTGCAGACAAACTTTACCGTGAATGCAGAAAGGAAGGTCTTTCGTTTTACCTTATTCCATTAAAAGCATCGGGGGAAAAAAAGAAAGGACATGTGAATGACAGGTGGAAAATAGTGATCAACACTGAAATTGAAATCGACGAATGATCCCTCAATCCTACATTAGGCAATGGAGTAACCAAGTTCCGTGGCAGGCAAATGAACAAGTAGAACAAGATCTAGTGATTTGCCGGGCATTGGTGGAGCTATTCAACGATAGTTTCCTTGCAGACAGCCTTGCGTTCAGAGGAGGAACGGCTTTGCACAAATTGTATTTGCAACCACAACCAAGATACTCCGAAGACATCGACCTGGTTCAGGTGCGATCAGAACCAATTAAAGAAACGATACAAAGATTACAGAAAGCGCTTTCATTCCTGGGTAAATCGGCAGTCATAGTTAAGAAGGATAACAATACCCTGAACTTTCGTTTTGATTCAGAATTCCCTCCGATGCAGAAAATGAAAGTAAAAATCGAAACAAACTGCCGCGAACATTTTTCGGTTCTGGGTTGGCAGAAAAAGCCGTTCAAGGTTGAGTCAGACTGGTTCAAAGGAGAATGTCATATCAATACATACTGCCTCGAGGAATTGTTGGGCACAAAATTGAGAGCACTTTACCAGCGCAAAAAAGGAAGAGATTTATTTGACTTGTGGAAAGCTTTGCATTCAGCTGATGTTAACGCAACTTCTATTATTCATTGCTATAAAGAATATATGCGGTTTGCATTAAATAAATCTATTCCGACACGAAAACAATTCTTATTAAACCTGGATGCGAAACGAAATGACCCAGAATTTTTGGGTGATACAACATCCTTGTTACGTCCTGATGAAAAGTATGATTCCGATGAAGCCTTCAACTTAATCATTGAACGATTGGTGGAATTGATGTAGTACGAGGAAACTTATTTACAATGAAAGCAAGAACTTCATAATATTTTTCTTTGCGGCACAGTGAAAAACAGGCAGCACTTTTAAGGGTCCTATACCGGCAAGTAAAAGATAAATTCAGGCTAATCCCCGACCCTAAAATCCCGTCAAATCGAATTACTATAAAATACAAAGTCCTGAAAGCCAATGGCTTTCAGGACTTTAAGCGGTCCGGACGGGACTAGTATCAAATTGATATACACTAGGTTAAAATCAATTACGGTTAATGGGATTTTGTTTCGGGCTAATTTTTTTACGGAATTCAGGTTAGTCGGGCTAATCGGATTTTTGCTTCTGCCTGGAACCAAGAATTCCTTGACTGCATCGATTATTGAAAATACCTATATCTGATCGATATTCTTCCACGATGCATATTGAATGGACACGTTCTCGGTTTCGCTGTCTTCTCCTTGATAGAGAAGGATTCCGTCAGAGGATGGCTGATATTTATTCCAATATTTAAGACCGGACAATAATTTTCGGTCTTGCTTTTCCGAAAATTTTATTTCAATCGCTTGGGGGCCATTTTCCTTTTCAAGTATCAGGTCAATTTCATTTCCAAGATGATCCCTGAAATAGAACAGTCCTTCATTGATGCCTTGATTGGTTCGATTCTTTTTTATTTCCGTAATGCACCAGTTCTCGAAAATGGCTCCCGACATGGCATATTTTTTCAATCCATCCCTTGATTTCAGATGCAGCAGTGTGCACAATAATCCGGTGTCGTAAAAATAAATTTTCGGACTCTTGATGATACGTTTATTCAGGTTGTTATGCCATGGTTGCAACAGGAAAACAATATAGCTGGCTTCCAGAATACCGATCCAGGATTGTACTGTTTTGGAATCAATACCAATCTGTTTTGCCAGTTCATCGCGGTTCAGGATTTGGCCTGCATGGTTTGCGCACAACTGAATCAGCTTATTGAATGAGGTGATGTTCGTGATGTTTTTAATTTGCCGGACGTCGCGCTGTACATACGTTTGAATATAACTCTGCATCCATCGGTGAGGATCCAGTTTCTGTGTATGTATCTCAGGATATCCGCCTGTCAAAATATTGTGCAATAGATCACGGGCTGGAAGTTTAGCCGCTTTCATTTCAGCATAGCTTAGGGGAAGCAATGTTAAATATCCGGCTCTACCGGCCAGAGATTGTGAAATTTGCTGGTAAAGCAGGAAATTATTCGATCCTGTTAGAATGAATTGTCCGCGTGAGTTCCGTTTATCCAACAGGACTTGCAGATGCCGGAAGATTTCCGGTACTCGTTGTACCTCATCCAGAACAGCGCCATCCTGGAGATTTTTCAGATATTCTGAGGGGTTATTCAGAAAATCGGCCTCCGTTGAAGGGTCTTCAAAGTTCACATAGGGCTTACCCTTTAGTAGAAATTTACTTAGGGTGGTTTTTCCACTTTGACGAGGACCGGTGATACAGAGCGCCCGGAATTGCTTTAATGAATATCTAGCTTCGTCTAAAATTGCGCGTTTGATCATCGATTCCACATTTGTACAAATATACAAAAGTGGAATCCAATTCCAGAAATGTATTTTTATACAAAAATGGATTCCCTTTCCTGCTGATGTTTTTAGGTTGCTTCCCGACCGTGATTCACGCCATTCTGTATCGAATTAAAGCAATGGCAGGTCTCGAAAAAGCAAGAAGCCCTGTTAACCAAATGATTAACAGGGCTTCTTAGCGGTCCGGACGGGAATGACTCCGTCGGACCCTGTTCACCCGTTGTAGTGGACCAAAACAAGGCTCCGCCAATGGCGGAGCAGTGCTTGTGCTCACGCATAAAAAAAGCGAGCTTTATTATTTGCTCGCTTCAATCGCTTTGACCTTGTTTTGGTCATCAAGCGGTCCGGACGGTTTTATATTTTATAATTTACGCATTGATTATCAATTATATGATAGATTCATTAGAGGTAATTATTGATTTATTAGGGGTATTTTACTTATTTTGATTTCAACGAAGCAAATATGACATTATACATAGACAAATTTTATTCACCTGCCGACCCTTTTAGCTTACCTCCGAAAAGAGTACAAGATTATGCAGACAAACTGATAAATACATTTCAAAAATCCGCTAATAAGTATCGTGGAATTTACAGTACTGATGATATTAGATTTTCAGTATTCCATGATATCAGAGCAACAGCAAATTCAGTCAAAATCCATGCTATATTGATTGATGATTATACCGCAAGTACTGAATGGTGGAAAGCAAGGAAAGAATTCTCAAATCCTTTTAATAATAGTCTGGTAAAAAACCTCAACTATAGTTTATTTGAATTTTCAAAGTTCAGTCATTTCCACATAAACTGTATGTTCATTGAAGATGCTTTGCGTTCGCTTATTCGTGTATTATCTCCAGGAGTTTGCAACAATGGAACTGGAGAATTTAAAAACATATATTCACATATCTTTTCTGTAACTACAATCACACAATATGAACCGTTATTTGATATTTTAAGAAGCATAAGGAATAGCATTCATAACAATGGGGTTCATTTCAACAAAAATGGTGTTAATTCAAGCTTTACATATGCCGGTAAAACATTTGATTTTGTTCATGGCAAAATAATCAATGTCGGTGGCTGGGGATTTCTGGATTTCTGGGAGCTTGCATTATTTGTCTTTGTTGAAATTGACAAAGCACTTAATAACCTCTTCGATTACGTGCAAGTAAAAAGATTACCCAAAATTGTAAAGACATTTTGAACGATGGCACGCAATCCAAAAAAAAAACTGAAGATTAGCTACAAAGTATCAAATGGAACACTCCAATTGAAAATATCCTTTGGATACGTTGTGCAGCCGGAACCATATCTCGCAAGTTACGAGCAGGATGAAAAGGGACGAATCTTCAATCAGAAATACGAAAGGGTGGTTTATCCTGTCATTTATGCTCCTTTCTATATCGCAACAGGAATAAAAGGAATTACCACTGAGAATTGGGACTCTAAAAACCATAAGCTGGTTGGTGATTTGGGATTTCGGCAACATCAGTTAGACTTACTACTACAACGAATACATGATGCCTACCAATTGTTGCGTGTAACTATGTCGCAAGACCAAATTACACCAGAGTACTTCAAGAAGGCAATTAAAAAACATGTTAAAGATTTTGAAAAAAAAATCCCAACAATAGATGTTGAAAGCGACTTAGCGAGTGATGGCAAATTGTATGTGCTCAATAATCAAATTGTAAAAGGTCGTTTTGCTTACATGCCGCTAACTGATTTTTTAGATTTTAAAATTAAACAATGGAGAAAGGGAGAAAAAACCCCCGGCACTATAAATGGATACATCGGTTTACGGAAATGGCTGCGGAATTTTAATGATGAAGTAGGGCTGGTTCGAATAAAAGACTTTTCAGACCTGTTCTTGAAAAGATTTTTTGATTTTGTAAAAGAAAGTGGAGAGTTTAAAATGAATTACTTGAATAAGCTTTTTCGCCAACTTAGAATGCTCAATAATGTGATAGAAAACGAAGAGAAGTTTGATTTAAATATTCACTGGAAGGCGGACTACCTACCAAGGAGCACTGAAGTGAGTTTTGAGGTTGCATTAGAATACCAACAATTGTTAACCGTTTACAATGTAAAAACCCCGGAAACAAAACCTTCATATGAAAAGATAAAAGACTTGTTTGTTTTCGGATGTTTGACCGGGCTTCGAATCTCTGACTTGCAGGATGTGAATATTGAAGAATCTCGTGGTCAATTCTGGGTTAGACAAACTATGCAGAAAGTTCGTGACCAGGTTAAAGTCCCATTACATCCTATTGCTAAAGAAATCTTTGACAAGTACAACGGTTCATTACCAGTTCTGAATCGACAAAAGTTCAGCAATGTCATTAAGGAACTTTGTGAACTCGCAGGACTTACCCATTCAGTGACACGCTATCGTACAAACCCAAAAACGAAGGAATTAATTAAAGAATCAGTACGATTTAGCGATTGTGTAAAGTCATCAAGTTGTAGAAGAACATTTGCCACCCTGTGCGTATACGAATGGAACATTCCACCCACCATCGCAAAAAAGTACACTGGGCATCGTAAATTGGCTACTTTCCTGACATATATCAGAGCAAATGATGAAACTGTTGAAGATTTGCTTGCGGAAAAGTTCAATGAATTACATAACAAAACTAAGGGGTAATTAACTGAAAATTATTTGGATTGTCATTTTTAGAATCAAGAAATAAAACTAAAGGTAAATTTGACCAGTAGATATAATCCTTTATTAATTTCAAACTTTGAGTTCATTTTTTACCGGTATTGAAGGGTTTATTTAAAACTGAATCTGGTAGCATGTAAAAAGTTTGTTGTATTGGTGAAGTCTTTTGTAATTGCAAAATTTGAGACTCGATTATTGAATTCCTTTTCTCGAGAGATGTAACTCTCTCCTTAAATTGACCAGCCTTCACGCTAAAATAAATGCTGGCAACCGTTAAACAAGCGGTTAACAGTTTAAAAAAGTAATCAATGTTTTTTTCTTTTTTCCAAAAACGTTTTTTGTCAGCTCGATAGCCACCCCTCTGATGGAACTTAATTCCTTTTACTGAAATAAAAAAGGATGAAATGCTCCTGCTGCTGTTTTCAAGACTTCCAATGTAAGCCCTGTCTTCAGATAAATTTACTTTAAACTTTATTGGCTGTATTTGAACTTTCGAAGGTTCGATTTCTGTTACGTATCCATCATCCTTTAAAAAATCCAAACTTCTATGGATATTCGGCAATGAAATGTTGCTACCAGTTAATCCTTCTTCAATGCCAGAATACCCATGAGTATCATTCTGATGTTGGTAAAGAAAATCCAGTACCTTATCCAGCATTTCGGTTGTGCTTGGATTTGAATCAGCCCAATTATCGTCAATATCATATTTGCGGAGCTTCAACCACAATGTGATTTTCCGTACCCACTTTCTATCTTTAAATTTCATCTTGAATGTGTTTCTGCAAAGGAAGATTCTTTGTGGTTGTTTTACAATCCAGAACATCCACATTTTTCAACAAAATTTCTCTTATTCTGGATTTTTACAAATTAATTGGGTAACTTTCTCTTTTACGTACTATTTATTAGCATAAATACTCTCTTGCCAGAGACTAAACCTAATATTTAAATCCTGAACGGGGAGGTGGGCAAGCACCGAACCGGTTCAGGATTTTTATTTTAAAAAAAATGACAAGTAAGCATCATTTGTTCGATGAAAGTGGTCAAGTACTATACTTCAGCAAAATTGCTGAGGAAGATAAGGATGGTTTGCAAATCACTGTTGATGAAGCATTAGAACAAATTAAAATTGGTAGCGTTGTGATAAACAAAGCACGCCAAAGTAAATCTGTCCTATATGATGAAATCAAATTAAAAAAGTTGCCCGGTGTGATGTGGAACAAGTCTGGCAGGTATGCATATTTTGATTTTGATTTTAAGGCTGGTAATAAAGACCGAAACCCGGAGTTGAGCATTAGTGAACTGGAGTTTTTAAAATCCAAATTAATAACTACAGGTTATGTTTATGCATGTTGGATTAGTCTCTCAAAAACTGGTATTGGATGCTTGGTGTGCTATGATAATTCAGTTAACAATGAACCAGAATGGAAGATTCTTTACCAAAATATTCAGACTAAATTACATGAATTTACGTGTTTTATCACAGACAAACACTGCAACAGTATCGTCCGGAAGAATGTGCTATCACACGACCCGAATTTGTTGATAAATCCAGATGTTACTCCTTTTGATTCGTTATATGATTTATCAGATGATTGGGGAGTGCAATCTGACAACATAACTAATAGAAAAAAGACTTATATAGCCACAAAATGCACTCCCCTTGTGCCTGATAATATGAGGATGTTTCATCGGCAGTCTTTTCTTGATATTCATTTTAATCATCATCTTGAAGAGGCAATTTATGTAAATGAGGAAGTCGGTTATGCGGTTTTTGAAGAGCGTAAAACAAAAATTAAAATTTACACACCTCAGAAGAAAAAATTCGGTAGTGGAAGGAAAGTAACTCTGTTTTATGCTCTCCTTACAAGATATTTTCTCAACCCCAACTACAAACATTTAAAGTTATTTCAGTGGTTGCGAGAATACAACCAGTCATTTTGTGTGCCTCCTCTTGCTGATAATGATTTGCAATCAATCTGGGACTATGTTATGATTAGCGTTAAGTCTGACAAATTTGAAATTAAAGGTAACAGCGATTGCTACGTTCATTTCTTTTCATATTGCGAGCTTACTCCAAAGCAAAAAAAATCTATTACCTCCCAAAGTCGAATATTACGTACAAAACATGCAATTAAAATAGCCATAAATCAGTTGATTTCAGAAAATAAACCTTTGACAAAGGCTATGGTTGCGGATTTATCTAAAGTCAAACACCGGACTGTCGCAAAATACTGGACTGAATTCCTTCCTGAAAATATACGTATAAATATCGAAGAACATAAGCGAAAGTATTATCAAAAGGATTCTGAATCTGATTTCGATGTAAGCAATGAATTGCATTCGGAAATATTAGAATGGCTTATTTCCGACTCGGTTCCGCACGATGAGCAACGAATCTTGACCTCAGATGAAATTGTTTTTGACATAGAACACGTTTCGGATGAAGAAATGGAGGAATTGGTATGCCTAACAAAGGAGCTGCTTTATTTGACCCCGGCCTGATTTTAATTCACGTAATTCATTGCATTACAATCATTTCCTAATGTTTGGTATTATCACATTGGAATTTATTGCCAAAATCACTCCACCTAAATACAACTGGAGCCTCCAAAAATCATTTTGGAGCCATTTACAAGCAATCTGGCACACCAAAATGACTGTTATGATGGATTGCGGGGTTTAGTCAGAATTTTGCGTTCTTGAGGCTTAAAATCGGTTTTTAGGTTTTATAGCGTTACTCACTTTCCCTGGATGCTCTCAGCTCCAATTTCAGGACAAGCAAAATATACAACAAAGTTCAACCATATTGGAAAAAATTCTTGAGTTGCCGTAAGATACCATCTTGCCAAATTTTTTTAAGAAAAAATATTGGTGAATTTTTTTTGAATGAGACGTTGGTTGAAAAATATTTTGAAATTCCAAAATATAAATCACGTGTAAGAGTGTTCGTGCGGCTCAATGGCTAAGGTTAACTGGCTAAAATAAGGTACGAAAAAAAGGGGCCTAATTAGCCCCCCTTTAAATAAGGTGTTACCTTCTCTTTTAATCATGGAAGCTTTTCATTGGAATTCCTACGGTTGAAACCATTTGAAAATTTTCAGAATGATTGTTTCCCAGAAAATTTAGTAACTCGTCCATCCAAAAAGAATACTAATCTTCCTCTTCTTCACTTTCATCATCAATAAGAACTTCTTCCTCCAATTCATCCAATACTATTTCTTCTTTGGCTTCTATGCCGTAAAGTTTGTTTACCATTTCGTCTATTTCAGCTTCTATGGGGCGGAGTTGGGCGTTCATTTCTGCACGGTCAATTTCCCCTGCAAAATATTCTTTCTTGATTGCCAAACATTCATCAAACTTTTTATTGAATGCTTTCAGTTCTTTCTCTGATGGTATTTTGATGGGAAGTTTCCGAATGTCATTCATTTGAATGTTCACTGTGTTATTGAAAAACTCTCTCAATACTTTGAAATGTAAGTAAGAATTTAGAGAGAGAACAAAATATTTGTCGCCCAATCCTGATTCATCATACAAAGACATTGAACCAACATCATTTACTGTTGTGTCTTTTAAACGGCATTTGAAATACGTGGAATTCGGATTTAAAACATTAGTCCAACAAAAACCATTTCGGAAGAAGAAATTGTAGCCCTGCCATCTTGCTCTCTCATCCGTGCTTAGAAATGCAACTGAATCTTCACTCCAATCAATCAAATAAGGGGTTTCTAAATACCAGCGATTACCTTCTTTATCTCCTTTGTCATAAGGAACGTAAGTTCTTTTGCCTTTTATTCCTTGTTGTTTTTGCTTATCAGAAATTTCATCGCCCTCAAAAATTAAGGAATCAGGAATGATGCGATACATATAACCTTTTCCAAAAACCCTCAACCCGAATTTCTCTTTAATGCCATCAAACAGTTCCCAAATTTCAGTTTCCTTCAAATCGTCTAATACTTCTTTCACATCATCAATGCTACTGCAATCAGACAGCAAGTCGAATTTTCGCTTGATTTTGGGTTCGTCATTTAATGCCTTCCAAAGTTTTTGAACTCTTGTTTCCCTGCACCTATCAGCAAAACGAGATGAAGAACGATAACCTACAAACCTTCCATTGTCACCAGTTTGTAATCCAACACCACCATCTGTTGTAAGTCCAATTATTGCCCAATGATTTACACTTAGCTTAGAATTGAAATTTTCAATTTCAGTTCTATTGTTTTCAATTAATCTGGATGTTTCAATCTTACTCCACCAAGTATCAAAAACAGGTCGGGCAGGTTTTACTATCTTTTCTAAAATCTGGCAGTTGTATTCCGTTGGTGAGAAAATTGCGTAATTGATTGCTTTACGATAAGGTTCAAATGAAACTTTGAATTTAAGCAAGGATGAATTCTCGTCTTTAAATACTTTGTCGCCATCGCAAGTATGAGAATTTTTCCACTTTGGTGTGTCGTGGCCTAATGCACTGAATGTTCTATCTAAAATACGTTCCCAACCCGATAGATTTTCCTTCGAAGTCCGAATCTGTTTCCATTCTTCTTCCGCAATATTGAAGGATTCAGCATTTGGTTTTCTAATATCAATGTAAACCATTTCAGGTTTATCAATGGCTCTTTCCTTCTTAACCGTGAAAATGGCAGTGTCCACCAACGCTGCAAATGCTTTGGGTGTATTGATGATTTCAGTTACTCGGCATTCAGGCAAAAATTGATGATTGACATTTTCTATTTCTACAGGAATCAAACTGGTTTGCACCGTTTTTTTGTTGCCAAACAAATCGGGATTGACAACTGGTATATGCTGTTGTAGTTGCTCACCAAATAAATCAGTTTGTCCTTCTGCTGCGTTGCTTCCTGCAATGCCTAAGAAATGCATCCGCATATTCTTTTTGGTTTGCAAAGTCAGGAAAGTGTCGGAAGTAATGTAACTCAACAAACCACCTGATTTCAGCAATTCAAGTCCACGGAAAGTAAAATGATTGTAAAGGTCATCGCAGTATCCGTATTCTTCCTCAAGTTTTTTGCTGATACCCATACTGCTGATGAGTTTGGTATTCACATAAGGCGGATTGCCAATGACAATATCAAAGCCGGGGTTTTTACTTTCCTTGTTGAATATGCCAGGGAATACAACTCTTTCAATAAAGTAATCTTTTATAGTAGATTTAAATACTGCAAGATTTGACAACTCCTCTGCCAATGCTTTTTCTTTTTTTCGAAGTTTGGCAATTTCTTTTTCGGCTGCCCGGTTTGTTACCAAATGATTGATGCCTGAACGAACAGAATTCAATTGCTTAACAATGTTGTCACTTTGGCTGTCAACAACTTTTTCAAGAAGTTTAACTATCTTGTCTTTAATCTCTTCTTTGGTTCCGTGTCTGTCGCTTTTTGCAATGAAGTATTGATTTTCAAGATTGACTAACTCTTTCAACAACTTGTCATTGTCAATCTGGTCAATCAGGTTGTTCAGGTTTTGGTCTTTGTAAAAACGGAACAATGAGTTTTTCTTGTAAAACTTAAATTCCAGATTTGGCAATGGTTTCAGGTTGTAATTCTCTTTTGTGAAATCAACCCTTTGCTCCACAATTAACGAAAGCCAGCAACGGAGTTTGGTTATTTCAATTGCATATTCCAACAAGTCTACACCAAATAAACAGCTACGCAGCAAGCCTAATTTCTTTACATAGCGAATTTGACCATCGGCAAACATTTCCGAAATATGCTCTCTAAATTGCTCATCTTTCGATTTCATCATTTCTGCTACCCACACTTTCCCTTCGGGGTCTACGGTTGTTAGCACCTGCATCATTTCTTCGAGCATACCCATTGGAAAAGCTCCAGAACCACACGCAGGGTCAAGCACCGTTGTTTCCAAAAGTTTATGAATGATGGCTTTGCTTTTTTCGGGTCTTATTTCGGTATCAAGATGTTTCAATAATGTACTTCGGCACATATATGAAACCACCGGACGTGGCGTATAAAAAGCACCCGCATTTTTTCGGGCTGCTTCTTTGGTGTCATCGCTTTGCTCTGCCAATAAGTTTTCAAATATTCTACCTAACATTTCTGGGTCAACGGCAATTTCTTCTTCAAGTGGAGTGTTCTCTGCAATGGTGAATTTGTATCGGGAAAGAATACTGTTCAATCCTTTTTCTTTGTCTAAAAACAAACTATCCGGAACAGCAAAGGCATTATTGACTTTACCCAATTCGCACCAGTCGTTCGGGTGAATGTCGAACAAACCACCATTAAGGTAAGGCGAGAAGAAAATAGCGTCTTTAATTCCTTTTTCATCAGCAAAGTTGGCTGCATAAACATCAAATACTTTTTTATCACGGTCTTTCTTTTCGCTGTTCAGAGCATTGAAGAATAGATTTTGCAGTATGAATTTGTAATAAGCAGTGCCTTTGCTTTTGGGTTTTATCAGGTCGTTTTCTTCACCATTTTCAAATGCGGGTAAGAGCAAATCATCTTTAACAACTTTCAGTTCTTTCAAAAACCAAATGAAAATCAAACGGGCAATCAAACGAACAGTAAAATCTTTGTGCTTTTCAGAACCTGCGGTTTGACTTGGAATTTTAATATCCTTAACGGCCTTGTTGAACCAAGTAATAATGTCTTCATAAAAATTCTTGTTGAGTACAGAAATGGAAAAAACCGATTGCCAGTAATAATAAAGTTGGGTAAAACTCTTTACTGCTGTACTTCCAGAGGTTGGAATTACTAATTGCTTGAGGATGGCCAAATGCCCTCTATGGGGTTGATGTGTGTCAATATCCTTAAGCAACGAAACCTTACCGACTTTTTCACCTTCCCTCCATTCTTGCTTGTACTTAATGCGTTCGCTGTTGGCTAACGAAATCATATTGCCGTATTTGAAAATTATGGTTACTGGAGTGTAAGGGAAAGTTCGGTTGAATGCTCTTGTGATTTCTGCTAAATGGCTTCTGGTGATGGGCAAGCCGTCCTTTCTGTTTTTCAGTGTTACTCCAAAAAGCAACAAGCCATCATAATCGGCTTTCAGTCTCTTTACTTGTGCTAAATTTTGGAATGTTTCTGTTCCGTCAAAAATGGCATCATTTACTATCCCCAAAGCAAACACATCGGTTATGAGTTTATGTGCTTCGTTGGTGGATTTAAATCGTTCGCCTAATATATCGGCTGCTGATGCAGGTTCTTCAGCCAAATAATCAACCGGCACTTTCAGTTCATCAAAAAATGCTTTTAAAGCATTTATGAATTTTTCGCTATGAAATTTTGAGATTGAGTTCATTATTTATTTATGATAAACCAGGTAATTAAGTCAACGTTGTCTTTATTGAATTTTTTTGAAGCTGAACCTTCATCTTTAAACTTTTGTATGGTTGTTTTACTTCCTGCTTTTAGTTTGTTCAACATATCGAGTGAAGCTTTTCCCATTTTTTGCCTTACAGTTCCATCTTCCTGGACTTCTTCTTCGGTTGCTTGACTTTTTAACCATGTGCTTAAGGCAGCCGATAGTTGTTCGATAGATTTTGGCTCACCTTGGTCTATGGCTTTTGGAACAAATCGAGTTTCGTCTTTATGTTTGGCTAATGCATCTAAAACCTCTTTTTGATTTAAGAAAACTGATTTACCCAAATGGTTAATGTAAATAAGTTCGTATTCTTTATATTCAAAAATTATTGACTTTGCAGGTTTGCTTGGATAACCTAATAATGCAATTAACCCTTCATCCGGACATACATCTTGAATGGCTTTGAAACCTGTGTAAATACCGTTTGGCAACGATTTATAAAACTGTTCATTCTTTCTTAATTCTTCTAATAATTCTTGTCGGAAAGTTTCTAATGAGAAATCATCAAATCCCAAAGATTTTTCAATGTCAATTTCATCCCAAGATGACTCCATTTGCTCCAACATTCTTGCCTTTTGCTTTTGCTCCAAATTTTCATCTTCTGCCATTTCTTTGAATGTGTCGGAAAAATCTAAATGAACTTCCGAACCGGCCAATTTCATTGCGGCCATACGTTGCTCTATTCTACCTTGTAAATTCAAATAGGAATTGATATTGTTTGATGGCCAGAAATTAATACCAAATACTTTAGAGTTAGGTGAACCCAAACGGTCGATACGTCCCATTCTTTGAATTACACGGACAGGATTCCAGTGAATATCATAGTTGATGACCAAATCGCAATCTTGAAGATTTTGTCCTTCGCTTAAAGCATCAGTTGCAATAAGTATGTCAATTGGGTGTTGGATTTTCTCATAAGTCTTTTTGTCATGCTCAGAAATCCAATGTTGCCATTCGTCAAATTGTTGGTTCAAAGAAAGGTCTTTGCTGGTAGGTTCAAATTGCCATTCCTTTTCTCGGAATAGTTTGGTGTATGGTGCAAAGCGTTCCAGAATAGGTTCATACTTTTTAGTTTCTCCTTCTTCATTCCAAACGATGGAAGTGTCGCCACTTACAGCAGCAACTTTATCAAATCCTCTTGCAGTTAATTGTTCAAAAAGATAAAAGGCGGTGTCTTTATATACGGTAAAAATTAAAACCTTGGCGTTCCCACCGTTTTCGCTTGTTTGCCTTTTCTTTATTACTCGGTTTATTAGTGTTTCCAGTTTATCGTCTTCGCTGATGTGGTTTCTTGGTTTTTTAATTTCTTTGGAAATCTTACGTTCAAACTGAATTAAGTTCGATTGCAATAATTGCAAAGCTTCAATATCTGCCTTTAAATCTTTCTTGTACTTCTCAATATTACCTGAACGGTCTATGTCAATCAGTCGAGTTTTACGTTTTTTGCCTAAGGTGAAATCTTCTATTTGAGCTAAAATTTCATCATCGTCAAAAAGCGAAGGTTGGGCTTCGTTCCAACCAGTTTCGATTTTGGTCTCTTGATATTGTTTGATTCTGTCAAGCGCATTCTGATGATGAGTTAATATCTTCTCAACAGTTGATTGAAAAGAAAACCAAGAAGATTCAAGCCGTTTCACCAATAAGATATACATCATCTTCACCAAGAAATGGTCACGTTGCTTTTCATCATGTAAAATATCGGCATCTTCAAATTCGTCAATGTAAAATGAAGGTTGATAGCCTGAGAGCATTGGAGGGAAATGGTCAAAAAGTTCTTCAAAGCTTTCAAAGTTTCCGATTTGCTTTGGTGTTACAAAAATATTTTCAGGTTTTGATTTTTCCGGAAACTTTAAACCATCCTGATGACCTTCTATCATTTTCCGTGTTCGTGCTACGGTCAATGAATCTGTCAATTTAAAAAAGTTTGCCGGCAATTTCTTAATGAATTCGCCAATCTTAGGGTCGGGTTCTTGTGTCCATTCGTTGAATGCTTTTTGTGCTGCCCTAAATGTATAATCAATGTTTTTAATGTCTAAGGAATCTTCAAATCCTTTTGCGTTGCCACCCACAATTAATTTGAATTGATTCCGAATATCCATTAACGAATTGTTAATTGGAGTTGCTGATAACATTAGCACTTTTACATCTTCGTTCTTTGAAAGTATTTGGTCAACTAAAAATTTGTAGCGTTTAGATTTGTCGTTACGCAAATTGTGGCTTTCATCAATGACGAAAAGTTTGGGTTTTTCATTTATGAACAATTTATCCGCCCTGTCATGATATTTATCCATTAGGTCATCTGTTAAGTCAGTATGAAACCTAAGGAAATATTCAAATTGGTCTTTTTCAAATTTTGAGTTTTGATGCTTCTGATAGATACGCCAATTGTATTGAAGTTTCTTGGGGCAAATCAATATCACTTCACGTCCTTGTAATTGGTAGAATTTCATAACCGCTAATGCAGTCCATGTTTTACCTAAACCCACTGCATCCGCTAAAATGGCTCCATTGTGCTTTTGGAGCATCTTAATCAAACTCAGGACGCCTTTTTGCTGAAATTCATATAGTGAATTGTAAACGACAGTATTTTCAAGTCGCCCGATTTGTCTGTTAAACTCGGGGTTGTCCTTTTCAAGTAGTAATTCATCACCAAACAATTCAAACAGCACTTTGAAATAAAGTTGTTTGGGTGAATACTCCGTGAAAATCTTTTTTATTTCGTCAATAAGATATTTTTTGAATGGAATACGATTTACTCCTCCGTTGCCATCGACAACGGTCTTGTAGTCGTGAGCTTGTGGTCTTGTCCACAAGCTATCGAACCACTTTATTAACTCGTTGTATTGAGGGTCTGAACCAAAACTGCCTATGTTCAATTCAACATTGTTTGTCGTTTTTAAACCAACTCCTGCCTCTGTCAAATTTGAACTTCCAGAAATGTAATAGTCCTTTTGAGGGTCTTTGTCATTATGCTTGTATAAGTATGCTTTTGCATGACAAAAATTTGGTTCAAGTGTCTTTGCTAAAACTTTATCGAGCTCCAAAAATGAAACTGCTTCCTGGGCAACTTTACTAAGTTTTAACGATGCATCAATATTGATGTCCTCGTTTAACAAGTCAAGGGCTCTGTCTTTGTCAACATCAAAGTTTACAATGTCGCCAAGAATGAATTTATACTCGTCTATTTTCTCTTTTGTTGTTCTTGATAAATAGGCTAAAGCCCCAACTGTAAAATACCCTGTAACGATGGATAGTTTTCCCGTTTGCGTATATTTAGTAATCCACTCGTGGACTTTAAGATTTTCGTTTTCGTTGTCTAAAATCATAAAATGTTTTTTATGTTGTTCTTATTTCACTGAAGATTTCAATGCGGCTTCAGTAATAGAAAGTGCTTCAAAGGGTGCTTTTTCATTTTTAATCAATGTAAATATCTTGTCAGCAACCCATAGTGTTTCTAATTCATCCTCATTTGTATTAAGGATTTTAGCCAGTTTACTGAGATGGCTTCTGCTTAAAATCTTATCACTGTTTTCAATCTTACTGATGAAACCGGTGTCTATTCCAAGAGCAGCAGCTATTTCCCATTGATTGAGACCAATTTGTGTTCTTAATGCTTTAATTTTCTCGCCCAACATGTTTTCCTATATTTGAGGTTGACCATTACTGGTCAAATCTAATTAATTAAGTAACAAGTAATTCAAAGTTTAAATGCTGATTACAACACCTTTTCAAAAAATAAAAGGGAGAACTTCAAAACGAATTCTCTGATAAGTATTGTTATTCAATAGCTTACAAACATCTAAGACCTTGCCTCTTGTATTTTAAAATATAAAAATCACCATGAAAAGAATTGGAGACCTAAACGAACAACTTAATAAAAGGCCTTACTTACACAGAATAGAACTATTAGAACGGTTTTATAAGATGCTCGATGACAAGGAACTTGTATTCGTCCGTCCGTCATGTTGGAGCGACCCTCTGGAAAATATGATATTCAATGCGAAAATTTTAAAAGGTGGAAAGCCTTTCGAACATCCGGCAAAAAAGTCAATATACAGTCAATGTTGGAGCTTCGAAGGAGATTCGTATGCACTTTGGCAGATTTACACAACTAAATCAAATGATTCCGGTAAGGTGATGAGACATAAAGGAATTAGAATTACTACACATCTTGAGAAACTTGGTCAAATTTCGAAATTCAATGAAGGCACTTTCCATTATGGATTAGTAGATTATATGTGGAAAAAAGATTTGGTTAAGTTGCCGAATGATGCTGAATTTATTAAAGGGTTGAAAATTATGAAAGTTAGTGTTGCCCACTTGAAAACACTTCTTGTAAAAAGAAAATCTTATTCATACGAAAATGAAGTGCGCCTCTTAGCAGTGCCGGGAAAGAGCCTAATTGATAGAAAGAATGAAAATTTATGCAGAGTGAAAATTGAACCATTGAAGTTTATTTCATCATTGCGACTCGACCCAATACTAACATATCAAGAATTCAAGCGTGAAAAAGAAAAACTAATTGATAAGTATGGCTTTAAAGAAACTCAAATAAAGCACTCGACTTTAAACAAGTCCAATAAATTTATTTTTGACTTAGGCAAATAGAAAGCGGCTGGAGATATGGACAAAATATTTGACAAAAAATATCGCTTTGTAAGCATTATTGGCTCTGGCGGATTTGGTGAGGTATACCTTGCAAGGGAAATCCTAACAAACAGAGAAGTGGCAATTAAAAAACTCATTAGCAAAGACAAGAACGAACAAGAGTCCATTATTCATGAAATTCAGATTGTGTCTAAGTTTTATCATCCTAACATAGTTACATATCATCATCATTTTTGGTCTGACGGAGCCCTCTATCTTGTAATGGAGTATTGCTCAGGAGGGAGTTTAAGAAGCAAAATCAATGATGCCAAAATAACCGAGACCGAAAAATTAAAATGGACAGAAACAATAGCATCTGCTTTGGCATTTGTACATAGCAAGTCCATTATTCATCATGACATTAAACCTGATAACATACTTTTTACTGAAGAAGGAGAAATTAAATTATCGGATTTTGGATTAGCAAATAAGTTTGGTGGGACAAGGTCATATATGAGTCCAGAAGCACTTTTTAATCATAGTGCATCACTAACAGATGAGAGGGTTGATGTTTATGCCCTTGGAATAACTTTAATAGAACTACTTTGTGGAAAGAATCCATTCTATTTAAAATCAAAAATGGAAATAATCCAAATGCATGTTGCAGGAGATTTCCCCATAAAAAGTCTACCTAATTGGCAGCAGGAAATAATACTTAAAAGCATAAATAAAGTTCCGGAATTGAGATTTCAAACAATGAAAGACATGTGTGATTCACTTAAATCACATCAGGTTCCCATTGTTTTGGATAAACAAATTATTAAAGCGGGTGAAGTTGCTTCAAAAATTGAAACTATGCTTGCGAGTAAAAAATGGCAGAAAGCGGGTGCGTCTGTTGAATTTGCAGCTAAACATTATCCCCGAAGTGTTAATGTTCTAAAAGCGTTAGGTAAATTCTATTTACTTCAGAATTCAATCAACAAAGCGAAAACAGCTTATGATGAAGCGTTGAAATTGAATTCAAGACTGGATGTTCAAAAGGAGCTGAGCTGGTTAAATTTAGAATTGGGTAATTACCCAACTGCCATATCACTCCTCAGTGACCATTTACATAGAAATCCTTCAGATTTCGAGAGTTACAATCTTTTACTTAAGTGTTTTTATGAAACGAACAGGTATGAGGTTGGAAAAGACTTATCGAAAACTTTAATTAACCTCGCACCATCAAACACTTGCTTTGCAAACAATTACTATCTGTTTTGCATAATGAGCAGCAAAGAGAAAAATTCACTTCCTGATAAATATGTTGAGGGCAAACAGAACGATTTTATAAAATATAATCGCTCAGTAATTGAAGAAAAACAATCTTCACATAGTGGAACCACAAGTCCGACTTTAAAATCGAAATTGCTTTTTATGGACTACCGATTTCAAAATCTAAGACCAGGTTATTGGTATTTATTAGATTCAAATATTCCGGAAGCAAGAACAGGAAGAATAGCAAAAACCATAGTTACTATTGGAAGAGCAGGATTCGGCTTCAATGATTTACAAGTACCTGGCGACACGAAAATTAGCAGAAGGCATTGTATAATTATAAATTGCAAAGAAGATGTTTGGTTGTATGACTTAGGTAGCACTGGGACATATTTAAATAACGAAAAAGTCATTGGTAAAGTTCCCATAATTGGTCACAGCATTTTGAGAATTGGCGAAGCAGAGTATACTATTACTACAGATAAAAGTAAAATGTTATAGCTTGTTTGTAAAGGAATATTACGTCAAACGAATAATTATTCTAACACACAATAGATAGCTTATTTAGAAAGAGGAATACAGGGGGGGGGGTGTAATCGCTCCTTTTCTGTTTTTGTAGCAAATTGCTTTTTGATTTCGTAACTGTATCATTAGTTACACCTTCAATGGCTCCACAACTCGGAATCAGTCTCAACGAACCTGCAACCGAACCAATCCTTTCAATTTATCGCTTTAAAGTTTATACCAGAGAGTCATTCGCTCTTTTGGAGCCGCATAAGCGTAAGCGTAATCTGAATTTTCAAATTAATGGTGATTCGGACTGCGAGAAAATTGTCTTTCGCATGTATATGGACGAGCGTAAGCGTGTTTACAAGTCACGCTATTACTTCAGGGATGGAATGGACAAAGAAACGGCTGAGTACATTGTTATGGAACTGTTGGAACGATTAAAGATAAAATACAAATTCAGAGACGACCACGAATGCAAAGAAATCAAATGGTTATGAAAAAGGTTGCGATTTACTGTAGGGTTTCGACTCATCTACAAACAAATGACAATCAGCTCTTGATTTTAGAGAGGTATGTTAATGAGAGAAGTCTTGAATACGTTTTATTCGAGGAAAAGGAAAGTTCTCGTAAAACTCGCCCAGTAAAAGCCTCTTTGCTTTCGTTATTGCGTTCAAGTGAAAATGATTTTGATGCGGTAATCGTTTCGAAACTTGACCGTTTTGCAAGGTCTTCTACTGAACTGATTCTCGACATTAAAGAAATCGTTGATAAGGGAATTGCATTCATTAGTGTTGGAGATAATCTTGACTTTGGTACTGCATACGGACGTTTGCACTTTAAAATTCTTGCCGCCTTTGCAGAATTCGAAAGAGATTTGATTTCACAGCGTACCCGTGAAGGCTTAGCACGGGTGAAAGCGCAAGGCTTAGTAAAATTGGGAAGACCTAAAGGGTCAATTGATAAAAAGGTGAGAAAGAAAAGTGGATACTATCTGAAAGAAGCACGCAAACGTCAACTCAAGGATGAAGATAAAGGAATTCATAAACCTATTCAAGAGTATTTAGATAACAAATCAAAAAATAGTCACCCAAATAATTCGGATGATAAAAAATGATACAAAAACCCTATCAACCTCCCCTGTTGTCACACATCAAAAAAACGTTCGATTGTTTGGTTAGTCGCAATTATCATTATGGCAGGAATAACTCAATTGGCACGGAAGAAAATCGATTTGATTTTTCCGGGAGAGCATGTGCTTGCGGAACGGGAGTTTGTAAGACGATTGATATGCGAACCGCTTCCAACTTTAATTTATAATCCGGGTCTTGACAGAAGGCAGTTGATTGAATTTAGTAGCAGATGTGACCTATATGAAATTATTGTTGTTGGATTTGAGTTCAAAGATTCAGAAATGATTCCAATCGAATCTCACTCTTTCGAGGAATATTGCAAAGTTTACTCTTGGGATTGGGTCAAGTATGCTTTAAATCTGCATTCTCATGTAAATTACGGTTCACTTATCTTTCCAGTAGTGGACATTTCTCCGGAAATAATTCATGCCTATTTATTTGCATGAAACAACGAATATTTTGCAAAAACAACCAAGGTCGTGATTTGTTCTACGTGGACATTTATGACTACCCTGAATTAAATAGCATTTGGCTCTCTTTTAGCATGGGGCGAAAATGCATTTTGAACCGGGAAACCGAACGGTTAATGAGAATTATTGAAGAAAGATTAGTTCCGCAAGAGCTACGATTGGTATTTATACAACGGCTTTTCAAGGCAGTTCAAGACATACCTCACATTGAACAAATTTACCTTCCTGAATCTATATTAACAAGAGACGGTCAATTCTGTGAAGAGACATACAATACGCTCGAGGACATTTACAAAGATTATATCCCAGATAACTTCGAACCTTTAACACAAATTTCTGGTTATCCCTTCGATGATATTTGTGGTCACTTATTTTTGAAATCCAAAGATGAATATGTGCAGGAATTGACTGAAACAGAATTCTCAACAGTAGCAGCACATTCAGATAGGCTGAATATGGTTTATCAATTGGAGAAAAAGCCAGGGTGTACGTATTTCAATACCACAATAAAATCTGCTTCGGAATCAATTGAATTTTACTGGATGATTTGTGGTGGTAAAACGTGTTTGATATTTCTTGTTCGTTTTGATGTCTGATTTGTTGCAATTTCAAGCTATTTATGTAAAATCGTTGGTTGAGTTTTCATTCTTCGAAAAGCCACGATTCAGAAAGTTAATGAAAGCTGCGCAATCAAACAGTAAAACACCAAGTTGCAACAATTTTAGTCATTTGCCTGAGCGGGAGGCAACATTACAAAGAATTCAAATCCTTCAGGATTTTTTTAATAGGTCGGAAGAAGAATTTTGGCAGCCTTTGAGGGAAAACCCCAATTACATTATCAGTTCTTGGGGTAGAGTAAAGCATCTTAATAGTTATGGAGGAAAAACTCGCTATTTAACACCCACAATTAGGCTCAATAAATACCCTTATATCACAATAACTTGCAACAATAAAAGGAAAGGAATTAGACTACATCCATTCAAAGAATTACTTCCTATTTCAAAACAAGAAAGCAATTTAAAACTTTAATATACCACTATATACTGTCAAGCAAATCATCAAGGAATTTTCCTGAGGTGTTTTTTGAAGTCTGAATTGCTATTTCAAATAATTGAGAAAGTAATTCCTTGTATCTTCCATCACTTACAGTGTTTATTTGGAGGATTACAGTTGGTGGTAAATTATTTTGAATTGTAAAAACAAAATTTTTTGAAGCAGGATTGTTCGGAAGCCCGCCTTGAGCTTGTAAAGTGGATGTTGTAGTTCTATTACCAATGGTTTTCACCCATCTAACTGCATTGGGGTTTATCAAAACCCAATCAATCTTCCCCTCAGTGGTTTTAGAAATAAACTTCTTTAGTTGTGGTTCGATACTTTCCATTATATTTTATTGATTTGTCTTCGTTCTAAAAGTCCTTTTAAAACGTGTAAGTTGATTATTAGAAGCGAGAAATGAGGTTCAATTGAGTAGTATACGTTTGAATTCCTTAATGGAGTTACAGTGCCGTCTTCTTCAACAGGTAAGACTGAAGATAATGCACTTCTAAGTCCATCCAAGGTTAAATGTATACTTTGAGTAATTTCATTCATTTCATCGTCTTCCGGGTTTCTGTAATAACTTGTGATATTCCTAACTTTGGCAGATATTTCAGTTATTTTGGCACTTGCAATAGGATAGGTTATGTCTTCAGTAATTTGGCTTTGTCGTAGAATTTCAGAAATATCGAGAACCGTAGATTGAATTTTTACTTTTTCGCCTGCCTTTTCTGCTGCTTTCACAGCTTTCTTCGCCTCACTGAATGATAAAATTGAAAACCTTAAGCCAAGAATTCCTAACAAAAGGAAAAGATAAAAATCAAATGTTTCGAAGCATCCGAAAGCACTTGATAAAGTTCCATCTAAAAGAATAGTTGTAAAGGTTAAAAGCATTTACTTGTTACATTTTTTCAATTGAAATATCAATAATGAACAGAAACTGGAGAATTAGAATGTTGATTTTTTTAGCCAAATAACTTATTAGTGGTAAATAATCACTTATTGGAGGTAAAGAATGTAAATAACAAGAAAAAGCCCCATATAAACTACTGATAATCAGTATCATATAGGGGCTTTTTACTTTTTCTGGCGGTCCGGACGGGACTCGAACCCGCGACCCCATGCGTGACAGGCATGTATTCTAACCAGCTGAACTACCGAACCGTTTTACTATTTACTTTCTTTATTGACTTCTTCTTGTTGTTTTTATT
>CAZHSC010000016.1:0-4819 GCA_964534995.1 uncultured Bifidobacterium sp.
GGCAGTTCAATTGAAAAACCTTTACGGTTCCGCAGCTCCCGGGCGGGTCAGCTTCGCTTTCCACCCGGGATCTTCACTTCGTTTCGATCCGCGCCTTTTGCGCCTCCGCGCCTCCGCGAGAAACCTTGATTCATTCAAAATTGCAATGTACCTGTTCATAAAAATATGCTCCCTTCACTACTGAGGTAAAGTAAAAACACGGAGGAGCATAGAGACATTTGACTGTTATAATCAGTAAACAATGCATCCCCATCAATTTAAAGAAAATTTAACTTAAACAAAAACACACATCATGAACGTCGTAAAAAATATCGCCATTTCTAATCCTCCACCCATAAAAAAATATCGCTTTTTTGCAGCGGCTGCAAATGTCCTCCTGACTTCCGCACAAAAAAAACTTACATTTTGTAATACGCTGAATATCATTTATCAGTATTAGTTTTGGGGGTGTTTTAGGGTGTCCCAGAGACAAATTTTATACCTTTTGGGATGTTCGTACGAAGAAAGCCTAATAAATCGGGGCTGATAAGTGTTCAGATTATTGATAAGAGTACGGGGAAGTACACTATTGTTAAAACGATAGGTTCTAGTTACGATGCAGAGGAGGTAAATCAACTAGTATTAGAAGGGAAAAGATTTATCGCTGCGCAAACGGGAGTAGTTGATCTGGATTTTTCAGATTATCGAAAAGTATATGAAGATGTTCTTTCATCTATCACCCGTCATAAATTGGTTGGCATTGACTACGTCTTGGGAAAAATCTTTTCAGAAATCGGATTTGATCAAATTGATGATCCACTTTTCAGGGATCTGGTTTTATTTCGTTTGGTATATCCAAGAAGCAAATTAAAAACTACCGAGTACTTGTACAGGTATGAGCAGAAATCATATTCTGAGGATGATATATATCGTTATATGGATAAGCTGTATAACACACAGAAAGAATTGGTACAACAAATCAGTTACAATCATACTTTAAATATTTTAGACGGCAATATTCAAGCTGTTTTTTATGACGTAACAACACTCTATTTTGAAGTAGAGCAGGAGGATGAACTGCGAAAGACAGGTTTTTCGAAAGATGGAAAATCACAACATCCACAAATTGTACTAGGGTTGTTGGTAAGCAAAAACGCATACCCTTTAGCCTATGACATTTTTCCGGGAAACAAATATGAAGGTGATACATTTATTCCAATACTAGATGCGTTTGCAAAAAAGTATCGTTTCGAAAAACTTACAGTCGTAGCTGACGCAGGGCTTCTATCAATGAACAATGTTGAACAACTCATTCAACGAGGATATGACTTTATTTTAGGAGCGAGAATAAAGAATGAAAGTAAGAGCGTCAGAGATCAAATTCTACAACATCGCTATACAAATGGAGAGGGGTGCTTTATATCAAAAGGAGATGTTCGATTGCTGGTAACTTTTTCAGATGACCGAGCAAGAAAGGATCGGTATAATCGAGAAAAAGGAATGCGTAGATTAGAAAAGCAAATACGTTCAGGCCGATTGTCTAAATCCAGTCTGAACAACAAAGGCTACAACAAGTTTTTAAAGTTGGAGGGGGATATTGCTATAACAATCGATTATAAAAAAGCAGAGCTCGATGCTGCCTGGGATGGACTCAAAGGATATTTGACAAATACTTCACTTGGAAAAGACCAAATATTGGAAAATTACGGGCACTTATGGCAAATTGAAAAAGCCTTCCGTGTTGCCAAAGGTGAATTGAAAATCCGTCCTGTTTATCATTACAAACAACGCAGAATTGAAGCACACATCTGTTTGAATTTTGTCGCATTTAAAATTTACAAAGAACTTGAACGAATTCTTCAACTCAAGAAAGAAAAATTAAGTCCAGAAAAAGTCATTGAAATTATACAAAACATACATGAAATCAGTCTCGTTACTCCAAATAACGAGTTGGTTTCCAAAACAATAATCCTAACCGACGAACAAAGGCGACTACAAGAAATCTTTGGATTTTAATTTGGGTGTCCCAGTGCGGAAGTCAGGAAAATATGCTCCCTTCACTACTGAGGTAAAGTAAAAACACGGAGGAGCATAGAGACATTTGACTGTTATAATCAGTAAACAATGCATCCCCATCAATTTAAAGAAAATTTAACTTAAACAAAAACACACATCATGAACGTCGTAAAAAATATCGCCATTTCTAATCCTCCACCCATAAAAAAATATCGCTTTTTTGCAGCGGCTGCAAATGTCCTTTCCAGCTAAAATCCTTCAATCGCAGCTGAAGCGGATCGGTTTCCTTTACAGGATACAAGGTGGCATCGGGGGTATTGATCAGACTAATCCGGCTTACCCTGCTTTCATTCAGACCAATGACCATATCACTGCATTCAGCCTGATTTACACCGGTAAGTTGTTTCTTCTTGTTCCGCAGGTAATAAATGGACTGACCATTGCCTTTCACTTCAATTGAACTCAAACGGTTGTCTGTAAAATATCCTGTCATGCTCCTGCCCTTTACCTGATTAAAGCGCAGGGAATCCTCCATCCCGGCAATAAATGCACCTGAATACAATTGCATTCGTTTCAAGCGGTTGTTGCTCAGTTCGAGACTGATTTTTTCGGCGGTGAGCTGATTTTTTATGTTCCACAAAATGGGCGTTCCGAAAAACCAAATGGTTGAATCTGAACTGCTGTACACCAATGAGTCACATTGTCCCTGCAAATCGGGTTTAAAAATACGGACATGGTAATATGCAAAATAAGTTTTTTGCTTTGAAAGCGTATCCTCAAGAGCATATAAGGTATCGCCATGTAGAAAGAGGGTATCCGTTTCAAATATTTTTGTCAGGAGGCTGGTTCCGGTAACAAACGACTTTCCATTTTTTTCATTCAGCCAGGCATAGTCACCGCTGATGATAATTTTCTCAAGTGTATCCGCAAGGGCAACATTTCCCCAGGCCTCACCAGTGGAGGTATTGCGATTATATATAAGGCTGTCACCGCTCAGCCTGTTCTTTTTCGATTCGATAAAGGCATTCTTAGTGAAGCGCGAATATCCGGTCTTTGTGTTATACCAGCCATCTTCACAGTAAATATGTGTACTGTCACTTTCAGTGCTGTAAATATATGAAGGGCCGAAAAAGAAAGCGGTAGCGGATGGGGTATGGTATTTTAAAGTATCCGACCGCATGATATACTTCGGGTTGGTAAGAACAACATTTTTTTTAAAAAACACCATCCGGTCATCAGAGAAATAATAACCTATGTCACTGGTAAGCACATTGTCCTTGTCAACTACCTTGCCGCCATGTTGATATTCACCCATATTCAGGCGCAGGTCATACTGCAGGGCATCGGTAGTCAGGTCCATTTTTCCATCGCTGAGCCGCACCATTTTACCACTGATATCCGCTTTTTCCAGGTTACCGTTATAATGCAGGACATCTCCGTACAAGCGTACCCTGGGTCCCTCAATGCGGATGGTGCCGAAGGCATCGATGCTGTTTTCCGCTTCATAAAACAAGGCGCTGTCGCAATACATGTAGGTGTCTTCCTGTTTAAAGATCACATTACCGATGAGTCTTCTGACTTCTACCCCATTTATTTTAACGCCTTCCAGTGAACCGGCCTGAACAATTTCAATCTGCCTTTTCTCCTGGGCATTAACGCTGAAAGAATTCCAACACACAAATAAAACCATCCACAGGTGACGGCAGCGTGTTTTTTGAATTACCGAAAAATGGTGCATAACGCTACGATACAAAATACAGGTACTGAAAAAGGGAAGCATGGATTTCCGATATCCCATCTTACCATATCATGCAACGACTTTCCGAATGAGCGTTTGTTTACGATCAGGCCCAACCGAAACAATGGTTACCGGCAAGCCGGTTGCCTGTTCTATGTAATCAATGTAAGCACAAAGTGCTGCCGGAAGCTGATCAGCATCCTGAACGGATACCAACTCTTCATTCCATCCATTTAGTTCTTCATAAACAGGTTCGATTGGCTCGTTCACCACATCATAGGGTACATCTGAGGTTATCTGACCGCGGTACTTGTAGTGCGTACAGACTTTAATTTTTTCAAAACCACTCAACACATCCGACTTCATCATGATAAGTTGTGTTACACCGTTCAGCATGATCGCATATTTAAGAGCCGGAAGATCCAACCAGCCACAGCGACGCGGTCGACCGGTAGTAGCGCCGAATTCGTTGCCTTTCTTACGCAACGCCTCACCGGTATTGTCCTTTAATTCGGTAGGAAAGGGGCCACTGCCCACGCGCGTACAATAGGCTTTAAATATGCCATACACCTCACCGATACGGCTGGGGGCGAGTCCGAGGCCAATACAGGTACCTGCAGTGATAGTATGTGACGAGGTTACATACGGATAGGAACCAAAATCAATATCCAGCAATGATCCCTGGGCTCCTTCAGCCAGCACCGCTTTCCCTTCATCCAGGTAATGATTAAGGCTGTATTCACTGTCAATGAGCATCATTTGCCGTATCAAGTCAATCCCCTCATAAAAAGCGGGTTCAAGTTCATCCAGGTTATAGCTGAAATTGTAATGATGCAACAGTTCTTTGTGTTTATTCACCAATGCCCGGTACATGGAAATAAAATCGGGATGCTCGAGGTCGCCCACCCTGAGTCCATTGCGACCGGTTTTATCCATATAGGCGGGTCCGATACCTTTGAGGGTAGAACCAATTTTGGCCGAACCCTTTTCTGCCTCCGAGGCGGCATCCAGCAGACGGTGAGTAGGGATGATGAGGTGCGCCTTGCGGGAAATAAAAAGATTCTTCTTTACATCTACTCCCCGTGC
>CAZHSC010000016.1:4829-34341 GCA_964534995.1 uncultured Bifidobacterium sp.
GCGTCAATTTCCTTTTTGAAAACCACAGGGTCAATGACCACGCCGTTTCCGATAATATTAATTTTTCCTTCATGAAAAATACCGGAAGGGATGGTATGTAAAACGTGTTTGATCCCTTCAAATTCGAGGGTATGTCCGGCGTTGGGGCCACCCTGAAAACGTGCAATGACATCATAGCGCGGCGTAAGCACGTCCACCACTTTTCCTTTTCCTTCGTCGCCCCATTGAAGGCCCAGCAATACATCAGCTTTCATCATAATTTAAAATAAAATTGCCCTACGAAACAGGTAGAGCAATATAGATTTACAGATCCGGTTTTAATTGTTCAGCGCTTTTGCAGCCAGCTCTTCGTTATCAACTACCGAAAAAACATTGATCAACTTCGTAATCACCAGCAGCGTTTTGATTTTTTCGGGTACCGCGCAAATCACCGCTTCCCCACCCGATTTTCTTGCTTTCGATAAGATGCCCAGCAATACGTTCAGGCCGGTGCTGTTCATATACTTAAAGTCGGCCAGATTAATAACGAAATTACTCCCGTCTTTTTCGGTCAGTAAATTGATTTCATCCATCAGGTCATTGGCCTGATTTTTTTCAATCAGGTTTCCTTTCAGACTGATGAGCGCGTATTTGTCCTTTTCGGTGATCTTAAATTCAAAATCCATAATGATATTACTTAAGGGTTCAAAGTTACCTGTTTTTTCTTAGCACGATGCTCACAAAATCCATTGTTCGCCAGTTTTTTGCACTTACCAAATAAATTAAGGCTATGATGCACAACCTGAAAATCAAGTATTTGGCCCATCATAGATTGAATTTGTTCAATACGGGGATCGCAAAACTCCATCACCTTATCGCAATCGAGGCAGATGAGATGGTCGTGTTGCTTATAGGCATAAGACCTTTCGAAGAGCGCAAGATTTTTACCAAACTGATGTTTGGTAACCAGATCACAGGCCAGGAGGTGTTCAATGGTATTGTACAAGGTAGCACGGCTCACCTGGTACTTTTTCTGCTTCATCTGAAGATATAAAGATTCAATATCAAAGTGATCATCTATGGTATATACTTCTTTCAGAATGGCATAACGTTCACGGGTTTTCCGTAGATTCATTTTTTCAAGATAAGCGGTAAACGTATCCTCCACTTTTTCGAGAAGTACCTCTTGGTTGCTTTTTTTTCTGGTGCTCATGCTTTAGAGTCGATACGGGTTACGGAAAGGATACCGGGCAGTTTTTCGAGTTTTTTCATCAGTACTTTCAGGTGTTCTGTATCATGAACAAAAAGCATAATCGTTCCTTCAAAGAGTCCATCAGTACTTTCAATATTCAGCGAACGTATATTTACTTTCAGTTCCGAAGAAATAATTTTTGTAATGTTACTGACCACGCCCACGTCATCCATGCCGTTTATTTTAATACCCACCAGGAAAGCGATCTGTTGCTGACCAAACCAGCGTGCTTTTACAATGCGGTAGGCATAGTTTGACATCAGCTGTATCGCATTCGGGCAATTGGTGCGGTGTATTTTTATACCATCGCCGATGGTGATGAATCCAAAAACCTCATCACCCGGTATCGGATTGCAACAGGGAGAGAGTTTATAATCGATTTTATCCATCCCCTCGCCTATCACCAGCATATCACTCTTACCACGTATCGTTTTAACAAGGTCCTCAAAATTCTGCTTATCCGACTTTTCAGGAAGTTTCAGTTTCCCTTGTTCTTTCTGTTCAAAGAAGTCGCGCAGGTTTTTAAGGTCGATGGCTTCCAACCCGATGCGGTGATAAAAATCCGTCAGGTTGGATACTTTATAGAATAACAACAGCTCATTGACATTATAGAGCTTATTGTTCATTTTTAAACTTTTCATTTTCCTTTCGAAAATATCCTTGCCATGTTCCGCGAGCTGCCTCTTCTCTTCTTTCAGCGCTGCTTTGATTTTAGACTTTGCCTTTGCCGTGACTACATAGCCCAGCCAGTCTTCCTTGGGAAACTGTTTTCCTGATGTCAGCACTTCTACCTGGTCGCCGCTTTTTAACTGATGGCTGATGGCGACGAGCCGGTGGTTTATTTTTGCGCCTATGCATTTACTCCCTATATCGGAGTGGATTTCAAATGCAAAATCCAGCGCGGTACTACCCACAGGTAATGTTTTGATTTCGCCGGTGGGAGTAAACACAAAAATTTCATCGGCAAATAAATTCAGTTTAAAATCGTCAATGAAGTCAAGCGCGTTGGATTCGCTGTTATCCAGCAAATCCCGGATGCGGGATATCCATTCATCCAGGGCGCTTTCCTGGCTCGACTCCTTATACTTCCAATGAGCGGCGTATCCCTTCTCTGCGATTTCATCCATGCGCCGTGTGCGTATCTGCACCTCTACCCATTTCCCCTCCTTGCTCATCACCGTAGTGTGAAGCGATTCATAGCCATTCGCCTTGGGCGTGCTGATCCAGTCACGCAGCCGGTCAGGATTCGGAGTAAAGTGATCGGTAACCACTGAATATACTTTCCAGCAATCGGCCTTTTCCCGCTCGTAGGGCGTATCGATGATGATGCGTATCGCAAACAAATCATACACCTCTTCAAAAGAAACCTCCTGCTTCTTCATTTTATTCCATATCGAGTTTATCGATTTGGGACGGCCCTTGATATCATACTTAATCCCCTCTTTATCCAGTTCCTCACGGATAGGCTTGGTGAACTCCTGAATAAACTTCTCCCTTTCCTTTTTACTTTGTTGCAGTTTGAGCGCGATGGTTTTGAATACTTCCGGCTCGGTATATTTCAGCGCGAGGTCGTCGAGCTCGGTTTTAATGGAATAAAGCCCCATCCTGTGCGCCAGGGGCGCGTAGAGGTAAGCCGTTTCGGAGGCTATTTTTAATTGTTTATCCTTGGGCATTGAGCCAAGGGTACGCATGTTATGCAGGCGGTCGGCTATTTTTATCAGGATTACCCGCACATCGTCACTTAACGTAAGCAGCATTTTGCGGAAATTCTCCGCCTGCAGGGAAGAGGTATGGTCAAAGACACCGGAAATTTTGGTGAGGCCATCCACGATGCCCGCCACCTTTTTGCCAAAAATCTTTTCAATATCCTCGAGGGAATAATGGGTATCTTCTACCACATCATGCAGCAGGGCGCAAACGATAGAGAGTGCGCCCAGTCCGATTTCTTCCGCTGCGATCATGGCCACCGCAATCGGGTGAAATATATAAGGTTCGCCACTCTTGCGACGCATGTCTTTATGCGCTTCGAGGGATAAGTCAAACGCTTTCCGGATGAGTTTACGTTCGCTCTGTTCAATATTGGGCTTACAGGCCTTCAGCAGAGCCTTGTAGCGCTTCAATATCTCTTTCTTCTCCGCTTCCGGATCCAGCACAATGGGATCTTCGCTCGTATCAGCCTTTAGAATGGGTTGATTTGAATCTGACATTATACAAAGGTATAAAACCGTGAGGCTTTTTCGGAGGTGCGCCGTATCAATTATTGACAGCGTGGATGATAATATCCAGCCCTTACTTTCAAATTTCAAAACAAAATTTAACGGTAGCCATAAAAAGGATGCATTGTATCCTACAGAGATTTATAAAAAAAAAGGCCGCCCGGATCAGGCAGCCTTTAGAAGATCATGGATTATCAATTGACCATTACCGGCATTACCAGCATGAGCAAATCCGCATTGGGATCAGCTTCCGCCTTAGGAGGAGAAATCAATCCAGCCCTGTTGGGTAAAGAAAATTCCATCAATATATGTTCCGATTCAATATTATTGAGCATATCCTGAATAAAGCGGGCATTGAAGGCGATTTCAATGTCTTTTCCATCATAATTACAGGTAAGACGTTCGTTGGCATCATTACCAAAATCCACATCCTCAGCGGAAATATCCACCTGACTTCCGGCGATGCGGAATTTAACCTGGTGCGTTGTTTTATTGGAAAAGATGCTTACGCGGCGAATGGAATTAAGAAATGACAAACGGTCAATTTCCAGTTTATTGGGATTATCCAGAGGAATAACAGCTTCATAATTAGGATACCTTCCGTCAACGAGGCGGCAAATGAGGCTCACATGATCGAAAGTAAAAAAAGCATTGGCTTCGTTATAATCCACCTTTACCTGCGTAGGAACCGCGGGGAGAGAAGATTTCAATAATCCCAGGGGCTTTTTGGGCATGATGAAAGATGTTTCTTTAGAGGAGCGTATGTCGCTACGCCGATACCGTACCAGGCGGTGCGCATCAGTAGCAACGAAAATTGCCCCCTCCTTACCAAACTGACAATACACACCGGTCATCACCGGGCGCAGTTCATCGTTTCCGGTAGCGAAGAGGGTATGGTTAATGGCGGCCAACAGGACATCGGATGACATTTCTATGGAGTCGGGTTTTTCGATAACCGGTAATTTCGGGAATTCTTCTCCATTCAATCCCGTCAGTTTAAACTTACCGTCAGAAGAACTGATTTCTATCTGAAAAGAATCCTTTTGCACTTTAAAAGTGAGGGGCGTGGAGCCAAAGGTCTTTAATGTTTCGAGGAGTATTTTAGCGGGCACCGCTACTTTTCCGCTTTCCTTGCTGTCCACCGATATAACGGTTGACATGGTTGTTTCAAGGTCAGATGCCGTGGCCTTCAGGGCATCGGGCTTGAGTTCAAAGAGGAAGTTCTCCAGAATGGGCAAGGGGCTGCTGCTTTGCAATGCTCCACTGATAACTTGTAATTGTTTCAGCAGGATATCAGAATTGACAATAAATTTCATAGGTGTATTAATCTATCTTAAAGCGATTTGATTTAACAAGTGAACAAATATAAAGTAAGCGGAGTAATGAAGGGACGGCCTTTCCCGTCTCTTTATCAACAAATCAAGGAAATTTTTATTCAAATCTTTGCTGAGCCGGTACCTGGTCCTTGCCCGGCATAAAATTCCGGGGGTCTTTCAGTAACCTGTCGAAGTGAAAGTACTGACATACAAGCATTGAAGTATCTCCCGACATCAGGGCATAAAACTTATCATAATCAAAGGGAAGGTTTTTACCCGCCTCATCAATTTGTAAACGGGAAGCGGAACCAACCGGTTTGCGGAAACACACCAGTACTTTTTCCGTGTTATTATCCAAGCGCATGCGTAGCTCCGAAAATGCTCCTGCCGCAAGTACCGAATCCCTGACTTTGTTGCTGATATCGTTGTCCAGCCGTTCGAAATTGGTATTCCGGAAGGCGGAAAGGAAGGTCCTGACTTTGGTGATGTCAAGCGGGGTAATGGGTTTATTGTCCTGCAAACGGGTAACCACATAAGAAGAGTCCGGCTGCCGGACCAGTTCAAAGGAGCGGTGGGGACGGGCATAATCCTTTACCAACACGCTCACAATTCGCCGTGGGTCCACCCTGAATATGGCTTTATCGCGCCACTCCGCTTCAGAGGCAAAGTAACGGCTGCTCAGAAACCCGTTGAAACCCGGCATATGCGTTATAAATGGAACTGTTGAATTTTCAAGATACATAAAAGTTCCCAACTGATCCATGGTTGGATGACCTACATAATACGTTTTCAGTTTTTCATCACCCTTGTAAATCTCAATTTTTACCGATTTGGCGGCCATGAGCTTCATGGTATTGTTGTACAAATTCTTACCCACCGGACTTCGCACTTCTACAGCCTTAATCGTATGCAATAAATTATCAATAGCATCTTTACGGGCTATAAACTTATCGTTCACGAGCCAGGTTTCGCTGTTGACTCTTTTGATGGTGACCCTTCTTCCGTCTTTATCCGCGAGAAAAAGTTTATCAATGGAAGCCGTATCCGCAACAGCAAAATCTCTCAGTTCCCCCTTTAGTGTAGAAGAGGACCTGTTGATCCAAAGCCATGCGGAAATAGCTGCAAGTACAATAAATATAATGAGGGCGATACGGTTTCTTTTCATATATCAGGCCGCGTAGTTGCGTCGTCGAAAGTAAAATTTTAAAATTCCAAATACAATAATCATCAGCAGGGGAAGGCTCACATTCATGATACGAAGGGATTGGTTATCATCCCCGATAATTGCCGGATCAATCTGGCGCAAACGTAATTCTTTACTGCGTATGGCCATCAGGCCCGACTCATCGCACAAATAATCTATCACATTTAACAGAAAAGATTTATTACCATAGGTAGTATTTGTATAGCGGTCGTATCCAAGGGCTACCACGTTCCCTTTCGATAAGTCGTTACGCGCGATATCCCCATCAGCAATCACAACCATGGCTGAAGGAGGACTCATTTCCCTGAATCCTATCTCCTTACTCTCGGCAATGGCCGGGGGAATCCGGTTTTTGTACAAAGAAGTAAATCTGCCCTCCAGCAGCATGGCTACAGGTACTTCCTTATGCGGAAACATTTTCGGATCGGGCTTATACTGCATCAATCCAAGACTTACGCGTACCGGAGCAGGAAGCACTTTAGAATACCGGGAGGTACTCAGCAAAACGGTATGTTCAATATCAGGGGCATCAATGGGATCGATACTGCTTACAAACTGACCTTTCACCGCGTTAAGATTATTGACAATCGGGTGGCGCGACACGGGTGTCATCACCGGAAAATAGTACCAGGGGAGCAACTGTTGTTTAGGCTGATTCCCCACCATTCCCGTCACTACGGGAATCAGGGAGGATAGCAGGTCCTGCACCAGATCATAGTTAACACGGGCGCCATAACGGAAGAGCATATCTTCCAGTTTCAGGTCGCGGGCCAGGGCAATCATCTCCCCCCTTGCCTGCAGGCTATCCATGGAAGCCTGCATAGGATCCAGAAGCCACACCAGTTTACCCCCCGACATGACAAACTGATCAATGATGAATTTATCTTTCTCATCAAAAGCACTGTCGGGACCGGCAATCACCAGCGCTTTGAAGTTCTTCATCGCGTCGAGACGGCCATTTATCACCACGCGTTTCAGTTCATAGGAAGATCTAAGGGCATTCGCCAGGTCGGCCACCCTGCTGGTATCCAGTTCGCCATGGCCTTCAAGGAAAGCTATGGCAGGACGGGCGGGGTTGGTTACTTTGCGGATCACATTACAAAATTCAAATTCCAGGTTCTGGATGGAATTGTTCAGCATCTGCTCAGGCGGAATGCCAAGCTGGCTTTTTAACAAGAGCGCCGGCATTTCGATGTTCGCATAACTTACCAGGGCGCCCGGAAAAATATAAGATCTTTTTACGCCTTCTTTCGTACGTTCCTCAACGGTAGTGGGCTGTATCCCCTTTTGGTACAACTGCGCGAAAAGATTATTCCTTTCCTTTTCATCGGGATTGGCAGCAGGGTCAATAAATTCATACTCCAGGTTACCCTTTGCATAAATACGCAATTCATCTAGGAGTTCGCGGGTGCTGTTTCTCAAACGACTGAAACCCGGGGAAAAATCACCCTCCAGGTACACCTTAATATACACCACATCCTTCAGGTTAGCCATCAGGTTTTTACTTTGCACGGAAAGCGTAAATCTTTTATCATCCGTCAGGTCGAAGCGGGTAAATACTACCGAAGAGATGATATTCACCAATAGTAGAATTCCTGAAAGCAGGCCCAACTGAAGGATGGACTGCAGTCGGTAGTTTTTAACCGATGATGCTTTCTTTACCATTTCCTGCTTTCCGTTATAAACCGCGTCAGAAACAGAAAAAATAAAATTACACTCAGAAAATACACTACATCACGGGTATCTACTACTCCCCTGCTCAGGCTCAGGTAATGCGCATTGATTCCTAAATTAAAAACAATTCCGGAAGCCTTGCCCATGCCCAGTATCTGCGCTACCGACTCAAATCCTTTATAAAAGAACAAACAAAGAAAAAAACCAATGATAAATGCCACCACCTGGTTATCAGCTAAAGAGGAAGAAAACAAACCAATGGAAACAAAAGTGGCCCCCAGTAGCAATAATCCTATATAGGAGCCCCAGATGGCACCGGAGTCGATATTACCAACCGGCAGACTGATTGCATGTAGGGTGGCAAAATACACAAGAGTAGGCAACAAAGAAAAAACAACCAGCAGCACACCGGCCATATACTTAGCCCATACAATCTGCATTTCGGTGAGGGGTTTTGTAAGCAACAACTCAATGGTACCGGTTTTCTTTTCCTCTGAGAACAAACGCATGGAAATGGCAGGTACCAGGAGCAAATAAACCCAGGGCGTTAAAACAAATAATGGGTCCAGCGAAGCGTAACCCGAATCCAGGATGTTAAAAGCCGAATCGGGGAATACCCAAAGGAACAATCCAATTGTCAGTAAAAAGACAATAACAACGATATATCCGATGAGGGAATTAAGGAAACTGTTGATTTCCTTGAGGATCAGGGAAAACATAGGCGGCAAAAATACTTTTTTTAGCGCAATTTAACCGGAAGAAAATTTTATCAGCTTCCATCTGCTATTTCTGAATATGTTACCGGTGAGACTATTCAGTGCTAAATACTAATTTTGACATGTGCCCAAAGTACTTCAAATTGTTAACCGACTGAATATCGGTGGAATAACTTATAATGCAGCCAGCATCGCAGCATGCTTGAAACCGGAGTACGAAACCATGCTGGTAACGGGCATTCATGTAGAAGGTGAAGAAAGTTCTGAATTTGTGGTCAAACAACTGGGTGTTGATCCTATATATATCCGTGATATGAGCCGGAGCATTCACCCCCTCAAAGACTACAGGGCTTACCGGCACATTTTAAAGATCATCAGGGAATTCAAACCCGACATTGTACAAACGCATGCCGCCAAGGCAGGGATAGTGGGCCGTTTGGCCGCGTGGAGGGCCGGCGTTCCTGTTATACTGCACACCTATCACGGACATGTTTTTCATAGTTACTTCGGTAAATTCAAAACCCTGATTATTTTAACGATCGAGCGACTCCTGGCCCGCATCAGCACTGGCATTATTGCCATCAGCAGCGACCAAAAACGGGAACTCGGTGAAATCTATAAAATTGCGCCTTTATCTAAAATACATATCATTGAGCTGGGCTATGACCTGGCTCCTTTTTCCGAAAACAAAGAGGAGAAAAGGCGGCAATTCCGAAAGGAATACCATCTCGATGAAGATACTATTGCCATCGGTATAATTGGCAGGGTAGTACCCATAAAAAACATCCGTTTTTTTATAGCATCTTTTTCAGAAATACGCCTGCGTTTCCCGGAGAAAAAAATCATCGCTTTTATTATTGGTGACGGAGAAGAAAGGCCTGATATTCAAGAACTTTGTAGAGAAAAACAGCTCCCTTTCTCCTGCCCCGAAGCATCCCAAGACACCGCCAGCGTGATTTTCACTTCCTGGATATATGAGGTAGCTACCGCCATGGCAGGACTGGATATCATCGCTTTGACCTCCCTCAACGAAGGAACGCCAGCCAGTCTGATAGAAGCCCAGGCTGCTGGAAAAGCCATTGTAACTACCGGAGTTGGAGGAATACCCAATATCATCCGGCCCGGTATTACGGCACTGATGGTAAATGGGGGAGATCTGAACGGATTTACTGAGGCGCTCGCATCATTAATACAATCACCGGAACGAAGGGAGGAAATGGGAAAAGCGGGACCTGAATTTGTGAATTCCCGCTTTCATTACAAGCGGCTTACTTCGGATATACAGAAACTTTATACAAAATTACTTAATCAGGTTAAGGACCGCACAAGGCAGCATTAAAAATTAACTACTTTTGCCTCTTAGCCTAAAGACACATGGTTTTATGAAACGACACCTACCCGTTCTCCTTGTTGCATTGCTGATTACCTCCTGCAACATCAATCCCAGTCTGATGTTTAAAGTACCGAAGGATTATCAGTATTCCAGTGATCAGACTATCGGAAATATCGAATACCGCATCTCCCCCAACGACATTATTGGCTTCAATGTCTATACCAACGACGGTTTCAAACTCGTTGATTTAACCACCTCCGCGGTGGCTGCCTCCAATCCAATGACCAACAACCCGGGAGGTAACCAGACCCAGTTTTTAGTTGAACCGGACGGACAGGTTAAACTACCCATCATCGGCAAAATAAAAATTTCGGGGATGACCGTGAGGGAAGCGGAAAAGTCGCTCGAGCAACAATATACTACTTATTACAACAAGCCTTTTGTCATGATCCGGGTCATGAACAGAAGGGTCCTTGTTTTTCCCGGTACCGGAGGAACAGGCCGTACCGTGTCGCTGGACAATGAGAACATGCACCTCATTGAAGCCCTTGCCCTGGCAGGCGGTATTACCACTACCGGTAAAGCCTATAAAATAAAACTGATACGTGGTGATCTGAGAAACCCAAAGGTAATGCTGATTGATTTGTCAACTGTAGAAGGAATGCAGAAAAGCAACCTGCTGCTGCAAGCCAATGATATCATTTATGTGGAACCGGTGCCAAGATATTCACAGGAAATCCTGCAGCAGATTACCCCGGTTGTCGGCATCATTACCAGTCTGATTCTGGTTTACCAGGTAGTTGACGGGTTGAGAGAATAACAAGCAATAGTTTCCGCCAGGATGGCCAAAAAGAAGATATCGCCAATTAACGAGGAGTTTGACTTCAAGCTCCTGGTGACCATAGCAAGAAAGAACACCATGTGGTTCGCCTTGTTTGTGCTTACGGCCATTTTAATTGCTCTTTTAATATTACGGTATACCGCACCGGTATATGAAGCCACCAGCGTGATTCAGTTGTCGGAGCAGGACAATGCACGAAGCGTCCTGAACGAATCAACACTCAAACGCTTCAGTGAACAAACCAATAAACTGGCTTCAAGTATTGAGCTGATCCGGTCAAAGGTTATTTTAGAAAGGGTACTCAAAAAACTTCCGATACAGGTCAGCTACTATTCAAAGGGAGAAATTCTCACCAATGAGCTTTACAAATTGTCGCCATTTACGGTCGAAATACGGCTAAAGGACAGTGCTATTATCAACCAGCCGGTAATCATTGATTTCAGGTCTGAGAAAACATTTTCTGTTAACTACCCCTTTCAGGATGCTGATAAAGACAAAAACAAAGTTTACAACAGCGGGGAATGGGTATCGTATGATGAACTTGATTTTAAAATTTCCATCAATGACTTCAATACCATAAAAGAACTGCAAACGGATCTCAGCCGCGACGCATTCTTTTTTAAGGTCAACAGCTTATCCACCGTTGCCGACCAGATATTAAAACAATTAATGGTTACGCCCTTTAATTCGGAGGCAAAAACCATACAGATAAAATTAAAGGATAAGAACCAGCAGAAAGCGGTTGACCTTGTGAATGGCATCGCCATGGAGTTCAACAAATACGACCTGGAAAAAAATTCGGAAGTAGCCGACAAGATCCTTGATTTCATTGACAATACCATTGCCAGCATCAACATTCAGTTGAGCAATTCTGAAAATTCACTGGAAAGTTTTAAAAAGGAAAATAAAATCATCAACCCCGACCTCAACGCCGGGGCCATCATGCAGCAACTGAGTAAAATGCAGGAAGAGCTGATGGCCATCGATCATGAGATCAGTCTTTTTGCCTCTATCCGGAAGGACATTAAAGGCAACAACGATATCGGAAAGTTCCTGCTTTCTTTGTCCGGCCGCACTACGGATAACAATATATCATCTCAGCTGCTTCGTCTGCAGGAACTGATTGACCAAAGGGACCAGGCGCGACAGCAAGCCACAGAAAACAGTGAAATCTATAAATCCATCCTGACGCGTTTGAAGCTGCAGCAGGAAATCCTTGAGCGGATGCTCCTGAATGAAGAAGTGCAACTGAAGGAACGCCGGGATATCCGAAGCAGGGAAATCAGTACCATCGAATCAAAACTTGGTCTGATTCCGCAGCAGCAGGCTGAATACGGCAGACTGCAGCGTATCTTCACCATCAACGAGAAGTTTTACTCGATGCTGCTCGAAAAGAAGGCCGAATTTTCCATCACCCGGGCCGGCTACGTACCCCAGCATATTATTTTACAGGAAGCAACTGCTAATATGGCGCCTGTATATCCTAACCGGCCGCTCGTACTCAGCGCCTGCCTGATTATCGGATTTATTGCAGGATTCATCCTGATCATCACGCGCTATTTGCTTTATAATGAAATTAACGCGCTGGAGGAAGTTGGGCAATACACCGATGCCGCCCTCCTGGGTATCATACCCAAATACAAAAGGGAAATTCCTATTTCGCAGTTGTTGGTGGATAAAAACCCCAAGTCGGTTATTTCGGAAGCATTCAGGTCGGTGCGCACCAACCTGCAATTTATTTCCAATGCCGATAATGCCAAAATTATTGCCGTTACTTCCACCATATCAGGCGAAGGAAAAACATTTAACGCCATTAACCTGGCGGGCGTCATCGCTTTTTCGGGGCTCAAGGTTGTTATCCTTGACCTTGACATGAGGAAACCCAAAATTCACCTGGGTTTTAATGTGGAAAACAACCATGGCATCAGCACCCTGCTGATCGGCAAGGACAGCCCTGAAAAATGCATCCTGAAAAGTTCTCTTGCCAACCTCGACTTCATCACTGCGGGCCCCATCCCGCCCAACCCTGCGGAGTTAATTATTAACCCCAAAATGGACAATCTCCTGGAGTATTTAAAGAATCTTTATGATATCATTATCATTGACCTTCCGCCGGTGGGTATTGTGAGTGATGGTATTCCGATGATGCAAAAGGCGGATTACCCATTGTATATTTTAAGGGCCAATTATTCCAGGAAGATGTTCATTGCACAGATCAATAAGCTGATCACCGAAAATAAAGTGAACAACCTTTCCATTATATTGAATGGTGTTGAAATGTCGAGGTTGAAGTATGGATATGGTTACGGTTATGGCTATGGCTATGGCTACGGCTATGGCTATAGTTATGGATATGGTTATTATGATGAAGATGAAGAGCCCAAAGGTATTCTCGGGAAACTAAGGCATATGGTGTCTCGTAACAAATAATATTATGCAGGTTGAATCATTTGATATTAAAGGTCCCCTGTTGTTTACGCCCCGTGTATTTGATGATGAACGCGGCTATTTTTATGAATCCTATAATGAAGAAGTGTTCAGTAAGCACGGACTCAACACACGCTTCGTACAGGATAATCAGAGTTGCAGTAAGAAAAATGTATTGAGGGGTCTTCACTTTCAGCACCCTCCGTTTGACCAGGGGAAACTCGTACGTGTGCTCAGGGGCAGTGTAATTGATGTTGCTGTGGATATTCGCCGCAATTCACCCACCTATGGAAAACACATCAAAGTAACGCTCAGTGAAACAAACAAATTAATTTTCTGGATCCCACCCGGTTTTGCACATGGATTTCTATCTTTGGAAGAGGATACACTCTTCCTTTACAAGTGTACCCGGGTATATCATAAAAATTCGGAAAGCGGCATTCTGTGGAACGACCCGGTATTAAAAATCGACTGGGGTATTGACACACCCCTCGTTTCTTCCAAAGACCTTGAACTGCCGGGCTTCCATATGCTGAAATCAACATTTGATTACATGAATTCATGACGGAAGGCTTCCTACAAAACAGCAGTTTTATTCTTTACTCGCTATTTTTCGCGGCAGCGGTTGGATTTTCACTGATGATTAACGTACTTTTTCTTCGCTTTTTCAAAACCCTTGGCATCCGGAATAACGCGGATGGTACTATTATCCGCTGGGGCGCTTTGTCAAAACCTTCCATCGGCGGCATCACCTTTTACATCATTTTTCTCCTTTCACTCGCCTCCTACTCGATCCTCTTTGAACCCTCCCAGGATGACTATCAACTGGGATTTATCGGTATCCTGCTTTCCTGCGGTGCCGGTTTTATTATTGGACTTGCCGATGATGCCTACAACACCAGGCCGTGGCTGAAATTCGGAATTCAACTGCTTTGCGCGGTCATATTAATCAGCACAGGTATCAGTATTCACATTTTCAGCAACGATCTGCTGAATTATACCCTTACGCTTTTCTGGGTAATAGGTATCATGAATTCCATCAACATGCTGGACAATATGGATGGTATCACTGCCACGGTTTCCATTGGTATTATTATCAATACCATTTACCGGATTCTTCATAACGGAGATATTGCCAGTATGCATTTGCTGGTGCTGATAGGTGTATTGGCGTCACTCATCGCCTTCCTGCGTTTTAACTGGCACCCTTCTAAAATGTATATGGGCGATACCGGCAGTCAGTTCCTCGGCGTATTTCTGGCCGCCATGGGCATCATATACTTCTGGAACGACCCTTACGCGGAAGAGATACCGGCAACAGGAAAACTGTTGACCGCCACCATCATGACCTTTATACTACCCATCCTTGATACTACCGTAGTGGTAGTGAACAGGATGTCGGCCGGCAAATCTCCTTTTGTGGGCGGAAAAGACCATACGACGCATAGCCTGGCGCTTTTGGGTTTGACCGACAGCCGGGTGGGTTTTGTCTTTGTAGGACTGGCTTCCGTTTCCTTATTGTTAAATGTGCTCATCGAGGAGTTTATCCCAGAGTGGACACATCTATACAGCCTGCTGTTTAGTTTGTACTTTCTGGCACTGCTTTCATTTTTCTTTTATACCACCAGAAACAGGAGCCTTAAAAGCAGGGAGCGGCTCCGTGAAATAAAAATCCAATCGGATAAATCGCCCGCGCAACCCTGACTTATTCTGATTTCTTCAGCAAATCCGGTCTGCGTTCGCGTGTCCGTTGAAGCGCCTGTTCATACCTCCATTCCATAATTTTTGCTTCGTGGCCTGAAAGCAGGATGTCCGGTACTTTCCAGCCTCTGAAGTCGGCAGGGCGTGTATAAACGGGAGGGGCCAGCAAGTCGTCCTGAAAGGAATCCGATAGTGCGGAAGTCTCATCATTGAGTACGCCGGGGATCAGACGTATCACGGCATCGCAAAGTACTGCGGCAGGCAGTTCTCCCCCGGACAATACATAATTTCCGATGCTTATTTCGCGTGTGATGAAATGCTCCCTCACACGCTCATCCACCCCTTTGTAATGCCCGCAAAGAATAATCATATTCTGATGCAAGGAAAGGGTATTGGCAAGGGGTTGGTCCAGCATCATGCCATCGGGACTCATATAAATCACTTCATCATAACTGCGTTTTGACCTGAGATCCTCAATGCACAAAGCGATAGGTTCAATCATCATTACCATACCTGCCCCACCACCAAAAGCATAATCGTCCGTATTGCGATGCTTACTGAAGGCATAATCCCTCAGGTTAACAAAGTGAACTTCCGCGAGTCCTTTTTCCCTGGCGCGCTTCAATATGGAATGACTAAAAGGGCTTTCCAGCAGTTCGGGATGGGTAGTAAGGATGTCAATACGCATTGGGCAAATTTACATCAATCACAGTTCGGTGCTGATATGCTTTTCCATGAGGTAATGCCGGATACTTTCATACAGGAGAAATGTTTGCATGACGTTTACAAAGCCACATGCCTGATAGAAGGAAAGCGCATTTTCCCTCGCCTGAAGAATCAGTTTTTCAAGCCCCGCGTCAACAGCCAGGCCTTCCAGCTCCTCCATGATCACCCTGCCAAGGCCCATGCCTCTGTAGTGAGGGTGAACCGCCATGTATCTTATCTGTCCGGTTTTGGGATCATTGAGCTGCAGGCGACCCGTGGCCACAACAAGGCCTATATCATTCACAATCATGCGATGGATACTTTTCAATTCAAGTTCATCCCTTTCGGTTCCTTTGGGCTGGTTCCATGGTTTGCGCAAGACTTCCCACCTCAGCAAAAAGTAGTCTTCCTCCCTGTTTTCTGCATAGGGATCCGTTAACCTGAAATTTTCAGGGAGCTGATTCATATATCTTCCAATTTAAATGCCACTGTGGCCACTCGTTTACTACAGGTACCATCCTCTTCTGTTTGAGAGAGGATCATATTTGCTGCCGCGGGATTTTCAAACACCTCACCAAGATTCAATATCGCTGCCGCCGGCACTTTCCGCGCATGACACTTTTCAAGGAAGTCACCGGAGGTGAAAACAGATATCCGTTCCTTCAGGTGAAGGGCAAGGGCTTCACGGTGGACCACGCGGAATTCATTCCGGCAAAAGCGCGGATCCTCCGAAAGGGCTACACTGTCCAGGATTTCGCACAGCCGCACAAATTGATCATCCGTACCCACAGCCAGCAGCACCGGTTTTCGGTCACTGCAATAAAAAACTTCACCATAAGGTGCAATGGTTGGATGCAAGGATCCAACGGACTGAGGAACGATACCGGTGTTCAGGTAGGCGGAAGCCTGGTTGGCCAGAGAAGCGATAGCTGCCCGGTACAAAGAAACGGAAACCCGCTTACCCTTACCTGTTTGTGCTCGTTGCATAAGCGCAATAAGAATGCCTTCCTTTAACTGGTGGGCTGCCAGCAAGTCAATGAATGCGACCGGCAATTTCATGGCCGGTTGTCCGGGCCCGGCATTCAGCGCCATTAATCCCGATTCTGCCTGCAATACGGCGTCATAGGCAAGCCTATCATCGTCATCAAAGCCCGTGATTTCCGCCACGATGAGGAATGGATAACGTGCATGAAGTGCCGAAAAATGCAGACCATACTTTTGAGCATCCCCCTTTTTAAAATTGACGATAAGCACATCCGCAGTTCGGATGAAGTCATGAACCTGTATCCGCCCTTCCTCCTGTTTAATGTCGAGAAAAACTACTTTTTTATTCCAGTTCACGGCATGATAATATGCCGATGTACGGGAGGCAGGGTTTTCAACCGGTAACTTCCATTTACGGGTTAGGTCACCTCCGCCCCTGCTGTTCTCGATTTTTATTACCTCGGCTCCCAACTCCGCGAAAAACAATCCAACGGCAGGACCGGCCAGCACAGCGGCCAGTTCCACTACTTTCAATTCTTTAAAAACCTCCATCCGTTTCGTCTATTGATTTCTTATCCAAAAAAATTTCCGTCAACATACACCTTACCCCACCACCTCCTGTTTTTTCAATGACCGGTATATCCACCACCAGCAATTCAGACCGGGTCTCTATCCTGCTCCGCTGTTCCCGGCTCAAACTCCGGTAAGCTGTTTCAGAGCAAACGGTATAATGTCTGCCTTCCCTGTTTTTCAGTTGCAGCATGTTTCCGCAAAAGGCCGCCATTTGCTCCATACTCAATTTTATTATTTCGCGGCCCGGAAATTCGAGTTTATCCCGCAAAAGTTTCCGCTCCGCCGTTGAAGCTATCGCCTCTTCACAATACATCACGTAATGTTCACCGAAATTCATACATACGTTGGTATGATACACCGGGTGCCCTTCCGCATCAAAACAGTTGAAAAAATAATAACCGTAATCAAGTATCCCGCATATTTCCTGCAACACTGCCACCGATGACCTTGGGCTGACTGTCATAAAGGCCATTTTAGCACGGTGATCAAAAACAATGCTTCCGGTACCCTCCAAAAAAAGTCCTTTGTCTTCATAGTTGCTCAGGTCGATGATATGCTTCACTTCAAACTCCTTTTCGATCTTTTCCAGGAGGCCCGCGTGGCGCTCGCGCCGGCGATTCGGAGCGAACATCGGGTATAAAACAAGCCTGCCGTCAGCATGCGTACTGAACCAGTTATTGGGGAAAATTGCATCGGGACATTGCTTGTCACCGGAATGAAAAATGTTTACTTCAAAACCCGCTGCATTCAACATGTATGCCACCTGATCAAATTCCGCCATGGCGCTTTCGTGAAGAACTGTTTCCGGTACAGTTGCCGAATGCTGGAAATAATTGGTTCCTGCTGTTTCAACATTATAGGCAAAAAGTGCAGGGCGCACCATATACACGCATGAAGCCGGCCAATCATTACACTTGCTGTTCATGCTTCAAAAATAAAAAGGCTTCTTCAAAAATTCTGAAGAAGCCCGATACAATATCATTAACTTTTACACCGCCAGTTCTTTCTTGCAGAGATAAAAATCAATCTTTTCATAACTGGTATTTTGCAGACGTTCCTCGAGATCAACCAGTGTTTTAGGCGGAGGCACTATCACTTTGGCGCCCGGCTTCCAGTTGAGAGGCATGGCCACCTTATGTTCATCACTGACCTGAAGTGCCTGCAGCACACGGAATATTTCTTCCATATTGCGTCCCACGTTAAGCGGGTAATACATAATGAGGCGTATTTTACCCACCGGGTCAATAAAGAATACCGCTCTTACCGCCGCCGTTTCACTTTCACCGGGCTGGAGCATTCCATACAACTTTGACACCTTCATGTCAATATCAGCAATGATCGGAAACTTCATGGTAATACCAAGGTTCTTTTTCACATTTTCAACCCATGCGATGTGCGAATGAATACTGTCAATACTCAAGCCCAGAAGTTTTGTATTCATCTTGTTAAACTTCTCCTCTTCCACAGCGAAGGAACTCATCTCCGTAGTACAAACGGGAGTAAAATCGGCAGGGTGCGAGAAGAATACTACCCACTTCCCTTTGTTATAATCTGAAAACTTTAATTTACCGGTGGTGGTATTGGCCTCAAAATCGGGAGCTTTATCGCCGATACGGGGCATCTGAAATATTTCCTGCATGTTGTCCATATTTATTGATTTTTTGTGGTACAAAGATCGACATGCCCGGGCCCTTGATTCGGTAACAGTTGTAACAGAAAAAAATGAATTTTATCAGGGTTTTATTGAATGGAAAAATAATATAAAGCCAGGCGGTATCCCTGCAAACCCAGACCCATAATACTCCCTTTGCACTTGGGAGCAATCAAACTGATATGGCGATAGGACTCCCTGGCAGCCACATTGGAAATATGCACTTCCACCACCGGAACCGGAATGGAAGCCACTGCATCGGCCAGTGCTACAGAGGTATGGGTATAACCACCGGCATTCAGAATAATGCCCCGGGAGGTAAACCCGACCTCATGCAGACGATTGATCAATTCCCCTTCCACATTGCTCTGAAAATAGTGAATTTCAATTTCAGGGAATTGTTTCCGCAAACCCTCAAGATAAGATTCGAAGGATTCGCTTCCATAAACACCCGGCTCACGCAGGCCCAATAAATTAAGGTTAGGTCCGTTCAGAATATCTATTCTCATATTTGCGAAATTAGCAGCTTATTCAATATCCACGCGGAATATCTTCATACCTGCATGCACCCCTGGCAATCCTATATTAAAGGTTTTCACAGTTACCTGAAACTGGAAAGGTCGCTTTCACAAAATACCCAGGTAGCCTATGAACATGATCTGGAAAAACTGATACAGTTTCTCGATTACCGGAAACTTAAAACCATGCCTGAACAGATGCATCATGAAATTCTGCAGGATTTTATCATCTGGATCAATGAACTGGGCATGACAGCAAGGACCCAGGCCAGGGTTATTTCCGGGATTAAAGCTTTTTACAAATATCTCCTGATGGAAAATATCATACAGGATGATCCAACCACCCTGCTGGAGGGACCTAAAATAGGTCGTAAACTCCCCGACTTTCTTACGGTTGAAGAAATAAATACCCTGATCAACGCGATCGACCTCAGCAGTCCCGAAGGACAAAGAAACAAAGCGCTGCTTGAAACCCTTTACTCCTGCGGACTCAGGGTATCGGAACTGATATCCCTGCGACTCAGCCAGTCTTATTTTGATGCGGGATTCATTAAAGTGATGGGGAAAGGGAGCAAGGAAAGGATCGTTCCCATCGGCAGTACGGCGATGAAGCAAATCCAGCTCTATACAGAACACTACCGCAATCATCTTGCAATTCAACCCGGACATGAAGACTACATCTTTCTTAACAGAAGGGGTCGGAAACTTACCAGGGTTATGATATTCACCATCATCAAAACATTGTCCGCCAAATCAGGAATCCGAACCAGTATCAGCCCGCATACTTTCCGGCATTCGTTTGCAACACATTTGATTGAAGGCGGTGCCGACCTCCGCGCGGTGCAGGAAATGCTTGGCCATAGCAGCATCACCACCACCGAAATATACACCCATCTGGATAAAGACTATTTGCGTTCAGCCATTTTGCAGTTTCATCCCAGAGGTTGATAGCGGTCAGGCAATTTTATAAAGGTTCTCATTTTCCTGGCCGGAAATCGGCAGAAAAAAAATCATTCAGCTAAAACTTTGATTTAAGCCTGTTTATCGTTGTGCCTGCAATAAATTTACAGCTAAAATAAAGAGGGGGAAACAGGATTTGGCATGGATGATAATTCAAAGTATTTTTAACAAAACTTTATTTCCCTATGGCCTATCTGTTCAGTGACGCAACCATTGTTAATATCATTGATGAAAATGAACGGGTAAAGCGGTATTTCATAAAGGTACCCGATGAAACACCATTTACTTTTAAGTCCGGGCAGTTTATCATGCTCGACTTACCCATTGCATCCAAATACACCAACCGCAGTTACTCCATTGCATCACCCCCCGGCGATGACAACATTTTTGAGTTATGCATCGTTCTTAATGACAAGGGCCTTGGAACACCCTACATCTGGGAACATTTTAAAGTAGGCACCACCGTTAAAATTTCAAGGGTACTGGGTAAATTTCAATTACCGGAAGTAATTGACAGGGACATATGTTTTATCGGTACAGGTACTGGTATTGCTCCCTTACGATCGCAGATTCTTGATATTTTTAACAAGGGTATTCCTCACCGTAAATTATACCTGGTATTTGGCAACCGCTGGGAAAAAGATATTTTATACCGAAAAGAAATGGAAGCATTGCAGGAAAAGCATCCGAGTTTCAAATTTTTGCCGGTGTTATCGCGGGCGAATGAAGGATGGCAGGGCCTGCAGGGGTATGTACATTCCATCTATGAAGATATATTCAAAGACCACCGTTCGGCCTATTTTTACATTTGTGGCTGGGCTGATATGCTCAAAGAAGCCAGACACCGGTTGGAAGTAATGGGCTATGACAGAAAATCAATTCGATTTGAATCCTATGATTGAGACAATACACAGGTATGGTACGGAATCTTTCAACGATGATAAGTAATAGGATACCGATGCTGCCTTGTAATGGAGGTTTCATTTAATAATTGCCAATGACAGCTATGAAAGGGACGAATTCAGGCATGGGGCTACCTATTCAAATTTTCCGAAAAAATGAAGCCCCTGAATTCGGCTTTGGCAGTAGCAGCAATCAGGCCGGTAAACGCATTCTGAATAAAGACGGGACCGCAAATATCGTCAGGCTCGGAGAACCCAAATTCAGCTTTTTGAATATCTACCATTCTCTCATCACGATGAACTGGTGGAAATTTAATTTCATCATTATTTTTTATTATATATTTCTGAATTTTTTTTTCTCTCTCCTCTACTATTACGTCACACCCAATGAACTGGCAGGCATGATATTTTCCAATGAAAGGGAACGTTTCCGGGAAATCTTTTTTTTCAGTGCGCAGTCGCTTACCACCGTAGGTTACGGAAGAATCAATCCGGTTGGAACGCTGGCCAGCAGCCTTGCCTCCTTTGAAGCATTTATTGGTCTTATGGGATTTGCCATTGCGACCGGTCTGTTATATGGCAGATTCTCCAGGCCAACCGCAAGGTTGAAGTACAGCAACAACGTACTGGTTGCCCCCTACTCCCACCCAGTGCTTTCGCAAAATGCCCCAACAGCTTTAATGTTTCGTATTGCCAATGCCAGAAACAATCAGCTGATAGAAGTGGAAGCCATGATTCTCTTTGCCTACAATGAAACAAATCAGGGAAAAACAACCAGGCGCTTTCAGCAATTAAAACTGGAGGTGGATAAAATTAATCTGCTCGCAATGACGTGGACGGTCGTACACCCTATCAACCCCGAAAGTCCTTTGTTTAACATAAAGGAAGAGGATATGGAAGCACTCGATGCGGAAATGATTGTCAGTATAAAAGCGATTGACGACACCTATGTGCAGCAAATCTATGCACGCAATTCATACAAATGGCAGGAGATGGTATGGGGAGCCAGATTCGATTCCGTAATTACCCTGGCACCGGATGGAAGAACAGCCATTGACCTGCGAAAATTATCCTCATATACTATTGTATAAGCCATGAAAATAAGCACACTGACATTCCTGCTGTTTCTACTCACATTTCAAAGGGTATCCTCTCAGGAAATAAAAAATAAAGAGCAGGTTTTCAGGTATGCGGTAAAACTTCAGGATGAAAAAAAGTGGAGTGACGCGCTGACGATATTTAAGAATTTACTGAAATCAGATTCCTCCAATGTGGAATATCTCTGGCGCACCTCTTATATCTATTCCATTCTGGGATTTGGTCAGACCACGGAAACTTCGCGTCAACAATGGTACCGTACGGCAGCCTATCTTGGCAAAAAAGCAATTACCCAGCATCCCCAGCATGCCTGTTCACATTATGCTTATGCAGTAGCAATAGGACGCATGAGCGAACATGCCGGTAACAAAACTAAAATCAGCAATGCCAAGCTCATTAAAACCGAAGCGGAGACCGCCATTAAACTCGATCCTAAACTGCCGGGACCTTATCACATCATGGGCCGGTGGCACCGGGTGATAGCCGGTTTCAGCGGATTTGAAAGAACGATGATTAAAGCCATCTTTGGTGGCATTCCGGGGGGCTCTTATGACGATTCAATACTCAATTTTGAGAAGGCCATACAACTGGAACCTTTTAACGGGGTGCATTATATTGAGCTCGCCAATACCTACCTGGCAAGGAATGGTAAAAACGATAAGGAACAGGCAAAGCACTGGCTTGAAAAAGTAAAGGAACTTCCCTCGCGAACACACGATGACCTGGTTCATAAGAAAACCAGCGAACAAATGTTGAAAAAACTATAGGTGTCTTTTTCAAAAATTCAGGAACCAACACCTTATCCTTCCCGGTGCAGTGACTACGTTTTCTTTTTTGTCCAGTCGAAGGCTTCGGGAGCGAGATTTTTATAATAAACGACGCCAATATAAATCAGGGAAATCAGCGCACTTTTATAAGCAATGTTCAACCATGGAAGTCCGGTAGATGGCAGAAACCACCCCGTGGCAAACAGTAGCAATACGAGGAAGAGCAGGATTGAATTTTCCCTTTCGAAGGGTTGCAGGTTAAAGTGCTTCTTTACAAACCAAAACAGGAGACCATTGTAAAAGAAAGAGGCGAAAACAGTAGCCATGGCAGCGCCCGCAATGCCAAAAAGTGGAATCAGCAACACCTGTAATGCAAGCACCAGGATGGCAAGGGCAATCAGAAATATTGCACCGTACCGATACTTGTCGGAAGTAAACAACACGGCCGCATTCAATCCGGTAGCCATATTAAACAAACTCCCTGTACTGAGGATGATAACGATGTTGGCACCCTGCTGATATCCTTCCGGCAGAAAATACAATAAATCCACGATATTAAGATTTACAATAAGAAACAGAAATCCACCAATTAAAAACATATAGAGGCTGGATTTATGATAAATGGATTTGATTTCCTCCATATTCCCATCTTTCCATGCGAACGCAATTTTAGATGAGGCAATGCGGTCGAAAGCATTTAAAGGGGCTTCAATAATGGTGGGGATAAAGGCTGCCACCGTATAGATGCCGACAAAGCTCAGAGGCAGGTATTGCCCGATCATAATCGAGTCAAAATACTTTAAACCGATTGAAGCTACACTGGCGAACCACAACAGCAGGCCATATCTGATCAGCGAACCGAAATGCTGCTCACGGAAAAAATGCCAGTCGATCCTGAATCCGGGAGTATCGAAAATAAAAATATACACCAACAAGGCCAGCATTTGAAAAGCATATATGAGCGTGAAAGCAAGAATGAACTGATCCAGGTTCAACCATTTTATATAGTACATGCTCACCACCGCAATGGTCAGTACACGCAGTACCACATCATTCAGATAGGTGGGTATGGTGCTTTTGAAATTTGACGAACAATAAATACTCAATACGGAGCTAATGGAAATTACAAAGGTGAGCGGGAAAATATAACTGAAAAACTCATTGAAGAGCGGAGATTCCACGGCATAGCGCGACATGATAAAGTCTTTGCCAAGAATAAGCGCCACCGCGGCGAGTACAAAGCCGGCCAGGGGAAACAACAACATAAACCCGAAATAACCATGATGACGTTGCCCGCTGTTCTTGAAAACAGGAAAAAAGCGGGTGGTGGCATTTCCGATACCCATGGGAACAAACATGGCCACCAGCAAGGCGAAAGAATACAGTACGCGGGTAAGGCCCAACTCCTCCTTGGTCAGGAAATTTGGCTGGATAATTATAAGATTAACAAACCCAATCACGAACCCGATATAGGTGGCGATCGTATTTTTAATGCCCTGACGTTTGATTACGCCCATAGTTTGCTAAATTAGTGCATTAAATCAGCCAGATGAAACGAATTGCATTTTTTATATCAATGATTTGCACCATTGCTTGTGCACAAAATGAAGATAAAACCTGGTATTTTGGGAATGGATCCGGAATAAACTTCAACACAATTCCTCCGAGTATTTTAACCAATGGTAATATTTTCACCTATGACAATAGTGCTGCGATATCGAACAATTCAGGACAACTTTTATTTTATACAAATGGAGTGTCAATTTGGAACAGCACCCATTCTATAATGACCAATGGAACCGGTTTAAATGGAAACAACAGCGGTGGTCAGTCGGCATTAATTTTAAAAAAACCGAATTCAGTCATTTACTATGTTTTTACCGTACCCAATCATGGTACAGGCGGGTTATATTACTCTATAGTTGACATGGCACTTTCCGGTGGGAGTGGAGCAGTTACCATCAAAAACCAACAACTACACACGCCCACCACTGAAAAATTAGCAGCATATTTTGACTGCAATCAAAATCGTTTTTGGTTGATATCTCATAAATTTAACAGTAATGAATTCCATGTATATGAATTAACAGCATCCGGATTAAATGCAACACCGGTTATTTCTGCTGTCGGAAATATTCATTCAGGCGGAAACCCAAATTCGTCACATGATGCCATGGGACAAATGACTCTTTCACCTGATGGCCAAATATTGGCTTGTGCGCAACAATATAACGGAGTAATTCAATTGTTTGATTTCAACAGCAATTCAGGACAAGTTACCAATCCCAGATCCATCAATATTTTTAGTCCATGGGGATTAGCTTTTTCACCCAATTCAGAGAAACTCTACACAACTCACTGGTTAAATCCGGATGTTGAACAAATTGATTTATCCAATCCTATGAATCCGGGAATTCCACTACAGGTAGGAACGGTTACCGGCACTACCGGAGGCTATGGTGCGGGCTATTTGGAGTTAGCACCTGACAATAAAATTTATATTGCAAAATGGTCTTCCGGGTATTTATCTGTCATAGAACAACCTGATCAATCAGGAACTTCATGTATGTTCAATGACAATGGACTATTTTTAAACGGTAAATTAAGTCAGGCAGGTGTTTGCAGAACTTTTAATTACCCTGACTTCAGCTATACAATAGCAGCACAACAAATATGCAAAACAACACTGTTTAGTATTAATGACACCAGCTCAATTCAATCCATCCAATGGGATTTAGGTGACGGAACAGTTTCAGCATCGCTTTTTCCACAACACAGTTATGCTCCTGGAACTTATATAGTCACTGCGATCATTAACAGATGTAATATAACTGATACCGTTGTTTATTCCGTCACAATTCCCTCCTACCCTACCTATTCTATTCAAACTGATATAGGCTGCAACAATGATGTTGCATTAAGCATTTCAGGAACGGGCATCCAATCTTGCACATGGCTGAATGGAGGTGGACAACCGGTGTCCGGAAACAGTGCCGGTTTCATTTATACCAACCCGGGAAGTTATTCAGTACTGACTATTGTAACTGATTCAATGAATTGTACTGACACTATAAATACTACTTTTACTTTACCTGTTACACCAACAGCGCAGATGCAAGCTACACAATTGGCTTGCACAAACACTGTTGGTTTTACCAATTTATCTGCCAATGCGGTTTCGTACTTATGGAATTTCGGGGATGGAAATTCAAGTTCAAACATTTCACCGATTCACAACTATTTAACCGCCGGGACCTACATCATTGAATTGATTGCATTTGATAGTATATGTAGCGACACGATTAATCAGTCAATAACAATTAATCAAGCTGTAAGTCATGAAGTTATTTCATCAATTGACACTTGCAGTAAAACGTTATATATACATTGGAAATCTCCTGAACCTGATTCATGTATCTGGCTCATCAATAATTTAACTACCGTTACATCCTTAACATTAAATTATCAAATTACTAACCATACTCTTTACACAATTACCGCAATAGCTAACCCGGGATCACCATGTGCGGATACTCTGGCTTTAAATTTTGACCCCTCATTTCTTTTTGCAAACGATGTTGAAAATGCAAATATTTTTACTCCGAATGATGATCTGATTAACGATTGTTTCTATCTGAAAAATTTCTTCGATTGTGAAACAAGTAACATAAAGATATTTAACCGTTGGGGAGAAAAGATGTATGAATCTGATAACAGCAACGATTGTTGGGAAGGAAAGAATGCTCCAGAAGGAGTGTACTTTTTACTTGCTATAAGAAATTCGGGAATTGTCAGTTATTCTATTACCCTTAGAAGGTAATTTGCTACATCCACTTTTTATACCATTGCAGGAGAACGAACACAAACCATAATCTCTCGAAATCATGCAATCGATTATTCAAATATTCATTTTTAAGTTCCATCACCAGCCTGCCATTCAGCATATCCTGTTCCTTTAAAAACTTTTCATCCAGGATATCCTCAAACAAATCCCGCAGTTCCTTCCTGAGCCAGTTCTTCACCGGGATACCAAAGCCCATTTTGGGTCTTTGTATAATTTCAACCGGGATATATTTATGAACGATATCTTTCAATATCCGCTTGGACACATTCCCATTCAATTTATAGGAAGAAGGCAGAAGAGCCATCCACTCCAGCAAACGATGATCCAGAAATGGTTCTCTGCCTTCGAGGGATGTGGACATGGTGGCGCGGTCCACCTTTTGAAGGATATCATCCACGAGGTAGGTTTTGTACTCAACGGCGAGAATACGGTTGAGGATATCATCCACCCCGGTCAGGCGATGATCTTCATCAAAAGCCAGGTGAAAAACAGGCTCTGTCCCCTTTACGATGCTGTTTATCTCCTTTTCGGTATAGGTTTGGTTTACGATATGGAATTTCTTCAGGGGACCTTCCGCAGCGAGAAAAGCCCTCAATTTCTCAGCAAGGTCGGCTTTGGAAATGGAAGGATGTAAAAACTTACTCCATGACAGAAGTCCTATAAGCGCCTTATCCACAAATCCGGGTACCGCTCCGCTCCTGGTAAGGTAATTCATGATTTTTTGATGCCTCGGATATCCTGCAAATAACTCATCGCCGGCGTCGGCCGACAAGGCAACGGTCACCTGTTTCCTTGCGATACGGCTTACGAGCGTGGTGGGGATCGCCGAAGAGTCGCCAAAGGGTTCATCATAAATCTGAGGAAGCTCCGGAATAATATCCATCGCTTCGCGAATGGTGCAATAGTGTTCATGATGGCGGGTACCCAAATGTTTTGCCACTGCCCTGGCATGCGGACTTTCATCAAAACCCTGCACATCGAAACCAATAGTAAAAGTATTCAGGTCCGAAACCTGATCTGACAAAAGCGCCGCAACCGCTGAACTATCATAGCCCCCACTGAGAAACACGCCAACCGGAACATCGGCAACCATCCTGTAACGGCAAGCCGATCTTAACAAACGTTCAGTTTCAGACAAGGCCTCCTCATAGGATAGGGATGACATCGTTTTATTGCACGTATCAAACACATCCCAGTACACCTGTGACTTCGTGTTACCCGATGGCAGGTCAATTTCCACATAGGAGCCCGGTGATACTTTAAAGGTATGCTGGAAAATCGTTTCGGGTGCCGGAATATTGCCATTGAAAAAAAAGGTCTTCAGTGCAGCCACGTTGATCTTTTTTACAAATGCCGGATGGGCATGAAAGGCTTTTAATTCCGAAGCAAAAAGGATCCCTGTTGCATATTGATGATAAAACAGGGGCTTCACGCCTGCCCTGTCGCGGATCAAAAACATTTTACCTGCTGTCTTGTCCAGGATAACAATAGAAAACATTCCTATGAAGTCATGGACGGCTTGCAGACCCTTTTGAAGATAACTGTGCAGGACCACTTCCGTGTCCGAGCCTGACCTGAAACTACAGCCACGGCTTTCAAGGTCTTTGCGCAACTCACGGTAATTATAAATCTCCCCGTTCAGCATGATCACCGTATTACGGTCAGGGCTGAACATCGGCTGGTGGCCCGAGGCGCTAAGGTCTATGATGGATAAACGACGGAAGCCGAGGCCAATGCTGCAATTTGAAAAGTTCAGAAATTCATATCCCTGATCATCTGGACCACGGTGAACAAGGGTGTCAGCCATCGCTTTCACCAGGGTCAGGTCATACTGAGCTTTAAAATCTACAAATCCTGCAAATCCGCACATACCCCGCAAAACTAAGAAAAGCAGCCAATCATAGAATTTGGTAATTTCAGGCCCTGATTATGTCCGAACTACTCCCCTACGCTTCACCTACAACAGGCGACACATTGTATCCCGAAGGTGATCAACTAATTAGTTCATCGGGTGAAAAATTTCCGATTGTCAAAGGTATCCCACGATTTGTTCCTGAAGATAACTATGCCTCCGCTTTTGGACTGCAGTGGAAGAATTTTGCCAAAACTCAGCTTGACAGCTACAGCCGCACCGACATCACACAAAGCCGCCTGGAACGCTGCCTTGGGTTTCCCATCAGCGAACTAAAAGACAAAACTGTATTGGAAGTGGGTTCCGGCGCCGGAAGGTTTACCGAATTACTAGTGAAGGGAAAAGCCCTTGTACATTCAGTGGACCTCAGCGTTGCAGTAGAAGTGAATAAGGAAAACATAGGTATGGCGGATAATTATACCATTGCCCAGGCCAGTGTATATGAATTACCCTACAAAGACAATAGCTTTGACATAGTTGTATGCCTTGGCGTAATACAGCATACCCCGGATCCTGAAAAAACCATACGTTGCCTGTGGAGTAAAGTGAAACCGGGCGGGCTCCTCGTCATTGATCACTACAAATGGAGGCCAGGTTACTATTCCACGCTCACCCCTGTGTACAGGGCAATACTAAAGGAAATGAAGCCTGCCACCTCAAAGAAAATAGTGGACAAACTGGTAAATATTTTCTTCCCCCTGCACTGGAAACTTCAAAATATACCTGCTTTAAACTGGCTGTTGCATCGCGTCTCTCCACTGATTGTATATATGAAACTCTTTCCGGAACAAAACAAAGAATTTCATTATGAATGGAGCAAACTGGATACCTACGATCAGTTAACGGACTACTATAAACATTTACGGACGCCGGATCAAATCAGAAAAATCATGGAATCGCTTCCCGCAAAGAACATCTGGATCAATGTTGGAGGAAATG
>CAZHSC010000016.1:34351-53950 GCA_964534995.1 uncultured Bifidobacterium sp.
GGGGGAAAAATGACCACACCTAATGATATAAAAGCGGACAAAGCCGGAGAGGAATACTGGACAGATTTCTGGAAGAACGCGGAACTCCCCAAAGCGGTACAGATAGACTCGGGGGATATGGAGGATTATGTTTTCAGGAAGCTACATGCATTCTACACCGCTGTTTTTTCCGGACAGACTACTGAAAAAATGTCGTTGATTGAAATCGGCTGCGGCAATTCCGTTTATCTTTCATATTTCAACAAGCAATTTGGCTTAAATGTTTCCGGCCTGGATTACTCAGAACTTGGATGTTTACAAACACGGAAAATCCTGGAACGTGATGGAGTCGTTGGAGATATTCATTTCGGTGACTTATTTAACCCACCTTCACAATTATTGAACAAATTTGATGTTGTTTGTTCCTTTGGTGTGGTGGAACATTTTGAAGATACCATTGATGTCATCCGGCACATCGGCGCTTTCCTGAAACCAGGTGGAATATTGATTACCAGCATCCCAAATCTCACCGGAATAACCGGCGTTCTGCAGAAGTGGATGAACAAGCCCGTGTATGACATTCATAAAGTTATGGGCCTGAAAGACATTGAAAATTACATTCGGGAGGCAGGGTTTAAGATACTGCGATCAGAGCGGATGATACCGGTATCCTTTGGGGTAACGCTGGATGTAATTGACAACAAGAAAGTGAAGTTTTTACCACTCAAGAAGATAATTTTAAAAGGATTTCAAATTATCGGTAAAGCAGCCTGGATGGTAGATGACCGGATCATGAAACTACCTACCAGTGAACGGTTCTGTGCCGGGATGATTGTGGCCGCCAGAAAACCACTTGATATGAATCAGCAGCTATGAGAATACTGCATACTTATTTTTATAATTCTTCCTTTATCAACAAAGACAAAATCATTTTTTCATCTATTGGCCAGGTTACCTCTAATTTTTTTGATTTAAGCAAAAAACACCTATTGCCGCTGCAGTTCCTGAAGCAGCTCCTCTTTCTGCTGTATTATGGCTGGAGGACCGATATATTCATCTGCCAGTTTGCGGGATATCATTCCTTTTTACCCTGCCTCTTCGCAAAAATTACAGGTAAAAAATCGATTATCATATCAGGCGGTACCGATTGTGTTTCCTTTCCGGGTATCGGTTACGGTAATTTTTACAGGCCCTATTTGAAAACATTTACCAAATGGTCCTATCAACTGTGCAGCCAACTGGCACCGAAACATGAAACCCTGTATTTAACACAATATGATTACGACAACAAAGAACCGGCCGAACAGGGAATAAAAGCTTTTGTGAAAGGGCTAGACAAAAAAGTGACGGCTATCCCCAATGGTTACGACCCCGATCAATGGCCCTTGTTGCACCGGGAAAGAAAAGCGAACAGTTTCATCACCCTTTCCGGCAGTTTTGAATATCCTTTCCAGGTAGCCCTCAAAGGCATTGACTTAATCCTTGCTGTTGCAGGCAGTTTTCCGGAATGCAGTTTCACCATTGCCGGTGTCCCCGTCTGGAAAGACCTGGGGAATGTACCCTCCAACGTGCACATTTTACCACCTGTTCCTCATTCGGAACTGCCGGTTCTGTTTAATGGACATGCATATTACCTGCAATTGTCGATGGCTGAAGGCTTTCCCAACGCATTATGCGAAGCCATGCTATGCGGTTGTACCCCCATCGTATCTCATGTGTTTTCGATGCCTGAAATTGTTGGGGAAAATGGCTATCAGCTTAAAAAAAGAAGTGCCGATGCACTGCGGGCACTGCTTTCCAAAGCGCTGATCGGGTCCTGCCATGATCCGGTTCACAATAGAAAATTGATTGCGGAGAGATTTACCTTTGAAAACAGAAAACAGGCTTTTCAAAAACTTATTCCCTCTTTGTTAAATGAAATGAAATAACAGCAAATTAAAGTCTTTTAATGCAGTGAAAGCATTCATGCCTGAAAAAAATAAAATCAGTATTTCAACCAAAAATTATTTCTTATCAGTTTTCCATTTTAACTATTCTCCTTCTAAATTTCAAGGAATCTTTGATTATCTGCAAGTGATAAATACCTGCGGGAACAGGATGCAAATCCATTCTAAAATAATTTCCGGACACATTGAATACAGCGATTAATTTTCCATCACTGCCGTAAATTTCAATTTTATCCATCGGAAAGCGTGAATTAATTTCCAAATCTCCCGATACCGGATTGGGAGAAAGCAAAACACTGTTTTCAGTGTAGAATTCATCAGTCCCGGCCAACAGGGAACTGAGGCATCCGGAAGTATCTGCACATCCACTTACCGTAACGATTACAGCGAAATTACCCTGCTGCGGGACAGAAAGAGACTGGCCATTGGCGCCCGGCAGTGGAGTTAATCCAAATACCGTACACTCGCACCACTGATAACTTGCATTATTCTGATTGGCAGTAAATACTCCCGGGGTAACCGTAATGGATGAATCCACGTTAATAACATTGACCACGCTTACCAAAAAACTGTCGCATGACAAATAAGACTGAAGCGTATCTATATAGGTACCGGGATTGAAATATACGTTTCCATTTATAACCAAAGAATCGCCGGTGCAAAGATTAATATTCTGCAAAAAACTGTTTTGAGGTAACACGGAAAGCAGTGTTTGAATCACTGAATCACATCCCAAAACAGAATACAATGTATCTGTATAATTTCCTGAAACCGAATAAACATTTCCGTTGAATTGCAGGCTATCGCCATGACAGAGCATCACATAGCTGGTATCGTGATACACCCGGTTGAAATGCAAATGCGTTGTTATTACGCTATCGCAACCATTAACAGTCGAAAATCTGCTTACCTGAACAGTATCCGAATAGCCCAACGTACCGTCAGGAAACACATACACCGATCCGTCACATGCCGAATCATTCAACAAAACTGCAGCGCTATCCAGCAATGTAACCTGTAATACCGCGGATATCAGGGAAGAACAATCATTAGACACGGTAACCGAAACCTGGCCACCTGAATCCATCGGAATAACAGAAACCGAATTGATATTCTGTCCCAGCACCTGCCATGAAGCGGGAAATGACCACGTATAAGTATAAGCATTCATCACCTGAGCAATGGAGTACATCAGCGTATCCGCTTCACAAATGACAGTATTACCCACAATTGAACTGATATCATTGATAGTTTCACAATTCAGCCTGTACCTGGCATAATACGCATCATTCACACCACTACAAGCGGTATTAGTTGAGTTATTTACATCCGGATCAAAATCAGCATTGCCACCAAAGAAACCGGAAGCATAAAACGAACTGTCGCTCATTGTATACACCGCTTTCACATAATCCTGGCCGGTGGAGGATATAGGAAATACATTTTTAATAATACCACTCATATTGTATTTAGAGACAAAGACATCATACCCACCCAAAGCCTGCATGCCAAATGAATTAAAAGAGCCGTTAAAAAAGGCATTTGACTGAAATATACCGACCGTGATGATATTCTGACTATTGATAGCGGAAACATCCAAACCAATATCATCAGATGCACCACCTGATTGTTCAGCCCATATCAAGCTGCCGGTGGTATCGAACACGGCAGTAAAAATATCAGTTAAACCAACAGCAGTTTTATTAAGTACTGACAATCCGGGATCGAAATCCACTACCTGAGAAAATGCACCGGTAATTATTAATTTATCATCCAGCCAATCCAGGCCCAGGGCAGCGTCATAACCGGCACTTCCGGCAGCTACGATCAGTTTATGAAAATTGCCGGCGGTATCATACTTACAAAGAAATAAATCCTCAACACCCTGGGCAGTAGAAGTAAATTGCCCGGGTCCTGCATCAAAATCGGTTATACCAGAGTATATACCTGCAGCATAAAGATTACCTGCAGCATCCAGTTTTAACTCACAAACATCATCCTTATACGATCCCCCCATGGTATGTGCCCATAATAGAACTCCATTGGAGTCCAGCTTAGTTATATAGGCATCATCAATTCCGTTACTAACAGCAATATAAAAAAGAGCAGGATCAGGGTTAAAGTCAACTGTATGTTGAAAACTTCCGCCCAGGTAAATATTGTTGCCGGCATCAATTACCACCTCTTCCACGTCATCATAGAATGTTCCACCAAAACCATATGCCCATATCAAATTACCCGAACTGTCATATTTCAATACGAAAGCATCTCTGGATGTACCGGTATTGGTTATTGTATAAGTAGCCGATCCCGGGTCTGCGTCCATGATTCCCTCAAATCGTCCTGCAACAATAACATTTCCGGAGGAGTCGACTGCCAGAGCACCTCCTTCGTCCTGATAGGCAGAGCCGATTCCAAAACCCCAGATAAAGTTTCCTGATGAATCAAATTTTACAAGCATAATATTACGGTTTCCGAAGGCGGTGGTTAATGTCACTCCAGGGCCGGGATCCAAATCGACATTACCCACATACCATCCTGTAACAATAACATTAAAATTCTTATCCACTACCATATCATAAATCCCGTCATCGCCTGTACTTCCAAAATGTCGCTCCATCAAAAATGTTTGTGCAATGATTTGCAAAGGCCATAATAACATAGCAGCAACGAAAAACGAAAAATGAAAAACTTTCATCCTTTTATCCATTTTAAGTAAAGGTAAACTAAAACTGAGAACAAAGTAACGATCGACGCGAAAAATTATCTAGGTTCAATTTTATTCTATCAATATAAACCTCACTGCATATATGCCATGCAAATCATCCTGCATTTGCAGACAATATACACCATTACAAACATTGGCTTCCGGTAAAGCCAGTGTACATGATTCACCCGGGATAAATCCTGACTGAAAACTCCATTTATGAATCAAACGACCTTGCAAATCACAAACTGAAAATTGTAGGTTCTCACTTGTCCTCTTTAAGAATTTAACATTGATAACTCCACCGGTAACTGGATTAGGGAGAATTGAAAACAATTTATCATCAACAAAGGGGAGCTGCAAATAACCTGTAGGATAATTAAAACAAATTTCTAAAGTCGGGTGCAATGCCGACTGAAAATAGTCGCCCGATGCAAATGTCATTGTGGTGTATCCGCTTTCATTCAATAATTGTAGTAAAAAGCCATAACTACCGGATAAATTATTTAATAAATCCTTAACCAGGTTGGTAATGTTTATTCCCGTGTAATCTTGAAAAGGACTGCTGCTTTGCGGAAGATATACCTCATTGAGATTGGTTGTATTTGGTTGTGTAAACCAGGAAACACCATTCTCTGTCCAGGGACTAACTACCCTTTGCAAAACAGAAGTATTGTTACCCTGCATAGCTATACCGTTGCCATTTTGAGGATTAGTATTAGCAAACAAATTCAGAACCGCAGAATTAATGACAGCCCCTTGCGGCAACTGGGAAAAATCAAAATTCAAAAGGCCACGTGCAAAACATGGTGTAGATTGGCAGGTCCAGCTTATAGCGGCGATTTCTGGATGAGTTCCGTAATTATTCATCGGAGCGTCGGAGGCTAAAAATGCATCGGAAGAAAGAGGATCTCCGGCATTCAGCAAGACACAGGTATCCGGTTGGTTTAGGATATATTGTACCAACAATTCAGGCCATAATGTGGAGTCGGGATCATCACTTGATGCAAAAGTCATCGTGGCATACGGATTTTCATTTGCCAGCCTTAACATAAATCCGAAATTAGAGGAAGGATTTACATGCATATTCTGAATATAGGACGTAACATCCGTATGCAGATAATTCTGATTTCCTGAAGTACTTTGAGGGAGAAGAATGGCTGAACTCAGGGAATAAAAAGGTTGTGAATTCCATGTTACAGATGATTCACTCCAGTTGCCGGTAATCACATACAAATTGGCGGCATTTTGCCCCTGCATGGCAATACCATTTCCGTTTACCGGATTAGTGCTGGCAAACAAATTCAATTCAGCGTATACAACAGATGCGTTGGCTGGTATTGTGGATAAATCAAATCGGATTAAACTTCTCGCATAACAAGCATTTCCGTTACAGGTCCATGCTTGTGCGCCTAGTTCGGGATGATTCCCATAATTAATATTACCGTTACTGGATGCCAGAAAGGCGTCAGCTCCGGAACTCCCTGGCTTTATTGTTACATTGTAAATCTGAGCATAGTTTTGATGAAAAAGGAGAATCATCGCTATTAAAACCAAATACCAGCTTTTTATGAAAGTATCCATATCTAATCCATAAATGGAGATTCATCTCAAATGTACAAAAAAATATTTAAATATTACCTTGAGTATAAAGCCGGGAGATTAATATTTCCCTTGCATCAGGTGCCTTTTCACCCAAGGGCAGATACACAAAGCCGGTACCCTTTTTAACAAAAAAGAAACCGCATTTATCAAGTAATTCAATTTCTGTCCTGTTAGTTCTATTACCCGGAAATCCCCAAAACCTGATGATATCTGCCTTGCCTGAATCTCTTATGACCGCAATGGCATGTCTGATCAGTTCCATTTTGGCATGCATGTCAAGTGAAGGATGAAAAAGAAGTTGCTCAATATAAGCTATGCGTTCTTCCCTCATATTATAAGTCAAGGAAGCCATCACATAATTTTCTTCATTCCGGATAAGCAACTCATGATAATTATTTGGATAAGGATTATTCTTAATTCTCCAATTCAAATAATCCATATCTTCATGTATCATGAAGGCATCTTCCGCTCTTAGAATTGAACTTTCCAAATAAGTATTTTCGGAAAATACACCACTGGTGATATTTGTGTCAGATCTTTTACAAGTATGCAACAGGCCTTTCATCCATGACCACGCACACATGCCGGTTATTAAAGCTTTTTCCTTAAATTGATTCTGTTTATTCAACGAGGATAAATATTGATATGAACCGAAAGGATGAATAACGTAAACTCCGCTCAAAGAATCGAAAGGAATCTGGAAACCAATTTTTAAAAATGGTTTTCTTGCATAAGTGAAACCCCAGATGGCACAAATTTCTGCTTTTTTACATTCATCTATAAGCAAACTATACATTTTATCAAATAATCCTTTCCCTCTGTATTCAGGATCAAGTAAGGTATCTTCTGACTTTGCAGTTAGTATTTTCGAACCGTCAGGACCTGAAAAATAAATCGGAATAGCCGACTGTGTTCCTATCAATTTATCACCATCAAAAGCGCCAACATATATGGCTTTACCGGCAGGTCCTTCTAAAAACTCCCAATTAAAAAAGGAAGTCTGCCTGTGTTTACCATAGACTTTATGATAAAGTAAATTGGCAAGATTTAATTCCTCATCAGCCAGTAGCCGGATAGAATAACTCATAATTTAAAATTCCTAATAATTTCCAAAGGAGAAATACTTTTTAATCCTCGCTCACTAAGGTACGATAATATTTTCTCGTATAGGAGGCAATAGTCTTTATATTTATAATCTGATACAAAATTATTATGCCATAGAATACTAATCACTGCATTTTTACTATGACAATCAATGAATGATATAACATCTTCATAAGCGCTTTCGGCACTCATTTTCAAATAATTATAATAAGTTGTGTCCATAATATGCATAGGGCATTCAACTAACCTGGCTGGCCGTCTTTCTGAAAATATATACGGCATATACGGTTTTGAATATCCATTACGAAAGGAAGTCTTCTCAGCAAATGATATGCTGGAATCAAACTTTATTCCTGCCCGCTCCATTTTAAGCAAATCTTTGTGAGGATCCATAACAAGGTAATGGTAGCGATTGGCAAAAACATCCCTACCCATTCTCTTAATCTCATACGAAAAATCCTCTTTTGAAATACTTTTATGAATAGCGTTCACTGAACCGCTGGACTCAACAATATCCATCAAAGTCTGTATCCTTGGCTCAGTAATATCGTAATCGGCATTAGAAATTCCCAGATAAGACCGGCCTTTTTGAGGTAACCAAAAAAAGGTTGAATTATATCCGTACCTCTTCTCCACTTCAATAATCCTGGTCATATTCATCCAGGAAGGGGTATGGAAGAGGTTCTTTTTTATAACATTTAAAAAGCCTGACAGGTCCATATTTTTCAAACAGAAATAGCCATCCTGCATCAAGGCGCCCCATAATACATCAATATCGTGCGATAAAAATATTGATGATAACTTATCCCTTTTATTCGCAGCATTCTTAAGAATTTCAACGGAGTCGGTTAGTTCATCAAACAATCGGCTCACCTTATCTTCGCGCTCAATTTTCAATTTACACTGAAAAGAAGAACTAAACATGAATCGGTTAAACGCATCCCTTTCTAACCTGTCAAGTTCCTGTGCACAGGATAAAATATAAAAGGCAGTGCTAAGTTGGTCAACTCTTCCGTGGCCAAGAAAAACATTTCCACTATTTTCAATAAATAATCTATTATCAACCCTTCCATTCAAAATACTTTGATACAATTCCTTATTAATAAAAATAGTTGATCCTTCACTATGACCGATGATGATTTCGGCAGAAGATATATCATCCAGTTCGGCATATGCTATTGACTGATCTCTGCAATATACATCCCATATATAACAAATCTCATTATAGTAAGAAATATCCTTTTCAATAAAAACCTTTAACATTTCTCAAGCATTCTTCTTTAACCAGTAATTTAACAAGGTCAATCTCCAAACAAGTCTGGCATGCTTATTACTACCCTTTTTGAATTCATCAATTAGCCCACGTACTTTATGGATATCCAGAAAGTCCAGTTGCTTATAGTCAAGATCAAGCAACCAGCCCAGGCTACTCCTAAGCCATTTGTTTTCGCCAGGAGTAACGAAACCCTTTTTATCCTTCCGGTGATAAATTTTTTCAGGAAGAATATCCTTCAAAGATTCCCGCAATATCGATTTCGTCTGTAAACCATTCACCTTTTCAATCCCCGGTAATGAAAAAGCAAATTCTATCAATCTGTGGTCCAACAAAGGCACACGGGATTCAACTGAAAAACTCATAGTCATCCGGTCAACGTAGTGCAAAATAGTAGGAAGGCTGGTTTCTTTAAGAGTATGAAACAAATAACTGTCAAGTCTGTTCTTACCAAAGTGTTCCAGCTTAAGAGGATGTGGCTTTAGCAATTCCTTTCGTAACAAAAACGGATAGTATTTTTGGAACTCCAATTTATATAAACTGTCTTCGTCGTGAATCACTGAAAGAAGCGCCTTGCCGGCAAACTTAAGTTTATCATCAAAGTTTAACTGTTGGCTTTTTCCGATTTCATCCAGCATACCGTAAGCTGAAAAGAATTTCCCCTGAATGAATAAATCTGCAATTCTCCTGTAATAAGCTGGTGTATATCCACCCAGATATTCATCTGCTCCTTGACCATCTAATACAACTTTAATACCGGATTCATGAATTTTCTTAACAAGATAATAATGAGAAACAGGGGAAGACCCTGTAATCGGAACATCTGACTTCTCAACGACACCTTCAAAGAAATCAGGTATAACCGTACTATCAGGTTTATAATAATGTGGCTGAACCTGAGGGTAGGTATCAGTTACAGCTTTGATAAATGGACGTTCATCAACCTCTCCCTCTCCGTCATAATAAATAGAAAAGGAGTGAAACTTTAAATCCGGATATACTTCCGCTATTAAGCTGGTTAACGAGGAGCTATCTATCCCACCACTAAGACAGATTGCCACCTCCACATCACTTCTCATATGAATAGTCACAGCATCACGCAATAATTTTCTGAACAAATAACATGCTTCCTCATGATCAGAATATTCTACACGATTCAAATCTATATCCCAATATTTGGTAATGGTTAATTCGCCATCCTTCACAATCATGTTATGGCCAGCTTCCATCTGCCTGATTGTTTCAAAATAGGTCTCATCATTATAAGTACACCAACCCAACTGTAAACTTCTTGCAACCTGATTATAATTCAAATCAGCACTGAAGCAAGCCGTAAGTTTTAATGGTTTGTACTCGGAGGCAAAATAAAATTTAGTTCCTGAATTTATAAAATAAAACGGCTTAATCCCAAACCTGTCTCTGGAGCAGAACAGCCATTGTTTCTTCTGATCCCAGATAGCAAAGGCCCACATGCCGGTAAAATAACTTACACAATTGGTTCCATAGGCTTCGTATGCCGCCAGAATCACTTCTGTGTCAGATTGGGTGGTGAACTGATATCCTGAACTTTCAAGATCTTTTCGTATCTCCCTATAGTTATATATTTCACCGTTATAAACGATATAATTATCACCCCGCATCATGGGCTGATTCCCGTCGGCACTGAGGTCAATGATCGATAACCTGTTATGGCCCAGGGCCAGCGGACCCTCCAGGTATTTGCCCCTGGCATCCGGACCCCGGTGAGCGATGGACTGCAACATCCGCTCCAGCAAGGGATCCCTTTCTTCATTTTTTAATGTTGGGTCAATAAACCCCGCTATTCCGCACATAATTTTATTGCAAGATTATTTTACTCACTCTCTCTGTGAGTTTCTTCCGGGTATAGTTTTGCCCGCTTCCGCCTGCCGGAGGCCTTGTTTCCGATATGGCATGCGTATATATCCATTGTTGGATGGCCTCCTGCTCTGTTCTTTCAAACATCTCTCCCGCATCACATTCACGCAAAATTGCTGCAGCATCCCCCTGCCCGGGTCCGATGCCAAGAATGGGTCGTCCGGCACCTATATATTCAAATAACTTCCCGGTAAGGATGCCCTCTGCACCTTTGGCATCGGGAATGATCAGCAGCAGCATATCCGCCTCCTGCATGTGGCGCACCGCGTCCTCATGTGTAACATGTCCGATCCACTCGCAATACGTATCTATGCCGTACTTTTCGGTGAGTTTTTTGATGGTCCAGGGGGTGTTACCCACAAAACGAAACCGGAGTTTTACATCGGGAAAACGTTTGCTGATACCTGCCAGGGATTCAAAGAAAACACCGGGTTTATAGTTTTCAGCCATCGTTCCAACATAAGCGATGGTATATATGCCCTTCTCAGGATGTATTTCTCCTAAAAAATCTTCTTCATCATAACCGTTGGGAACCACATGCACTTTTTCTGAATTTACCCCGGACGATTTAGCGACAAAGGATTTTTTTATGGCATCGCTCACCACCAGCACCGCATCGGCAACTTCGAGCACTTTCTTTTCATAAGCGGCATCCTTGCGGGCTGCAGGGGCAGTATGCAGCAGGTCCTTGTAATAATAAATGTCGGTCCAGGGATCGCGCATATCGGCAACCCATTTTAATGAAGGAAACTTCTCCTTCAGTTTTAAACCCACCAGTTGCGTGGAATGCGGCGGCGTTGATATCATCACATAACGGATGTTTTCCTCCCTGATAATTTTCACAGCTTCTCTGCAGGCGTATTTCACCCACCCTACCCTTGCATCAGGAATAAAAAAATTTCCGCGTATCCAGCGTAGCATGCGTTGGGTTTTAGATTCTTTATTGGCATTGGCAAAGCCGCCGTAGGGTACATGCTTCTTCCCCATCATAGCCGATAAAAGATTGAGTGGCTCAAAGGAAGATGTTTTTACTACACGAACACCCGGAGGGATGTCCTTTGATAAGGTTGGATCCGTAACCGGATATGATGCCTTTTCGGGATCCACCGTCAGTACGATGGGCTCAATGCCGAAATCAGGGAAGTAACGTACGAACTTAAGGGCACGCTGTACTCCTGCTCCTCCACTGGGTGGCCAGTAATAGGTGATCACCAGTACCTTTTCCGATGGCATCCTCTTACTTTTTTCTTCTGATCTCAACCCATGAAATACCCGCAAATGCGAGGAGCAGCAACAAGGAACCGGCCAGCGACATTTTCTCTCCTAGGGCAAAGGTTTCAGGTTCAAATTTGAATTCTACCTTGTGCTTACCGGCCGGCACCTGCATGGCCCGTAAAGCGTAATTGGCGCGGATATAGTTAACCGGCTTACCGTCAATATAGGCATTCCATCCCTCCGGATAATAAATTTCGGAGAATACAAGCAGGTTGTTCTTACTTCCGTTCACTTCATATTCAAGATGGTTGGGCAATACCTTGCCGTCCTTGCTGATAATTTTTACAGAAGCTGTTGAATCGGCTCCCTTCACCGCATCCCTGATGCCGCCGCTATAACGGGTATCAATAACCGCAATATTGCGTGTATCGAGGCTGTCGAGGGCTTTCATTTCCGCGTCCGCGTCGGGTACGATGTTCCAGTCGCTGACAACCCATGCCGCCCCCAGCGCCCCGGGATTCATCTGCACCATCGGACTTTGATCCTGGGGGTTCCTGACAATAAAATACTTTGTATTTAACATATTCAGCACATTCATGTTCCCCTTGCTGATCTGATACTCGACCAGTTCCTGGTAACGCTTGAGTTTGGCGCCATGATACCCCCCAATGGAACGGTGATAGTATGAGGTACTCGCGTCGTTAAAGGTGCTTACGGAAGTATTCATGACCCGGTAATATCCCTTATCCTGCAATATCTGCTGATCTGCTGCTGACATGGTAAAAGGCTGTTCCGCTTTTGATTTGGAGGTAAAGTGACTGTCATTCAGGAAACGCTTGTCAATGCTCCACAAGTCAACGAGTATCAACAAGGCAATAACAGGCAGTACCACTTCCTTCTTCATCTTCGAAAGCAGCAAGGCGTACAGCATTCCCGCTGCAAGGGCAATAAAGAACAAGGACCTGAGTGCATCAGTCCTTAACATATTTTCCCTGTCCTGTTTCAAGGCCGCCAGCAACCAGTCGTACTGCTTCAGTTGCTCATCCGTTTCGCCGGAGAAATCACAAAACATGCCGGGCAGCAGCACAAACAATAAACAAAGCCCTCCACTGATATACAGCGCCATTAGCAAGGATTTCTTCAACTTCGCTCTGTCCAGACTGCCATCGCTGAATTTCATAAGGCCCAGCATGCCCGCAAAGGGAATGACGAAGGAGGTAATCACCAAGGCCATCGCAACGGAGCGGAATTTATTATATCCGGGAAAATAATTGAAGAAGATATCGGTTAGCGGAAGGAAATGCCGCCCCCATGAAAGCATGATAAAGAGTAAGGCCGCCGTTGCCAGCCACCATCTCATGGTACCGCGCAGCAGGAAGAGGGATAATATAAACAGAAAAACAGGGATAGCTCCGTTGTAAACAGGGCCGGAGGTCATGGGCTGATCTCCCCAGTACACAGGGGCCTGTTTAACAAATGACCGCGCCTGGGCATCGCCGGCATTGGCAGCTATGGCTTTGTAGGTTGCCGAGTTATTACCCAACTCATACGCGGAAGATCCGCCTGCAAAACCGGGTATCATGAGGGTCATGGTTTCCATCTTGCCGTAGCTCCAGCCCAGGGCATAATCTTTATCCAGCCCGGTACTCACTTTCTTCTCCGTAAGCTCTGACTGACTGCGTGTGGAATACTTCCCGTATTCATAGGTAAGGAGCAGGTTGGTGATATTGGGTAAAATGGCCAGTGCCGCGGCTATCAGGAGTACAAGACTTGAACGTACAAAGGCGGGAATGGACTTTTCCTGAACCGCCCTCAGCCCTTCAAAAACAATCAGCAGGCCAACGGTGATGGCTACATAAAATGTGATCTGCAGGTGGTTGGCGTATATCTGGAGTGAAAGCGCCAGCGCGGTGATGGCTGCACCCATCAGGTGTCGGTCACGATAAGCCATCAGTATGCCTGCAAAGATCAAAGGAATGATGGCGATGGCATGTACCTTGGTATTATGACCGGCATGGATGGACACAAACTGAAAAGAGCAAAAAGCGAAAGCGATTGCTCCGGCAATGGCGATCCTCACATCCGCCTTAAAGGCAATCATCAACAGGTAAAAAGAAAGCAGCGAAAGGAATAAAAGGTTGGCCGGTGATGGAAGGCCCAGCCACATGATCTTGTTCACATATTGAATTAAATTCGACGCGTATACCACGGATATCTGATACGCCGGCATGCCACTGAACATGGTGCTGGTCCATAAAGGTTCGCTGCCATAGGCTTCACGGTAATCGGTAATTTCCTTAACGCTTCCCAGCCATTGGTTGATATCGCCCTGCTCCAGTGCTTTTCCGGATAATACCGGTGTGAAATACAGGACAGAGATTACCAGAAAGAGGGCTACAGAAATCAAATGTGGCTGAAGCTGCCTGAATACGGATGTTTTCATAGAAGGTACGTGAATTTCAAGAGGATGAAATTAGGGATTTTAATTTGTATCAGGGTCATTTTAACCTCTAAAAATACAGGCGGCAGGGCTCTTAAAATAGAAGGTTATGATTTTCAGAGAAACAAAGCTCAGATAAAAATTTCCGGAAAAAAAGGCACTAAATTTAACTGTAAGCCATTGCTGTTGCCTGCCATTGGAAATAACAGGAATACATTCCCTCAAAATAAAAAGCCTGCCGGGGTAAATGAATGGCAATTTATGTAAAGCCGTTACCCATGATCGGCGCCGCTAATCTTTGATTTCTTCAAAATCCACATACTCGCCCTGACTATCGCGGAATGATTTTTTCTTAGTCTGTTCTTCCTCACGGTTCATTTGCGCCTGCCGCTGCTGATGATGCCCTGCCTGTCGTTGCTGCATACGATTCATTTCCTTAAACAACTTTTTAGAAACAGCGCCCAGGATAAAATAAAAGATATACCTCCGGAATACTCCGAAAACAATAAACAGTATCAGCAGTACAAATAGAAAATCACTCATAGCCTTTCAGATGCATTGGGTATAATTTCAGGGATTTTATCGTGATAAATATAAATTTCTTTCACTGTAAACCTGCTGGAAAAAGTCATCCTGCAGGTCATCGATGAAGTAAATGGCTTCACCGGTTGATTTCATTTCCGGCCCCAATTCCTTGTTTACATCCCTGAATTTTTCAAATGAAAACACGGGAATTTTTATGGCATAGCCCTCCTTCTTTGGATTAAACTTAAAATCCTTCACTTTATTATGGCCAAGCATCAGTTTGGTGGCATAATTCACATAAGGCTCATCGTAGGCTTTCGCGATAAAGGGAACGGTACGGGATGCTCTCGGATTGGCCTCAATAACATACACCACTTCATCCTTGATCGCGAACTGAATATTGATCAAACCTTTTACATGCATGGCCAGGGCAATCTTTCGCGTAATATTTTCAATTTGCTTCAATACATTTTCGCTCAGGTCGAAAGGAGGCAATACGGCATTGCTGTCACCCGAATGAATGCCTGCCGGTTCAATATGCTCCATGATGCCGATGATGTAGGCGTCTTCACCGTCGCAGATCGCATCCGCTTCTGCCTCTATCGCTTTATCCAGGAAGTGATCCAACAAGACCTTATTACCGGGAATATCCTTGAGGATATTTACCACATGCGTTTCCAGTTCCTGCTCATTGATTACAATTTTCATGCTTTGCCCACCCAGCACATAAGAGGGGCGTACCAATAAGGGGAAACCCAGGTCCTTTGACAATTCCACTGCCTGATCGGCATCCTCAATCACACCAAATTTAGGATAGGGAATACCTAGGTCTTTGAGCAGGTTTGAAAAGGAACCCCTGTCTTCTGCCAAATCGAGCGACGCGAAGCTGGTTCCGATGATATTAATACCATACTTATCCAGTTTTTCCGCGAGTTTTAAGGCGGTTTGCCCTCCCAGCTGGACAATCACACCAACAGGCTTTTCATGCTGGATAATGTCATAAATATGTTCCCAAAATACCGGCTCAAAGTAGAGCTTATCAGCAATATCAAAATCTGTAGAAACCGTTTCCGGGTTACAGTTAATCATGATGGTTTCATAACCGCATTCTTTCGCGGCCAGCACCCCGTGCACGCAACTGTAATCAAATTCGATGCCCTGGCCTATCCTGTTGGGACCCGATCCCAGAATGATTATTTTTTTCCTGTCGGATGATGTTGACTCATTCTCCGTTTCGAAAGTGGAATAATAATAGGGAGTTTTTGCTTCGAATTCGGCGGCACAGGTATCCACCAGCTTGTACACCCTGTGGATGCCCATATCCTTTCTTCTGGTATGTACTTCACTCTCGAGACAACGCAACAGATGGGCAATCTGCCGGTCGGCATATCCCTTTTGCTTTGCTTCAAGCATCAGATCGCGGGTAAGGCTGCAGAGGTCGTGTTTTTCTATCTCTTTTTCCAGTTCCACCAATTCTTCAATCTGGTTAAGGAACCATGCATCAATGCGGGTCAGCTTCTGAATGGTTTTAAAGGGTATGCCCATTTTGAAAGCGTCGTAAATATGGAACAGTCTGTTCCATCCTGGATTCTTCAGACTTTCGAGAATAGCTTCCTGATTGGTGAGTTCCCTGCCATCGGCACCAAGGCCATTCCTTTTAATTTCCAGCGATTGACAGGCCTTTTGCAAAGCTTCCTGAAAGCTGCGTCCAATCCCCATCGCTTCTCCTACCGATTTCATCTGCAAACCAAGGTGGCGATCAGTGCCTTTAAATTTGTCGAAATTCCAGCGGGGTACCTTTACAATGACATAGTCAATAGTTGGTTCAAAAAAGGCTGAGGTAGTTTTGGTTATTTGATTTTGCAACTCATCCAGGTTATAGCCTATAGCCAGTTTGGCGGCAATTTTTGCAATAGGATATCCTGTCGCTTTCGAGGCAAGGGCGGAAGAGCGCGAAACACGCGGGTTGATCTCAATAACGATGATCTCATCTTCATTCTGAGGATTAACCGAAAACTGAATGTTGCAGCCACCGGCGAATTGCCCGATGCCATTCATGCAACGAATGGCCAGGTCTCTTAATTTCTGATAGGTTCGGTCGCTGAGCGTCATGGCCGGGGCCACTGTAATCGAATCTCCGGTATGTATGCCCATCGGATCAAAGTTTTCGATGGAACAAATGATGATAACGTTTCCGATGTTGTCCCTCAATAACTCCAGCTCAAATTCCTTCCACCCCATGATACTTTGCTCAATGAGCACTTCGTGCACAGGACTGGAGTGCAGCCCGAAATTCAGGGCTGTATCAAATTCTTCCTTGGTTTCCACAAATCCTCCTCCCGAGCCACCCAGGGTAAAAGATGGCCGGATAACCAGCGGAAATCCAATTTCCTGAGCAATCTCCTTTCCTTCAAGAAAAGAAGTGGCCGTACGTCCTTTGCATACGCTGGCGCCGAGGTCGAGCATTCGCAGGCGAAAACGTTCCCGGTCCTCGGTAGTTTTTATGGCATCAATATCAACGCCAATGATCTTCACCTGGTGCTTATCCCAAATGCCTGCCTTCTGACATTCGATGCACAGATTCAGCGCGGTTTGTCCCCCCATGGTGGGCAACACCGCATCGATTTTATGCTGTTGAAGAATTTCACTGATAGACTTCTTAGTTAAAGGCTTCAGATAAATATGATCCGCAGTCACCTTATCGGTCATGATGGTGGCCGGATTTGAATTTATCAGTACCACTTCGATGCCCTCCTCTTTCAAGGATCTGGCAGCCTGGCTACCTGAATAATCAAATTCACAGGCCTGACCTATAATGATAGGTCCGCTGCCAATTATAAGTACCGATTTTATGGATTTGTCGCGTGGCATCCTGTTATTTTTGATATTAATTTTAATGGATTTGGATGTAAAGGATCAGATAAAGTAAAACTACTGAAACCAAGGCGCAGATCACAGATAAAATGAGAAGGACCATGAAGTGAAAATGGTTGATCTTCTGCTCTGGACAACATTATTTTATACTGACCTTTTATTTAGTACAAAAGTAGACAAAGAGGCCGAGACGCCTGGCTTTGTTAATAATTAAAAGCAATAAAATCCGGCTTAGCTTTGCGGTAATTATGTCAGAATCGGGAACTCAGTTCATGAAGTGCGGAGATATCTTTCTTCCCTACCGTGAATACGGGACGGGGCGGGACTTGCTGATTGCATTTCATGGCTTTGGCAGAACCGGCGCCGATTTTATTCCCATGCAGGAATACCTCGGTAAGCAATACACCATCATTGCCGTTGATTTTTTCTTTCACGGCATGAATGCCTGGAAATGGGGTGATGGGATACCCGCCTTTACCCCGCATACGCTGGCTGGTATGATAGAAAATTTGCTCATGGAGAGGAACAAGACCGGGTGTTCATTGCTCGGGTACAGCCAGGGCGGGCGACTTGTGATGGGCCTTGTACACCTTATCCCTCACCTTATTCATGATCTTTTTGTGTTGGCACCAGATGGAATGAAGAGCAATACGGTCCGGTCCGTCATTGCCAATACCCTGATTGGAAGGAAATTAGGGAGTGTATTGGTAAGGAAACCGGGGCTGCTTATCTTGATCATTAAGCTGATCAACAGGCTGGGTTTTATAAATGCCAGGGTGAAGCAGTTTTATTTGCTGAATACTAAAACCGAAGCTGACAGATTAAAATTATATCATCTGTGGCTGTTGCTGAGAAACTACCCGGTGAACAAAAAACGTATGCGTCATTCCTTTTCTCTTATCCCCATGAGGGTGGAATTTTTCTTCGGGAAATACGACACCATTATTCCCTTAAAGCGGGGCAAAAAATTTACGGCTGAGCTATCTCCCGGCTTGGTGGTGCATGTGTTTGAATGCGGACATGATATCTTGCAAATGACTCCAGAAATATGTGCTGCAATCACAAAACCCGGCACCTAAACCATGCGGGCTGAATTCAGTTTCCGATTTCCGGAAGTCAAGAACATTAAAATTCAGCCCCAAAAAAAAAGCAACCCGGATGAGTTGCTTTTTAATTGGTGTAAGGGGGATGTTATTTCCTCCAGCTACGCTCGTCAGATACGGTTAACTTTTTACGTCCTTTCTTTCTGCGCGCCGCAAGAACCCTGCGTCCATTCGCTGAACTCATACGTTTTCTGAAACCGTGTTTATTTCTACGCTTACGTAACGAGGGTTGAAATGTCCTTTTCATATTGCTTTCAATTATCCGCTAAGGGAGCGCAAAGATAGAAAAAAAGTAAATCGTGCAAAAGAAAAATTATTTTATAACAAATTATCAACCCGAAGGGACAAAAACGCAGCAGTATTTAGATGAAAAAGGTACATATACACACATGACTTTTTTAAAATCTCCATTAAAGAATGGTCGTTTAACCTCAAGATTTAATTTGAGTAGATTTCATCCTGTTTTGATGGAAGTAAAGGCACATTTGGGAACTGATTTTGCGGCTCCAAAAGGCACACCAATTCTTGCAACGGCTGATGGAATTGTTGAAGTAGCTGGTTCTACAAGTAATAATGGAAACTTTGTTAAAATCAAACACGATAAAGTATATGAAACTCAATATTTGCACATGAGTAAAATTGAGAAAGGCATGAAAAAAGGTACTCGTGTTAAGCAAGGTCAGGTAATTGGATATGTTGGCAGCACTGGTTTGGCAACTGGACCTCATGTTTGTTATCGTTTTTGGAAAAATGGAAAACAAGTCGATCCATTAAAAGAAAAGTTGAATGTAAGTAAATCTATTCCTAAAAATCAAATGCCTCAGTTTGAACAAGTTGTGCAGGCTCAAAAAGCAAAATTGCATAATATCTTAATTGGATGATGGAAACACTCACTAATTTTTCATTAAAACCCTACAATACTTTTGGATTAG